>CANJPQ010000025.1 GCA_947476275.1 Fidelibacterota bacterium
CATAAGGTTCGACGGGTGCACAATCTGGAGACGCGGCGTCTCGACGACCTTGGGCTGCCCCCGGCGGACTATTTGAAGATCGATGTGCAAGGCGCCGAACTCATCGTGATGCAAAACGGCGAGCGCACGCTGGCGTCGTGTCTTGTGATCGATACCGAAGTCGAATTCGTCCCGCTCTACAAGGACCAGCCCCTTTATGGCGACGTCGACGCCTATCTCCGCAGTCGCGGGTTTCTCCTGCACACCTTGCCGCTGATCGCGGGGCGCTGCTTCAAGCCGTTCATGCAAAACGACCCCTATGCGGCGCTGCGCCAGTTGATGTGGGGTGATGCAACGTTTGTCAGGGACATCCGGCGTCTCGGCGAACTGTCGACACCGCAGCTTGTGAAGTTCGCCGTCATGGCCCATGACTTCTACGGATCGTACGATCTGTGTCTCCGCCTCATGATCGAACTCGACGGACGCATCGGCGCTGGATCTGACCTCGAAGGCCAGTATCTCGAGCGCATGCCTCCCGAAACCTAACGGGGACCAGTGGCCGCATGCCGATCGCGACGTTGTACGACCTTCTGACGGATGCCGAGCCTCTGATCGTCATCGACGTCGGCGCAAGCGACAACGGCGGCCTGCCGAGCTACTACAAGCCCGCGACGGCTCCCCACACCCGCGTTTTTGCCTTCGAGCCCAATCCTGCGGAGTACGAGAAACTGAAGGCCGCGCCGCAGCCGGGGCGAACCGTGCTGCCTTACTTTGTCGGCGACGGGAAGCCCGGTATCTATCACGAGACAAATCGCGCCATTACGGGGTCGCTCTATGAGCCCAACGCGGAACTCATGGAGAAATTCCAGGCGATCGCCGAATTCACCACCCTGGTGGCCAAACATCCCACTGAGACGATGCGCTTGGACGACATTACGGAAATCGAAGATGTCGATTTTCTGAAGTTAGACGTCCAGGGCGGTGAGCTCGACGTGATGAAGCACGCTGGCCGGCACCTGTCCCGCGCGGTCGCGGTCCAAAGCGAAGTCGAATTCGTTGAGCTCTACAAAGGTCAGCCTTTGTATGGCGATATCGACGTGTTTCTGCGCGGTGCGGGATTCAGCTTTCACACCTTCCATGATCTGTCCGCCAGGTGTTTCAAGCCGCTGCGCAACAAACAGGATCCCTATGCCGGCATTCGGCAGATCATTTGGGGCGATGTGATCTACGTGAAGGATTTCATGAAGCTCTCTCTGCTTCCGGATAAGAAGCTTCAGAAGCTAGCGATCATCGCGCACGATATCTTTGGATCCCTCGATCTGTGTCACTACGTTCTGCAAGAGCTGGATCAGCGACGTCAGTCGCATTTCGCCGACAGCTATATGGAACGGCTACGGTAGGACGGGGGCACGAGAAAGGGCCCACAGCGTATGCTGCGGGCCCTTGATGTCGCGCGTTTCAGGTCGCGCCCGGCTTAAACGCCAACAGCGGCGCGGTGCATCGGTAGCCGCGTGACCGGCTTGCCGGTGAGGGCGAGGATGGCATTGGCGACTGCAGGCGCGATCGGCGGCACGCCCGGTTCGCCGGTGCCCGTGGGCTTCTCGTCCGACGGCTCGATGTGCACCTCGACCACCGGCATCTCATCCATGCGCAGCACATCGTAGGTGTCGAAGTTGCCTTGCTCGACCTTGCCGTCCTTCAGCGTGATCTCGCCCTTCATGGCGGCGCCGAGGCCGAAGGCGATCCCACCCTCCATCTGGGCTTCGATGCCGCGGGGGTCGACGGCCGTGCCGCAATAGACGGCGCACACCACCCGATGCACTTTCACGCGGCCCGATGAGTCGCGGCTGACCTCGGCCACTTGGGCAACGCTTGTGCCGAAAGATTTTGCCACCGCGATGCCGCGCGCGCGACCGGCGGGCAGGGGGGTGCCCCAGCCGGCTTTCTCCGCGGCCAGATCCAGGGCTTTCCGCTCGGTCGAGTCCGCGGGCATCATCGCGCGGCGGAATTCCAACGGGTCTTTGCCGGCTTCCTTCGCCATCACATCGATGAACGCTTCGGTGACGAAGGCATTGTGGCTCGATCCCACCGACCGCCACCACAACACCGTCGCGCCGACTTTTGTCGTCGTCAGTTCGACCGCGAAATTGTCGATGTGATAAGGCAACTCGGCCGCGCCTTCGACCGAATTGCCGTCGACGCCGTCCTTCACCATCATCGCCTCGAACGGCGTTCCCGCCATGATCGATTGGCCGACGACCCGGTGTTTCCATGCGATCAGTTTGCCTTGCGGGCTCAGCGCCGCCTGGAGACGGTGATAGTACGCAGGGCGATACCGCCCGCCGCGAATATCATCCTCGCGCGACCACACCAGGCGCACCGGGGTACCGACCGGCAGCTGCTTTGCGATCTCAACGGTCTCGCTTACGAAGTCCGACCCGAAATTCGCGCGGCGTCCAAAGCTGCCGCCTGCGAACAGGGTGTTAATGGTCACCTGTTCCGGCTTCAAGCCGAGCAGCTTGGCAACGTTGCCCTGATCGACGGTCTGGAACTGGCAGCCATACCAAAGCTCCGCACCGCTGTCGCTGCGGCGGACCACGCAATTGAGCGGTTCCATCGGCGCATGGGCGAGGAACGGCACCTCGTAATCGGCGGTGATCACCTTGGCGTTCTTGAACGCCGCATCGACGTCGCCTTCGGTCTTCGCCTTCTTGCCGGGCTCGCCGGCGAGCTTCTTGTATTCGGCGGTGATCTGGGGCGTCGAGCGCATGTCGGCCTTGCTGTCGTCCCACTCGATTTTGAGCGCGTCGCGACCGCGCGCTGCGGCCCAGTAGGAATCCGCAATCACGGCCACGCCGGTCGGTACGGCGACCACCTGCTTCACGCCGGGCACGGCGCGTGCGCCGGAATCATCGAACGACTTCATCACGCTGCCGAAGCGGGGCGGGCGGGCGATCGTTGCCGTCACCATGCCGGGGAAGCGCACGTCGAGGCCATAGAGGGCGGTGCCGTCCGACTTCTCCGGCACATCGATGCGGTGATCCGGCTTGCCGATCAGCGTGAAAGTCTTGGGGTCCTTCAACGTCACATTCTCGGGAACCGGCAGCTTCGCGGCCGTGGCGGCCAGTTCGCCGAACGTGGCGCTGTGTTTGCCGGCGGCATGGGTGACCACGCCTTTCGACACCGTGATTTGATCTGCCGGCACGTTCCAGGTCTTGGCGGCAGCTTGCACCAGCATGGCGCGCGCCGTCGCGCCGGCCTTGCGCAGCTGCTCATAGGAATTGGCGATCGAAGAACTGCCGCCGGTGCCCTGCATGCCGAAAGCCAGGTTGGCGTAGAGCTTGGTGTCCGCGGGGGCGCCCTCCGCGCGCATCTGCGCCCAGTCCGCGTCGAGTTCCTCGGCGACAATGCGCGCCAGCCCGCTGTAACTGCCCTGACCCATCTCGATGTGCTTGCTCAACACGGTCACCGTGTTGTCCGGCGCGATCCGGACGAAAGCGTTGGGCGCGAAGGGCGCTTCGGCGCTCCAGGCGTCGCGCCCGGTCCCATGAAAGAACCCGACGACGAGGGCGCCGCCGGCGCTCTTGAGCAGGGTACGACGGCCGATAGGGGGCAGGTGGGTCATGGCGAACCTCGGGCTGGAGACACCGGTCTATTCACGTGCAACCGCGGGTCATGAAAGTCAAGGAACGCCGCGGAAGGTCAGGGTAACCTGCCAACCAATCCGTGGATACGGCTGCAAATCTTGCACGTCGGCAGGGGATATCGATGTCCAGGGGCCCACACCCGGTGAGAGAATAGGCACTATGACCGAAACGCCTGCCAAAACTGGTTCTTCTGACACAAAGACGGCTGATACGTTCGCCTGGCTCCTCGGGGTCGCGTTCTGTCTGGGATACGTCGTCCTGGTCGCCGCCGTTGCCCCGCTTTTGGCGCCCGTTGCGTTCAAGCCCGACATGGGGTTCCTGGACTATGTTTGGAAGCTCCCCGACCCGACCGCCCTGAGCCACGCCACCGCCTGGGGCGGCTATCTGCTCCATCAGGTGACGATCTGGGCGCTCATTTATCGGGCGCAGTCGCAAGGGCTGAGCTATGGGCGCGTGCTGCACCCGGTGAACGTGATGGCCCTGGCGGCCAATGGAGTCTTCATCCTGCTGCATCTCGCGCAGACCCACGCCACCTATGACGGCTTGGCGCAAGACACCCCGATCTGGGCGTCACAGGGCTCCGTCATCATCATGCTGGTGATGATCCTGATCATGGAGAACCAGCGCCGCGGGATGTTCTTCGGCAAGAGCGCCAACATCCCGGAGGAAGCCGGCCGGGTCTTGCGCAAGTACCACGGCTACGTCTTCTCCTGGGCGCTGATCTTCACGTTCTGGTACCACCCGATGGAGTCGACCTACGGGCACTTGGCGGGCACTTTCTACACGACGATCGTCATGCTCCAGGGCAGCCTGATGTTCACCCGCATGCACGTAAACCGCTGGTGGACCATGAGCCTCGAGGTCCTCGTCCTATTTCACGGCACGTCCGTGGCTTTGATGTCGGCGAAAGGGGCCTGGGCGCAGTTCTTTTTCGGCTTCGCGGCGATGTTCATCGTCACCCAAATGCATGGTCTCGGCCTGAAGCGCTGGCAGCGCTGGGCCTTCGTCGGTGCCTATGGTGCCGGTGTCGGCGTAACGTACCTGTTCCGTGGCGTCGGCTTGTTCGCCGAGATCATTCGCGTGCCGGCGGTGGAATACATGCTGGTGTATCTGTTCGCGCTGGCGATCTGGCTCGGCCTGTTGGCGGCCGACCGCCTTATTGCGAAGCCTGCGCCTGCGGCCGGCTAAGCACGGCGTCGAAAAACATCCCGATACAGCGGTCGTGATACGGCGCCGGATTGTCCGCGGCGTGAAAGCCCACATGCCCGCCGCCGGGCGACATCAGCAACGTCACCGCGCCGGTGTTCGGAAATGCGGCGTTGGAGAGCGCGTCGGGCGGTATCCACGGATCGTCGGCGGCATGCACGATCAGCGTCGGCGTTTCGATCTGCCTCAATCGCGGACCGGCGGATGACCGCGCGTAATAGTCTTCCGCATTCGCAAACCCATTCGTCGGCGCGACGATGCGATCGTCGAAGTCGTAAACCGATTGGATTTCCGCGATCAGGTCCGCCGTGACGCGTACATCGCCCGACGCCGCGGCGTCGGCCTTCATCTGCTTGAGCAGGTGGCGGTGATAGATCCGGTTACGCGGCCGCATGATGCACATCTGCGCCGCCTTCAGATCCACCGGTGGACTCACCGCCGCTGCGGCGCGCACGAAGGGCGGTGGTTCCTCCGCCATGAACTTGAGCAGCATGTTGCCGCCCAGGGAGGCGCCGACCAGCAACGCGCCATGCTCCTTAAGCGCCGACGGGAGCGCCGCCAGCGCCTCGCGCAAATCCCGGCTGCGTCCGGCGTGATAGTGGCCCTGGCTGCTGCCCAGGGACGGGCCCGCGCCGCGCAGGTTCATGCGGATCACGGGGAACCCGCGTCCGAGGTGATACGCCGCGCTGGTCTGGATATTGCGGCTGTTCTCGTCGCCGGTCAGGCCGTGGATAAGCACGATCGTCGGCTTGGCCGTCATGTGCCCCGGCACATTCACGGACGCCCACAGCTGATCGCCGTCCGCCAGGGGCAGCTTCAACCGGGTCGCCGGGGCGAGATGTGGGTCCGACCACCGCAGCGTGTTTCGCACAGTCTGAAGATCGCCGCCGATCCAGGGAAAGCGGTCCCGGAAGGGCGGAAAGGGCAGGCGGGCAGGGCCGCGGACGGAGGGATTCACGCCGACGATTCTGGCCTGCTTGTGGCAACAGCGCTAGGCTGTTTCCTGTCCTCCGCGACAGGGAGCACCGCCATGCGCGCCTGGGTTCTCGAGCAGCTTGCCATGTATGCGGCCTATCACCGCGACCGGCGCAATCAGGCCACACACCATCTCGGCGTGCCGATGATCGTGTTCGCCCTGCTGCTCGCCAGCAACCAGGTGGTCCTCGCCGACATCGGGGCGGCGCGCATCACGGCCGGGCAACTTCTGTTGGGCGGGCTGATGGCGCTCTATCTCGGCAGCGTGCCGCTCATCGGGATTTGTGCCTCAGCCTTCTATGCGGTGATTTACGCGCTGGTATTGCGTGTCCCCGCGGACTGGATCTGGCCGGTCACAGGCGGGGCGTTCGTGCTCGGCTGGATCGTTCAGTTCGTGGGGCATGGGTTCGAGGGCCGCCGGCCCGCGTTCCTGGTCAATTTGGCCCAGGTTTTCATGGCGCCGGCCTTCCTGATTGCGGAAATGCTGTTCGGTCTCGGCCTCGCCCGGCCGCTCGCCGCCGACCTCACGCGCCGTGCAGAAAAGTACGCTGTTTCGTGAGCGACATTAGGGCGTTGGCGCCATGGGAGGGGCGCAAATTTGCCACTTTACTTCGGCATAAATCGCTCTAGCTTCTGCCGACTTTCACGCATCTGCGAGGCCCGCAGTCACCCGGCCGCGTGGGCCATCGAAGGAGAAATTGTCCATGAACGTCGCCTTGGTTAAGGGCTCGATCGCAGCACTGATGTGCGGCGGACTTCTCGCCCTCGCGCAGCCGGTCCGCGCGGATGAGGCAGAAGATTCCACCACGAAGCTCGGGCAACGCGTGTTCCTGGTCTGCCGTTCCTGCCACACCACCGAAGCCGACGGCCGCAATAAGGTCGGTCCGAACCTGCACGGTCTGTTCGGACGCAAGGCCGGCAGCCAGCCGGACTTCAAATATTCCGACGCGGTGAAGAACTCCGGCATCACCTGGTCCGAAAAGACCATCGACGAGTGGCTCACCAAGCCCAAGGATTTCCTGCCCGGCAACAAGATGGCGTTCCGTGGCGTCGAGAAGGAAGACGAGCGCAAGGCGCTCATCGCCTATCTCAAGAAGGAAACCAACTAAGCCAATTCGCTGGCGAAGGTTGATAAGGGCGGCTCCATAAGAGCCGCCCTTTTTCGTGTGTCGTCGGGCAGAAGCCCCGCCCCAGACCGCTGCCCTGTTTCCATTCGGCAGCAAGGAAGACTATTCTATTCCCGGGGACATGAGGCGAGGGGCGAGGGGAATGGCGCGCGGGCAACCGTGCTTTGCACAATCGCAGGCGTTGTCCTGGAAGGCGCGGAAACTCGGCGGCGTTGCCGTCGAGACCAAAGCGCTGAGCTGGGATCAACGCACCGGTGCCGCGACGCAGCTTCTGCGTCTGCCGCCCGAGTTTTGGCGCGCCGGTCCGGCGGCCTTCGCGGTGGCGTGCGAGTTCTATGTCCTTCAGGGATCGTTCAGCTTCGGTGATGTGACCTACGCCCGGGATTCCTACGCTTACTTGCCGGCGGGTTTAGGCTGGTCCGGATGGCACTCCCGCGACGGTGCGGTGGTACTGGTCATGTCCGACGGCGGCGTGGAGATTGGCGTGCCACGCGATATCGATGCCGACGATGCCGTGGTTCACGCGAGCGCCTCACAGACGGCATGGAGCGCGGTAAGTCCCAGCCGCGCCAGGTCGGCAGCAACCTACTTCGCCAAGGCGCTACGCGGCGACGAAGACTCTTCCGCGCAAACATTCCTCTGCGCTGCCTTGCCGCACGTCACGCCGCGCCCGGCCGCGGGCGGTAGCAGGGAAGCGACCGCGGAGATCTTCTGTCTCTCAGGCAATTTTCAGTTGGAAGATCTCGGCAACGGTGGACCCGGCACCTACGCTTGGACGCGCGGATCGAATTGGGCGCCGCCCCGCACGGAGACCGGCTATAGCCTGCTTGTGAGGATGCAGCGTCCGCGCCTTGCCGCCCACGTCGGCGAACGCATCGCCGCCGCGGCGCCGCGCACGGATGACGGGCCGATACTGCTTTCCGAAGGTTGGTGAATCCTCGTGACCGAGAATCCACTTAATCTCTATGGTGACAGGCTCGTCAGCACGACGGGCCTGCACGGTGGCGATATCTCGTCGCAGCGGGTCGATGAACTAGACCATTGTTCTATCGACTTCGTCGCGCAGCGGCGCGGTGGCGGCGCCATGCCAGTAGCAGTCGATATTGGCGGCGGTCACGGTGCGCAAGCCCGGCGCATGGCGCGCGCAGGCGCGTCTGCTTTGCTCATCGACTTAACCGATCAACAAGCCAGTGCTGAAGACTTCAATCGCGAGCTGGGACGGTCTGCTATTCGGTCCTTCAAAGGGGACGTGCGCGACATCGACGTCCGCACCCTGTGTCCGCCCTTAGACGTTATCTACTCGCAGCGCATGATGGGGTGCATCCGCTACGCCGAATTGCGTGATCTTCTGAAGGTACTATTTGAACATGCCAACCCTGGTGCGCGCTGCTTCCTCTCTGCGAGTGGTCTTGAAACGGAATTCGGCCTTACCTATCCGCACCGCGACTTGCCGGTCGCAGAGCGTTGGGCATCGATAACGCCCGAAATGGCGGAAAAGCATCAGATGTATGCGCCGGAATGTCTGTACCGCGATTTGGAATTGGCGGAACTGGTCGCCGCGTGCGGGTTCACGGTTTTGCGTGCATGGCAGTCGACTTTCGGCACACCCAAGGTGATCGCAGAAAAGCTCTAGTGTTCGCTGAACAGTGCGCCGAAGCCATCAGCTTTGTCGAATATCCCGCTGGTGCGCAGGGCGTGCCAATAGCACGCCGTGTTGCAGGCGATCACTGGGATGCCAAGCCAGTCGGACGCTTGCGCCGCGACTTTGACCGACGCAAGGTTCGTGCCCGGCTGCACAATCACATCCGGCTTGTCTTCGGCAAGGGTGCGTAACCCGGCGATCAGTTCCGCCGCGGTCGTTGCGGCGATGGCGTATGCCCCTTGGCGCTTCAATCCCAGGACGCGGGTGACCTTGTAGCCGGCGCTGGTGAAGAACCCGTCGACGTGCGCATCTTCCGGCGGCCAATAGGGCGTGATCGCGGCCAGCCGTGCGCCCGGTCCCAGCCCCAGCGCTTTGAGCGCGACGAGATAGGCCAGGGACGGCAACACCACGCGCACGCCGGGTGCGCAGCCGTCCAGCCGCTCCTGCAACAGGCGCGCGCCGTCGAGCGCCCCGCGGAATGTGTCCATGGAGTGCGCCAGGATCACCGCGCTTGGATTGGTGTGCAGGGCCATGCTGATGGCCTCGGCGATCACCGGAACCTGCGTGTCGATGCCGTCGCGGTAGGACTCGAGATTGCCGCCAACTTTCCCGGGCGGGGTCGGGCGCATACGGGCGACCTGGTTGGTCACCCCCAGCGGCGCCAGCAATTCAAATTCGGGCTGTGCGATCGTATTCGAGGCCGGGACCAACAGGCCGATTCTAGCGCGATAGCCGAGTGTGTCCGGGCCTGTGGGTTCGGCTTGGGTCATGTCCTGGCCTCTCTTGCGACGGCGGGGCGCCAAATTACCGCAGCGTGGTCGTGTGGCAAGCCCGGCCACGCGACCCCGCGCGCGATGGGTTTAATGGCCGCTCGTTCTATGGGGAGGTTTCCATGACGTCTCGCGCCATCACCCGCCGCACGGCTCTCGGTTCTGCGGCCGCGGCTTCGACCCTCGCGTCCCTCAGCCGCCCGGTTCATGCGGTCACCCAGAGCGACGTGCTCGTGATCGGCGCAGGGCTTTCGGGTCTGCGGGCCGCCCTGGATCTCCAGGAACAGGGCCAATCCGTGCAGGTGGTCGAAGGCAATAAGCGCGTCGGCGGGCGTGTGCTGTCGCTCTATGACGTCCCCGGCAGCCCCGAAGCGGGCGGCAACGGCATCGGCGCGGGATACGGTCGCATGCTCGACGCGGCGACCAAGTACGGCGCCGAACTTCATAACATCGCGGATCGCGCGCCGCTGATGCTGGCGCGCGACTTGGTGCTCGACGGCCAGAAGATTTCCGAAAAGGACTGGCCCGATCATCCGAAGAACCCGTTCAAGGGCCCCCTCAAGAAGATCATGCCCTGGTCGATCGTGCCGGTGCTGGCGAGTACCAAAAATCCGCTCGGCAAGAATTACGAGGATTGGTACGACCCGAAGAGCTTCAATCTCGATATCTCGCTGGCGGATTGGCTGCGCCAGCAGGGCCTCGACGAAGCCGCCATCAATCTCGCCTTCAACACCAACGTCGATCACGGCCAGTCCGCCGATGAAGTCTCTGCGTTGATGATCTTTTTCGTCTACGCCTGGGGCAACATGCAGCGCGACATCACGCCGCGCGCGACCTATGCGGCCAAGGGCGGCAACATGCGCATCCCGGAAGCGATGGCGCGGGCGCTGAAGAAAGAAGTGCACTTCAACAAAGCCGTCATCGGCATTCGGTCCGACGACACCGGCGCCGAGGCCGTCTGCGCCGACGGCAGCGTGTATCGCGCCAAGCGTATCGTGTGCTCTGTGCCCACGGCCGTGCTGCGCACCATGAAGATCGATCCGCTGCCGCCGGCAATCCAGGCGAAGGCGATTCGCACCCTCGGCTTCCAAATCCTGACCCAGACTCACTTGGTGGCGAGCAAGCCGTTCTGGAACGAGGACGGTATCCAGCCGAGCATGTTCACCAACAGCCTGTGCGGCAATGTGCTCGCCCAGCACTTCGGCAAGACCCCGGAAGAAGTCACCAGCATCACCTGCTGGGCCCGGGGCTGGCAGGCGGCGAAACTCGACCGTATGCCGGAAGCCGAGGCCAAAAAGGCCGTGCTGGCGGACTTTGAGCGCATCCGCCCGGCCGCCAAGGGCAAAGTCAGGGTCGCCGGCTTCAAGTCCTGGTACAAAGACCCCTTCGCCTGCGGCGATTGGGCGGTGTGGCAACCTGGGCAGGTCAAGGAATTCATCTTGCACCTCTCCAAGCCTCATGGCCGTATCCACTTCTGCGGGGAGCACACGGCGCTGTCGAACCGCGGCATGGAAGGCGCTATGGAATCCGGCGAGCGCGCGGCGCAGGAAGTTTTGGCAGGCATCTGAGGCTCATGACGCACACGATTACGCGACGCTCCATCCTCGCAACAGCGGCGGCGGCGGGCTTTGGTTCCCGCCCGTCGCGGGCGGCGACAAAAGCCGACGTGATCGTAGTGGGGGCAGGGCTGTCGGGCCTCAACGCCGCCCTGGCGCTCGAGGAGCTTGGCTACTCCGTGCAGGTCGTCGAGGGCCGTGACCGTGTCGGCGGTCGGGTATTTACCCTGAAAGACGTCCCCGGCCATCCGGAAGCGGGTGGCAACAGTTTCTTCAGCGGCTATGGCCGCTGCCTCGATTGGTGCGACCGGTTAAAACTGAAGCTGCGCGACTACGCGGTGCGCAATCGCATGAATACGCCGGGCATCTATCTGCGCGGTCAGTACATGACGACTGCGGAGTGGGCGACCTCGCCGCTCAATAACCTTCCGCCGGCATGGAAGAAGGTGCCGCCGTTCGGCGTGGCCGATCAGGTCTATCGCAAGACCAATCCGCTCAAGTCTGCGGACGATTGGCATGATCCGAAATTCTTTAGCCACGACATCGCGGTGCACGAGCTATTCAAGAAGGAAGGCTTCACCGACGAACAGATCGCTCTGTTTTTCGACACCAACCTCTACTACGGCACCTCGTCGCACGACGTCTCGGCACTGATGGCCTACTACAACGAGGTGTGGACGCGCGGACAGATGGAGATGCGCCCCTCCACCGAAGCGGTAATCGGCGGCAACTACCTGCTGCCCGAAGCTATGGCGAAGAAGCTCAAGCACGAGATCCATTTCAAGAAGACCGTGGTGGCGTTCGCGGCCGACGGCAACGGCGTGAAGGTCACCTGCGCCGATGGGGCGGTCTACGAAGGCAAGCGGGCGATCTGCACGCTGCCGATGCCGACCATGCGTTACATCCGTTTTGATCCGGGCTTGCCGGAAGCGCACCGCAAGGCAGTGATGACGGTGCCGTACTATCCGATGACCCAGGTGCACCTGGTCGCGAAGAAGCCGTTCTGGGACGAGGACAAACGCCCCGCGCCGATGTTTACCGACACCGCCGCGGGCTGGGTAATGGCGAACCGCTTTGGCGATAAGGACGAAGAGATCACCAGCTTCACCGCTTGGGCGCGCGGTTACAACGCGATCCGTCTCGATCAACTTGATCCGACGGACGCGAAGAAGCTCGTCATCAGCGAGATCGAAAAACTTCGCCCCGCAGCGAAGGGCAAGCTCGAAGCGGCTTACATCAAGTCCTGGCTGCGCGATCCCTTCGCCGGCGGCGACTACGCCATTTGGGGGCCCGGGCAGGTGACCGCGTTCATCGCCGAAGTCGGTATGCCGCTCGGGCGCATTCACTTCGCCGGCGAGCACACCGGGTTGTCCAATCGCGGCATGGAAGGCGCGATGGAATCCGGCGAACGCGCCGCCCAGGAAGTCGCGCAGGCGATCTAGCCGATTCGTTTCGCAAAACAGTTGCGCACCCGCGACAGGAAATTTGCGCGCGCGCTCTCGTTTTTCAGTTCATCTTCTTCGATCGCCGGAAGGTCCGGATAGCGTGCCATGAATGCGCGCGCGAACATGCCGCCTTTGACGATCCCGCAGGATGCGGAGTTCTTCTTGAAGATGTGCCCGTCGAGGTCCGTGGCGGACTGCGCCAGCAATCGACCGTTCGCGGCGTTTGCGATATCGGTCAAATCCCGACCGCTACTTAAGCCCACCAGCCGCCGGTTGCCGTGAACGGCTGCGAAATCGATGCGTTCTCGCGGCACACCGAGACCCATCTCCATCTCGGGGCACACTTCAATCAGCGTGACCTCGCGGGCGAGAACCTGCGTCAGCCAGTGGATATGCTTGTCCTTCCCGTCCGGGCGGACGGGTTGACCGGCAAGGCACGCGCTGACGCCGGTGCGGGGTTTCATCCAGTTGCTATATCGCGATCCTTCGAAAAGAAAAAACCCCCGCTCTTGGGGAGCGAGGGTTTTCGTTGCTTCAGGCTGACTAGGCCTTCTTCTTCTTTTTCTTCTTCTTGGCCTTGCTGTCTTCGGCCGCGACCTGGGTGTTCTTCTTCGCGACGAGAACGGCCGGAGCCTTGCTCGCCGTCACGGATTGGGTGGACGAACCGATTCCGGCGGCGAAGGCCGGAGCGGACGCGCCGATGGCGAGCGCCACCGACAGGATCAGAGCTTGCTTAAGCATGTTTCTCTCCAAAGGTTTTTTGATCGCCCGCGGCTAGACAATCCCCACCGCAGGCGATGCATGAGTGAACCATAAGAGAACATCCGACAGAAGGGGGCGCGCGCTCTCTAAGCCCCAAATTTATCAACGTTTTTTGCGAAAGCTTGGCGACAGCTTTGTCGGGTGAGCCTTGGCGCCCGCGCTAGGGTTTGGCCCAATTCGCCTTGGCTTGATCCAGGTCATCTTGTTCCTGGGGCGATTCAATCAGTTCGCCCGCCGCTGTCAGCATCGCCGCGATCTCCGGTTCGGCGATTTCCAACCCGCAGTCCTTGAACATGCCGTCCCGCCAATTGTTGGCGAGGTAGATCTTCGAGTACAGGTGCAGCGCGCGCGCCGCGGTCACCCACAGCCGGCCGCCGCCGCAGGTGTCCGGCTCCGTTCCGTTGCCCTGGATCAATATGAGCCCGAGCACGAACATCCCGTTTGGATATCCCGCCGCGGCGGACTGCCGGAAATAGTCGATCCCGGTGATGGCGTCCTTGTCATAGAAGTACATGCGCCCGAGCTGATACAGCGTGCGGCCGTCCCCCGGCCGCCGTTTGAGGGCCGCGGTGCAGGCTGCCTTGCCCTTGGCGATGTCCACCTGCTCCTGCCTCACGCCAGGCGCGATCTTCTGGGTGTCTGAGGGATGGGCGGCGAGGCGATCGCAGTCGGTGACGCGGACTGTCCCGTCCACGCTTGGGCGGCCCACCGACTGGGCTTTTTCCACCATGGTGAACGCCGCAAACAGCGCTACCAGAAGTGCCGCCGCAGCCAGGCCTCGGCGGACATTCGACCGCGCACCGCTGCGTGGCTGTGCCGTGTCGCCCGGGAACCGTCCCATGCGCCGGCTCAAATGCGGCAAGATCTTCTTGCGTGGCGCGTTGGGCATTTCCGTCCCCGGACCGGATCGATATTGTCCGTGACAGTTTAACGAGGGGAGGGACCGCCGTGCAGCCTGAAAGCCGCCCGCCGGCACGAGAATCCGTGCCGCCATTCACCGCCATGGCGCTGCAGCTCGATTGCACCGCGGTCAACGGGCTGAGCCGGGCCGAGGCGCAGGCCCAGATGCTCAAGGCCATCGCTCGCATCAATGGCGCCATCGCCACGTCCGCCGGCTTCACCCGGGGCTTCGCCGGCACGGACACCAAGCTGGTTGTGCTGCCGGAGTACTTCCTGTCGAGTTTCCCCATGGGCGAGAGCATCGCCCAGTGGCGCGAGACCGGGGCCATCGCCCAGGACGGGCCCGAGTACGCGGCCCTGAGTGCGGTCGCCCAGGCGCAGAAGTGCTACCTCGTCGGCAACGTCTACGAGCAGGACCCGCACTTCCGGGATCTGTACTTCCAGGTCTGCTTCATCATCGCGCCGAACGGCAATGTCGCCTTGCGTTATCGCCGATTGATCTCCTTGTTCGCGCCGACGCCGGTCGACGTGTGGGATAAATACCTCGACATCTACGGCCTCGACGCGGTGTTCCCGGTCCTGCGCACCGAGATCGGCGCGCTTGCCTGTGTGGCGTCGGAGGAGATCCTGTACCCGGAGATCGCGCGCAACATGGCGCTGCGCGGCGCTGAGATCCTGTGCCATCCGACCTCGGAGGTCGGCGCGCCGGGACTGACGCCGAAGGAGATCGCGCGCCGCGCCCGGGCGATCGAGAACATGACCTTCGTGGTCTGCGCCAACACCGCGCGCGTCCTCGGGACGCCGCTGCCGGCGGAATCCACCGGCGGCATGTCGAAGGTCATCGACTACAAAGGCAACGTGCTGGCCGAGGCCTATACCGGCGAAACGTTCTGCGCCAACGCGGTGATCGACATCGACTCCTTGCGCAAGATCCGGGCCCTCTCCGGCATGACCAATGTGTTGTCGCGTCAGCCGCTGGAGGTCTATATGGCGGGATATGCCGGCCACTCGATCAGTCCGCCCAACACGTTCCTCGAGAACGGGAATGTGCGGGTGCCGGATCGGGCGTTTTTCATCCAGCGTCAGGCCGCCGCAATCGCGCGGCTGGCGAAAGAAGGTGTGATCTGATGAGCAAAGACCTCGTGATGCAATTCCTGACCGCCCTTGAAGGCCGTGATTTTGAAGCCGCGCAGGCCATGTTTGCGCCGGGCGCAGTCATGACATTCCCGACCGGCGCGACATTCACCCAGGTGGCAGAGCTCGCCGCGTGGTCCAAGGGCCGCTATCGCAAGGTCTGGAAGAGCAATCATACGTTCGACGAGATCAAACAGGGCGATGTCACGATCACCTACTGCCGCGGATTCCTGCAAGGCGAGCACTTGGACGGAAGTCCGATCAAGGACGTGCGCTTCATCGACCGCTTTGAGTTCAAAGACGGCAAGATCATCGAACAAAACGTCTGGAACGATTTGAGCGTGAAGAAAGCCTAATCCGCCGCCGCTTCGGTGCTCGGCCCGCAGACGAAGGCCAGGGTAACGTCCTTCGTACGGAACGCCGCGCCCGACGTCGGAATGCGGTTGGCGGGCAGTTGGTCCGCCGCGGCGCAAGACTTCTGGGTCGCGGCTTCTTCCGGCGTGTTGCTGTAGACGTAGGTGATGCTCTCGCCATCGGCGACGCGGCCATAGCAGGCGAGGCTGACGTTCGCGACCGGGCAGCGCGCGCCCGCGCTTGGCACGCGGCCTGAGTCCACGCATGCGCGGTCATGATCCGCCTGGTTCTTCTGGGCGAGTTGCTTGCTGCGATAGCCGGTCTCCACGCAGGAGCTCACGCTGGCGTCCATGGCCCGCCCACGTTCCTTGCCGCCGGATTTCAGATGGGCCGCTACCGCATCGACATTGTTCGCCGCGGCATCGGCGGTTTGTTCCGTGCGAGTCCGCTTGGCTTCGGCGAGGCCGCCGAGTTTGCGCGCCCGTTCGCCATCGTCCGCATCCTGGCTCGCAATTTTGTCCAAGCTCGCGACCCGAGCATCGAACGCGGCGCTGATCGTGGCCGCCACATCGTTCATCATCACCTGAACCGCGGATCCTTGAAGGCTTGCCAGCTCGTTAAGCAAGGAAAGCCGTTCGTCCCAGTGCTTGGCGGCATCGATGGATTTCTGCAGAGCGTCAGAAACCTCCGGGAACAGGACCCGCATGGCCGCATCCAGCGCTTTCATGGCGGGCTGAATCTCTTCGCTCTTGGCGAGGAAGCGGAAGTCGACGAGTTGATCCAGTGTATCGCGGGCCGCCGAGCCGCGTTTGCGCTGGGCTGCTGCCGTGGCGCGCTGGACCAGGTCTACGAAGGCCGCTGCCGCATTGGGCGCGAGCGGTTTGATGTCGCGTGCCTGGGCAGTGCCGGCGATGCCGAGGAGTTCGTAGGCCGGATCGAGGCTATCGCTCGCTCGCGCACTGGTCTGGGCCGCATCGAAGGCGTGTTGAAGCTCGACATTGGCCTGTACCTGCTCGCCGCGCTGCGCGAGAGCAGGTGGCGCGATCAGAAACAACAGGCCGATCGCGGCCAAGGCCAGCGAACACGTACGGGAGCGATGCGAACTCATTCTGCGTCCGCGAACTTCCTGAACACGCGGGATGATACCCCGGTGAGAATAGCCAGCACCCTGAGGCATTCCTATGGCCGGAACGGCGGGGCTGTGTGACGCCGCGAAACCGTGGTCCTGCGGCAACACCTGTCGGCGAGCACCCGCGTTGGGTGTCGGAATTCTGAACACGTTTTTGACTCGAAAAATGTTATAAATAATTGAAATTATGAGAGAATTCATTTGGCGTCCGCCTTGCTGTGGAAAAGCGGAGGCCTCGTCCAAACATCGGGGTTGCCAAGTCGCATCGCGAGGCCGCTCACGGCCTGGCCGCGGGGTGAGGTCGGCGCCCGGAACGGCGCCGACCTCACACTCTCAGGCCCTAGGGCTGCTTCCAGGTGCGGAAATTGAACTCCAGGCGCTCCGGGTGGGTGCGGCCATAGTAGATGTACAGCCGGCCCAGGTGCTCGACCGTCCGGCCCATCTCCAGTTTGCCGATGTCGCTGGTCTCGAAGCCGAGTTGCTTCGCGAGTGCGCTCACCTTCGCCTTTGCCGCCGCATCGTCGCCGGCCAACGGCACGGTCACCGGGAAGCCGGTCGCGGCAGGGTTCTTCATGACGATCGCGGTGACCGTGTTGAACGCCTTCACGACGAAGGCGCCCGGCTGCGCAGCCTGAATTTGTCCAACCACGCTGTCGCTGCCTTCCGGCTCCCACATCCCGTTCTTGAAGTTGAACAGGTTGGTGGTGTCGATCACCACCTTACCCTTCAGATCTCCGAGGCCGGCCGCGACGTCCTTGGCCGCCCCGCCGGGTACGGCGATGACGACCACGGTCGCCTTCTTTACCGCGTCTGATGGCACGGCGGCGGTGGCTTTGGGGGAGTCCTTCAGCAGCGCCTTCACCTTTTCCGCGTCCGGCGTGCGCGAGCCGTAGACGATCTTGTGACCGAGGGCCGCCCAGCGCGGCCCGAGCACGGCGCCGACGGGTCCGGTGCCGATAATGGCGATGGTCTCTGACTCGGCGGCGCGCACGGGCGCGCTCGGCATCAGTGCAAACGCGGCCATCGCCGCGGCCGTCAAAATGCGCAGCATCGTCGTCTCCATTTTCAAGTGGCGGGGCCGGTGGCAAGCGGTAGGTCGGCATCCGCGCCCCATTCAAGCCAACTTCCGTCGTAGATATCCACGTCGGCTTTGCCGATCAGATATGCGCCGAGCGCCAATGTGCAGGCGGTCACGCCGGAGCCGCAGGTGGTGGTGAGCGGCGCGTTGAGGTCGATCCCGGCCGCATCGAACGCAGCCCGGAGTTCCGCGGGCGACTTGAACGTCATCGTGTCCGTATTGAACAGCTCGGCGAAGGGCAGGTTGCGGCTGCCGGGGATATGTCCGCTGCGCAGGCCCGCCCGCGGCTCAGCTGCTCCGCCGCGGAAACGTGCCGCCGCGCGTGCATCCAGCACCTGATAGTCGCGCGCCGCGATATTCGCCCGCATTTCGTCGCGCCGACGCAGCGGTGGACGCCCGTGTACGGCACGAAACACTTGCGGCGTCGGCGCGGGCGCTGGCCCGGACTGCACCGGCCGACCTTCCTTCATCCACGCGGTGCGCCCGCCGCTCAAGACCGAAACCTGCGTGTGCCCGAAGGCGCGAAACAGGAACCATACCCGCGCCGCGGCGCAAGCGCCGCCCTGGTGGTCATAGGCGATGATGCGATGGCCGTTATTGATGCCCAGTTCCCCCACGCGCTTGGCAAAGCGGTCCTCGTCCGGGAAGGCGTGGTCCTTCGGATTGGTCTCGTCGGCGACATGGTTTATGTCGAAGAACTGCGCGCCGGGAATATGCGCTTCCTGGAATTGCGCCAGCGCCGGGGCGATGCCGCCGGGAACGAAGTAACTGGCGTCGACGATGCGCAAACCGGGATGGTCGAGATGCTCCGCAAGCCATGCGGTGCTGACCAAGGCGTCGCTTTCAACAGTGCTCATGGGCTCATTTTCTCCAGGCCGCGGCGACGCGGTCTTTGTTCAGGAAATACCATTGGATTGCCAGTAGCGCGGTGGCGTTCTCCACCTTGCCGCTGTCGAGCAGGGCGCGCAACTGGGCCGAGGTGACGGTGAACACGCGGATATCCTCGTGCTCCTCCGGCAGACCGTGGACGCCGCCCGCAGCGCTTGCGTCCACGCGGCCCAGATACAGCTGCACGGTTTCGGTGGTACCGCCGGGGCTCACCAGAAATTGCATCATGGGAATCAAGTCGGTCACGGTGCAGCCGGCTTCTTCAACCGCTTCACGCCGTGCGACATCCTCGCGCGTCTCGCCCTCTTCGATGATGCCGGCCACGCATTCGATCTGCCACGCCCCCATGCCGGCGGCGTGCGCGCCGATGCGGAACTGCTGGCACAGCACGAACAGGTCGCGGTCCGGATCATAGGGCAGCAGCGCCGCCGCATGCCCGCGCTCGAACACCTCCCGCTTCATCTCGCCGATCACGCCGCCGCGAAAGCTGCCGTGGTTGAGTCGATACTCGTCGATGCGAAAATACCCGTTGAACGCGGTCCGGCGCGCGACGATGTCCACGGTGGTCGGGGTGGTAAGATCGGGCAGGGCGACGGTCATGAAAGGTACCAAGTGCGATTGCAGCGACGGACTGTAGGGCTATGATCGGGCGTCCGCAAAGCGTGAACCGGAGACGCAATATGCCAAATGCTGCCGAGCGCCCTGAAATCGTCGACGTGCGGGAGTCGGGCAGGGGAAAATTCGCCTTCGAGATCGAGATCGGACCGAACACCATCATGGCGGACGAACCCGAATCCCTCGGCGGCGCCGATCTCGGACCGCGGCCCCATGAGTTGGTGCTCGCTGGGCTTGGTGCCTGCACCGCGATGACCCTGCGTATGTATGCCGACCGCAAGGGCATCCCGCTCAAGGGCATCGGCGTGCATCTCAGTCGGCGCAAGATCAAGGCGGCGGACTGCCCGGACTGCACCACCACGGAAGGCGAGGTCGAGGAGATGGTCCGTGAGATCACCCTGGAGGGCGATTTCGACGCGGCCACGCGTCAGCGGCTCCTGGAGATCGCCAACAAATGTCCCGTTCACAAGACGCTCACTGGCGAGATCAAGATCAGGACCACACTCAAACCGTGAAATACCCCCGCAGCATCGCCCTGTGACCGCCGCGCATAACGGACATCAGCGGAAAACGCCGTATAGCGTTGCCTTCGAGTTGGGATAAATTCACCCCACCCCAGCGGGAGAGTTCGCCATGATGGACTACACCATTCCCCAATCCGGCCGTGCCGCGCTCGATTTTCTGGCGGCGCTTGGCGTGGTGAATACACCCCTCACCACCAAGGCGAACGAGGCGTTAGCCGCCGCCGGTTTGAGCGAAGACACACTTGCCGACGATCTCGACGAACGCGCCAAGCAGATCGAGTCAACTCTGGCCGAGATCCCGGCATGGCGTGGCGCCAATCTCCTGGGCGAATGGCACGCTGAGCATCACGCCCGTGTTGCGTCGGAAGCCTTCCGCGGCATGGAGGCCGAGCTGAAGCCAACCTTCGAAAGCCTGAAGCAGGGCAAGACGACGTTGCGTCCCGACCCGAACCTCTCCGTGCCGAAGTACTGGCTTTATCCGGTCCACCGCACCACCGGCGGCTGGGACAAGGAGCGGCACATGGGCTTCATCCATGGCGAGCTCATCCATCGCTATCTGCTCACCAAGCTACCGCGTCCGCCCGCGGCGGCCAGCGCGCCGGGTGACATCTACACCCATCGCAAGTTGACCGCGGAAGAAGCTCCCCGGCGCGATTACAAGGACATCCTTGAAATCGGCTGCAGCTCGGGCCCTTACACCCTGCAACTCGCGGGGGTCTATCCGCAGGCGAAGATCACCGCCTGCGACATCAGCATCGCGCAGCTGGAGCAGGCACAGCGTAACGGCAATCATCACGGCCACGCGTGGACTCTCATTCAGGCCGACGGCCGCGCGACCGGCCTGCCGGACGCGAGCCAGGATTTCGTCACCTCGTTCATCATCCTGCATGAACTGCCGGTGGACGTGATCACCGATATTCTGCGCGAGGCGTTCCGCGTATTGCGACCCGGTGGCGATCTGGTGTTCGGCGATGTCGCGCCCTACAACTCCATGAGTAAGCTCAACACCTGGCGCACGGATTATCTCGCCAAGTTTGGCGGCGAACCCTATTGGCGCGGCTCATCGACCATGGACATGGTCGGCACCCTGAAGAAGATCGGCTTTGTTGATGCCAAGTCGTACGGCATGAAGCCAATTGCGTATCCGTGGATCACCTATGGGCACAAGCCGTGAGCGCTGACGTCAAACTTTATCCAACCACGGCCCAACCGCGCCGTCGTCCCGGCTTGAAGCCCGAGGACATCGACAAGGTCGGCGCGGCGTTGCTGACTCTCACCAAGGAACTATGGGTCCTGCGGGATCGTCAGATCCTCCTGGAGGAGGTGCTGAAACGGCACAACCTCGATGTCACCGCAGAGATCGATCGTCTCAAGCCCGAAGGCCCCTTGGAAGCCAAGCTCGCGGCGGAACGTGAGGGCCTCGTGAAAAAGATCATGGCTGAACTCACGGGCGAGCTCGATCTCGCCTAGCCCCTTCATTCCGTAGGTGCTTGTGAACCAAGGGCCCGGATGTGCCGTAGGACGCGTTGTCCACACAGTGCTCGTGCGAGTGGTTTAAGATAGGCGCTCGCCGGGCGCTGGCTCATTTAGAGACTTATGGCGTCATCACCCTCTGCACAGCCGCGTCGCCGCGGCACCGATCTGACCCAAGGCTCGGTACAGAAGCAGCTGCTCGGCCTAGGCATCTTCATTGCGCTTGGCGTGATGATGATGATGACCACCGCGCTCGCGGATACCTATTTCGTCGCCCAGCTCGGCACCCACGAACTGGCCGCCCTCAGCTTTACCTTTCCGGTGATGATGGTGGTGACCTGCGTGGCAATGGGCCTCGGCACCGGCGCGGTATCGGTGGTCGCGCGCGCAGTCGGCGAGGGGGATCGCGAAGCGGTGCGCGAACTTAGCACGGACGCCATGCTGCTCGGCGTGATCATCGTGCTCGTGCTCTCGGTCGCCGGCTATCTGACGATTGAGCCGCTGTTCACGCTGCTCGGCGCCGAACCCGAAGTCCTGCCGCTCATCCATCGCTACATGAACGTGTGGTACCTCGGCACGATGGTGCAGATTGTCCCACAAGTCGGCTCGGCGATCATCCGGGCGCACGGCGACACCAAATCGCCGAGCGCGATCATGGCGATCTCAAGCCTCGCCAACATCGTCTTCGATCCGATCCTGATCTTCGGCCTCGGCCCGATCCCGGCCTTGGGCCTCGAGGGTGCGGCCCTCGCGGGTATTTTTGCGCGCTTGATTTCGCTGGTTGGCGTGCTGTCGGTGATGCATTTCGGCATGCGTTCGCTTGCGCCGATCTCGGCGGATGCGGCGCGCATTAAAGCGTCATGGGGTAAGTTGTTGCACATCGGACTGCCATCGACGGCGACACAGCTCGTCACGCCGGTGTCCATGGCGATCGTCACCAAAATCGTGGCGTCTGCCGGCACTGTCGCCATCGCCGCCTATGGCATTGCCTCACGGATCGAGTTCTTCGCGCTGATCTACATCATGGCTGTATCGGGCTCGTTGGGCCCCTTCGTCGGCCAGAACGCCGGGGCAGGGCGGATGGATCGCGTCCAAGAAGGCGTGCGATCGGCAGCACGTTTCGCGGTCGCGGCTGGTGCGTTGCTGGCGCTGCTCCTCGGTGTCCTGGCGCCCGCCATCGTTGATCGCTTCACCGACGATCCTGCGGTGATGGCGGTCGCGGTCTTCTACCTGCGCGCCGTGCCGTGGAGCTGGGCGCCGGGCGGGCTCGTCATGGTCGCCTCCCAGACGCTAAATTCGCTGGCGCGGCCCTTGCCTGCCTCGGCCATCAACCTCATGCGCTCCGTGGGCGTGACGGTACCCTTCGCGCTTGTCGGCTTGTGGGTTGGCGGAATCCAAGGTGCGTTCATCGGCCTGGCGCTCTCTGCCCTGGTCGTCGGCGTGATCGGCAATGTCTGGATGCGTCGGGTCATCGGCGAGGAAATTGAACGCCGCGCTCAAGCTCCGCAGCCGCTCGCTCGCGCCGCTGAATAGCTACCAGCTCAGCACGCGGTTCAAGTTCTGATAGACCTGTTGCAGGCTCAGGCTGCTGAAGAACGGGTGATGGCTTTCCGGCGCGATGAACGACATGCAGCCGGCGCCGCTGTCCCAGACCGGAACGACGTCGCCGCTCAAGCCCGCCTGCTGCGACGTGCGCCGCAATTGGTTGATCGTCTGCGCCTGCTCGTCGTACGGCCGGTCGCCGAAACTGATATCCAACGGAACGATGATCAGGTCCGCACCTTTCGCGCGGATATGGGCGACCTTGAGGCGTGGCATAGGCGGAGCTCCGGCAGGTATCAGCGGTGCCGGAGCCTAGAAATCGTGCCCTAATCCATCGTTAAAATCGTCGCGAAATCAGCTGCGCGCGATGGCGATCAGTTCATTCATGCCGGGGCGCATCTCGGTCATGATGAATTCGCTCTTCGCACCCGGTCCGCCGGCGCGCGGGCTCGGGAACATGGTGATCCACGCGTTCATTTTAACCGTCAGTCCGCATAGCACGCTGCCGACCTTTACCTGCGTGCCCTCGATGAACTCGCGCACGCGCTCGAACTTCTCCGCGGACAGATCGCTCCACAGATCGCGCGAGAGTTCGCCGAACTGCTGGAACATCCGCTTGAGGAAGTTGATCAGGCCGGTCAGCATTTTCTCCTGCCGGTCGACCTCCGCCATGAAGTTTTTGTCGTTGCGCACCTGCATAGACTTGCGCAGGTCGGCCATGGAAACAACGAAGCTCTCGATCAGCGGAACCAGGCGGTCGAGGCATTGGTTGTAGTAGGACAGCGACAGGAAGATGTCCGCATAGTCTTCGAGGAAGCGCGGGATCTGTTCGACGCTGATGCGAAGCTTCTCCGCCATCTGCTTCAAGCGTGCCAGCGCTTTTTTGACATCCGGGTCCTTGAACAAAAGCACTAGGTCCTCGAAGCGGCGCACATCTTTGGCGCTCTCGCCATAAATCTCCCGGATGAGGGGCAGGGTGAAGTCCTGCATATAGCCCGTGAGTTGGCGGTTCTTCTCATCGGTCAGCTTCAGTTCGTCGTAGTTGTTCACCGGCACGTCGAGCCCGCGCAAGGAGCGGCGCAGCGTGTAGACGTCGAAGCTCGGCAGGTCGCAGAGCTTGCGCAGAATGTCGTAGTCGGTGTGGGCGGCGTTCTTCCATCCGAAGTGCTTCGACAGATCGGTCACCTCGATCTGCCCGGAGCCCATGCCGCGTTCGGCATAGAGTTCCACCACGCTCACCATGCGGTGGTTCTTGATCATGCGCGATCGCTGCAGCGAATCGGTGGCGAAGGGGATCACGCGCAAGGGAAGAATGAACAGCGAATCCATGTCGCTGTCGGTGATCGCCCCCGAGACGCCGCCAAAGCGAGATTGAATGTTCACGCCCGCGTTCCCTTGGCTCCGCCGGCGAACCGGCTCCCGGAATTATTGGTAGCGACTACGTACTAGATCGCGTGGCCCGTTACACCCTGGAATCGACCTCAGCCTGAATACAGCACGCGCCTTAATAAACATTAATTCGACCCGACCCGGGCGCAACATTCTTACTGAAGTGGACGTTTGAAACTCCAAACCCATTCCACCCCCTGCTGTGTGCCCGTGCGCCCGTACAATCTTCTGCTCATCGACGGAGGCGGTCGGGTCAGCCAGATCCAGGCCATTGACCCTGTCGACGAGGCCTCGGCCCTGCAGACCGCCGAGGCTGTGCTGCAGGCCTATGAGAGCATGAGCGGCTTTGAGCTGTGGCAGGGCAGTCGGCGCATCGCCGCGCGCAAGATCGACCGGCTGCGTCACTGAATTTTGGGCTCTCGCCAAACAAAAAGCGCCGCGGCTGTTACCGCGGCGCTCATTGGGTTCGACGCTGAGAGGGCTATTGGGCGCGGTGCTCGATCTGGGCTTGCTCGCGCCTGCCGATCGCAGGGCGCACTTCGACCTGTTCTGAGGCCGATTTGCCCATGATCAGCTCCTCCATCTGGCGACGCGCGCGCCAGAGGCGGCTCTTTACGGTCCCGACCGAGCACTGCAGCGCTTCGGCGGCTTCTTCGTAGCTCATGCCGCCCGCGCAGATCATGATCAGCACTTCACGCTGGCTGTGCTGCAACTTGTCCATGGCCTTCACCACTTCGCGAGTGAGAACCTTGTCTTCCTGATCGCCACTGCGGGAGAACGTATCTTCCGGCATGTCGTCCATGCATACGGGCGCCCGGTTCGACCGGCGCTTGGAGCTGATGTAGTTGTTGCGCAGGATGCGATAGATCCAGCCTGTGAAATTGGTGCCCATCTGGAACTGGATGCGCGCGCGCAACGCTTGCATCGCGCTCTGCTGCACCAGGTCCTCGGCCTGCGACCGGTCGCGCGTCAGCGTGATGGCATAGGCACGCAGACGCGGCAGGGCGTCGACCAGCATCTTCTGGAAATCGTCAACATCAGCCATGTGAACCCCACCGATACGAGGAAGCGTCATCAGAAGGACTAATGCGCGAGCCGGGGGTTTGTTTCCGCCGCAGGTGCGAAATTTTCTTCGAAACCACAAGGGCGCGCGGTGCGTTCACCGCGCCTTAAAGGCGACTTTTCTGAACTTTAAGCTTTAAAAATCAGTGGCTTGGCCTTAGGCCGCGTCAGCTGCCGCGTTGAGGGCTTCTTCCAGCTCAAAGAACGACGGCTGCATGGTCGACGGAACCGAACCCCGGCCGATCTCCACAGAGACCTGAGGGGCATTGCCATTGAGGTGGGCCACCAGCACATCTCGGATGATCAAGTAGAACTGGTGCTGCTCGTCCATCACGGCCTTCAGCTTGGTCGCGAAGGGGCCGACGATCAGGTAGGCCAAGAACACGCCAAGGAACGTACCCACCAGCGCGTGTCCAATCATGCCGCCCAACACTTCCGGCGGCTCCGTCACCGACGCCATGGTCTTGATGACGCCCAGCACGGCGGCGACGATGCCGATGGCGGGCAGGCCGTCCGCCATGGTCTGCAGGGCGTGCTGCGGCATCATGTGTTCGTGGTGATGCTTTTCGAGTTGGCTCTCCATCGCGTCGAACACCTGATGCGCGTCGTCCATGTTCATGGAGAGCATGCGCAGGGTATCGCAGATGAAATCGGTGGCGAAGTGGTCGGCGAGGATGCGCGGATAGCGCTGGAAGATCGAGCTTTCCGAAGGCTTCTCGATGTGGCTTTCAATCACCAGGATGCCCTTGGACTTGATCATCTTCGTGATCGTGAACAGCAGGCAGAGCATGTCTTTGAAGTCCTGCTCCTTCCACTTGGAGCCGCCGAAGACCTGCTTGATGCCGCCGCCGACGCCCTTGAGGACCTCGGCGCTATTGCCGACGATCATGGCGCCGATGGCGCCGCCAGCGATGGTCATCATTTCCGTGGGAAGCGCCTCGAGCACAACGTGCATCTGGCCGCCGCCCATCAGATAGCCGCCGAACACCATCACGAGGCTGACCGTTAGGCCGATAATTCCGAGCATGGCATTGACCGTTCTTGAGGCTTGGACCTGGGACGGCGGCTGCGCGGGCGCAAACCACCACTCCTGCGTATTCGATCTTTATAGACTAACATGAATAACCGCTTAAAAGCTTACGGACTCTAGCGAAACCAGCGGATTTTGAGGTCACGGATGCAGGAGCGGTTGCGAACCGACCTGAGGGTTCAGGCCTGGCTGCGCCGCTGTTCCGTCGGCGGGCTCATGGCGACCGTCGCCCGAAAGGGCGACGAAAGCGCGGGCGCCCTGTTCCTGAAAGTGAACCGCTTCCGGGCCGGCTGTGAGGTTTTCTCCGGCGCGACCCGCCCGGACGGCCAGGCCGCCTGGCTGCGGGCCACCGGGCCGGCGCCGGTGTCCGAAACTGACGCTGACGCTTATTTGGCGCGCCAGAGCCGGTACGACCCCGACCTTTGGATCGTGGAGATCGAGGATCCGAAGGGCATCTTCGCCCTGGGCGAACCGCTTCTCGATGCTTGAGAAGAACTCGCGTCCGTCTGTGGACAATCCTGCGAAGGGCCGGTTAGATTGCCCCCCTCGGCCAAGGGGGCGGTGCGCGGGTGCGTGGGGTACCGGTGATCGCGGCGCGGCAGTCGATGCCGCGCCGAATGTAGGCGTGAGGGACGGCCGCGAATGAGCTGGAACGACGAAAAAATCAATCGTTTGAAGAAGCTGTGGCAGGAAGGTCTCACGACAGGTGAGATCGGCAAGCGCCTGGCGATCTCAAAGAATGCGGTAGTGGGCAAAGCCCACCGCCTCGGCCTGAAAGGCCGTCCGTCGCCGATCAAGCGCCCCAGCAAGGCAGCTTCGGAGAGCGCTCCCGCCGCCAGCAAGAAGCCGCCGGAGGTGAAGGTGTTCACCCTGACCGACCTGTCGTCGCAGACCTGCCGCTGGCCGATCGGCGATCCGAAGCACGAGGATTTCCGCTTTTGCGGCAAGCCGGTGATCGCGGGGAAGCCTTACTGCGGTGAGCATTGCGCTACGGCCTACGTGGGCTCCAGCAAATCGTCGCGGAACGAAGACGCGGCTTAACGCCGACGTCGTTCACCTCTGCCTACACCACCGCGTGCGGCGGTTCGCGGCCGGCCATCACGGCATCGATGTTGTCGATCGCCAGCATGCCCATCGCCGTGCGCGTTTCGAGCGTGGCGCTGCCCAGATGCGGCAGCAGCATCACGTTGGGTAGATCGAGATAGCCCGGATGAAACTGCGGCTCGTTGGCAAAGACATCCAGTCCGGCCGCACCGATCTGTCCTGATTTGAGCGCTGCGATCAATGCGTCGTCGTCGATCAGCGGCCCGCGCGCCGTGTTGATCACAATCGCCCCTTTCGGTAGGCGTGCGAGCCTGGCGGCATCCAGGAGGCCTTTGGTGTCCGGCGTCAGCGGGCAGTGCAGCGACAGCACATCGCTTTGCGCTAGCAGTTCATCCAGAGACGCAACGTACGTCGCATCGCCCGCATCTCGCGACGGCCGGCGATTGTGATAGAGCACCTTCATCCCACACGCGCGGGCGCGATCCGCAAAGGCTGCGCCGATGCGGCCCATGCCGACGATGCCGAGGCGCTTGCCGGTGACTTGCGTGCCGAGCAGCAATGTCGGACGCAGGCCGATCCACTTACCATCGCGCATCAGCTGATCGCCTTCGGTGGCGCGGCGGCTCGCCCCCAGTAACAGCAGAAGTGCGATATCGGCCGTCGCTTCCGTAAGAACGTCGGGTGTGTTCGTGACCCGAAGCTTCCGCCGCTTCGCTGCGTCGAGATCGACATGCTCGAACCCTACCGAGAAGCAGGAGATGACACGCACGGAAGCGGGCAGGGCTGCGATCGCCGCGGCGTTGCACGCATCCGCCGGCGTTACGATCACGGCATCCGCGCCGTCGGCGTGTTGCGCCAGGGTGCTTGCGTCGAAGACCGCATCGTCGGCGCCGAAGCGCGTGTCGTAGGTGGCGGCCAGCCGTTCTTCGCAAGCCGGCGGCAAACGGCGTGTAACGGCGACTTTGAACTTGGGCATAAGATGTCCTTCAGGGCTGGCTAGCCGTACCATTCGCCGCCAACCTTGATAAAGGTGCAGCCGTTTCCGCCCAACAGGCGGCCAACTCCAGGCGATCGGGGGGGCTTAGCTCGTTAACTCTTTCCACCGGCTTGCGGGTTTATGATTGAGGACAGGGGTGTTAGAAGGTTCCATGTTTCGTGGGGGAGGGATCTTCGCCGTGACAACACGTCCGCGCGAAGGGGCCCTGCGCAGAACGCGATGACTTTAGCTGTTAAATTTTGGGGTGTTCGCGGCAGCATTGCCTGTCCGTCACCGCAACACGTGGTGTACGGCGGCAACACGAGTTGTCTTGAGATTTTTGCCGGGGACGAGCGTCTCATTTTAGACGCGGGCACCGGCATCCGGAATCTCGGGCATGAATTCATCCGCGACAAGGTGAAGCGGGGCGTGCTGCTGCTCACCCATTCCCATTGGGATCACATCAACGGTTTTCCGTTCTTCGGTCCGGCCTTCATGGCCAATACGCATTTCACGATTTGCGCCGGTCACCTTCAGGACCAGGGCGGCATCGAAAATGTGCTCGCGAGCCAGATGGCGAACCCGCTGTTTCCGGTTCCGCTCGAAGCTCTGCAGGCCGAACTGGTGTTCGAGGATTTTCGCGCCGGCGACAAGTGGACACTCGAAGGCGGTGCGGAAGTGCGCACTGCACCGCTCAATCATCCCAACGGCGCCACCGGCTACCGCATCAGCCACAACGGTAAGTCGATCTGCTACATCACCGACACCGAACACAAACCCGGCAAGCCGGATCAGAACGTGCTCGGCCTGATCGAAGGCGCAGATCTCGTGATCTACGACAGCACGTACTCGGATGCCGAGTTCGTCGCGAAGGTCGGGTGGGGACATTCCACCTGGCAGGAAGGCATCCGCCTTTGCCGCGCTGCCGGCGTGAAGCAGCTCGCACTGTTTCACCACGATCCCGACCACGATGACGATTACATGCATCAGCTCGAGATCGAAGCCCGCAATACCTGGGACGGCTGCATCGTCGCCCGCGAGCACATGGTCCTCGCGCCGGGCGCCTAAAGGGTCACCGGCGATTCATTCTGTCTGATCTGTGCGCAGGCTCGGGCCGGTCGCCGCTTGCGTCCGCGCCGGATGTTGGAACATGTCGGGAAGATAGTGGAGGCCGGAGCCGGAATCGAACCGGCGTAGCAGGATTTGCAATCCTGAGCGTGGCCACTCCGCCATCCGGCCTCAGCGAGAAGATGGCTCCGACGGTAGGACTCGAACCTACAACCACCCAATTAACAGTCGGGTGCTCTACCATTGAGCTACGTCGGAACGGGGCTCCATCTTCGGCGGGGGGGTATAGCGGGAACCAACTGCGTCTGCCACCAAAAAAAGGCGGACCGCGGGTCCATGAACCACCGGGCGAAGAACACCGGCCGCCAAGGCGGCCCGTCTCAGGGCTTCGGCGTGCCGGCGACCCAAAAGTTGTCTGGCGAAGGGCAAGCCATTATAAGCGGAGCGCTTGGCCGCGCTGATCGATGTTTCTTCAGGCGCTGGCCGCAGTTTGGGGTTTCTGCATGGATTTCGCCGCCGCACGCCGCAACATGGTTGCGAGCCAGGTCCGCACCACAGCGGTTACGGATCCTTTGGTGGTCACGGCCCTTGAGGCGGTGCCGCGGGAGAAGTTCGTGCCGCCCGCGCAACGCGCCTATGCCTATGTGGACGAGGATCTGCAGGTCGGTCGCGGCCGCTGGGTGATGGAACCGGCGGTTCTGGCCCGTCTGCTTCAACTCGCCGACGTCGAGCAGACCGACAAGGCCTTGGTGGTCGCCGCCGGCAGCGGCTACAGCGCCGCGGTTCTGGCGCAGATGGTCGCCAAGGTCACCGCAGTCGATAGCGATCCGGCGCTCAACAGCCAGGCGCGGACCGTTTGCAGCGAGATCAACGCCAACGTCCGCGTTGTCGCGGATGACCCGCGCAACGGCTGCGCGGAAGATGCGCCGTACGATGTGATCGTGATCGATGGCGCGGTCGGCGAAGTTCCGGCCGCCCTCGAAGCCCAACTGCGGGATGGCGGGCGCCTGGTGACCATCGTGCGCAACGGGTCGGTTGGACGCGCCACCTGTGTCACCCGGTCGGGCGATGCCTTCAGCCGGATCGAGGCTTTCGACGCCATGACCCCGGCACTGCCGGAATTCGTTAAGGCCGCGCGGTTCGTTTTCTAGGCCGCTGAACTGGGCCTCCGGGTTAACTGTACGGCAGGGCAGAAGCGGGTCTTCATATCTGCCGCGTTAATCGGCCGATGCAATAAGATGTGTCCAGGTATTCCCTTCTGACACAGGATGTTGCGTTATTTTGCTCGCGTTCCCGGGGACCTTCGGATAGCACTATCCGCCATTGGACTGATTGGTTCGGTGAGAAGGGGTTCGAGAGATGGCGATGGGTGGGGTTCAGATTGGCATGCGCATGACGTGGCGCAAGCGGGCCTTACTGTGCGGCGCCGCCGTCGCCCTGAGTATCGTCCCCGTGGCCCAGGCCGCTGCCGAAACCTTGGCCGAGGCGATGGCCATGGCCTACGATGGCAATCCCAACCTGAAGGCGGCCCGCGCCCAGTTGCGGGCGACCGACGAGAACGTGGCGATTGCCGCATCCGGCTGGCGTCCGACCCTCAGCGTGTCGGGTTCCGTTTTCCGTCAGGATTCCGTATCGACGACCCCGGGCGTTACCGCCGGGGCGGGCACCGTGGTCGGCCTCGGCACGGTCAACCGCACCAACGAGCAAGTTCTCGCGCAGGTCACCCAGCCGATCTTCCGCGGCTTCAAGACCGTTGCCGGCACGTCGCAGGCGAAGAACCAAGTTTACGCGCAGCGGGCCCGCCTTGAGCAGACCGAGGCCCAGGTGCTGTTACAAACCGCCACGGCGTATTTCGACGTGCTGCAGGCCCTCGCGGTCGTGGAACTACAGCAGAGTCAGGTCCAGGTTCTGAACCGCAACTTGGAAGCCACGAATGACCGCTTCCGCGTCGGCGAGATCACGCGCACGGATGTCGCGCAGTCCGAAGCCAGCCTCGCGAGCGCCAAAGCGGCCTTGGTCCAAGCCGAAGGCGACCTGCAGCGCGCCCGTTCTGCGTATTTGAATGTCGTCGGTCAGGCCGCCGGCACTCTGGCCGCGCCGGAGTTGCCGAAGAACCTTCCGAAGTCCCTCGACGATGCGGTCTCCGTCGCGATCAAGGACAACCCGAACTACGTCGCCGCGGACTTTACCGCGAAGGCCCAGGAATACAGCATCACCGTCATCCAGGGCGATTTGCTGCCGAGCGCCGCCTTGGTCGGCCAATTGTCGAAGACGTGGAACGCGACCGTCCCCGGCGCCGAAACTCGTCTCCTCGCGGGCGGCGCGCAGGTCACGGTGCCGCTGTATCAGGCGGGAGCGGAGTGGGCGCGTCTGCGTCAAGCCAAAGATACTTACGGGCAACTCGTCTTGCTCGCCGATCAGGCGCGGCTCGATGCGCGCAACAGCGCGACCACGTCTTGGGAAAGCCTGCAGGCCTTCACCGCCAGCCTGGATTCTTTCCGCGCGGCGATCTCGGCCAACGAAATCTCCCTCGAAGGTGTGCAGCGTGAAGCCGAAGTGGGCTCTCGCACGGTGCTCGACGTCCTGAACGCCGAACAATTGCTGCTCAATTCCCGCGTGCAACTGGTGCGCAGCCAGCACGATCAGCTGGTCGCTGCGTTTCAGCTGCTCGCCTCGGTGGGCAAGCTAACCGCAGGGGATTTGGGTCTCGGCGTTGCGGTCTATGACCCCACCAAGCACTACAGCAGCGTGTCGTGGCAGCCGATCGGCGGCAACTCAGACACGAAGAACGACCTGAAGACTCGCAAGCCCGGCACCTAGGTTATTGACCGCCGACGGGCCTGTCCGGCTTGCCGGCCTAAACCACTCCTCAGGAATCGTTAACGCACTTTTGCGGACAGCGACCTGCAAGTCGTTGGTCTGTTATGGAATTGTTTAGGGTCTTCCCGTAGTGTTCCAAGGTCGACTGGCGATCCGCCGGTGGGAGTGGGCCCTGTTATGAGCGCTGACGGTCAACAAGAACCATCGATGGAGGACATCCTTGCCTCCATCAGAAAAATTCTGAGCGAAGACGAACCTGAGCCTGCGAAGCCTGCAGCGCCGGAGCCGCCGAAGGCTGCGCCGCCGCCTCCGCCGCCGCCGCCGCCACCTCCGCCGCCACCTCCGCCGCCGCCGCCCCCTCCGCCGCCGCCGGTGATGGAAGAGCGCGAGCCGACCCCTGTATTCGCAGCGCCCGAGCCTGAGCCCGAACCGGAGCCGATGTCGGAATCGATATTCGATCCGGAACCGGATCCGGAGCCGATCTACGATCCGAACCTAAATGCGGAGTCCGAGCCGCTGGAACTGACGGGCGCGATGATGGCGCAGCCCGAACCGGTGTATCAGCAAGAACAGCAGATGCACTATCAGCCGCAGCCCGATTACACCAACTACGGTCAGCCGTTGGTCGGCGATCCGGCGGCTATGGCCTCCGGCGCGTCCATTGCCGGCCTGGCGCAAGCTGTTGCGCGCGAACGTGCGCTGGCGCTCGGCAACCAGGGGCTCACCATCGAGCAGCTGGTGCGCGAGATCTGCACGCCGATCCTGAAGCACTGGCTCGACACGAACCTGCCCTACATGGTTGAGCGCATCGTGAAGCAGGAAATCGAGCGCATCGTGAACCGCTCGGAGCGGATGTGACGCCCATCGGGCGTCATCCTTGCGGCCGATAGGCCGCGAGGATCCAGAGGGTTCGGTTTTCCGTCCCGCAGATTCGAACCAGAGATAACCCTGGATGCTCGCGGTCCTAGGGACCGCAAGCATGACGGGGGAGGTCGTCGGCCTCGGTGACAGGCTGCGTTTTACCCCCACAGTTGCGTCCCTGCGCCCCGCCCGGTAAACCCACCGGCTGGCTCTTGATGGACGTTTCCTATGCTCGATAAGACCTACAATCCTGCGGAGGTGGAGGAGGCGCTCTACGCGGCCTCGGAAGCCGCCGGCGACTTCGCCGCCCATCCGGGCTCCGACAAGAAGCCCTACACGATCATGATGCCGCCGCCGAACGTCACCGGCAGCCTTCATATCGGTCACGCGCTCACCTTCACCCTGCAAGACATCCTGATCCGCTATCACCGCATGATCGGCCGCGACGCCCTGTGGCAGCCCGGTACCGATCATGCCGGCATCGCGACCCAGATGGTCGTCGAGCGCCAACTCGCCGCTTCCGGCACCAGCCGCACGGAGTTGGGCCGCGAGAACTTCGTCGCGCGCGTATGGCAGTGGAAAGAGCAATCCGGCGGCGTCATCACCCACCAGCTGCGCCGTCTTGGCGCGTCCCCAGACTGGGCGCGCGAGCGCTTCACCATGGACGAGGGCCTGTCGAAAGCCGTCGTGAAAGTGTTCGTCGAACTGTATCGCCAGAAGTTGATCTACCGCGACAAGCGGCTGGTGAACTGGGACCCGAAACTGCACACCGCGATCTCCGACCTGGAAGTGGAGAACCGCGAGCAGAAGGGCAAGATGTGGTTCTTCAAGTACCCCATCGAAGGCCGCGACGACGAATTCATCACCGTCGGCACGACGCGACCGGAAACCATGCTGGGTGATACCGGCGTGGCGGTTCATCCGGAAGACGAGCGCTACAAGGCGCTGGTCGGCAAGAACGTGAAGCTGCCGCTGGTCGGCCGCCTGATCCCCATCGTCGCCGATGAGTATGCCGACCCGGAGAAAGGCTCCGGCGCGGTGAAGATCACCCCGGCGCACGACTTCAACGACTTCGCCGTCGGCAAGCGCCACAGCCTGCCGATGATCAACGTGCTCGATCGCGACGCCAAGATGAACGAAAACGTGCCCGAAGCCTTCCGCGGCTTGGCGCGTGAGAAGGCGCGCGAGAAAGTGATCGCGGAAATGGAAGCCCTCGGCCTGCTTGAGAAGGTCGAAGACAACCTCATGCAGATCCCTTACGGCGACCGCTCCGGCGTCGTCGTGGAGCCGTGGCTGACGGACCAATGGTATTGCGACGCCGTCACGCTCGCGGCGCCGTGCATCAAGGCGGTGGAGGAGGGGCGCACCCGCTTCGTCCCGAAGAACTGGGAGAACACCTACTTCGAATGGATGCGCAACATCCAGCCCTGGTGCATCTCGCGTCAGCTGTGGTGGGGTCATCAAATCCCGGCGTGGTTCGCGCCCGACGGTGAAGTGTTCGTCGCCTACGACGAACAGGAAGCCCACGCCTTGGCCGCGAAGCATTTCGGCCATGAGGTCGAACTGCGCCGCGACGACGACGTGCTCGACACTTGGTTCTCCTCGGCCCTCTGGCCGTTCTCCACGCTGGGTTGGCCGGAGAAGACGGACGCGCTCGCGAAGTATTATCCCGGCGACGTGCTCGTCACCGGCTTTGACATCATCTTCTTCTGGGTCGCCCGGATGATGATGATGGGCATGCACTTCATGGGCGACGTGCCCTTCAAGGATGTCTACATCCACGCCCTGGTCCGCGACGAGAAGGGCCAGAAGATGTCCAAGTCCAAGGGCAACGTCATGGACCCCCTGGACCTGTGCAATAGCTATGGCACGGATGCGGTGCGATTCACGCTCGCCGCCATGGCAGCCCAAGGTCGCGACATCAAGCTCGCCGAGCAGCGCATCGCCGGCTACCGCAACTTCATCACCAAGATCTGGAACGCCGCGCGCTTCTCGCAGATGAACGGCTGCGCCATCGTGGCCGACTTCGATCCGGCGTCCGTCAAGGGCGTGCTCAACAAGTGGATCGTGGCGAAGACCGCCGAAGCCGCGAAGACCATCGCCGACGCCATCGAGGCCTATCGCTTCAACGATTCCGCCAACGGCCTCTATCAGTTCACCTGGGGCACGTTCTGCGACTGGTATCTGGAATTCACCAAGCCGGTGTTCACCGGCAGCGACGCCGCACTTCAGGCGGAAACGCGCGCGACGACCGCCTGGGTGATTGATCAGATCCTGATCATCGGCCAGCCGATGATCCCGTTCGTCACGCAAGAGCTGTGGGACAAGCTTGCCGCTAGCGCCAACATCACGCGCCCCCACCGTCTCATCAACGCGCCCTGGCCGCAGCTCGACGGTCTGTCCGCGCCGGAGGCGGAAGCTGAGATCGACTGGGTGGTCGACGTGATCTCCGCCATCCGATCCGTGCGTTCGGAAATGGGAATCTCGCCCGCGACGCTGCTCGCCGCCACCGTCAAAGGCGCCACGGCCGCGATCGGCGCACGCCTTGCGACCCACGGCGATCTGATCACCGCCAACGCGCGCCTTAGCAGCATTGCCGTGAGCGATGCAGCAGTCGCCGAGGCTGCCCAGGTTGTGGTGGGTGAAACGACCATCGTCCTCCCGCTCGCCGGCATCATCGACCTCGGCAAGGAACGCGACCGCCTGAAGAAGGAGATCGCCAAGCACGAGAACGACATCGCCGCGGTGGTGAAGAAAATGTCGAACGAGGCGTTCGTCGCCAAGGCGCCCGCCGCGGTGATCCAGGAAAACCGCGACCGCCAGGCCACCGCCGAATCCGCCATCGCCAAGCTGAAGGAAGCGCTGGCGCGGCTGGGGTAGGGGGCATCGTGACGGCGGAATTGCCGCAAGCCATCGTTCTGAACGGGACCAGCAGCTCCGGCAAGACCGCGATTGCGCATTGCCTCCAGGATGCACTGCCCGAGCTGTATCTCAACTTCAGTGTCGATGCGGTGCTTTACGCGGTGCCGCCCTCCGATCTGAAGACGATGCAGCAGGGGTGGCAGATCACGCGCCCCGGCTACAACCTGACCCGGATGATCCGCGGCTATCACGCGGCGTCCGCGGCCCTGCTCAAGACCGGCAATCGCCTGATCATCGACAACGCCACCACTCGCGATGGCTGGCGCGAGGATCTCGAGCAGTGTCTTGCCGGCTACAGCGTGTTTTGGGTCGGCGTGTTCTGTGACCTCGCCGTCGCCGAGGCGCGGGAAAAGGCGCGCGGCGACCGCGCCATTGGCACTGCCGCACGCGAAGCGCCCGTGGTGCATCGCGGCTTTGCCTACGATCTTGAAATCGACACGTCGGTCCTTAAGCCGTCCGCGGCCGCAGACCTCGTGTTGCGTGCATTGGCGCACACAACATCGCGCTGAATGGGAACCGATGCGCGCGCAGCTCCGTTGGTGTATGCAGCCCTGCTGACTTTCATCGCATAAGGTTCCCCAATGGCTCGAAGCACGCGCGGCAAGAAGACCAACGTCAGCGTTCGCACGGCCAAACAGGCCGTCAGCAACATCAAGCGCGCCGGCCGCAATTTGCGCCAAGCGCGGGAACTCGCGACAGCCGCGGGTCACGTTATTGCCGCGCGATCGGTCCTCGCGGCCAGGGGGCTGGCCGCTCCGTCTGAAATGGATATGGGCGAATTCGCCCGCATGATCCCGGAGAAGGTCACCGCCTTCAATGCATCCGGCGCTGCTTATGCCACCCAAACAGCCAGCGCCATGACGAGCTTTGCCGAGGCCGCCACCGCGGAATGGATCGCCGCCACGGACCGCTACACCAACGCGCTCGCGACCGCGCGTACGCCGCTTGGCGCCGCCCTCGCGCACGGGCAAAACATGCTGGCAACCTGGCGATGGATGATCGCCCAGTCGGTCTCTGCCGGGGCGCACGTGCTGCGGGCCCAAGGCTCGATGATCGCGCCGATTCATGCCGCTGCCCAAGACAACGCACAACGCCTCGCCAAGTAGGCACCCAAAAAATAGGAGCCCGGCTGAAGTCAATCAGCCGGGCCCCAAATGCGTCTGAAGCGACGCATTAGTTCCCTTTTGCGTCCGGCGCGATAACCAAATGCCAAGTGTAGGCACGACGGATGCTGGCGAATAAACTTCGCAACAGTTTGTAAGTAAGCCCGGTTTGCTTACCGGGCCTTACACGATTGGCCATTCCCAGCCATACCGCAGTTACTGCGGGCGCTTAAATCCATCCTCGGCGACGAAATCAGTCGTCGCCCCATGGTGGAGCTTCACATGATCACTTCAACAGTTCTCGTCCTCTTGCTGACCGGTTCGTTTCTCGGGTGGTCCCTTATTGCCGACTAGGAGCTTTGCGCCCGCATCCCCACGGCGCATCTGCCTAGATTTGGCGCCGTGGCGCCCGGCGTATCGGGTCGCAAATTTGAGGTGCAATTCCGGAGGAGGAACTGGCGCCATTTGCTGCGCAAATGGTGTGCTTCGATAGTATCGCAACCGTTGAGAGGTGGCCTGTTGTCTGCCGCCACAGAACTCGTTCGCGATAGGCCTGGGAAGCCGCGGAGCCGAAGTTGTCTTGAGGGAGGTTGCTATGAATTTGTGAGATACGGCGTGCGGCGCATGTGGGGAAGAGGTGGCGACGCCATCGTTCACGATGGCCTTCCAGCCGATCGTCGATATCAGGGCGGGCAGGATCTATGGTCACGAAACCCTGCTTCGCGGTGTGAATGGTGAATCCGCCTCGCGCGTGCTGGCTCATATCACCGCAGAAAATCGCTATGCGTTCGATCAGGCCTGTCGGGTCAGGGCGGTCGAGCAGGCAGTAGCACTTGGCCTCGATCGCAAGCTCAGCATCAACTTTATGCCCAATGCGGTGTATCAACCGCAGGCGTGTTTTTGCGCGACCCTGGCCGCCGCCAAACCGGTCGGCTTCCCGCTTGGTCTCATTGCCTTCGAGATCACCGAGGACGAGCGCATCCGCGATTCCAAGCACCTGCAGGGAATCATAACCGAGTACAAGAAGCACGGCTTCAGGGGCGTGCTCGATGACTTCGGCTCGGAATTCGCCGGCCTCAACAGCCTTTCAGCCCTGCACGTCGTCGCCGAGAGTGTTGAGCGTGCCGAGGAACTCGCTCCTCAAAGCTGCGGATGTCCGCTACGTCCAAGGCTATTGCCTGGGGCGCCCCACCGGGCCGCTTCGCTGCTTTCAATATAGCGCGCGCTTTTTGTGTGGCTCGCAGTATCGTGACCTTGGTAGCCCTCGCGCGTTCGTACTGTGCTGATCCAGCGGGCAAAACAGGACGTACGCCATGTACATGAGTGACCCAACGAGGAATGCCGTGCAACGTCTGTTTGCGTTTCTACCTTTACTGGCTGCGCTGGCCGCACCTGCCGCCTATGGTTTTGAAGACGGATTGGGCGTCGAACTCGAAAGCGGTGCGGTCTGGCAGTCGCGCAACGATGTGCAATCGCCTACACGGCCGGCGGGCGCGACCCCGGCAGGCACGCGCTTTTCTCTGTCTCCGCTCTTGGGCGGCGACGCAGAGGCCTATGGCCGCGTCCGCGCTTCCTATACCTGGCGCGACACCCATCAGGTCTACGTGCTCTACGCACCGCTGACACTCCAGGGTGTCGGCACCTTTGCGGCTCCGGTGTCCTTTCAGGGCACAAGTTTCGCGGCATCGGTCCCAACGCAAGCGAAGTATCGCTTCGACTCTTATCGCCTCGGCTATCGCTACCATCTCCTGCAGCGCGACATCTGGGACCTGTGGGTGGGCGCCACCGTGAAGATCCGGGATGCCGATATTGCTCTGCGCCAGGGAACGCTTTCTGCCAACCGCGCGAACACCGGCCCGGTGCCGCTGCTCAACCTCGTCGCGCGGGCGCAGCTGGCGCCGCGCTGGAGCATCCTTCTCGACGCGGAGGGTTTGGCCGCACCACAAGGCCGTGCCATCGACGCCGCGCTGAAGCTCCGCTACGCGGTCACGGATAAAGTTGGTGTCGGAGCCGGTTACCGCATCCTCGAAGGCGGCGCCGACAACAAGACAGTCTATACCTTCGCAACCGTCCACTACGCGCTCGTGTCTCTGGATGTTCACTTCTAGGACACCGCGCGTTTTCGTTGCCCTGCGTAAACTGGTTCGCCGCTGGATGAATCAACTCAGCGATCGAGTTGGTGTCAGTCGGCCAGTCATTCCACGTTGCGAGAGCAACCACACTTACAGGTTGCCTATGGTCATCTCTTCACTTTGACCCCCATCAACGCTTGCGTAGCTCGCTGTGCGACGATCACGCGCAGTTCGCTCCAGGTGTCACGACGTTGTCTAAAGTTCTTAGCAGGTTACGGAAGCGTACATTTTGGCGCTTGTCGCTCTCTACCACTGAGTTATTCCGTCGAAGCGGCTTGGTTCGCGACAGGAACCCTCGCGGCCAGACGCTGCTGATCGTTGCCGCTGTACTGATGGGCGTAGGTCTTACAGCGTCTCTGATGTTTCTGAACCTCAATGAGGGACAGCGAATTCTCGCAAAGCTCAAGTCGGGCAACGCGAAGCAAGGGTCGATGCTGTCGTCGGTCTTTGCCTACTACTACAGCACCGTCTCGTATACCGGGACCGCAGTGAGCGGACCGGGTACGGTACCTTGCCCGGATACTGCGAGTCCGCCGACAGGCACCGCTGCTGCGACCTGCGACGGTGTGAGCACCCCCAATGCCGGCGCGCTCCCGTGGAAGACCCTTGGACTCAGCCGCGATCAGGCCACCGACGCGGACGGAAATTTCTACACCTATGTGGTCTCACCGGATGCCCGCGCAATCTGCGACAGCGTGAGCAACGATCACACCGGAGGGAGCGAAATCACCGGCACGCTCAAGGCGTCATCGCTTCGCGTGACGAATGCCACGGCGACAGCGAACATTCCGTTCGCCGTGATCAGTCACGGAAAGAACGGGCTTGGCGCACGGTCGAGTAACAATGTGGCGACAACGGCGCCGACGTCCGCGGCCGAACTGGCCAATTGCGACCCGATCGTCAGCAGTTGCGCTCACGCCACGGTCATGGGCACGACGACGCCCCTGGTCTCCGGCCCGTTCGAAGGCTCGACCGGCGCCAATGCGTTTGATGACCAGGTCTACGCGCCGACCACTTCAACGCTGCTTTCGATTTGCCAGAGGTTGACGCCTGGCGGAGCTCTCAATGCCGCCCTGTCAGACAGCTTCGGCGCGGGCGATACATCGACGACCGTCGATTCCGGGAAGTTCACTGCGTCTAATGTGACGCGTGCGTCGGAAATCGAAACCACAGCCACCTTGGCGCAGGCGGGAGCGAATCAAGTTGCAAGTTTTGCCGCTGCAGGCGCATCGCTCGCTACAAATGCGGCGAATTACAATCTCGATCCTCGGATACGCCCGCTGTATGTCTCCGCGCTCTGGTCGCCTGATGCGGCTGACGTGAGCGGTGGGGTCGGCGTATGCGGCACCGGCGCCCCTCATAACCAGGCCGGCATGTCGATCGTGACGCGCGCGACCTCAGGCACACAAACATCCGGCACCGATGACTTTGCTGCAGGGGGTGGCATTACCCTGCGCTACTATAACGGCGCGTTGGCCACGGCAATCGATGCGACAGGCGTCTCAAATACGATCGAGATCCGCGCGAACGGCGTGTCGCTGACGACCTCGGCCGCGGATACGTTCAACCTGATTTGCTACAAAAAGTATGTAATCGAAGCCTACGACGACGGCAGCTATGTCTGGGGACGGATCACTCAGTACGATGATCGTACCAATAGTGCGATCGTAGGCCCGTTCGCCACGACTGGCACGGTCGGCGATCAGCACGACGACCTCTACGGGGCAAACCAGATCGTCTTTGTCGGTGGTCCCAACATCAACTACATCGACGACGTCACCGCTGGCATGGCGATGCTGACGATGACGGCCGACGGCGTAAACGACTACGTCAGCACCAGTAATCTTGGCCTGACGGGCAGTCTCACGCTTGAGGCATGGATCCGCCCATCAGTATTGCCCGCAGCCGGGAACATTTCGGCAATAATCGCGTCGTGGGACGCGGCCGCGCCTCTGCCGGGAAACAATGCTTTCCGCCTATCGATCTCCAGCACCCAACTGTCGTTAGATTTGTCCGGCGTCGACAGTTCGCTTACCAATATCAACAAGAACTACGTCGCCCCGTTTGCAGCCACAGTGGGGAAATGGGCGCACGTCGCGGCGACCTACGATGCGTCATTGCCCGCCGTCACCTTCTATGTGAACGGCGAGGCGGTGGGCACCTCCCAAAGCACGATCAACAGTTCTGGTGTTGTCGCCGGCGCACAGTCCTTGACCGTCGGTGCCGATAAGGGCGGAACTGCGGACTTCTTCGCGGGCGATATTTCCGACGTACGGATTTGGAACACGGCGCGCACGGCGGCGAATATTCTCAGCGGCTATAGTACGCGCTTGTCCTATTCAACCACGGTCGCCGTTAGCAATCTGAGACTCAACTGGAAGTTCGACCGTGAGTCCGGCGGCATTGCTGCGAGCAACGTGACCGCGGTGTCCACCGGCGAAACCACCGGCGCGAGCCACAACGGCACGCTTGCCAACGGCGCGAGGTACACCGCGGCATTGGCAAACTATTTCCGCCCGTTTGCTGGGACCGTCAACGGCGTGGCGGGCGTGTGCCCGTCGGGAACCGCCGGCCATTCGTACGAATGCGATTTTCGAACCAATGCCCAGTCCAGCACGTTCACCTTCGTTTCCAATCTTTACAGTGTGTACGCCAAGCTCTGGGGCGGCGGCGGCGGGGGGTACAGCAGCGGCAATGCGAGCACCGGCGGCGGCGGCGGATACGCGGCCGGCGCACTCGGCAGCATCAACGGGACCTCAATCACCGGACAAAGCCTCGATGTTATCGTCGGCGGCGGTGGCACTGGCAGCACGACCTTGCTCAATGGCGCAGGCGGCGGCGGCGCCTCGGCGATACGGCTTACCTCCGGCACGGTACCGGGCTTGGTCGCAGGCGGCGGCGGCGGAGCCAGCCTGAGTAACAACACTGTGTACCCCTTCTGCAGCTCGCTGCTCGGTGATCCCGGCATTCAGTGCGGCATTGGCGGCGCCGGCGGAGGCGCGGGCACTAGCGTCACGTCCAGTCGCGCGCCCGATCAAGCCACAACGGTTTGTGGTGGTCGCGGTGGCCACGGCAGCGATGCCTACAGTGCGGGTTCTCCGACCAATCCTCCCAACGCCTACTGCCTGGCCGGCGGTGGAAATCCCTCAACGACGATCGGCGGCAGCGGGAGCGGCACGGCCACGGGCGGTGCCTCGGCTGCGGGTGCTGGTGGCGCGGGATATAATGCAAGTGCGGCCCAGGGCGGCGGCGGCGGCGGCGGCGGCGGCGGCGGCGGTGGCATCAGCAGCGCCGCATTCACCGCCGGTGGCGGCGAGGCGGGCGGATTCGAAAATCTCGCCTACAACACGCTCACGGTCGCTGGAACGCCGACGACCGGCGACGTTGTGACGTTGACCTTTGCCAACCCGGCGGCAACGGTGACCTACACTGTTCAGGCCAGCGACACGACGGCAGCGATCCTCACCGGTCATCTGGTGTCGGCGATCCAGGCCAACGCGACGCTGACGGCCGCGAACTTCACCGCCTACGCACAGACCAGCACGCTCATAGAAATCGTTGAGCCAGGTGTCAATGCCACGGCGACCACCCTCACAAGGTCAGTAACAAGCGGTGGCGGTACTGAAACCAATACCGTCGTCAACGGCGTGGTGGCTTTCGCCAACGGTTCGAATACGCCGCGCCAAAGTAGGGTGACCATCGGCGGAACGCCTCACACCGGGGATATAATCCGCCTGGCATTCACAGGCACATCGCCGCCCACCGGCAATCCGTTCTTCACGTCGCCGTACACCTTCAACTACACGGTGCTCGCCAGCGACACGACCGCTGCGATCCTGGGCACTAGTATCAAAAACGCGATCAACGCCAACGCCACCCTCGGGGGCGCCTACAACGTCGGCAACGACGTTTACGCCTGCAATAGCGGCAATACTACAAAGTGCAATGGCACTACCCTGGCATGCCTCAGTAGCAGTGCGGCGGTCGTCACGGTTCTTCAATGCGTCAATGCGAAGAGACCCAACCAAACGACCATCACTGGCTCGGTGATTAGCAGCACACCCACCGAAACTGTTACGGTGGGATCGCTGAATTTCGTTTCGGCGGGAACGAGCAACGGCTTCGGCGGCGGCGGCGGTTCGGGATACAAGGACGTCGCTGGGGTTAGCGGCGCCGTGGGTCAGAACGGCGTTTCGGCCGCCGCCGCGACAGTGTCGACGGCAACGCACACCACGGCCGCGATCCTTTTCACCAACACATCAATCTCGCTCTCGACGACGATTAGCACACCCGTCGTCAACGGCACGGATACGACCAGCACGGTCGCCGCGAGGCTCGCAACGCTGATCAATGGAAATGCGACGCTGAACACGTACGGCATTCTGGCCACTGCAACGAGTGCGACGCTGACGATTGCGCAGCAGGGAACCTACACGACCACGACAGTCCTCAGCAGCACCGGCACGGATTCCATAGCGTTCAGTCCGGTCGGCGGAAAGTTGGCCAGCGGGGCCGCGGGTGGTAGGCGGGATTTCAACTACGCACCGACCTGTGCGAGCAATTGCAATACCAGCCCTGGGAATGGCGGTGGGTACGATCTGACGAACGGGGGGGTGGGCACTGCCGGCGCCTCGGGCAGCGCCGGCGCCGCGATGCTGTTTTGGTAACGGCTAACCCCTGCAGTCGAAATACCTGAGGCGCCGCAAAATGCGGGAAATCGGTTCACGCACGGGATTCGAACTGGTCGATCGCGCTGGTCGCGCGGGCAGCGCGCGGGGTCAGTTCGCCAGCGGCCGATTCAATTCCGTGCGCCAGGTCGTGGGGTCGGGGCTCGAGTGCGGGCCGACGGAATACACTTCCCAAAGACTGCTACCTTGCACGTGGCCGTTGGCCTTCATCCACGTGTTGAACTCGGCCCAGGCGCCGAAGAGTCCTTCGTAGGGGCCGGTGTACACCGTGCGCGCCACCTTGGTTGCCGGCAGCTGGCCCGGCTTCACGCGCCCCGCGGCCTTCACCGGCGTCAGGACCTTCACGCCCAATTCGAAGTCGAACGTCTCCGAACTCATCTTGAGATGATGCGCGAACACCGCGCCGACCGGTTCGATGCCTTGATCGGCGAGGGTCTTCATCAGCTCCGCCACGGCGGGCCCGAACACCTTCATCATCTTGCTGCGCGGCACGGTGAGGTGGATAACCGCGGCGTCTTGCGCAGTGGTCTGGATGATCTCCGGCGCGGACAGCATGTCTGTGTTTCCTAGATAAGGGTTTCGAGCCGGACGTAGCTCGCCTCCATGCCGTGCTCCATGCCGGTGGACAGCATGGCCTTGCGGCTCGCGGCATCGGGCAGCGTCATGCGCATGGTCATCAATGTGCCGGCTCCATCCGCGGCGAATGTCGTTTCAATGTGATTGTCCGGCGTGACGTCCGGCAGGTGCATCCGCTCCACATGGACCAGCCGGCTGAAGGGCACCAACTCTACGAATTCGCCGGTCACGTAAAAGCCGATGCCTTTGCCGTTCACCCATTCGTAGCGGAACTTTCCGCCCGGTCGCAGCTCGTTGATGCACACCGGCATGGTCCAGCCCTCGGGGCCGAGCATCCATTTCTGGATCAGGGCAGGCTCCGTGTGGGCGCGATAGAGCGCTTCGGGCGGTGCCGCGAAGCGGCGGGTGATGACGACATGGGTGTCGCCTTCGGTCTTCAACGTCATCTTGCTCATGGCTGTTTGTCCCCTTGCTCCTGCGACATGGCGGCCAGAACCCCGTCGAGCCGCTCGTAATTCTTCGTCAGCGTCTGGCGCAGCATCCCGAGCCATTGCTCCACGGCGTCGATGCCCGCCGGCGCGAGCCGGCAGGGTCGCTTCGTCCCGTCGACGCGGCGCACGATCAGGCCTGCGCCTTCGAGCACCTTGAGGTGGCGGGAGATCGCCGGCTGGGTCATCGCGAAGGGCTGGGCCAGTTCCATGACCGTCACTTCGCCGGTCGCGAGACGGGCCAGGATCGCGCGGCGTGTCGGGTCGGCCAGCGCCGAGAACGTGGCATCGAGGCGGGTCATGGTCGGCTTTTTGTCATTAATAGCTAATCGGTTATATAATTAATAGATTATATTACATGACGCCTGTCAAGCCGCCGGCCAACCGGCGTCACACCACCAGTCTCTGGGGGCGGGGGCTTCCTTAGGCCGCCCTGCGCTTCGTCGCGGGCAACAGATCGCCGTAGTGCCCGAACAGATGCTCGCAATGCGCAAGCTGGCTGCGCACCCGCGTCTTGCTCGCCTCCGCCGCCTGGCGCGAGAGCGTCTCCCGGTCGCGGGCCGCAAGGCGCAGCGCGGCCTCCGCGCAGGCAACGGCGTCGCCCGCCGGATAGGTCTCGGCATAGGACGGGCCCGCCAGGGCGGCCGCGCCGCCGCGATCGGGCAGAACCATGGGCAGTCCCGCGCACATCGCCTCGGCGATCGCGAGCCCGAATGTCTCCGCGGCCCCGGCGTGGAGGAAGATGTCGGCGCTCGCGAGATGCGCCGGCAAGGCGGCATGATTGATGGCGCCGGCCACGTGCACGCCGTCGACCCGGGCGGCGATGCGGTCGATCCAACCCCGCAGGGGGCCGTCGCCGATCAGGAACAGGCCCGCCGGTCTCGCACGGCGGATGCGCGCCATCGCATCGATCAGAACGCCCAGTCGCTTTTCCGGATGGTGACGGCTGACGGCGACGAACAGCACGGCGTTCGCGTCGGTGACCCCGCACGCCGCGAGCATGGCGTTGCGCAAACGCGCATCGCGCAGCGCGGGCGTGAAGGGCGCCTTGTCGATCCCGAACGGCACTGCGGTGGCGTCAATTCCGAACCCGGCCATGCGCCCTGCCAGCCACGCCCCGGCGACGATACAGGTATCGAACGAGCGGCGAATCTGCGCGAGGTAGGACCAGAACGGACCGCACAGCCGGTCGATGGTGTCGGGACTCAAAATCCGATCGAGCAACGAATGCCCATACACGGCCACCGGATCGTTATGCAGAACCAGCGATTTGAGTGCCGTGCCGGACCAGGTGCCGACGATGCGCGCGCCGCGCCAGGGCGAGGAGGCCTCGACCACGTCCGGTCTTTCGAGATCCAAAATCCGGTGCACCTGCGCCGCGTCGGCGAAGCGGTAGTAACGGCTGTCGAGCGGCTCCGCCGGCGACTTGACCCAGCGGATGCGTCCGCCGTCGACCCGTTGTTCCGCGTCCGCCGGGCCGGGGGCAACGACCACGACCTCGTGGCCGGTGCGAAGTCCTGCCAGGAGTTTCTGGCGGATGTAGGTGCGAACGCCGCCGCCCAACTCACTATAAAATTCCGCGACGTCCACAACCTTCATTGCGCCAGGCTATCCAACCGACCAAACCATTCCCTCGCTCTGCCACGGTGAAGCCCGCGCGTGACGGGCCGTCGGTCACTTATCGGAAATTTTCGAGAAAATGATGGGACGGCGCTGGCCCGATCTCGCACGGACCACGCACGGCCGCGGCATGTCGAAGCAGCCCGCGCCTTAAGGCAGCTTCACGATCCGCGGCAGGCGCAGGGAAGGGTCCGCCGGATCGTACGGCTTCAACGGCGCTTTGTGGGTCGTCGACATGTAGCTCACCACCGCGTCGATATCCTGCGGTCCGCTGCGCAGATCGGTACCCTTCAGGAACGTGGCGAACCCGCCTTTGCCAGACGACAGGAAGTTGTCGACCGCGATGCGATAGGTCTTCGTGGGCTCCTTCACCATCCCGTCGACGACGATCTGTTCGGTGACGTCGGGAGTCCCGGGCAGGGTCAGGGACACAGTGCGGATCTTGTTGCACTTCGGCCCCGAGGCGCTCCATTCGACGCGCATTCCCGCCGACACCTGGAGCATGGTGTCGTGATCCTGCCCGCTGCAGGCGACGAATTGCTGCTCGAGCGCGTCTTTGATCACTTGCGCCGTCACGGTCACCGTCATCAGCGTGTTACCGAACGGGCGGGTCGTGAATGCCTCTTGGTACGTCACGTCATGCGGATAGGTCGCCCCCGGCGTGTCGAACCCGGGGCTGCGCACGCCGCTTGCGTTCACGAACGACACCACCGCGCCGCCGCGATCCGCCGCCGCCGTCACCGCCAGCTGCGCATCGGCCACCAGATTTCCGGCGGGGGTTTCTCCGCTCGGGCCTTCGCCATTCGGCAATCTCACGGCGATGGTCCCGATCACCTGCGACGCCAGCGCGGCGACGGCCGCCTTGTAGTCCGCCACACGCGCGCGGATCTGCACCACGTTCGGCGCCGCCAGGAACGGATGGACCGGGGAGGCGGCGTCCTCCGCCTCCGGCACGCTGACCAGGATGTTTGTCGCCGCCACCTTGGTCACGCGCCCGGTCTTCCGGTCGAGCGTGAGGTCCGCATCCGTCAGCACGCGACCGAAGGCAGCGGCTTGCGTGACGGGGATGGCGCGGCCCTTGCTGTTGGGCAGCTGGCAATTGTAGGCGACGTGGGAATGGGCCGAGAACACCAGGTCGACCGCATCGTCCAGCCGTGAGACCACATCCACAATCTGCGAAGCGCTCGCCCCGCCCAATTGCCCGGCGCAGTCGTTGATCGACATGGGCGTGCCGCTGTTCTTCTCCGCGGTTTGCTTGCCGCCTTGATGCACCAGCGCCACGATCGCGCGCGCCCCCTGGCGATGAAGCGCCGGGATCAGGGCGTTGATTGCTTCGGCCTCGTCCTTGAACGTCAGTCCCGCGACACCCGTCGGCAAAACGATATCAGCCGTGTCTTTCAGGGTGACGCCGATGAAGGCCACCTTGATGCCGTCGAAGGTCTTGATCGCATACGGCGGGAACATCGTTTTCCCCGTCGCGCTCTCGACCGTGTTGGCAGCCAGATATTTAAATGATGCACCTTTGAACGCTTTGCCGCCGAGGCAGGAGGTTGGCGTCGCCGGCAGGCAGCCGCCCACCTGCTTGCGCCTCAGTTCCGCCGGGGCGGAATCGAATTCATGATTGCCGACCGCATTGAACTCCAAGCCGAGCAGGTTCAGGGCTTCGATCGTGCCTTCGTCATGGTAGGCGGCCGAGATCAACGGGCTCGCCCCGGTCACGTCCCCGGCGCTGACGACCGCGTGGTTCGGGTTGAGGCTGATGCGCTGCGCCACATAGGCCGCCAGCGTGTCGACCCCGCCGACCACCACGGACGGCTGACCCGGCGCCACCGAATAGGTCCCAGGGGAGAGAAGGCTGCCGTGGAAGTCGTTGAACCCCACGATCTTGACCGTAACGCTTGCCGCGGGTGGCGGCGCCTTTGTCGCCGCTGCGGCGGCCACAGACGTGAGAAGCGCCCCGACCAGGATCAGGCGTTGGAATGTCATCAAGAGAGAGTCTCCGCGACGATAAGGCTGCCGATTGAACCGGATTTTCCGATCCGCCGGTGTGAACTTTTATGGCTCGGCACTATATCGCCCCTGCGCGTGTGGTCACCTAAGACCTCGGTATGGCCCCTCGTGATGGGGCTCGCACTATGCTGGCCACGACAGCAATAATCCGTAACCCGCCAACACCAGCATCAAAGCGACCGAGCCCAGGGCGCCGATCGCACGATAGGGATTTGGCGCAGGGCGGGGCATCCCGATGGCATGCAGTATTCTGAACACCACCAGCGCGCCCCCGCAGCACGTCATGAATATGTGATTGGCGCCGGCCAATTCCAGCAATCCCATCAAGATCAAAATGAACGGCACATACTCCACGAAATTTGCATGGGTGCGCATGCGTATGAGCAGGTCGGTGTTGCCGCCATCGCCGATCGATACCTTGTGAACAAATCGTCCTTTTCCGATGCGCAGGATCAAAACGACGCAGACGAGTGCCAGGACGGATGCGGTGCTGAGTGTGATCGGGAGTACGGTTGGCGCCATATCATTCTTCCATCGCCGTAGAGTGTTTCGCGTCAGCTAGCTTACGACTCTGTCGCCGTTTCGTAATCTGCTGCATCTAGGGTCTAGGCGAAGTTCTCGCCTTCGTTTCCGCCAACCGTTAGCAATGCATTGAACCGAGCGGCACTAAGCTAGTTGCCGTGCCGACGGGGATTCGAACCTCCCGATATCTACCCCGCCTTCGCCACACCCGCCAACGCCATCACGGTGATGGCAGAGCAGAGAACTGGAGCCAGGGTGTGTTGCGGCCTGACGGCGTTAGGACCTCTAAGTCCGGAGGATCTTCTCCATCGTTTTTCCCTTCGCCAATTCATCGATCAGCTTATCCATGTAGCGGATTTCCTGCATGGTCGGCTCTTTGATGTCTTCGACGCGAATGCCGCAGATCAGGCCCTTGATCAGACGTCGCGACGGATGGAGCTGCGGCGCTTGCGACAAGAAGGTCTCAAAGTCCGTCTCTTTCTTCAGATGCGCTTCCAACTTCTTCTGGCTGTACCCGGTCAGCCAACGAATAATCTCGTCAACTTCCGCCTTTGTTCGTCGCTTCCGTTCGACCTTCGCGACGTACAGGGGATAAACCCGCGCGAAGCTCATCGTGTAAATTCGATGTTTCGTCATGACGCCCGCATTCCATTCGTGCGCGAGGCTTTGGCGCCGGCCCATGGGTGGCTTCCCACCTTTCGGCGCGTACACGCATCTGAATGCCCTTGCCGTCCCGGAAGGACAAGGCATCAGCGCAACGCCCGATCCGCTCGTGCAATTGCCAGGTGACGGAGTCTCGAATATGGAATATGTTCGCTTTTTGTTCTTTTGTCGAGATCGAAAATGAGGGCTTTGGCGCGAATTTCCACCGCGTATTCACCGCGTAAATGCGCGGTGAGGGGGGCGGAATCTCTCGCGCGTAATTCGCGCGTAAATGCGCGCGAGACCGGGGCCCATTCAGGCGCGGGATTTGACCCGCCCCGATAGGCCGCCTATACGACCTCGCTCATCCAACCAGGACGTTTCCCATGCCCGACGACGGAAAGAAGCCCACCACCTTCGACAAGGCCAAGCTGCCCAGCCGCCATGTCACGGTCGGCCCGGAGCGCGCGCCGCACCGCAGCTATTACTACGCCATGGGCCTCACGGCCGAGGACATCGCCAAGCCGTTCGTGGCGGTCGCCTCGGCGGGCAATGACTCCGCGCCCTGCAACACCACCCTCGATGAGCAGGCCGACATCTGCCGCGGCGGCGTCACGGAAGCCGGCGGCACGCCGCGGCGCTTCAACACCATCACCGTCACCGACGGCATCGCCATGGGCCACCAGGGCATGAAGTCCTCGCTCATCAGCCGCGAAGTGATCGCGGATTCCGTCGAGCTGTCCGTGCGCGGCCATTGCTATGACGCGCTGGTGGCCTTCGCCGGCTGCGACAAGTCGCTGCCCGGCATGATGATGGCCATGCTGCGCCTCAACGTGCCGTCGATCTTCGTCTACGGCGGCTCGATCCTGCCGGGCCGCTACAAGGACAAGGACGTCACCGTCGTCGACGTGTTCGAAGTGGTCGGCAAGTACGCCGCCGGCGCATGCCCGCTGTCGGAAGTGCACGCCCTCGAAAAGGTGGCGTGCCCCGGTCACGGCGCCTGCGGCGGCCAGTACACCGCCAACACCATGGCCTGTGTGGGCGAGGCCATCGGCCTGTCGCTACCCAACAGCAACATGGCGCCCGCGCCCTACAAGGATCGTGCCGAGCACGCCCATGCAGCCGGCAAGCAGATCATGGAACTCCTGCGCCGGAACATCCGCCCGCGCGACATCTGCACGAAAGAGGCATTCGAAAACGCCGCGCGCATCGTCGCGGCCACGGGCGGCTCCACCAACGCGGCCCTGCATCTGCCGGCCATGGCGCATGAAGCCGGCTTTGAGTTCAACCTGTTCGACGTCGCCAACATCTTTAAGACCACGCCCTACATCGCCGACCTGAAGCCGGGCGGGAAGTTCGTGGCGAAAGACATGTACGAAGCCGGCGGCATCTACATGCTGATGAAGACGCTGATGGCCGAAGGCCTGCTGCACGGCAACTGCATGACCGTGTCGGGCAAGACCCTCGGCGAGAACATCGACGAGATCACCTGGAACCCGAACCAGAAGGTGATCTACGACGCCAAGAAGCCGCTCTCGCCCACGGGCGGCGTGGTGGGCCTGAAAGGCTCGCTCGCCCCGCAAGGTGCGATCGTGAAGGTCGCCGGCATGCATCGCCTGCAGTTCGAGGGCCCGGCGCGGGTGTTCGAATGCGAGGAAGATGCGTTCGCGGCCGTCGAAGCGCGCAGCATCAAGGAAGGCGAAGTGCTCGTCATCCGCTACGAAGGCCCCAAGGGCGGCCCCGGCATGCGCGAAATGCTCTCCACCACCGCGGCCCTCTACGGCCTCGGCATGGGCGAGAAGGTGGCATTGATCACCGACGGGCGTTTCTCCGGCGCCACCCGCGGCTTTTGCATCGGCCACGTTGGCCCGGAAGCGGCGGTCGGCGGTCCCATCGCGCTGGTGAAGGAAGGCGACATCATCTCCATTGACGCGGAGAAAGGCACGATCGACCTCAAGGTCGACGAGAAGACACTCGCCGAACGCAAGAAGGCGTGGGTGCCCCGCAAGAATGACTATCAATCCGGCGCGCTCTGGCGCTACGCCCAGAACGTCGGCCCCGCCGTCGACGGCGCCGTGACGCACCCGGGCGCAAAGGCCGAGACGCACATGTATGCGGATATCTAACGCAAGTGGGCTCAACTACCCCTGATGTCATCCCGGCCTTCGCCGGGATGACATCGGTGGAGATGGCAGCGGCGGTGCCTCAGATCTCCAACGTGCACCACACCGGCGTGTGGTCGGAGGCCTTTTCCTGGCCGCGCGGGCCTTTGTCGATGCCGCTGCCGGTGAGGCGGTCGGCGGCTTGCGGACTGAGGAGGATGTGGTCGATGAGGATGCCGTTGTCCTTCGGCCAAGCGCCGGCCTGGTAATCCCAGTAGGAGTAGAGGTGCGATTGGGTGTTGAAGGCGCGCAAAGCGTCCGTGAGTCCCAGGTGCAGCATGGAACGGAACCGGCTGCGGGTCTGCGGCTGTGTCAGGGCGTCGTTGGCGAAGGCTTGCGGACTGTAAACGTCGTCGTCCGTCGGGATGACGTTGTAGTCGCCGCCGAACACCGTGAGTTCGTCGGTGGCGAGGGCTTTCTCCATCTGCACCTTCAGCCGGTCCATCCAGGAGAGCTTGTAGGCGAACTTCGGCGTGTCGATCGGGTTGCCGTTCGGGAGGTACAAGCTCACGACGCGGACTTTGCCGAAGACCGTCGCCTCGATGTAGCGGGCGTGGTCGTCCTCGGCGGACCCGGGCAGGCCGGGGACCACGTCCTCGAGGGGCGACTTCGAGAGGATCGCGACGCCGTTGTAAGTCTTCTGGCCGTGAAGCGCCAAGTTGTAGCCCAGGTCCTCGATCTCGAGGCGCGGGAAGGCGTCGTCGACGCACTTGGTTTCCTGCAGAAGGACCACATCGGGGGCAAACTCTTTCAGCCACGCCAGCACATTGGGCAGGCGCGCTTTGACCGAATTGACGTTCCAGGTGGCGATTTTGATGCTTGTCATGTGGGCGACAGTGTTGCGGATATCGCCACAATATCAAGCGTCATGAGCAACCGGCAGGGAGCGCAGACAGTTGCTCATTTGCGCAGACGCCCGCTCCTCTGGTTCAATGGGGCATCCGACACCGACGAGGTAGCGACATGACTCCCTTCGCCAAGAACAAGCCGGTCACCCTGGATCAGCGCGGCCGTTCCGGCCTGGAGATCCTCGGCTCCATGCAGAAGTTCACCTCCGCCCACGTCCGTGGCAAGGCGAAGGCCGCGTTCGAGGCGGATCCGGAAGGCGCTGCGATCGTGCGCGGCTGGAATGACCGTCACAACGAGCCGTGGGCGGAACGCATCGCCAAGGCGCGCGACGTGGCCGAGCGCTCCGCGGCCTATGGCGCCGAACGTCTGCTGCAGCGCTACGTTGCCGAGGAAGTCTACGTGCGCGGCATTCCCGCCACCGAGCGCCGCCGCAAGGAGGCCGAAGCTTTTATGCAGTCGCCGATCGAGAAGCCGGCCGGCGGCACCCTCGAACTCGATCCGAATGTGAAATATCCCGACTGGTACGAAGTCGAGTGGCACCTGATGCCGGGCGGCTGGGACGGCTACGACCTGATCGGCGCCACCATGTCCTCGGGCATTGCACCGCTGGTGTTCCGCCATGGCGGATACGCGGCGGTGGAATCCGGCGACGACATCCTCCAGCAGCGCATCGACGTGGCGAAGCAGTTCCCGAAGAAGAGCTATGGCCGGATTTACGAGCCCGGCTGCGGCGGCGTCGGCACGCTCATGGCCGTCAAGAAGGTGTTCCCGGAGTGCGAGGTGGTCGGTAGCGATCTCTCGACCCGTCTGCTCAAGAACGCGCATGCCGCGGCGGAGCGCATGGGCTTCAAGATCACGCTCAAGCAGCGCGACGCCCGCGATACCCGCGAGCCGGATGCGTCCTTCGACGGCGTGATCATGTACGCCCTCCAGCACGAAATGCCGGTGGACGTGAATGTCGATTCCTTCAAGGAGGCGTTCCGCATCCTCAAGCCGGGCGGCGACATCGTGCTGTCCGATCCGCCGCCTTTCTCGGCGGTGCATCCGTTCCAGGCCGTGGTGCTGGATTGGGACACCGACAATCGCGGCGAGCCGTTCTTCAGCGAGATCCTCTCGCAGGATTGGCCCCAGACCTTGCGCGACATCGGCTTCGTGAACGTCGAGGCCTATACCGTCGGCAAGCAGGGCTATCCCTGGGTCATCCGTGGATCGAAGCCGCTCTGATGGTCGACGCTCCGAAACGCCCCTATACCGGCGACGAACTCACCGACAGTCTGCTCCGCATGAATGCGGAGCTGCTGTCCGAATTGTGGATCCTGCGCGACCGCGTCACGATCTTGGAGCATATGCTCGAAGAGAAGGGCGTCGTGAATCGCCAAGCCCTCAACGACCACGTGCCCACCGGCGCTCTGGCCGAAGAGCTCACCAACGCGCGGGACGACCTTGTGCGCAAAGTGATCGGCGGCGCCTGGACGCAAGGCTTCTCGCTGGAAGGCTTGGTGAATTCCGTGCGCGAGAAGCAGAAGGCCTAGGCGTCTATCCCGTAGCGGGCGCGCACTTCCTTCACCGTCGCCGTGATGGTGCCAGAAAGTTCAAGCACCAAGCCTGAGATATCGCCCAAGCTCTCCGTGCCTTCCTCGATGGACTTGGCACGGGCGGCAATGCCGGAGGCGCCGAACTGGGAGCAGAGACCTTTGAGCGCGTGCGCCGCGCGTTTGGCGTCCGGCAACCTCTGTTCCTTGATGGCTGTCTCGATGTTTGCAAGGTACGTCGCGGTGCTCGCGATGAAGCTCGGCATCATCGACACCATGGTGTCGCGCCCGAGGCTTTCGTCGAGTTCCTCCAGCATATTCACGTCCAACAGCGTTGGCGTCGGCGCATCGCGCAACGCCGGTGCGCTCCCGTTCGTGTGCACCGTGCGCCCGCCGACGAGGCGATCCATTTCCTGATCCAGCGCCAGCCAATCGACGGGTTTGGCGACCACGCTGTCGGCGCCGCCGGCCAGATAGGCCTTCCTGTGCTCGGCGATGACATCGGCGGTGAGGGCAATGATCGGCGTGCGTTGGCGCCCATTCTTCTCCGTCGCGCGGATGTGCTGCATGGCTTCGGGGCCGTCCATCACCGGCATCTGCATATCGAGAAGGATGATGTCGAAGGCCGTCGTCGACGCGGCATCCACGGCTTCCTGGCCGTTCACGACCGCGGTGACCTTATGGCCGCGCCGTCCCAGCATGGTGGCGATGAGGAACCGCGAGGTGTCGTTGTCCTCGGCGATCAGGATCGTCTTCGGCGTGGGGTCGATCTTAGCGTCGTGCGCTGCGGCCTTGGGTGCGCGCACGGCAGGCGCGGCGTTTGCGTCCCGCGCGACCGTGACCGCGACGGTGAACGTCGAGCCCTTTCCGAGTTCCGAGACGATCGAGACGTCGCCGCCCATGGCGCGGGCGAGGCGTCGGCTGATCGCCAGACCCAGGCCGGTGCCGCCGAATCTGCGCGAAGTGGAAGCCTCCGCCTGCACGAATGGCTGGAACAGCTTGTCCTGCTGCGCAAGGGAGATGCCGATGCCGGAGTCCTTCACCGTGAACCGCAGGGCGACCTGATCCGGCGATGTGCTGGGTGATTCGGCGACAGAAACGGTGATATCCCCCTGGGGCGTGAACTTCACCGCGTTGCCAATTAAGTTGGCGAGGATCTGCCGCAGCCGCTTCGGATCGCCGATCACCGCGTCGGTGCCGGTGACTCCGTCGACGATCAGCCGCAAACCTTTCTCTGAGGCAAGGGGCGTGAAGAGATCGCGCACATCCGCCAGCAGTTCCGAAATGCGGAACGGCGTGTTGTCCATCTGAAGCTGGCCGGCCTCGATCTTCGACAGATCCAAAATGTCATTGAGAAGGTCGAGCAACAACGTGGCCGATCGCATCAGCCGCTCCGTCAGATCTTCCTGTTCCCGAGACAGGCCGCTGATCAGCAGCAGGTCGGCCATGCCCAGCACGCCGGTCATCGGTGTACGCAATTCGTGACTCATCATCGCCAGGAACGACGACTTCGCAGCATTGGCCCTTTCGGCGCGGTCGCGCTCCAGATCGAGATTCTGGGCGAGCATCATCAACTCGTCGGCTTGTTCTTGGAGTTGATCCCGCGTGCGGCGCAATTCCGCTTCGCGTTCCACGCGCTCCGTAATGTCACGCGCTGCTCCATGCACCTCGTAGCCACCCCCCACCTTTGGGATGACGGTCGACGTCGTTTCGATCCAGATGATCCTGCCATCCTTGCATCGCGCACGCGATTGCGTGACGCCCGAATGCGGCATGTTGCCGTTTTCCACACGCCGCGCTCTGATCATCGCGAAATCGTCGGGCGGGATCAGCTCGAACACCGTTCGGCCGATCAACTCGCTTGGCTTGAAGCCAAGCAGGCGTTCCACGGAAGGCGACAGGTAGCTCACGCGCTCCGTCTCTTCATACACGACGATCACGTCCGCCGCGGTATCGGCGAGCAGGCGGAATTTTGACTCGCTTTCCTTCAGCGCCGCCTCGTAGGCCACGCCTTCTGAGACGTCGCGGGTTGATGCGATGACTTGTCGCGTGCCGGCGGCTGTCGTGAGCCCAACCGCTTTGGTCTCGACCCACGCGATGCTGCCGTCCTTACGGACCAGGCGGTAACGGTAGGTTGCCTTGTTCGGCCGCTCGCCCTCGCCATTGTTCCGGAAACTGGGAAAGATATTCTTATCATCCTCATGCACCAGGCGGATCATGGTCCGGCCGATGATTTCCTCCGGCGTGTAGCCCGTGATCGCGACGGCGGAGGGCGAAACATAAGTTGCCACACCTGCGGCGTCCTGCATGAGGATCATGTCCGACACGTTCTCGGCTATGATTCGAAGCCGTTCTTCGCTGGCAAAAAGTGCTTCGGCGGCATTGCGCCGTTCTGTGATGTCCTGGATGAAGCCGATGGTACGGGGGGCGCTACCGTTGGCGTCGGCCTTGCTGACCGCGCGCATATTTACCCAGATGACGGCGCCATCCTTGCGTACTATACGCGTCTCGAACTCCAGCGGATCGGCTCGGGTCGAACGGTTGAAGTCGGCGAGCAGCTTGAACACTCGCGGCCTATCATCTTCGTGTACGGCATCACCGAAGGCGGAAGGTCCTGGAACGAAATTGGGATCCGTGATCCCCATGATCTCGCGCATGCGCGGCGACCAGTAGCTAGGGCCCTCGTTGCGCCGCGCATCGAAGTAGCCGGCTTGCGACGCTTCCACGGCAAGACTGACGGTTTCCTGGCTGCGGCGCAGGGCCTCTTCTGCGGAGCGGCGGCGCGTGATGTCGAGGATCGTGCCTACCATGCGCAGGGGCTTGTCGCCGCGACGCTCAGTGACGCGGCCCCGGCTGTGGACCCAAACGTAGGAGCCGTTGCTGTGCCGCATACGGTATTCGATGTCGTAGGGAATGCCGTCGATGAGGTGGACCCCAAACTGTTGGGCAATGAGAGGGACGTCGTCGGGATGGCATAGTTCGTTGTGCTGGTGGCGCGAGAGCGTTTTTACGTCGGCCGTGAGTCCCAGAATATTTGCGAGGCGAGGGGAGACTTCGTAGCTATCCCGGACAATGTCCCAGTCCCACACCGCGGCTTGGCTTGCCTCGAGGGCGTCAGCCAGCTGTCGCTCGCGTTCTGCTAAGGCGTTCTGGCTGGCCTTGCGCTCGGTGATGTCGGTCACCACACCGAAGACGCGATCGGCCTCCGTGCGGAGTCCGACGTGAACCGACTTCACCTCGCCGCTGCGCAGCCGCAGCCGAAATTCGAAGGTGCCGTTGCCGCCTTCGACGCGGTTCTGCCTCGCCACTTCGATGATGCGCTCGCGATCGTCTTCATGATAAGTGGCGTACAGGAATTCGCGCGTCGGTACGAAGGTGTCTGGATCCTCCCCATAGATCCGATAGGTCTCGCGCGACCAGACGAGGGAATGAGTGCGCGGGTCATATGACCAATACCCGACCCCTGCCACTTCCCCCGCGAGTTCCAGATCGCGGGTCATACCCAGCAGTTCCTGCTGCAAACCGTGTTGGGCGAGAATTTGGCGACGTAGGTAAAGAATCGCTGCGGCGCCAAACGCGAACGTCAAGAGCACGACCCCGCCGAATGCCATCCAGACGTAGCGAAACAGGAATTCGGCGGAATCGGCGCTCGACGTCGACACGCCGAAAATGCCAATGACGGTCTCGTCGCGGACGCGGATTGGGTGGTACGCCCAAGCCATCGCGTGAGGCGATTGAAACCCCGTGAGATCGTCGACTTTCTCGTTGGCGTACACGGATGAGAGCGCCTTGTCGCGCATCTCCGTGGGCAGCGTCTTGCCAACTTCGTCTGGCCTGTCGGACGCGATGATCAACCCGCTGGCATCGGTCGCCCGATAGTGTGAGATGCTCCGCTCGCTGATCAGCCGGTTCATCGTCCCGGCGAGGCGAAAGCGGCCTTCAGGTGCAAAATTCCTGTCGCCCTCGGTTTGGATCGTGCGACCGATCAGGTACGCGCCCATGTCCGACCAGCGCTCGGCACCGCCGGCGGCGTTTCGATCTTCGAAGAACGTCTCGGCAGCGAAGATGCCGCCGGCCAGCAGTCCGAGGGCGACCACTGCGCCCAGGATCAGCTTTGAGACAATGCGAGAAAGGCCCGCTTCACCCGTTCGAGAGGTCTGATACGGAGGCGAACCTTTGCGCCCGCTCTTGGCCCACGACATGTATTCGGAATTCGGCACGCTCTGCTCAACGTTCTGTGATCCGCCATGCTAGCGGAATTCGTGTATTTGGCTATTTTTCAATAGGGTGCGGCCAGCGAACAGCAAAATACCCAGGTATGGGGCGAGAGAGCGGGGTGCTAGGGTGCCGCGGCGCAGGGGATAGCGGGGGACAGGTGAGCCAAGATCGGACTCTTCCACTCAAGGTGTGCATCGGCTGGGGGCTTGGGAGTCTCGGCGTTGCGAGCCTTTTCAACATGACCAATGTGCTCGCGCTGGCCTACATGACCGACGTCATGGGGATCGGCGCGACTGTCGCCGGCCTGCTGATCGCTAGTCTCAAACTCTATGACGTCTTTGCTGACGTGGCCGTGGGCTGGCTGTCCGATCGCACCAACAGTCGCTGGGGCCGCCGTCGTCCATTCCTGTTCGCCGGCGGTTTCATGCTCGGACTCTCGACCTTCTTGGTGTTCGGGTTCGGCAGCATCGTCGAACCATCGACCGGCGTGATCTACATGACGTTCGCGCTGCTGTTCTATTTCACGTCGTACTCGACCTTCAACGTGCCTTACATGGCGATGCCGACCGAGATGACGCAGAGCTACCACGAGCGCTCATACCTGATGTCGTTTCGCGTGATCGCTGTGAGTTTGGCGAATATCGTCGGTTCAGCTTTGGGTACCTATCTCGTTGCGAAGTTCGGGGGCGGTGCGGAGGGCCATCGCGCGATGTCGATCTTTGTAGGACTGATCGTCCTGTCGGCATCGTTGGCGTGCTTCCAGCTAACGAAGGATGCGCCATCCACGCCCCGTCATGCGCCGACGGGCCAAAGTTTCATCGTGCAGTTCCGTCTAGCGCTTCAGAACAAACCGTACTTCGTCCTGCTGACGGCGAAGTTCTGCGGCCTTGTGTTGTTCGGATTCCAGGCAACATTTCCGTTCATGTTCACGCGGGTTCTGAAGGTGCCCTTCAGTTGGCTCAGCATCTATTACATCGTGATGTCGCTCTCGATGATTGCCGTGCAACCTGCGTGGCTGTGGTTGGGCAAACGCTACTCGAAGAAAGCCCTCTATGCGGTGAGCCTGATCGGCAACTCAGCGGTCTACCTCACCTGGCTGCTCGCGGCTGAGGGCGATCCGGTGTGGACAGTCATCGCACGCGCGATCGGCCTGGGTGTCTTCGGTGGCGGCTCTCTGCTGATGGGGCAAGCGTTGTTGCCGGACGCGATTGAGTACGACCGCTTGCGCACGGGCTTGAGGCGCGAAGGCATCTTCGCGGGTATGTATACCACCGTGGAAAAGTTGGCTGGTGCTCTCGGGACCGGTGCGTCCGGGGTGTTCCTGGGACTCATGGGCTACGTCCAGTCCCGCGGCGGCGTGACGGTTGAGCAGCCTGCCAGCGCCATTACCGCGATCTATATCTCCACCGCTGTGTTCCCGGCCGTCCTTCAGATGCTAGGCATGATCATCCTTGTGCGCTGGTACGACTTGTCGCCGGAGAAATTGAAGCAAGCCGCGGCATCCCAGCCGGCATCATGATCCGCGCAGCCTTCATTGCGGTCGCGCTCCTCGCCACGTCAGCCCGCGCGGACATCACGGGGTGGACGCTGGCGGTCACCTGGCAACCGGGCTTTTGTGCAGCGAATGCGCGCTCGGCTCAGTGCGCAACCGATACGGCGCCGCGGCTTGTGCTGCACGGTCTCTGGACCGAGGGCATGGGAGATGAGTTTTGCGGTGTTGCGCGTGACGTGCGCGCGCAGGACTCTCAACGCCAGTGGTGCGCGTTGCCAACGCCCCGCGTGACGCCCGCAACCGCCGCGACCTTGAAGCGCATTATGCCGGGGACTATCGACTGCCTGGAGCGCCATGAGTGGATCAAGCACGGCACCTGCTCTGGAATGAACGCGGACACGTACTTCGGCATTGCCGCGAAACTTGCTGACAAGGTGAACCGATTGGAGACCGCGCGGCTCTTGCAGGCGCGGGCAGGGGTAACGGTCTCTCTGGCCGAACTAGGGTCAGGACTCATTGATCATAGCCAGAAGATGACTGTAGCGGCGAGACAAATGGCCGACATGAATGTGTGGGCGCATCGGTCGTAACGTGTGTGGATGCGGCGCCAGTCTTTGATCCTGCCGAACATGTTCTCGATCCGATGGCG
>CANJPQ010000026.1 GCA_947476275.1 Fidelibacterota bacterium
CCACTGCTGCCTCCCGTAGGAGTCTGGGCCGTGTCTCAGTCCCAGTGTGGCTGATCATCCTCTCAGACCAGCTACTGATCGTCGGCTTGGTGAGCCGTTACCTCACCAACTACCTAATCAGACGCGGGCTAATCCTTCAGCGATAAATCTTTCCCCCGGAGGGCGTATACGGTATTAGCCAAAGTTTCCCTTGGTTATTCCGTACTGAAGGGCATATTCCCACGCGTTACTCACCCGTGCGCCACTAGCATAGAGACCCGAAGGTCTCAGCTCGTTCGACTTGCATGTGTTAGGCCTGCCGCCAGCGTTCGTTCTGAGCCAGGATCAAACTCTCAAGTTGACTTGGAGGTCTCCTGTAAAAAACGTCACACTGACAACTTCTGTTTGCACAGAGTAATCATTGCGTTGGATGTCACAGAAAACGTCCGTCGTCATTCGACGGAACGCCGCCTGCGCATCCCTTTCGTTCGTCTCTTCACGATGTCAAAGAAGGCCGAGGCGCTGCTTCGTAACCGGCTGGTTTTAGCCGAAAACTTGGCCGCTCCGAAGGCTGACTGTCCGCCACCCCTCGGCTCGGGAGGCCGGTTTCTAAGGGGTTGGCCCCACCGGGTCAAGCAACTTTTTACAGAAAAAATTTAGTAGTAAAATCAGCATGTTAACTGGGTGCCAAGGCCTGCCCCCTTCTCCGACCCGAACACTGGCATTTTGGGCTGTTAACCGTCGTTTTTTACTCTGTCCTGTAATAAATTCAGCATCTTACGGTCTTTATCCACAGGTTGGACGCGCGTCTATCGGCCCCCTGGGAGGGCACCGGGAGCGATTCCTTTTGGCCGGTTTGAGGATCGCGGAGACCGATTGGTACCTCGTGGCGATGACAACGGCCCACCTTTGCCCGCATAGCCGCCCCCCCCAAACGGTATGGGCTTTCATAGTAGTTCGGGACCGCGAACGGTGAGAGGTCTCGCATGCTGTCGGTTTTGCGGATGACTTCCACCGATTCCCCAAGAGGTTAAAGCCCGTTTCGCTTGTGCGAACCTGGTTCGGTTGACAAGGGCGGCGGCCTTCTGCAGTGTGGCTGCGTTACCTCACTCAATAGGAATCTCAAGAATTCCTTAGAGGGCGGTACGTCAGACTGGCATTGCCTAAGGGCCCAGTCCGGGGGTTAGCGCGCGTCACATTCTGGGCGAGCGGACACTGACAGACCAACGTCAAGCGACGGGGATTCATGCGTTCTTTAGCCTCGCCCACCTTGCCGCTGTATCTCAGCATTGGCGCGCTTTGCGCCGGGATCGGCATACAACTCTTCGCGCCTCTTTCCGCGCCCGATCGCCCGCTGCCGCATCTGGCGTCGATTGGCGCCGAGCGCCTCGCGGCGATGCAGGAGCGCCTGACCCAAGACATCTCGATCCTGCTCGATAAGGCGCCGGCTCTTATGCCGCGCACCGAAAGCGTGATCCTGCGCCGTGGCGACACACTGACTGACGTCCTCGAGCGTGCCGGTTTGAGCCGCACGCGTGCCGCCGGCCTCGTGCAGGCGGTGCACAGCATCTACAATCCGAAGAAGATGCATGCCGGTCAGACGGTGGAACTCACCTATGACCCGCTCAGCCCCACGGCGGAAGCCATGCCGGCGCGGCTTGCCTTTGAAGTAGCCCCCGGTCAGCGCTTGAGCGTCGAGCGTCAATTCGACGGCGCATACGAAGCCAAGACCATCATCGCGCCGACGCATATCGAAACCACGCGCGCGGTTGGCACGATCAACTCAACGCTGTTTGCCGCGGCGGAAGAACAACATCTGCCGGCGGAACAGCTCGCGGCCTTCGTGAAGATGTTCTCCTACGACGTCGACTTCCAGCGCGACCTGCAAAAGGGCGATCGCTTCGAGGTGATGTACGATCACGAAATCACCCAGGACGGCCAGCTCGTGCGCAACGGTTTCATCCGTTACGCCAGCCTGACAGTAGGCGGCACGCCGATGAAGCTTTATGCCTTCCGCGCCGATGACGGCGGTGTCGACTACTACAACGAAAAAGGCGAAGGGGTGCGCAAGGCCCTGCTGCGTACGCCGGTCAACGGCGCCACGCTGACCTCCGCATTCGGCATGCGCAAGCATCCGATCCTCGGCTATTCGATCATGCACCGCGGCAGCGACTTCGGCGCGCCGGTTGGCACCCCGATCATGGCCGCCGGCGATGGCACCGTGGAAAAGCGCGAACTTTCCTCCACGTACGGCAACTACATCCGCATCCGCCATGGCAACGGATACGCCACGGCCTATGCTCACATGAGCCGCTTCGGCGCCGGCATGGCGAACGGCAAGCGCGTGCGTCAGGGCGACATCATCGGATACGTCGGCGCCACGGGCCGCGTCACCGGCCCGCACCTGCACTTCGAAGTGTTGCGTGACGGCCAGCAGGTGAACCCGATCACCGTGAAGTTCCCGTCTTCGGTGAAACTGGATGGCAGCCTGTTTGCGCGTTTCCGGAGCGAACGCAGCGCCGCGGACCAGCAATTCGTGAAACTCGGTGAGCCGGCAGTCGTCGAGACTGCCGCGCCCAGCGAAACCACGCACGCCGCCGCGAACTAAGCCGCGACTTTCACCTTCTCGCCGTTGATCGCGAGCCCGTCTTCACCGGCGGACACGTCGACCGTGCTGCCGTCACCCACGCGTCCTTCGAGCACCGCGAGCGCCAACGGGTTTTCCAGATAGCGCTGGATCACGCGCTTCAGCGGCCGGGCGCCGTAGATCGGATCGTAGCCATGCTCGCCGAGCCAGAGCTTGGCCTTGTCGTCGAGCGCCAGAGCGATGCCGCGCTCTTCCAACCGCTTCGCGACGCGCGCCACCTGGATTTCGACGATAGCGGCCATCTGCTGACGGAAAAGCCGATGAAACAGCAGGATCTCGTCAAGGCGGTTCAAGAATTCCGGCCGGAACGAGGCCCGCACGATGTTCATCACCTGGTCCCGGACCACCGATGAATCGTCGCCCTCGTTCTGATTCGCAAGGATGTCTGCGCCCAAGTTCGACGTGAGCACGATCAGCGTATTTCGGAAGTCGACCGTGCGGCCCTGGCCGTCGGTCAGGCGACCGTCGTCCAGAACCTGCAGCAGCACGTTGAACACGTCCGGGTGGGCCTTTTCCACCTCGTCGAACAGGATCACCTGGTACGGGCGCCGGCGCACGGCTTCGGTCAACGCCCCGCCTTCGTCGTAGCCGACGTAGCCCGGCGGTGCGCCGATCAGCCGCGAAACCGAGTGCTTTTCCATGTACTCCGACATGTCCATGCGGACCATGGCGGTCTCGTCGTCGAACAGGAACGAGGCCAACGCTTTCGTCAGCTCGGTCTTTCCGACGCCTGTGGGGCCGAGGAAGAGGAATGAGCCGATCGGCCGGTTCGGGTCGCCGAGGCCCGCGCGCGAGCGGCGCACAGCGTTCGAGACCGCTTCCACAGCTTCCTTCTGACCGATCACGCGCTTGCCGAGTTCCTGCTCCATGCGCAGGAGCTTGTCGCGCTCGCCTTCCAGCATCTTGTCGACCGGAATGCCGGTCCAGCGCGAGACCACTTGCGCGATCTGCTCCGGCAGCACTTCCTCGATCACCATGCCGCTGCCCTGCTGCTCGGCCTCCTTCAACCGGCGTTCCATCTCCGGAATGACCTGGTGCTGAAGCTGTCCGGCACGCTCGTATTCGCTGCGGCGCAAGGATTGCTCGAGCTCCAGGCGCGACTTGTCCAGCTCTTCCTTGAGCTTGGTCGCGCCGGCGAGTTTTCCTTTTTCCGCCTGCCATTCCTCACTCAGGTTGGCCGCTTCCAACTCGAGCGTACCGAGCTCGGTCTGCAGTTTGCCAAGGCGATCGCGCGATGCGTCGTCCTTCTCCTTCTTGAGCGCCTCGCGCTCGATCTTGAGCTGCACGATGCGCCGGTCGAGTTCGTCCAGGGATTCGGGTTTGGAATCGACTTGCATGCGCAGCCGTGACGCGGCCTCGTCCATCAGGTCGATCGCCTTGTCCGGCAGGAAGCGGTCGGTGATATAGCGATTGGAAAGCGTTGCGGCGGCCACGAGCGCGCTGTCGGCAATGCGCACGCCATGGTGGAGTTCGTACTTCTCCTTGATGCCGCGCAGGATCGAGATGGTGTCCTCGACCGTCGGCTCGCTGACGAATACCGGCTGAAAGCGACGCGCCAAGGCCGCGTCCTTCTCCACATGCTTACGGTACTCGTTGAGCGTCGTCGCGCCCACACAGTGCAACTCACCGCGGGCAAGGGCGGGCTTGAGCAGATTGGACGCATCCATCGCCCCTTCCGCCGCGCCCGCGCCGACGAGCGTATGCATCTCATCGATGAACATGATGATCTGGCCGGCGGCGGAGGTCATCTCGTTGAGGACCGCCTTGAGACGTTCTTCGAACTCACCGCGGAACTTCGCACCGGCGATCAGGGAGCCCAGGTCGAGCGCCAACAAACGCTTGTCCCGCAGGCTTTCCGGCACATCGCCGTTGACAATCCGCAGCGCCAGTCCTTCGATGATCGCGGTCTTGCCGACGCCGGGCTCGCCGATGAGAACCGGGTTGTTCTTGGTGCGGCGCGACAGCACCTGGATCGTGCGGCGGATCTCTTCGTCGCGCCCAATCACGGGGTCGAGCTTGCCGTTTCGCGCCGCTTCCGTAAGGTCGCGCGTATACTTCTTGAGCGCTTCGTACTGGTTTTCCGCCGAGGCGCTATCGGCCTTGCGCCCTTTGCGCAGATCCTTGATGGCGGCGTTGAGCGACGTCGGCGTGATGCCGGCGTCTTTGAGAATGCGTGCAGACGTGCCCTTTGCAGTCGCAAGCGCGAGCAGGACGTATTCGGCGGTCACAAACTCGTCGCCCGCTTTCTCCGCGGCCTGCTGCGCTTGATCGAGCGCGCGCGACAGGTCTTGCGCAAAATACATCTGGCTGCCGGCCCCTTCGATCTTGGGCAGCTTCTTCAGTTCGGCCTCGACATCTCGCAAGGCGCGCGGGGCGTCGCCGCCGGCATTGCCGATCAGCGTTGCGGCCATGCCCTCCTTGTCGTCGAGTAGCGCCTTCAACAGGTGCTCGGGCGTGACTTGTTGGTGGGTCTCTCTGAGGGCGATGGTTTGCGCGGCTTGCAGAAAGCCTTTGGCGCGGTCGGTGAACTTGTCCAGGTTCATGGTCATCCCTTACACAGCGAGCCGGTCATCTTGGCGCCCCTGTCATAGGCAACGCCAAAGACCCCTCATCAGGATGTATGAAATATGGGGGCTCGCCCGCCCCGGCTTCAAGGTCGCGGCACATAAAAAGACGCCCGGCGACCGATTGTTCGGCAGCCGGGCGATATCTTTGCGCTATCCAGGAGGCCCTAGTCGCGCGCTTCGGTGCTCGGGCGCGGGGCGCCACCCTGGCCGCGACCGCGGCGACGGCGCGGCGGACGGTCACCGCCGCCTTGGTTGCCCTCGGCGGCCTGAGCCTCACCCTGGTCCCCGCCGTCCTCGGCCAAGCCGAGCACTTGCGGCGGCAGGCCGATGTCGCCTTCCGGCTGGTGCTGCTGATGCTGCTGAGGCTGATGTTGCGGCTGGTGCTGCGGCTGCTGGTGCTGCTGCGGCTGATGCCGCTGGTACGACTGTTGCTCGTGACTCGCTTCAGCCTGATTGCCCGATTGGCCCTCGCCCTGGTAGCTCGGACGCTGATCGTAGTTTGGGCGCTGATCGTAATTCGGCCGCTGATCGTAGTTTTGGCCCTGGTTCTCGTCGCCCTGCCCTTCGCCCTGATAGGGCCGATTCTGGTCGGGACGGCGCTGGCCGTTGTTGTTGTTTTGCTGATTGCCCGGCTGCTGGTTTTGCTGCTGCGCCTCGAAGCGCGCATTCAGCACCCGGTAATAATGGTCTGCATGCTGGAAGTAATTCTCAGCCGCAACCCGGTCGCCCATCTGGCTCGCGTCCCGCGCCATGGCGAGGAACTTCTCCATAAGCTGCTGGGCATTGCCCCGGGGCCGCATGCCGCCGTCGAAGTTGGGCCGACGATCGCCGCCCCCGCCGCCGCCACCGGGAGGACGGGGTTTTCCGCCGTTGCGGCCGCGCTGGCGATTTTTCATATGGTGGTTATTCATTGGACCGTGGTGGCTTCCCAAGCAGTGCCCTGACATAAAAGTGTCCGCCGTCAGCGGCTGGCATGGCAGGGCGCCATGACGGCTACTGTAAGAAGTGGTGGATGGTTCGAGTGCGGTATCCGGACCGCTTGGCGAAACCCGGCGCAGCCATTGCCACACCCATGGGTCTTTCGCTCTTACGGACCTATGCTAGGCAGAACCGCGTCCCTTTTCCAACTCTTTTTTGCATAGAATCAGGCGCCAAGCGCTTTGTCCGGCGTTGACACGGTCGCTGCGACCACGCGCACAACCCCGCCCAGGTCCCGATAGAACGTCGCAGGCGCATATTGGTGCGCCGACAAGATGCCAGCGACCGCTTCGGCCTGGGTATGACCCACCTCGAAAAGCACCGTTCCGCCGGGTGGCAGCAAGCGCTTGGCGGCCGGAACGATCACGCGATAGGCGTCGAGCCCGTCGGGACCGCCACGGAGAGCGAGTGTGGGATCATGCTCCGCCACCTCGGGCGCAAGCCCCTGCATCTCCGCGTCGGTGATGTAGGGCGGGTTGCTGACGATCACATCGAACGGCCCTGTCAGGCCTTCGCACCAATCGCCGCGCTGGAACACGGCACGTTCCTGCAAGCCCAACCGCTGAGCATTGCGGCGCGCGACGCCAAGGGCATGTTCAGCGAAATCCACACCGATCCCTTGTGCCTTCGGCCACTCGGACAGGATCGCCAACAGGATGCAGCCCGTGCCGGTGCCGAGGTCGAGAACGCGCGTGGGTTTGTCGGGATGACCCAGGCGCAACGCCGCCTCGACCAACGTCTCCGTATCGGGCCGCGGATCGAGCGTTGCCGGGCCGAGGTCGAAGTCCAAGCCCCAGAACTCACGGGTGCCGAGGATGCGCGAGACCGGCTCATGGGCCACACGGCGCGCGGCGATCTTCTCCAGCGCAGCTGCTTTGGCTTCCGGAAAGGCGTCGCCGCCATTCACGAACAGTTTCGTCGGCTCCGTCTCCAGCACATGGGCGACGAGAATGCGGGCATCGAGGCGCGGCGTGTCGAGCCCTGTGTCGGCGAACCGCGCCGCGAGGGTATTCACAACGTCGCCGATGCTCGGCGACATCAATTCAGCGAGGCCAGACGCTCCGCCTGATCCTCGGCGCTGAGCGCATCGACCAGTTCATCGAGCCCGCGACCCTCCATCACCTCATCGATCTTGTAGAGCGTGAGATTGATGCGGTGATCGGTCACACGGCCTTGCGGGAAGTTGTAGGTTCGGATGCGCTCGGAGCGATCGCCGGAGCCGACCTGGCTCTTGCGGTCCGCGGAGCGCTTCGCGTCAAGCGCCTGGCGCTGAACGTCGTAGAGGCGCGCTTTTAGGATGCTCATCGCCCGTTCGCGGTTCTTGTGCTGCGACTTGTTCTCCTGGCACTTCACGAAGAAGCCCGTGGGTATGTGCGTGATGCGGATCGCGCTTTCGGTCTTGTTGACGTGCTGACCGCCGGAGCCCTGCGAGCGCATCGTCTCGATGCGCAGGTCATCGGGATGGAGCTGGATATCGACATCTTCGGCTTCGGGCATGACCGCGACCGTGGCGGCCGAGGTATGAACGCGGCCGCTCGCTTCCGTGGCCGGAACGCGCTGGACGCGATGCACACCGGATTCGAACTTCAGCCGCGCGAAAACATTGCGACCGGAAATCTCGGCGATGGCTTCCTTCATCCCGCCGATGCCGGTTTCGCTGAGATCGACGATGTCGAACTTCCAACCTTTTTGGCTGGCATAGCGTTCGTACATGCGGAACAGCTCGGCAGCAAACAGGGCGGCTTCTTCGCCACCGGTGCCGGCGCGTACTTCGAGGATCGCGTTCTTGGCATCGGCCTCGTCCTTCGGCAGCAGCGCCACCTGGACGGCCATCTCCTGCTCCTTCACCTCAGCCTTGAGGCGATGCATTTCCTCTTCGGCCATGGCGCGCAGATCGGGGTCGGCGTCGTTGATCATCGCTTCCGCGTCGACCAACTCCTTACGCATCTGGCGCAGGCGATTCACCTGCTCCACGATCGGGCCGAGGTCGGAGAATTCCTTGCTGAGGGCCGCGAAGTTGCCACCGCCGGTGGACGTCGCCATCAGCGCCTGGAGTTCGTCGTAGCGGGCAAGAACTTTGCTGAGATTTTCTTCAATCGCCATGGCTACAGCTCAAAGATATGCGGCGAGGTGATTGACCAGGGCGTCGCGCGCAACGGTTGCCTGATTGCCGCTATCAAGATCACGCACCGTCACCACGTTGCCCTTCACTTCGTCCTCGCCGAGAATCAGCGCGACGACCGCAGCCACCTTGTTCGCGCGCTTCATGCGCTTGCCCATGTTGCCGCCGTAGCCGAGGTCCACGGTGAAGCCGGCTTGACGCAGTTCGTTGGCCAACAGCTCGGCGACCTTTTCCTCGGTCGCGCCGACCGGAATCACCGCCAGCGGACGCTTTGCCGGTGCTATCTCCGGCAGCAGCATCGACAGCCGCTCGATCCCTGCGGCCCAGCCGATGCCGGGCGTTGGCGGGCCACCCATATCCTTCACGAGGCCATCGTAGCGGCCACCGGCCAGCACGGTGCCTTGGGCGCCGAGCGCATCCGTGACGAACTCGAACGCCGTGTGGCTGTAGTAGTCGAGACCGCGCACCAGCGCCGGATTGAGCACGAAGGATATGCCGAGCGCGCTCAAGCCATCCTGCACGGCCTTGAAGAAGTCTTGCGAGGTCTGGTTCAGGTGATCGCTGTACTTCGGCGCGCCTTCGATGGCGGCTTTGTCCGCAGGGTCCTTGGAGTCCAGCACGCGCAGCGGATTGCGCTCCAGACGTTCCTGGCTTTCCGCCGACAGCTTATCGCGACGCGCGCTCAGGAACTTCACCAGCACATCGCGATAAGCAGCGCGGCTTTCGGCGTCGCCCAGCGAGTTGAGCTGCAGCGTGATTGTGCCCGCGACCTTGAGTTCTTTTAGGATGTGGGCGGCGAGCGCGATCACTTCCACGTCGGCCTGCGGGCCGGGCACACCCAGCAACTCCGCACCGATCTGGTGGAACTGGCGTTGACGACCCTTCTGGGGCCGCTCGTGGCGGAACATCGGGCCGCGATAGAAGAACTTTAGGGGCACTTGTTGCGCCAGCCCGCCACTGATGAAGGCGCGCGCGACACCGGCGGTGCCTTCGGGACGCAGGGTGATGCGCTCACCGCCCTTGGTCTCGAAGGTGTACATCTCCTTCGTCACGATGTCGGAGGTGTCACCCAGGGTGCGCGTGAAGACCTCGGTGAACTCGAACACCGGGGTTGCGATCTCGCCATAGCCGTAGCGCGACGCGACTTCGAACGCCGTCGCCTCGACGAGGCGATGACGCCGCATGTCGTCGAACATCAAGTCGTGGGTGCCGCGAACCGGCTGGAGAGAAGACACGTCGGAATTCCAATTGAAGCTGCGAGGGCGGAACGGATGCGGCGGGGGCCGCGCCCGCTACTCCGCCGCGGCTTGCGCAGACTTGGTCTTGGCCGCTTCCATCTCGGCGGCCTTTTCCTCGACCAGCTTGACGATATGGTCGAGCTTGGCCTCGTCGTTGATATTGTGATGGGCGACGCCGCTCAAATAAACCTTATGGCTGCCGTTGCCGCCGCCGGTGAGGCCGATGTCGGTCTCACGCGCTTCACCCGGGCCGTTGACCACGCAGCCGATGATCGACAGCGACACCGGTGTGGCGATGTGCGCCAAGCGCTCTTCGAGCTTCTGCACCGTATCGATCACGTTGAAGCCCTGCCGCGCGCAGCTCGGGCACGAGACGATGCGCACGCCGCGATGACGCAAATCGAGCGACTTGAGAATGTCGAAGCCGACCTTCACCTCTTCCACCGGCTCGGCGGAGAGCGATACGCGGATGGTGTCGCCGATGCCGGCCCACAGGAGCGAGCCGATGCCGATGGCGGACTTCACGGTGCCGGCGCGCAAGCCACCGGCTTCGGTGATGCCGAGGTGCAGCGGGTAATCGCAGGCCGCGGCGAGTTCGTTGTAAGCCGCGACCGCGAGGAACACGTCGGACGCCTTCACGCTGATCTTGAACTCGCGGAAGTCGTTGTCCTCGAGGATCTTGGCGTGCTCAAGCGCGCTCTCCACCATCGCGGCGGGATTGGGTTCGCCGTACTTCTCGAGCAGGTGCTTCTCCAGGCTGCCGGCGTTGACGCCGATACGCATGGAGCAGCCGTGATCCTTCGCGGCTTTCACCACGTCCTTCACGCGCTGGGCATTGCCGATATTGCCGGGATTGATGCGCAGGCAAGCAGCGCCCGCCTCGGCGGCTTCGATCGCGCGCTTATAGTGGAAATGGATATCCGCCACGATCGGCACACTGACGTTGCGCACGATCTCCTTCAGCGCCGCGGTTGACTCTTCGTCCGGGCAGGACACGCGCACGATATCTGCCCCGGCCCGCGCCGCCGCCTCGACCTGCGCGATGGTCGCCTTGGCGTCGCTGGTGAGTGTGTTGGTCATCGTCTGCACCGAAATCGGTGCGCCGCCGCCCACGGGCACTTTGCCCACGAAGATCTGGCGTGACTTGCGGCGGTCGATGTCCCGGTAGGGTCGTAGACTCATGAGTGCCTCGTGGAGGATGTGTGCGGGCTTATAGAGCATTTCATGGGCAAGTTCCACACCTTAGCAAAATCAATGGGTTAGCTGAAAGACGCGGCCCCATCGGCAATGTCGTTCGCGCGTTTTTACGCGCGAAATACGCGCGAAAATTTCCGCACCCGGGAAAATCTTGAGGCATCGCAGGCCTTTGCAAGACATCGCCCGGGAAATACGCGCGAGAATTTCGGGCGCAATGATCGACGTCGGCATGGCCTCAACCCGGTGAACAAGCCCAAGCCGGGTCCAGCATGGGGGCGTTGGGGGAATTCGTCAAAGCTCACGGTGTGTGCAGAACGGCGTCGAGGACCCGTGGAGCATAGCTAAGCCAGTTCAATGGCTTAGAAAGTGTGCGCTGGCGCCCAGTTTCCTGCGGAGCGCGATCCCCGGCCCGCGCCATCGCGATGGAAATTCGCCGAGAGCCGTAACCTTTGGGCCGGCGCGCACGAAGACTAAGGAGACCCGCGCCAGACCTTGGCGATCCTACCGGGTCGGTGATGGAGGATGCCATTGGCCCCTACGGATGACGAACGACCCGCGCGCGCGCGCATCATTCACCCGCTGTTCGTGCGCATCACGCATTGGATCAATGCCGTCGCCATGATCTGCATGATCGCGAGCGGCTTGAAGATTTACAACGCATCCCCCCTGTTCAATTTCTCCATTCCCTCCTGGTTGACGCTGGGAGGCTGGCTGGGCGGCGCGATCGCGTGGCATCTGGCAGCACTTTGGCTGCTGGTGGGGAACGGCTTGGCGTACCTGTCATACGGCTTTTTTTCCGGCCACTTCCGCCGAGACTTCCTGCCCTTGTCGCCGCGCGACATCTGGCGGGATGCGATTGCGGCGCTGACGCTCCGGCTGCCGCACAAACTCGGTGCCTACAACGCCGTGCAGCGATTGCTGTACGTCAGCGTGTTGCTCATGGGAGCCGGCGCCGTGGTGTCGGGGCTGGCCATTTGGAAGCCGGTGCAGTTTCAGGAACTGGCCGGCCTGATGGGCGGCTACGAAGGGGCGCGTCTCGTGCACTTCTGCATGATGGCGGGGATCGTCGGTTTCGTTGTGGTCCATCTCGCCTTGGTCATCCTGGTGCCCAAGACCTTGCCGCCGATGATCACCGGCCGCGCCCTCATTCCCGCAAAGGAACACACATGAGCGACCGTCCCGTCCTTCAACGTCTGCAGCGTCGCATCCGTCTCGCAGATCACAAGCCGGCGCTGGAGAAGGTGCAACGTCGGTTGTTCTTGCGCCAATCGTTATCGCTGGGCGCGCTGACGCTGCTGAGCGGCTGCAATCTTTCCGAGGACAACGACGCCACCGACCGGCTTTTGTGGAGCATGTCGCGTTGGAACGACAAGGTTCAGGCGGCCCTTTTCAATCCCAATAAGTTGGCGCCGGTGTATCCGGAAAGCGCCATCACCCAGCCGTTTCCGTTCAATGCCTATTATGAAGAAGCCGAGGCGCCGGTGGTGGACGGCGATGCCTACAAGTTGGAACTGGGCGGGAAGATTGCCGAGAAGCAGCCGTGGACCTTGGCGCAGTTGCGCGCGCTTCCGCAAACCAGCCAGGTGACGCGGCATATCTGCGTGGAAGGGTGGAGCGCGATCGGCAAGTGGGGCGGCGTGCCGTTCCGGACGTTCCTGGAACGTGTCGGCGCCGATCTCACGGCGCAATATATCGGCTTCCAGTGCGCCGACAAATATCACACCAGCATTGATATGGCGACGGCGCTGCATCCGCAAACCATCCTGGCGCTCGATTACGGCGACGCCGCACTGCCGACAAAATACGGTTATCCCCTGAAGCTGCGCGTGCCGACCAAGCTCGGTTTCAAAAATCCGAAACATATTGCTGCGATTTTCGTAACAAACGACTATCCAGGCGGCTACTGGGAAGACCAGGTATACAACTGGTTCAGCGGTTCCTAGGGCGGATGATGGGACCCATGAAGCGATGGAATTGGGTGGCGAAACGCGTTTTCTGGTGAGACGCAAGCGATTGATACGCTACCATCCGCGCCCGATGCTTCCGGGTGCGGTGCTTGACTTCAGCGTTTTCCGACCAGAGCGATCGAGACCTCGCGATGCTCATGGCCGCCGCCCAGGGCGGCGATCGCACCGCTTATGCAGCGTTGCTGAAGACCTGCATCCCGCTCATCTCCGCCGTCGCCCGCAGAACAGGGGCCTCCATGGACTGCGTTGACGACGTGGTGCAGGAGACTCTCATCACCCTCCACGGTGCGCGTCACACGTACGATCCTGCCCGGTCGTTCGTCGCGTGGCTGAGCACGCTGGCGCAGCGTCGCGCGGTCGATGTGCTCCGCCGGCAGGGCCGCAGCCACACGCGTGAAGTTCATGCCCCGATCGCTTACGAGAATTATGCGTCGCCGGAGCAATCGCCGGAGCAGCGACTGGAAGAACAGGCCCGCCGACGTCTGCTGCATGATGCGGTCGCCAGTCTTTCCGCGGCGCAGAAAGAGGCGGTGCGCCACCTTGCCATCGACGAACAATCCCTCAACCAGGCGGCCGCGGCCACGTCCCGCTCGAAAGGCGCATTGAAGGTCAACCTTCACCGCGCGTTGGCGGCGCTGCGCACGCGTCTCACGGGGGACGGCCCGTGACCCGGCCCGACACCGACACGCTGATCGAGACCCTGACGCGGGAACTCCAGCCGGTGGGACGCTTGCGCGCGCCGGCGGTGCGCGCGGCGATGTGGTTGGGGGTGGTGGGCGGCCTCGGCACCCTCATGGCGATCTTCGCCGACACCTCAGCCTTGGCGCGGCGCATGGCCATTGCGCCGGACATGTGGGTGTCGGTCGTGGGCTCCGGCCTCACGGCGATCACGGCGTGCATCGCGGCCTTCCAGCTCAGCCTGCCTGACCGGAACGGCAGATGGGCGCTGCTGCCGGTGCCGGCGGCCCTGTTATGGATTGTCGCCAGCGGCGCAGGTTGTTTGCGCACCCTGGCGGCCGGCGAGAATGGCGCCATCCGTCACTCGCTGGAGTGTCTCGTGTTCCTCGTGCTTGTGTCGGCACCGTTGTCTGCGATCCTGATCGTCATGCTGCGGCGCGGCTATGCTCTGCGACCCGGCCTGGTCGCGGTCATGGGCGGCTTGGCCGCGGCGGCGGCGGCGGCGTTGTTGTTGAACTTCTTCCATCCCTTCGACGCTGTGGCCACTGACTTGCTTGTCCACACCCTGGCCGTCGGATTGATCCTCGGAATCAATTGGGCGTTCGGCGGACGCATCCTGAACGCCCGCCGCTAGGACCTCTTCGCGGGGCAAAGCGAAATAATCGGCAAAAATCGATCGGTCGGTGTAACCCGCGGCGCGAAGGCAACGAAGGGATAGAGACGGCAATGGGTTGCCGTTCGATTTTCCCTCCTCCTTTGCAAAGGACCTGCATCATGAAGACCACCGTTCGCGCACTGCTCGGCACCACTGCCGTTGCGCGCTCCCTCGGCGTCGCCTGCGCGCCCGCCGCCAATGCGCAGATGGCGAAAGACGGCATGAAGAAAGACAGCATGGCCAAGGAATGCGCCATGGCTGACGGCACCAAGGGTCATATGGGCGCCGACAACACGTGCATGAAGGCCGATGCCATGGCGAAAGACGGCATGAGCAAGGGCGGCATGGCCAAAGACGGAATGGCGAAGGACGGAATGGCCAAGGACGGCATGAAGAAAGACGCGATGGGCAAGTAGGTCTAGCGGCGCCGGGCTTAGCGCTCGGCGCCACAGTCCCTGGGACCGAAATGAAGCGACGCTGCGTGATCCAGACCATGGCCGCCCTCGCACTTCTGGGCCTGCTGACGATGGGCAATGCCCATGCGGACGACGCCGTTTCTCCTGTGGTCGTTGAATTATTTACCTCGCAAGGGTGCTCGTCCTGCCCACCCGCGGACGTGGTGCTTTCCAAACTCGCTGCGCGCCGCGACGTTCTCGCCCTCTCGTTCCATGTCGACTACTGGGACAGCCTCGGCTGGAAGGACCCATTTGCATCGCCGGTGAATACCGCACGGCAAAAGGCCTATCGCCAGACGTTTCATAACTCTCAGATCTATACGCCACAGGCGGTCGTCGGCGGTGTCGCTGAGATGGTCGGAAGCAGGGCTTCCGAAGTGACAGCCGCCGTTGCCGATGTCGCGCGGCGGCAGGCCGGCGGGCCGAAGCTGACCATCGACCGCACGGATGGCATCCGCGTGACGGTGCCGGCGGGCGACATGACGACGGCAACGATCTGGCTCGCGGCCTACGACCCGCGCCACGAGACGGCTGTCAGGCGCGGCGAAAATGCCGGCAGCGCCCTGGTCAATACGAACGTCGTGCGCAAACTGGTGGCGCTGGGACCCTATGCGGGCCGCGCGACCACGCTTGCCGCGCCCTCAGATTTCGCGCGCGATGGGGAAGGCGTTGCTGCTTGGATTCAGCGCGATCCGACCGGCGCGATTGTCAGTGCCGTCAACATGCCGCCGCGATAAGCGCTCAGGGGCCGAACGCCCCCACGAAACACTTAAGCGGGGGACAAAAGAAATAGGCTGGCATCGAGTTGACGCGGCTTTACGGTAATTCCGAGTGCCGAGAGCCTAGCTTTGAATTCGTCGGGGAAAAGGGTGAACTTCGCGGCCGCAGCAGCCCCGAGGGGATGCTTCTTCCAGTGACGGAGTTCGCTTTCCTCTCGAGCCAATGAAGCTATGTGCGTTGCAATCAAATCCGCCGCTCGCGGGACCTGAGCCGGTACGGGTGGAGATTGTTTCTCTCCCGCCAGAAAAGCCGTTATCGCTGCTTGAGCCTCTTCCAGGGTGTGCGCTTGGAAGGGCGAGGCATTTGTCACGTAGACGTTGGAGAAGACCGACGTGGGCAATGGATTCACGTTTAGCGCGTGACAGCCGAGATAGGACGCCTCCAAACCGGTCGTGCTGTTGCAGTGGAGCGTGAGATCGGCCCCGAGAATCCAAGGAATCGGATTGGTTCCCGCCACGACTTCAACGCCCGGGACGTTCGACCACGCCGCAGCATTCTCCGCGGGGTGCGGCCTGACAACGATGCGTCGTCCCTGGCGATGCGACGATAGCCATTGAAGCACTTCAACCAAGAGCTTCATATTCGCGGATTCTGTATCGATCCAGCTCTGGAAGAATTCGCGCGCTTCCGATTCTGAGATATGTCCCAGATGCCAAGCTTGGGTAGCGATCTTGACAACGTTCTGCGGAGCGCCCCAAACGCTATTCACCAAGGCAAAATTGGTGTTCAGCAGAATGTAGGGGCCGGCTGATTTGCATTTTGCGGTCTCCGCGTCGAACAGTGCGCGTTCCGACTGCAGGAGATCAAGGCGGGGGCTTCCGACGATCGGGCCGTCACCTGCGAGTGCCGATCGATGCTCGGCGCTGTGGTACAGGAAGAGGTCAGCGAGGGAGATCGCGTTGGGGTCGACGATCATGCGCAGGTGCATCGGATCGCATATGGCAAGGGCTTCTTCGTCCATCGCTACGACACGATGACGGCGCTTGGCTCTCTCGATATTGACAGTTTGAATCTTGTTGGCGGTCTTAAACAGGAACACGCCTGAGGGACTGGTTTCGATGTTTTCGACCATCGACCATTGCTGCCCAACAACGACCGAAATTCCCTTTTGCAGCAGATGCCTCGCGATCAGAAGCCGGGAATCGAGATCACGCGATTTCAGTTCGCAGGTGAGATAGGCGTAGCGCGGCACGCCTAACCGCCAGCCTTGAAATGGCTGGATTCCAGCGGGATCCCGCTGGCCACGGCGCCGTCATCCCCCAGGGGCGCCATGACATCGCCGTTCACCAGCACCTCGATGCCGCCGGCGTTCCCGGTCATGAGGGTGAGGCCGGTTTCATTCGGCACTTTATAAATTTCGCCCTTCTTGAGCAGGCGCGTGATCATCAGGGTCTCGCCCCGGCGGACCTGGATCCAGCTGTCGACCTTGGCGCGCAGTTCCAGGACATCGGTGGAGAGTGCTGCGGTTTCTGTCGGCGCGTCCGCAGTGGTGTTCACCGGCGGGAGCGGGTCATCCGTCGCCATGGGCGGCGATGGCGGCTGCGGGGCTTCGCTGCCGGCGTCATCCGCGCCACCCTCTTGGGCAGCAGGCACCGCGGGCTCGGCGGCCGCGACTTCGGTGGGTTTCGCCGGCGCCAGCCGGGCCGGGACTTCCTGCACCAACGGTGCAGTGCGGGCGGCACCGGAGGTCGCGTACCAGATGCCGTACACGGTCATGCCGAGCAGGATCGCGCCCAGGAGCGACAGGCCGGAGGGAATGCCGGTATCGGGCGTAGGGATCGGGAAATCGAGCGCGGCTTTGCGCTTCAGGCCGGTGCTTTCCTCCTTGAAGCGGCGCACGACCTCATCGCCGTCAAGATCGAGGTAATCGGCGTAAGCGCGCACAAAGCCGATGGCATAGGCCTGGCCGGGCAGATCCTCGTAGCGGCCGTCTTCGATCGCCACCAGGTAGGTGTAGCGAATGTGCAAGACCTGGGCGATGTGCTGCAGGTCCTTGCCCAGACGCATGCGCGTCGCGCACAGCAGCCGGCCGACACCGGTCTCGTCACGGGACTCACCCGCCCCGGCATGCTCGCCACGGCCGAAAGCACGACGGAACAAGGCACGCGTTTTCCCTATCGCGGACTCCTGCGACGCGACGGCTTCGGTCGATGCGGGTTCTGGCTGACCGCCTGACATACTTGGTTGGTGCCCCTTGTGATCGCCGCCGGTCCCGCGGCAACGTGCGTGAGGATTGACTAAGCCCTTCGCGGCATTAACAAATTTGACAAAACTCTATAACGCCAGCACTCCGAAGACCAGCGCCGGCTTACTGCAAGGCGATGGCGTGGTCGCGTGCAAACGCCCGCAGGTTCTCGCGCACCGTGGAAACCTCGGCTGCGAGCAGGGTCTTCACATAACTGCGGGCGGCTTCCAAGCGCAGGCTGCGGATCATGCCACGGACCGGGCCAATCCCCGAGGCCGACATGGACAGGTTGCGGAAGCCGAGCGCCACCAGGGCCAGGGCCTCCAGGGGCTGCCCGGCGATCTCGCCACAGATCGAGGCCTCCACCCCGGCCGCGTCGCATTTCGTGATGATGGCATGCAGCACCCGCAACATCGGCGGCGACAAAGTGTCGTAGCGGCTGGCAACGCGGGTGTTGCCGCGGTCCACTGCATACAGGAACTGCATCAGGTCGTTCGAGCCGACCGAGATGAAATCCACATGGCGCATGAGTTCGTCCAACTGCCACAGCAGAGACGGCACCTCCAGCATGGTGCCGACCTTGATCTCGCTGGGCCCCTGCGCGCCGCTCTGACGATGCCGCGCAACTTCCCGGTTCAGGATGTCGCGCGCGGTCGCGAATTCAGCTACCGACGCGATCATCGGGAACATCACGCGCAAGGTGGCGCCTTCGGTCGCTGAAACCAGCGCGCGCAATTGCTGGCGCAACAGCGACGGGCGATCGAGCGTGAGGCGGATCGAGCGCCAGCCCATGGCCGGATTGTCTTCCTGCATCGCGAACGTCGATGCCGCGATCTTGTCGCCACCGACATCGAGGGTGCGGAACGTGACGGGACGCGCGCCCGCCGCCTCGACGACTTGGCGATAGAGCGCCTGCTGGGTCTTCACGTCGGGAATGGTGGGCAGGCTCAGGAACGGCATCTCCGTGCGATACAAGCCGATGCCTGCGGCGTTGGTTTCGGTGATTGCCTGCATGTCGATCAGGAAACCCGCGTTGAGGTAGAGACCGACGGTATGGCCGTCCAAGGTGACGGATGGCAAATCCTTGCGCTCCGCGTAGGCGGCCTTGCGGCGCGCGCGCGCCTCGACCGCGGCGGAGGTGAGCTCGATCACTTCGTCCGACGGACGAATGATGATTTGACCGGCGTCGGCGTCGAGGACGACCACGTCCAGGGCGTCGATGCGCTGCAGGGCGCCCTGCACCTGCGCGACCACCGGGATATCGAGGGCCTTGGCGACCACCACTGCATGCATGGTGGGCGACCCCTCCTCCATCACCAGGCCGCGCAGCTTGCGCCGGTCGTAGTCGATGAGTTCAGTCGGTCCGATCGAGCGGCAGACGAGGATCGCGTTCTCCGGCAGCTCCACACGCATGCCGCCGCCGGCGAGGATGTTGAGCAGGCGATTGGCAAGGTCGTCGAGGTCCTGCAGGCGTTCGCGCAAGATCGGATCGCTGACCTGCTGCATGCGCACGCGCGTGTCGTCGTGGACCTTCTGCACGGCGGCTTCGGCCGTGAGGCCCGAACCGATCGCTTCCATGATGCGGCTGATCCAGCCGCGGTCGTCGGCGAACATCCGGTAGACTTCGAGGATGTCGCCATAGAGGGTGGTATCGCCATGGGCGCCATCGATCATGGCATCGACTTCGGTGCGCAGGGTCGCGAGCGCCTTGTCGAGACGCTGTTCCTCGACGGCGGGATCGTCGCTGACGATGCGGCCGATGCGCACATGCGGCTTGTGCATCACGGCAAGGCCAATGCCGACGCCGGGCACCAAGGTCACGCCGGTCAGGCGCGGCGCGATCAGCGCGTTGCCTTCGGTCTGGAACAGTTCCTCGCGCTTGACGACTTGGCTGGCCGCGATCAGCTCGGCGATGACCATCGCCACGGTCTCGAGCGTTTCCACTTCCCAGTCGTTGAAGGGCCGCTGTTCGCGGGTTTGCACCACCAGCACCCCGATCACGCGGCCGGCCTGCAGCATCGGCACGCCCATGAGCGAGCGGAAAAAGTCTTCGCCGGTTTCCGGGCGATAGACGAACTGCGGATGGGACCAGGCATCCGCCAGCGCCACGGGATTGGCGTGGGCGGCGATCTCGCCGACGAGGCCTTCACCGACACGCAGGCGCGTCAAGTGGACGGCGGTCTGGGACAGACCGAAGGTGGCGAACAGTTCGAGCACCTCGCCCGCGCGCATCACGTAGCAAGAGCACACGTCGGCTCTCAGGCCTTTGGCGATCAGCGCGACGGTCTTGTCGAGACGTTCCTGGACCGAGCCCGCGCCCGCCATCACGTCGCGCAGGCTCGACAACATGCGGCGCAGATCGACTGCGCTAAAGCCTGTCGTCATGCGCCCATCCCGACCCTGAACATAGGTCAGCCCCGCAACAGGAGGGCGGCTTCGGCCTGCTGTATAAGTTCGGCCATGATCTCGACGACGGGCTGTTCCTTGGTGACCATGCCCACGCTTTGCCCCGCCATAAGGGAACCGCGTTCGACGTCGCCTTCGATCACCGCGCGGCGCAAGGCCCCAGCCCAGAAATGCTCGATCTCGAGCTGGGCGGCGGTTTGGTCGACTTCACCGCGTGCGAATTTCTCCGACACCCGGCGCTGGGTCTCCATGAATTCCTCGGTGCCTTCATTGACGAGGGCGCGGACCGGGATGACCGGAAACCGTTTGTCGAGCTGCACGGTCGGCATGGCGTCGCGCGCACTGGCGCGGATGAACGCCTGCTTGAACTTCGGGTGCGCGATGCTCTCGGTCGCGCAGACGAAGCGAGTGCCCATTTGCACGCCCGCAGCCCCCATCTCGAGATAGGACAAAATCGCCTCGCCGCGGCCGATCCCGCCGGCAACGAAGACCGGCACGTCCCGCATCACGGGCAGGATTTCCTGCGCGAGAACGGATGTCGACACCGGACCGATATGACCGCCGGCTTCCGCGCCTTCGATCACCAGCGCATCGGCACCGTTCTTCACGAACCGCTTGGCCAGCACCAGGGCGGGCGCGAAGCACACGACCTTGGCGAAGGTCTTGGCCTGTTTGATCGCCTCGGCCGGCGGAATGCCGCCAGCAAGGACCACATGCGACACCTTATTGGATTGACACACCGCCACCAACTCCAGGAGCTGGGGGTGCATGGTGATCAGGTTCACGCCGAAGGGCTTCTTTGTGAGCGCTTGCGTGCCTTTGATCTCGGCGTCGAGCAGGGCCGGCGTCATCGAACCGCACGCCAGCACGCCGAAGCCGCCGGCATTGGAGATCGCCGCCACGAGATTGCGTTCGGACACCCAGGTCATCGCGCCGCTTATGATGGCGATCGGGCAGCCGAGGAAATCAGTGCCACGCTTCCACAGCGCCGCTAGCCGCGGCGACTGCTGCGGTATGGTCGCGGTCGTCGGTTCATTTTGAAGTGCGACCGCTTCGTTCATCCGGGTGTCCCTAGTCTTAGGCGGCGTCGAGGCCGTAGGCCGTATGCAAGGCGCGTAAGGCGAGTTCAGTATACTCTTCGGCGATCAGGACGCTCACCTTGATCTCCGAGGTCGAAATCACCTGAATATTGATGCCCTTGTCGGCCAGCGCCTTGAACATGGTCTGCGCGACGCCGGCATGGCTGCGCATGCCCACGCCGATCACCGAAACCTTCACGACAGATTTATCGGAGCCGATGCTTTTGTATGGCACCTTGATGCTTTCTTTCACGACCTTCAGGGCCCGGTCGAGATCGGTCCGGGTGGTAGTGAAAGTGATGTCGGTCGTGCCGTCTTGGGACGTGTTCTGCACGATCATATCGACGTTGATGTTCGCTGCCGACAGGGGCCCGAACACACCCGCGGCGATCCCTGGCTGATCGCTCACGCCGATCAGGGTCACTTTGGCTTCATCGCGGCTGTAGGCGATGCCGGTCACCAATTCTTTTTCCACGATTTCGTCCTCGTCACATACCAGGGTGCCAGGGGCATCCGAAAAGCTCGACAGCACCTGCACGCGCACGCGGTGCTTCATGGCCATTTCAACTGAACGCGTCTGCAGCACCTTCGCGCCGAGGGACGCCATCTCCAGCATTTCTTCGTAAGAGATCTTATCGACCTTGCGGGCCGATTTCACGATGCGCGGGTCGGTCGTGTAGACGCCGTCCACATCGGTATAGATATCGCAACGGTCGGCCTTGATCGCAGCCGCGACGGCAACCGCGGTCGTGTCGGAACCACCCCGGCCCAGGGTGCTGACGCGGTTATCTGGCCCGATGCCCTGGAAGCCGGCGATCACGGCGACATGGCCAGCCTTCATGGACTTGTCGATCTCGTCGCCCTTGATGTCGACGATGCGCGCCTTGCCGTGGGCGTCGTCGCTGATGATCGGGATTTGCCAGCCCGACCAAGACCGCGCTTGGATGCCCAGTCCCTGCAATGCGATCGCCAGAAGGCCGGAGGTGACCTGTTCACCGGTTGCCACGACTGCGTCGTATTCGCGCTGATCGTGGTCCGCCGAGAGTTCATTGCAATAGGCGACCAGCTGATTGGTCACGCCGGACATGGCGGACACCACCACGGCCACTTCATTGCCGCGGTCGATTTCCGCTTTCACACGGTTGGCGACATTCCGGATACGGGCGATATCGCCCACCGAGGTGCCGCCGAATTTCTGAACGATCCGCGCCATAGGTTTATGGTCTCGCCGGTATAGTCGAACGCTGCCTTTCGGGAGTGCCGCAACTCCAGGGTCTCTGGGGGGTCGCGGCGGGCGTATAGATACTCAAAGGTGTTTCGGCTCACAAGCGCCCAAAAGAAGGTTTCCGGGGCTGAACTTCCAGCTTTTTCAGCCGTATAGTGTCGACCATGACCGTCACAGACACCGTTTCGCCCGATGAAGTCGCCAAGTTCGCCAAAATGGCGGACAGCTGGTGGGACCCTGCGGGTGCCTTCCGGCCCCTGCACAAGTTCAATCCGGAGCGGATCCGGTTCGTCCGCGACCGCCTCGCCGCCCATTTCGGCCGCGACCCGAAGGGGCCTGCGCCGTTCAGCGGGTTGCGCCTGTTGGACGTTGGCTGCGGCGGCGGGCTGATCGCCGAGCCCATGGCGCGTCTCGGTTTTGACGTCACCGGCATCGATGCGACTCCGGAGAACATCGCCGTAGCCAAACTGCACGCGGAGCGCATGGGCCTGTCGATCCGCTACGACGTGGCCGCGCCGGAATCCATACGGGCCGCGGGGATGGAATTCGACGCCGTGCTGGGCCTGGAAGTCGTCGAGCATGTCAGCGATGTCGGCGCCTTCCTGGGCGCGGTCGGCGGGCTGGTCGCGCCGGGGGGCGCGGCGGTGGTGGCGACGCTCAATCGCACGCTGAAGGCCTTTCTCCTGGCGAAGGTCGGCGCGGAATATGTGCTGCGCTGGCTGCCCGCAGGCACCCACGACTGGCGCAAGTTCGTGCGGCCGAGCGAACTCGCCACGGGCTTGCGCCGCGGCGGCCTCGTGCTGCAGGAATTCGCCGGGATGAGCTATGACGTCACGACAGACGGCTGGAAACTCGGCCGCGATCTCGACGTGAATTACTTGGCCTTGGCGACGAAGCCGTAAATTTTTGGCGCGCGATGGCCGGGAAAACCGGTAGCCACTCTTCCCTATCGCGCGCTAATTCTTGCGCTTCGGCCAAGGGATCGCGGCGACCTTGATGCCCTCGTCGACGAGGGCCTTGGCCTCTTCCAGAGTCGCGTCGCCGTAGATCGGGCGATCCGGCGCGTCGCCGTAGTGGATCTTGCGGGCTTCTTCGGGAAATTCCTCGCCGACGTGATCGAAGGTTTTCTCGATCGTCGCCCGCAATTCGGTGAGAGCGGCCGCGGCCTTCTGCATCGCCGTCGCCATGTCCGCGAGCGACTGCTGGACGGGCGCACCGGCGGGAGCAGCGCCCGTGCTTGGCGCAGTCTCGGGCGTCGGTGCGGCTTCGTTCTTATTGAGGCGCGGCGCCATCGGCGCCTTACGCACGCGGGTGCTGCCGCACACCGGGCACGGCGACTGACGCGCACGCAAAACCTTCTCAGCCGCATCGCTGTTGCGGAACCAGGATTCGAACGTGTGGTCTTCGTCGCAGATGAGGTCGTACAGGATCATCGGACTGAGGGCTTTCCCGCAATGCGGGCGTTGATCTAGACTTTTTGCATACTGCTGGCAAGATTGGGCACGAGCCGCGTGAAACCCGACTCCAATCCAATCGCAGGTACTTTGCCGCGAGCACGGGCGACCTCCGCCGGATCGATCGCCGCTATGATAACCCCCGGCGCCGTGCCGGCGTCCGCGAGCACCTCACCCCAGGGATTGATGATGAGCGCATGACCGAACGTCTTGCGTCCACCCGCGTGGATGCCGGTTTGCGCCGGTGCGAAAATGAAGCAGCCGTTCTCGATCGCGCGGGCGCGCAACAACACATGCCAATGCGCTTCGCCGGTGACTTGCGTAAACGCCGACGGCACGGCGATGAAGTCAGCCCCCGCTTGCGCGAGGTTGCGGTAGAGCAGCGGGAAGCGCAGGTCGTAGCAGATCGTCAGGCCGAGCTTACCCCACGGCAGATCGACCATCGTCGCCGCACCGCCGGGATGAAACGTCGCGCTTTCGGCGTAGCGCTCGCCGTTGCCGAGATCGACATCGAACATGTGGATCTTGTCGTACTGCGCGGCGATCTTGCCCTCGGGGGACAGAACATAATTGCGGTTCGCGGCTTTGCCGTTCGGCAAGCTGACGGAAAGACTGCCCGCGTGTACCCAAACTTTCAGTTCGCGCGCGAGATCGCTGAAAGCTTTCAGAGCAGGATGTGAGTCCTCAGGCTTGGCGTTGTCGAGAATCGCCGCCTTGCCCCAGGTCATCATGGCGACGTTCTCGGGCATCAGCACGAGATCGGCGCCCCTATCGACCGCTTGCCGCGCAAGCGTGATGGCGGCGGCGATATTCGCCGCCATATCGTCCGACGCGTTGACCTGAACGCACGCCGCTGTGAAAGGGGATCCGACCACTAGGACGACCTGCCCAGGAGCGGGTCGAGATCGCCTGTCCGGTCGAGCGCGTAGAGATCGTCGCAGCCGCCGACATGCCTATCGTCGATGAAGATCTGCGGTACCGTGCGGCTGCCGTTGGCGCGGGCCAGCATTTCGGTGCGCTTGGCGCCGTCCATCATCACATCGATTTCTGTGAAGTCGGCGCCCTTGCGGGTCAGCAATTGTTTCGCCCTGTGGCAGTAGCCGCAGTAGGGCGAGGTATAGATTTCGATCTTTGCCATTCCCCGTCGCGCCTTGGTCGCGTCGTTGGAGTGTGATTTCGCCGGCCCCGGCTGGCAAGCAAAAGCCGCCCGTCCCGGTGCCGACCGCGTGATATATAGTGTGCGCCGATGGCAAAACCATGGCGACACGGATGGCGCCCAGTACCTCACCCGAGATCACAACCCTGATCCTTCTGACCGGCCGGGAAGAGGCTCCGCTGCTGGCGGACATCCTCCGGGTGCACAACGAAGCGATCACTTTCGTACCTGTCCACGACCGCGCGGCCGTTACATCGTCATGCCTCGCCGCTAGGCCCGGCACCCGCCTGCTCTCCGTCTGCTCCCCGGTGATCGTCCCGGCGGAGGCGCTGCACGCCCTGCCCGGCCCGGCCTACAACTTCCATCCCGGCCCGCCGACACGGCCCGGGCGCTACCCAGGCGTGTTCGCGCTCTATCATGACGATGCCCGGTTTGGGGTGACGGTGCATGAGATGGCCCCGCGGGTGGACTCCGGCGCCATCGTTGCCGTGGACTTGTTCGATGTGCCCCCCGGGTGCGACCTGCGCACTTTGGAGAACCTCACCTTCAAGCGCCTGATCGCGCTGCTGCGCACCCTCGGGCCGCACCTTGCGTGCACCGCGACGCCTCTGCCCGCAATCGACGCAGCTTGGTCGGGACGGAAAACCAAACTGGCAGAGGTGGACGTGCTCGCCCGCCTGACGCCAGACCTGTCGCCTACTGAAGTCGCGCGGCGGCGGCGCGCGCTTGGCGGACAAGTGTTTGAGACCGACGCGGGCTGGCTTTCCTAGGCGCCGCCTAAGTTCCTGGTGACGGCACGCGGCCGAGCACCAGCACATCCACCTGCTGCGCGCCGCCCGCAAGCAACGCGCGCGTACACGCCTCGGCCGTGGCACCGCTGGTCAACACATCGTCGATGAGAAGCACGCGCTTGCCCGCGATCATCGGCCCGCGCTTCACGGCAAAGGCCCGCGCGACATTGCGGCGACGCGATTGGCGGTCCAGACGGCCTTGGCTTGGCGTGGCTTTGATGCGCACCAACGCATCGGGGGCGACCGGTTTCGCGGCGAGCTTCCCCAGGGCATTGGCCAGCAACGCCGACTGGTTATAGCTGCGCCACAGCAGCCGCCAGCGGTGCAAGGGCACGGGCACGATGACGTCGCACGCGTCCACCAACTCCGCGCCGGCGCGCTGCATCCAGCGCGACAGATGCACCGCCGCATCGGTGCGATCACCGTGCTTCAGCTTCAGCAGAAGAGATTTGCTCGCGTCGTTGTAGACGAACACCGCCCGGGCGCGATTGTAGTCGGGACGTTCCCGCAGGCACGCGCCGCACACGGGTTCCTCCGGCACGGCGGCTTGTAGCGAAATACAGCACACGCGGCAGAACGGTTGGGCAATGAAGGTAAAGCCGTTGAAGCATTCCGGGCACAGGGCCCCGGCCATATCGACGATGGTGCCGCAGCTCAAGCAGCGCGGCGGAAGAACCGCATCCGCCGCCATACGGCCGACCGTTCGGACAGATGAGAGTACCGCGGCGATGCTCAAAGCCCTTCGCCCTTCCGCTTCCATCGCTGCCGCCAAAAATGCCATAACCGGCGCATGGCCGACAGTATGAACGTGTTCGAGAGAGCTCTGGTCCGACGCCGGCGCGACCGCGCTGCGCCTGGGTTGGCACAGGCGGACTTCCTGCTGCGCGAGGGCGCGGCGCGGCTTGGCGACCGTCTGTTCGACGTCACCCGCGATTTTCCGTTGGCGCTCGATCTCGGCTGTCATACCGGCCAACTCGGCGCGGAACTGCACGGTCATCCCAAAGTCGGCCGTCTCCTCCAGTGCGATTTTTCCGCCGGCATGGCGCGCGAGGCCATGGCCGCTAACGCTCAGCCAACCTTCATTGCCGACGAGGAAGCTTTGCCGGTGGCGGAGGGGTCCCTCGACCTGGTGGTGAGCAATCTATCGCTGCATTGGGTGAACGATCTGCCTGGCGCCTTCACCCAGGTCCGCCGCGCATTGAAGCCGGACGGGCTGTTCCTCTGCACCCTGTTCGGCGGCGAGACCTTGCGCGAATTGCGCATCGCCCTGATGGAGGCAGAGACCGAAGCCACCGGCGGTGTCACGCCGCGCGTCTCCCCGTTTGTCGATGTGCGCGATGCCGGCAATCTGCTCACCCGCGCGGGCTTCGCCCTGCCGGTCGCGGATGCCGACGCTGTCACGGTCACCTACGCCGACATGTTCAAGCTGATGGCCGACCTTCGCGCCATGGCGGAGACCAACACGGTGATCGAACGTTCGCGCAAACCAACACCCCGCGCGGTGTTCCTGCGTGCCGCGCAGATTTACGCTGAGCGCTTCGCTAATCCCGCGCAACGCATCACCGCGACATTCCAGTTGGTGACGCTGACAGCCTGGGCGCCCCATCAATCGCAGCAGAAGCCCCTGCGTCCCGGCAGCGCGAAGGTGAGCCTCGCCAGCGCGCTCGATGCCGAAGAAAGGCCTGCGGGCGAAACGATCCGGAAGCCGCACTGATGGAATTCCACGCGCCCCTGATCGAGGGCACGCTCGTGCGCCGCTACATGCGCTTCCTGGCCGATGTGAAACTCGCCAGCGGCGAAGTGGTGACGGCGCATTGCGCCAATCCGGGCTCGATGCTGTCTGTGCGCGAACCGGGCGCGCGGGTGTGGCTCTCGCCGGCCGCCAAGCCGGACCGCAAGCTGCGCTACACGTGGGAGATCATCGAAGTCGGCGGTGCACTCGTCGGCATCAATACAGCGCTTCCGAATTTCGTCGTCGCCGAGGGCATCCAGGCGGGCCGCGTCCCGGAGCTTGCGAACTACCCGGTCCTCAAGCGCGAGCAGAAGTACGGCAAGAACTCGCGCATCGACATTCTGCTGGAGGCGCCCGACCGGCCGCATTGCTTCGTGGAGGTCAAGAACGTGACCATGCGCCGCGCCGCGGACGGGCCTGCGGAATTCCCCGATTCGGTGACGGAACGTGGGGCTAAGCATCTGAAAGAATTGGGGGATGTGGTCCGCGCCGGGTCCCGGGCGGTGATGTTCTACCTGGTCCAGCGGGGCGATTGTGCCCGCTTCGCTATCGCGGCGGACATAGACCCGACCTATGCGCAGGGCCTAAAAACCGCGATGGCGGAAGGGGTTGAGGTGCTTTGTTACACCGCCAAGGTCGGCCCCGACGGCATTCATGTTGATGCGCCGTTGACGTTGGATTTACCGCGCTAAGGACATATATGTTGGCGGACCCAACCCTGTCCGACGTCCTTTACCTGAAAGCGTTTTGTCCCGATGCGTGACGCTGCCCTGAAACGTCCCCGCGATGTGCAGATCCACGGCCCCGAAGCCTTCGCAGCGATGCGCAAGGTCGGCCGCCTGACCGCGCAGATGCTCGACGACATTACGCCCCACGTGGTTCCCGGCATTACGACCGGCGAAATCGACCAGATCATTTACGACATGCACATCGCGACCGGCTCCATCCCGGGGCCCCTGAACTATCGCGGCTATCCGAAGTCGGTCTGCACGTCGGTCAATCACATCGTCTGCCACGGCATCCCGGGCGACCGCGTGCTGAAGGACGGCGACATCATCAACATCGACGTGTCGCCGATCCTCGACGGCTGGTTCGGCGATTCCAGCCGCACCTACTTCGTCGGCGACGTGAAGATCAAGGCCCGACGTCTTGTCGAAGTGACCTATGAAGCGCTGATGCGCGGCATCGCCGCCGTGAAGCCGGGCGCCACGCTTGGCGACGTCGGCTATGCCATCCAGTCGTTCGCGGAAGACAACCGCTTCACCGTGGTGCGGGACTTCTGCGGCCACGGCATCGGCACGGTTTTCCATCAGCCGCCGAACGTGATGCATTTCGGCGAGCCAGGCGAAGGCTTGATTTTGGAACAAGGCATGATCTTCACGATCGAGCCGATGATCAACGCCGGCCGTGCGGACACGAAAGTGCTGGAGGACGGCTGGACAGCCGTGACCCGCGACAAGTCGCTCTCCGCGCAGTTCGAACACACCATCGGCGTGACCAAGGACGGGGCGGAGATCTTCACCCTGTCGCCCAAGGGCTACACCTGCCCGCCCTATCCGCTGTAAGCCAGCGACGTCGATGACCAGCCGGGGGGCAAAAGGTCTCGACGATGCAAGCGGCGGGTTGTTTGCCGCCGTCGCGACTGACGAGCAATCCACGCCCACCAAAGCCGGACATCTCGGCCATCGCGCGCGCCTCCGGGAACGCTTCCACAAAGAGCCCGAAAACGTCCCGGACTACGAGTTGCTCGAAATGCTGCTGGCGATGGCGCAGCCGCGCCTCGATACCAAGCCGCTGGCGAAGGATCTATTGAAGACCTTCAACAACAGCTTCGCCGACGTGATCTCCGCTGACGCCGCGGCCTTGCAGAAGGTCGACGGCATGGGACCTGCCGGCGTTGCAGCGCTAAAAGTGGTGCAGGAAGCCGCGTTGCGACTGTTGCGCCCGAAGATGAAGACGACCGACGCCATCTCGTCGTGGTCGGCACTGCTCGACTACCTCACCGCCAAGACAGCCTACGGCGACATTGAACAGTTCCGCGTGATCTATCTCGACCGCAAGAACAAGATCCTCGCCGACGTGGAACAGCAACGCGGCACGGTCGATCACACGCCGGTGTATCCGCGCGAGGTGGTGAAGCAGGCGCTCGACCTCAATGCGAGCGCATTCATCATGGTGCATGACAAGCCCTCTGTAGCGGCGGCCTGATTTATCAATGACTTGAGTGGGCTAACCCCCTGCTAGGTGGCGGTTTTGTTGGCGGTTCACTTGCAGCAACAGCGGTAAGGCTGTGTACAGGTCTGTCATGCTCGGTACCGAGTCGCCGTCTACTGGACAGCTGGCAAAGGCTTCACCCGCGCTTCGGGCGGCGATTTCCACATTGTGTAGAATGGACGTCAGCTAAAGCACACGGGGGTCGAGATGCCGCATTTGGACGTGGAAGATGAACTGTCTTTTCTCGTCACCGCCGTCGTGGTCCTGGTGGTCGTTCTTGCCGTGTGGGCGGCGTTAGCTTCGCTTCCCGCACAATTCAGCCTTTCCCCCGAAATTATTGGCGCGGTTAAACTTGCCGTGACTGGCGGCGCTTCCTGGTTTCTCAAAATCGCCTATGACAAATATAAGGATCGAGGAGCCGTAAAGACGGCACGTTCCCTTATCGCAGAGGAACTTAAGCACGCTTATGCGACTTGCGATGATAAGATTTCGGACTGGAAAGCTCGACTCAGCAATGCAGACGAAGGCCCCACCGATAAGATCAGCGAAATAGTATTATATCCCAACATCAGCACTATCGCCTTTGAAGCTGTTGCCGATAAGGCCGTGAAGATGGACGCTGCGGTACGAGAGCCGGTGTTCAAAGCGTATTACGATCTAATCAGGCGACGCGATAATTCACGACGCGTAATCCGCGCCCCAACTTTCCGACAGCATGGACAGGATGCAATCGCAGAGATCGAGCGGCTCAAGGGACTGATTACAACAGCACTTGAGAAGCTAAAGGACTGACGAAGTCGGCGTTTGCCAACACTGTTGGCCTTCAATGCCGCGGCAGGGGATTGTGCATTTCCTGCTCATGATGTTCGAGATGCGCCTCATCTCGAATGTCAATGCTCTGGCCGCATACAACGCATGTCAGGATGTACTCGCCCTCCTCATCGGGTGGCGGTGGTTTCTCACGCGTCGTCTTTAACTTGTGCTTTCGAGAGGCCATCGCCTGACCTGCGTCTTCGGTCTCATTCTAGTTCATGAGCGTGAAGCGGCGACAGGGTGGTGCCCGGGGACGGGGTGCTGCAATCTAACGAAATCAACGACTTAACGGCTAGGTGCGACAAAATAACTTCCTAGGGTTTCCCAAGGCTTTCGGGCGATTGGTCGCACCCTATATAGACTGGGCTTCGACACACAACCGACCAGTTCGAATCCCCGTTGGCACGCCAATCTATGCCTCGAACCAGCCCTGGCCGATCCAGGTTTTCGCAGATGCATCCTGCTTGGCACGCCAGTTTCCTGCACTTGGCGATCAATGGCATAGACGGATACCCCCAAACGGGGATTCGCACTGCCTCCCGTGCGCCGCGGCCGCAGACGCGTCTGCAGCGGACAATACGTCGTCGATTTGCATGAACTTCAATTTACCCTAGCCTTGGCAATTCGAGGGGATCATTGCCGATGCGGATACTTGTCAGCGCGGTCGGATCGCATGGGGATACCTTGCCGTTTATAGCGTTGGGAAAGGCCCTCCGCGACCGAGGCCACGACGTTAGGCTTTATGCCAACGCATATTTCGAGCCCTTCGCTCGCGAGGCGGGCCTCACCATTTCGCCGATCGGCTCTGCCGAGGATCACCTGCGCGGCATCAACGATCCCGACATCACGCATCCTATCCGCTTCCTGCGTGTCATCGTCCGGGCCTTAGATAAGGAATTGGCTGCCGCGCATGATGCGATGGCCGCAGATATCCTGCCTGGCGAAACCGCAATCATTGGCGGGGTCCTGGCTTTTGCGGCCCGATCAGTGGCGGAACTGCGCCGCGTTCCCATGGCAACGGTCCACCTTCAACCGACCTTTTTCCGCTCGAAACACGCGACGATGAGAATGGGGGAGTCGAAGCAAGGCGAAGGAAGTGCTGTTTTCCTTCGGCCGCTGGCCTGGTGGCTGATAGATCGCCTCTTGGTCGATCAAACCCTCGGCGCCGCAGTAAACCGGTATCGCGTCGAACGCGGCCTGCGCCCGATCCGAAGGCTGTTTCATGCGTGGCTTCACCAAGCCGACGTCCTTCTCGGAGCTGCTTTCGGTCTCATCCGCGGAATTCGCGAATTGATTGTCGATAGTCACCGCGACCGTCGCCGCGCTAGCCGGATCGCTGACGCGCACTGCGAAAAGGTTCGCCGTTCCGCGGCCCTCGATCTTCTCCTCGTTCTCATAGGCGTAATGTGTGACAAGCCGCATTTCTTCGTTGGTCAAGGAGGTGGACCCGGGCTCGGTAAAGATGCCCGAGATCTCGAACGCCAATTCGGTTGGACCGTCGCGGCGCGGGCCCGAGATCAGCGGTATGCGGTCGCCGATCTTCCAGCCGTATTTCGTAGCAAGGGCGGCCCCGACCACGGCGGTGGTGCGATTCTGACGCCAGGCAGCCAACTGGTCCGGGGGAATGCTCAGTTCGGGAAAGACGTCGAAGAACGAGTCGGGATCGACCGCCCAGCCGGTCACAATCTCCTTCGGATCCCGGTAGTAGCCGGCGACTAGATCGATTGGCGTCACGCTGGCTACGCCGGAAATGGCACGGATGCGCGCGGCATGGCTGATCGGCAGAGCGACTTCGCCGTTATTATTCAGGCGGCTCATAATGTAGAGGCGATCCAGACGGCTGATCGAAATAGCGTTGTCGAACATCGCGTCGAGACCCTGCAAGCCACCGATCAGCAGGAACGCCGTAACCACTGCAAGGAACGTGAGCGTGGTGCGCAGCGGTTTGCGCCACAGGCCGGCCCATATCAGCGGCAAGAATCGCATCGCCCCTCCCCTTGCGACCGCTACCTCACGTTGGTCCCACTCCCTGTTTACCACTCGATCGCTATGCAGTCCATTTCCGGTAGATACCGGCTTGCAATGGGCTCATTGGGATCTAGAAGGCCTAGCCGTGAGAGGACTGGCCGGGTCGGCGCCGGGTGCTCGCCGGGGACAATGCGCTTGGACCGGATCGTGACGCACTGGACGACCGGGATGGCTCAGTCGTATCGCGCCGTTTACGGGTGGAAACTGACGCTCCAGTAGTGCCCATCTTCGTTACCTGCGGCACGCCATTTTTGGACCAAAGTGGGACGTTCCCGTCAGCGTCTGAGACGTCGATACGGTCGATGAAGAGACCCAGGTATGTCTTACCCCAGCAGCCATGTACGGCTATTAACTGGTTTGCGTACCCCTACGGCGACGCGCGAAAGCGCCAATAAATCGAGCCCAGGCACCGAGGAAAATCGGGAGAGTTATCGGTACAAGGGGGTTTTAAGCCCGCAAGGGTTACCGGGGGCCGTATTGCACCGGCGGCGCAGGCTCGTGACGCGAAGGCGCTTCATGGGGTAGCGTCAGCTAACGGTGGAATGTTGGGGGAGCGTCCAATGCGGGTACGGTTTGTGTCGGCCTTGTTGGCCGCGACAGTGCTCTCGATAGCCCCCGTTCACGCCGAGACTTTGACAGCCGCCGCCAAGGCCGTTCACGACGGTGACACCCTTACCCTCACGACGGGACAACGCATCCGACTTTTCGGCATAGATGCGCCCGAGCTGAAGCAGCAGTGCAAAGTCGGCGACACTTGCCGCCCCTGTGGCGACGAAGCCCGTAAAGTTCTCAACTCCCTTGCGACAGGCCCGCTGGTTTGCGAAGGCCGTGGCGAAAGCTATGACCGGGTCGTTGCTCGCTGCACCGCTGGCGAAGTTGACCTTAGCCTCGCGATGCTGGAGACCGGACAGGCCGTCGCATACGGTCGTTACCTCAAGAAGAGCGATCCCTTGCGAGCCAAATATCTAGGCGCTGAAGCGGCTGCTAAGAAGGCGGGGCTTGGGATCTGGGGAACGAAGTTAATTCCACCTGGAGATTGGCGTAACCATAAGATGCGGCTTGAGTGCGAGCGTTGAGCGCCAATGACGCGCTACGTTACCGCCTCCCGTTACGGAACGAGTGACGGGTAATTGGTGAGCGATGGGAAGAACGGCGCTTTTTCCATCCTCGTACTCATATGGCGACGAACAAACTCGCTTTGTGGACGCGACTTGTCCCGCGCCCATACGAAGCGCCGGGCACGGGCAATATGATCCCCGTTGATTTGATCCACGATCTCCCGACATTTCTGCCGACGGAAGTTATCTAGGTAATTCGGATTGTTGACCGCGACGAACAGCTTTGTAGGTGAAATAGGCAGGGTGATAGAACCTGTGGGCTCTTTGATAAGATACATTCCTAACGGACGATCTGAGGCAAGGAAGCGACGTGGCGTTGCGGCGATTTCTATAACCTCCCAATGCATTTCAAGGATGTGCTGACCAACAATAGGGTTGTCCATGGCGGCAATCATAAGGTTGATGGCCGCTTTGTGTGGAACAAGCGGATCGCGGATCGCAATCCATTCGTCGAACGTGGTTGGGTCTTCAGGTTGGCGGATTCCTTCGTAAATCCGCTGGGATTGCTGCCCACTCGCCGCCCACAGAGTCTTCGCAGCATCGCGTATCTCTGGGATCGTGTCGTAATGCCTTGTGTGCATCCCAATAAGGTAACGCGTCCATGCGCTGAGCATCTCGCTCGACCATAGGCGCTTTGGCACTCCCTTGAGCAGCATTGCAAGTGCGTCTGATGCGGTGCGGTCCACGTAACTAAAGAATTGCTTCTCCAGGAATTGCGAAAGCGGCGACGGTAGTTCCTCAAGCTCGTATAGGTCGCGCTCGAAACCCGTCGAAACGGCGTTGACCGCTTTTGCGATCAGCTTCCCTCGTTTAATCGTGTATTCGATCAGTTTGTCATCCGGCCCATGCCACTGGCGCAGATAAAACGCTGGTATGAAGTGGTGCTTGTGGGGTTCGCCCATTCTTCGCTATCCGCAGCATTTCAAGTTGACGAGACACGTATCAACCCCGCTTAGGGTAACGTCGCAATGGCCCGCACAAATGGCTACAATACCATTCCGATTGCACGACAGCGGCAGTTGAACGCGCAAGAAGGTTCAGCCCGCAGGAGAGTATTCTATGGGGATGGCGGATCTAGAAAGCGACGGAGTCCATGCAACCTTCAAGGGGAACCGGTATGCCCTAATCCCCGAATATAGCTATCAAATCGCGCCGCACCTAGAGAGCGTCAGTCGAACCATCAACCTGTCGCTAGGTGATGAACGGGGGGATGTTGAGGCAATCGCTACATTCGAGGGAAGCAAGAGACGCATCTCAATGATGGGCACTCCTTACCGAGACGCAGAGATTTTGGTTTTCTTTACTACACTAGATAACTACACGCGGGATGCATGGCATATCACGACAGAGCAACAAAGGCGTTGGCCGTGTAGCTTAGCGTATGAGGCCAACAGCCAAACTAATATCCTCACCAAATGGCGATTGGTGGTGGATGTTCCCGCTCCGGAGGTCGCGAGGATCGCAGAGATGGCCGCGACCAAAGGAACGAGTGACATGAGATTGGAGATGTATCTCAGTGGACTTTACGCCCCAGAAGCTGAGTGGAGGAGTGATGGCTGTCCTAGCGGTGACCTCGCGTACTTGCTGCCCACGGATCACTGGGGCGGAAAAACGCCAAAGGCCTTTGGATATGTGTCGTGGCTGGAAGTAGAGCAGCAATTATTTCGACGGGAGTAGCCGAGCCTGAATGAGTGAAAAGCAGCGCAGCATTTATCCGCAGGGCAACCTAGGGGAAATCAACGACAGCGAACATCGGATGGTGCATGAAGCCATCAACCGATATGGCGAATACTACGTTCTTGCGACAAACGTAAACGTATTCCTGTCGCTCTTTATGAAGAGCGTAAGCAAGGATCGTCACCACTTTGCGGCGTTCTTCGCACACCTAAAAAAGCATCACCTGCTCGCAATATTTTCGACGGTGCGGCTCCACAAAATCCAAGCGTCCATGAACTTGCGACAAGTTCTAGAGGTCGGAGCACTCGCGGGCTTTGCAGTCGCGAATACGGACGACCATCATTTTGTCGAACACGACTCCACTGGCATGGCGAAGTTTCCGCAAAAGCTGCGTCGAAAAATCTACGATTGGCTGGTCAAAGAGTTTCCCGAAGGCTCTGCGACGATTAAGACCGTCAAGGACGCCCTAAATGACTACGACACACACGCAAGCCTCCTTGCCGCCAGTCAAATTTTCGACGTTAAGCCAGAGGAGTTTTCGGCTCCGTTCTTTGACTACGAAGACGCCCATTTTGTTAAAGCGGACTTATGGCGTCTTGCTGACGTTGGGATTGGACTATTGGATTTGCTTTACGGTGTATGGAAGAAATACGGCGGGTTCGTGCCAGTTGATGACTTCCTAACTCAAATCAATGACCTTTCTCGCCGCAAAGAAGTCCTCAAGTCCGAAATGATGAACACTGAGCGATATAAGAACGCGATGCGGTTGGATGCGGAACGCAAGGCCCGGGCGGCGGAAAAAACCACCCCATCGTCACCTTGACTAGACCAAAGATATTGCGGTCTGCGGGCTTTCAATTCGCCCGGCACCCAACTGGATGAGTTGGGGTTTCTTGCCAGCGTGATGGAAATTCATATCGCTCGTCACGAAAACATCGCGGTGATGGTGAATGTGCGTCCAGAGAGCTTGAACATCGCACTTTGCATTGCGCCAGCGGGCTTCATGGGAATTTTGATCAACGCCCCTTGCCTGACAAAAGACCGACCACAAAAAATCAATATTCGGAAAGAGGACAGAATGTATTTTGAGTTCTAACGCTTCCTTTTCATCGTCGGCCCATAGCGCCTGATCCCAAAATCCAAGGTCCCAGTAGAACATCGGTGGAAGAAGCACTAACCGATCTAAACCTAGTGAAGCTAGGCGCTGTTCAAAGTGACGAAAATCCTCTAGCGGCCCTCCCTTCTTTTGTCGCTCCGAGGCTGAAATCGCGACCAGTCCAACATCCGCATTTCCGGCATCGTGAGCAGCGATCAAACTCTGAAGGTGCGCCGCCTCGGGACGTTTTTCGTCGAGCGCAATGATGCAGTTAGTATCAAGCGTGAACGTCAGCATGGCGACGCGACGAGTCTTTTCGACGCCTCATCTTTTTTTTCTGCTCGGCGGTGCGAAGCCAATTATGGAGTGAATTTTCGTAGTCCCCCCATAAATGCGCGTGGCTGCATCAACTATTTGACCGAGATGTATATAAGTTTCCCGAGGAAGAAGGCGCTTTCCGACCTCATGATCGTATCGTAGCTGACTGGGCGAGAGGCCCCAGTCCGAAACTACTTTACGATATTCTTCTAAGAGGTTTCCTCCGGCCCATTTGCTCCGTTTAGATGCCGACAAACCTAGCTCCCGGTTGGCGCTGGCAGCACCTGAGGCGTATTTGATAACTGCTGCTTCAATTCGGCTTGCTTCGTTTCTCACCTCTTTGGTGTGACCGCTCCGCACATGACGCGCCTGACCAGTGGTCATGCCATGGCGACGATAGAAGTCGTGGTACGCCTTGAGTGCTTTATCACGATCCCACTGCTCAGTGCTCACATGTGATTGTCCAAGCAACTTCCGAACATTCCTCACTCCCCCGAGCCAGGTCTTTATGTAAACTGACATGGTATTGTATGGGGGTCCCTCACGATCCGCGTGCTGACCGCGTTTTCGTAACCAATCCTCAGGCGGAAATTGGCCGCCTGGCCGTGTCTCGGCAAGTGCCGCGCAGGTGGCTAACAACTCATCCGCATTTGACCAATGCGTCGTTTGAATTAGAGGATCCGTCGATTTCAGAAAACGGAAAGGCTCAATTACGCCAACGAAGGGCGACAATATCTCGGTGAGCTTGGGCTCGCTAAAGCAGTCTTTGAAATGAACACCTAGAAAACGGAGATTGTTTGCGTTGAACCGTTCCTTGTCGGCTCGCTTCTGCCGGTAATGAACTTCGTCGTGACCGCCAGGTTTATCACCCCAGATTTCAACGTCTATCCATTCGCCCTGTGCGCTCAAGAAATGGAGATCGTAGTAGGCATAGCCCGCTGTCGCCTGCTGCCCATATGTTTCGGGATATTTCATTCCGCGTTTATGCTCAATTCCGCGAGCGTAAAGGAAATTCGAGAAGGACGCCTCAGGGTGACTGCGCCACCTAATGCCAGTCCTCGATTCTACAAATGAACTGCTGTCGAAGTCGCCTATCACCGAACGCAGGTCTTCCCAGCTCCGTTCAAGGTAATAGACCGCCTGGACTAAGGAGCCCTGGCCGTTCGACTGGAACCATTGAGCGGGTGGCAGAAAGCCCTCCTTCGTCTTGATTGCGGTGGCCTTCTCCACGACGCGATCCCATGTCCACCGTTCAGTGGTTTTTCCGCCCCTTACAAGTGGAATAGACCGCTTGTATTTTTGGTATTCTTCTGTGAGGCCCAAACGCACCAGCATTTCTTTCTGGCGAATACCACGCTGATAAAGGGCGAAGTAGAGGGACCCTTGCCGCTTTAGTCGATCAAATGAAAGCGCAGCCGGACCCTCTGCGTCAAAAAGGCGGCGCACAAGTTCTAACAGTTCGGCGTCTGTGGCGGTCTTGAACGATCCCATGAGCTGCGTGGCGTAGTTCATTCATGGCGGCAACTGACCATACCCTGAGCCCGCACATGTCGCCCAATCGCCCTGTACGCAAAACCCTCCCATAGTCGGGTTGCCGAAATGCTGCTTTCCCGCAGTTTTTTACGGGGTGCCAACGAGGTACGGCAATCAAGTGATTTCCGTTCAGGTCGGAGTATCAGATGCTGAAGTTTTTAGGCGACATTTTAGAACAGCTTGATCTGGCAGACGAGCACCTTGGTTTGAGTGATCCCAACAATGCGCGTTTTGCGCTGATGCTCACGGACAATGCGGTCGAGTTGACCTTTCATAAAATCGCGACTGACACTCAGCTCGAACTTCAGCATCTTGCCTACAAGCGAGAGCAGTTCCGTCACCACGCGGCATTGGGGCGAGCTATCAGCAAGCATTTTGAGCCGAAGGTGAAGCTTGTCGAGCTCTTAGGAATCATCCCACCTGAGGTAGCTCACTCGATTGTTGTTCTGCATCGGCGGCGTAACGAAGTCTATCACCTCGGTGTCCAACATCAGGCGATCTTACTCATTCTCGCGCGATACTATTTCCATCTCGCCTGTGCATTTCTTGCAATCTGGCGTCCAGCACACTTCTATTGGTCATCTAATCAAGTCCTTCCGGAAAGAGCCAAGAAGTATTTTAGCGGCCCCTCGTCGTTTCCGGGAAAGCTGGATCACTTCCATTTGGCGTGCCGTGATTTTGCGGCAGCCCATGAGAGTGTGCGTCTAATGCTGCCTGAAGCCCTGTCTGATCACATGCTGGAAATCGTGGAGATGACAGACACCGATCTCGATATCGTGTCGAACGATGCGCCTCAAAAATCGACGCGCGATGACGCCATCGTAAGTTGTCAGGCTTGGGCCGTCGCGTTCAGCGAAAAGGGCAGAGAGATTGCGACAGAGAGAGGCGCGGGCGAACTTTCGGTATGGAAGTATGTTGATTGGTTCAAGTCCAACTATGAATTTGCCTTCCGTTCCGATCCAATTCCCGGATGGCGCAAGCGCGCTGAGGATTTGAGACACGCTGACAGCCCCCACAAGGCGCTGAAGGTCTATTTCGATTTCTTAGAGCAAACTGAAGAGGTTCGGCAGGCGCTAAGGGAGAATGCAATGGCGGTAGAGCGTCATATAGACGACCAAATAGAACGTATGCGTGGGAATTAGATGTTGGGACGCAAAAGATTAGCGGACATCACGGCACGAGGACATGAACGTGCTCTCTGACGAAGCGACGGCTCAATTGTGGAGGAACGGGCGCGACTCGCTCCAACATGCCCTGGATCATTTCGACAACCGATCTCGCGAGCGGGAAAATAGGTGGCACCACGACAAGTGGATCGTCCTAAGCGTTCACCATGCCGCGGAGTGCATCTGTCATTTGAGATTGAGGCAACTCGATCCAAGTAGCGATGTTTTTGCAAATACATCGCGCCAGTATCCTAGCCTCTCAAGGCTGATTGATCGCCTTATGGGTGAGCAAAATATTGCCAAACTCACGAGCTCGGAGCGAAGTCTATTCACCTTACTGCTCGCCCTTAAACAGCATCGAGACGGGTTCACTCACCGTTCTATGTCAGAAGAATTTGATGTGTCGCTCGCAGCCAAGGTTATGGTCGCATTGCTTAAGTACATGGAGCGGGTTGTTCAGGAGACCTCGAGCGATTTGGTTTGGCAGAGCACTCCGGTGGAGCGCGATGTAGTAGAAGCGATCCATTGGCGCGAGTTGGATGCGTATACTCGCTTCATTGAAGCTTTCGTGCGGGAGCAGCATCCAAACCAATACCTAGCGCGGTGCCCTTCGTGTGGGGGACAGACCGTCGTCAACGGCAAATGCGAGGCTTGTTACGAAGAACTTGGCGAAGAAAAATGCCCAGAGACTGACGAACCTCTGTTCTATATGGCCTGGGAGCGGCGTCAGGGGGATGTAACCGTTGAGTGCGATCATTGCGAGGGTCGTCACATATTTAAACGCCGCTGACTTGGCTCATTCCTTTACCCAGGTGAGCAAGCTGTATACTCGCTTCTCACGGCTTGTTTTGCTTCGGGTTCGGTAACTCGCACCCTCCCTATATGTGCCGACAGTCGGCATCTCTGCATCGCGCTTTTCGTTGTAGTAAACGACAAACTCGGCAAGACCTTCAGCAAGCAACTTGGGGTCTTCCAGCTTCAGAATGTCTGTAACGCAGTATAGCGTGTAAAGGTGGTTCGGGCTGGCGAAGAACCGCCGCACATTCTCGTCGAGGGCAAAAACGTCAGCGATGATTTGCAGTTTCTTCTTAGCTGCCGCGAGATCGACGTCACGCTCTGCGTATTCGTCATTGTACTTATCGTACATGTTGTTGATTGATTTCGGCGTGTCGCTCGTTATCCCCGCTCGTTCGTAGATCAACAACTGGCTCGCAAACTCGACATCCTCCATGCGACGGATATCGTCCTTTTCAACAAACACACCGACCGCTTTCAGCTCCTTAGTGTCTGCGAGTGCAACGGAAGCCGCGACAAACTGTCCATCGAATTGGGCGTTTCGGCGCTCTTGTGGGTTCAGCGACTTATCCGTTTCATTTAGACGAGTAAAGATAAGTCGAATTTCCTCTTCGGCGACATTCTGCGGAATGGTGCGCACGTTGATCACATAATTCCAGATGAGCGTCTTTAGGTCGTCCTTTAGGTCCTTCCACTGCGTGTCGGTGAAAATGGCGGCCTGATTTTCTTCATTTAAGTATCCACTCTTCAGAGCGTACTCATTCGAAACATATTGAAGGATTGAAGTTAACCGCTGCTGCCCATCAACGATGCTAAACCGCTGTTGACCTGTAGCGGCATCGACTGGTTGTTGCCAGAGGTACACTTCCGGCATGGGATAGCCGATCAAGATCGTCTCAATGAGGCGAGCTTTTTGCCGTTCTGTCCACACGAGCCTGCGTTGAAAGCTGTGATCGACGTAATATGTTTTGTCGCGCATGTGACCGACAATTTGCGTAACTGTCAGTCTGCTTGGTTGAATTACTTCGTTGAGAGTCATGGCAGGCTATCCTTCAGTCTCTGCGTGCTCATCAGGTGATAGGCGCTCACGTCAGACCAGTGGGCATAAACTCGATACGTAATCGGATGTACAATCCCGAGAGGCGTTGCCACTCTACGTTTGATATCGTCAGTCTTCTTGATGACTTCGCGAAGATAGTTGGTGTCGAAGTGGTGGTCTGGTTTTAGGCATATATATTTGTGAAATATCTCTCGGGCGTATTCTTTTTTGGCGTCGCCGTACCCATTCAAGTCTGCTTCTCGCAAATGTTTCCAGATTTCTTCAAACCAAGATTGGTCCACTACCACCACGTCGATATCCGAGGTGGCATCAAATGGTTTGAATTTCTTGGGTGGCGCGAGGCTAACGCCGAACTTTGCGCTGCCCACGATTGCGAGGTTTCTGGGATTGACGTTCAATACCTGAGCGAGCAACCCGCAAAAGTCATCGTAGTCGCCTTGCAACGTGCCATTGGGGTTGGCTTCAAAGTACCATGCGCGGGAATTGAACAGCCGCTTCCGATTAAACTCGGAAGCGGTCATCGCCTTCAGATCTGCAATGATGTCCTCGACGGCCATGCCGAAGAGGTTACCCCAAAAATTTCTGAAGTGCGCGTTTTAGAGCGTCCGTGTGCTCAGTATCGCAGTCCCAGACTGTAAGCACCTCCCAGCCCAGAGTTTGCAGTGCTTTCAGACGATCCGCATCTCTCGCCTTGTTCCTCGCCAACTTAGGAAGCCAGTAGTCGAGATTTGATTTTGGCTTCCTTCGACCATCTGTGCAGTCGGGGTCATCGTGACCGTGCCAAAAGCAACCATGAACCATGACTGCCTTCTTTTGTTTTATGAACGCGATGTCTGGCTTTCCCGGCAGATCCTTTCGATGAAGACGATAGCCACGGAAGCCGAGACTGCGAAGAATCTGCCTAACCACAAGTTCAGGACGAGTGTCCTTACTCTTGATCCGACGCATATTCTCGCTGCGCCCGATTGGGGTGCGTTTTAACTTGCGAGGTGAGTTAGCCATTTTTCGAGACTAATCAAACGGCCATCAGCAATGAATTGCAGCACTCGATGCATAGTAGCTGAGTCATCTTTACCGTCATCAGCGAGGGCATAGGTGGCACAAATCGCGTCTGTATTTATATGCACGACGTGCGTGAACATCGGATGGTTTTTCTCGAGGTGCGCGCAAGCTCGCGCCAGTCGCGCAGGGTCAAACTCGTTGGTTACAAAAACATATTCGAACCGCTCACCATTCGATTCCGCATCCATATATTCCTGATAGTCAGTGACAAATTGCTTTTCTCTATCTGCGCGGACGCTCCATTTGGCCGTGATCAATGTACGAATGGAGGAACGCACTACCGAAACATCTACCTTGTTGGGCTTATCGCCCGCGCGTGAGCGTTTAAATCCGGGGATTTCCTGCAGAATCTGCCGAGCATGAACCTGCATGTCCGCACGACGACAGGTTCGCTGAATGATTTGCGCCAAAACGTCTTCAAATCCTTCGCCGACTAGGTTTTTTCGCTTATTTTCGAGCGCAAGGTATTGCCGCACCCGTTGAACAATTAGATCCCATACATCGTCCGCCGGATCTGAAGAGATGTGGGGTGCAAGCGATGTACGAAGAATGTTTATAAGCTCCGGGTCTTCGCCCGGTTTCGGAAAGCCACGGCCCTCATATGGCTTGCGTTGCACCGCGGCCTTGGCCGTAGTTCTTTCTGCGCGTCGCACAACTTCTCCGGCCAAGTTTTCTGCCGCGCGCAGAAACAGCCAATCTATTTCGCCCGCGACGCCCTCGGGCGTCGTGCCCAACGCACCGGCGATCCAATCGTGAAATGCTAGCGAGCGGGCGTACCAACGCTTACCGGGCTGGCTCTTGTCACTCTCATAACAATGACCCAAGCCGGTCGTTTGATCGATCCACAGCAATAGCCGGTAGACGTGCGCCCAGGCGCTTTCTAGATTGATGCCGCTGTTAGGTTGCTGATCGAAGTATTCATTGATCAGACGCGCACGATTAGCCGCACCAAATGCAGCTCTAACAATCCTGGCCTCGGCCTGGTTTGTCGCGGATTGATTTTCTTCGCTTTGATCGGCTTCTGGTTCGGTCACGTCACGCCTTTATCCGGCGTTAGCATACCGCCGGTTCTTCGCTTGCCCGATCAGAGAAGCTAATTCTACTGCGACCGCTTTTGCAAGGAGGGGTGGAACAGCGTTGCCCACCTGACGATAACGCGAGTGAGCCGGGCCACCCTCGTGGCGGCCTTTAATCATTCCTGAGCGCGGATCAGTCGTGAATACGAAACGGTCAGGGAACGACTGCAATCTAGCGAACTCTCTAACGGATAGGGCTCGAGGAACGCTGTAGTGATAGACAGAGTCACCCTTCGTGTTGAGCGTCCAGGCCCATATGTCCGGATGCAGCCTGCGATAGGCATAGAAGTGCTTGCGTGAAAGCTTCCCCGTTCCATTGTCCTGCCCCCATCTTTGGCCCGTTAGATAGCGCTCTTGAAGCGCCTCTTTCAGGTCGCGGTGATTTCCACCAGGTGGGATGCCAAGCAGTCGAAGTTTTGTATCTGGATTTAGGCGGGGAACCTGGACATTTGCCACTTCGGGCCCTGCCCCTTTGCGCATCAGTCTTTGATACGCGCTCTGAGGTGCAGACAAATCGCTGTAGGGCATAACGTCCTGACGATTGCCCACGGATAGGTTCACCAGATCGGCAATGGCGTCTGCGGCGCTTACAATGTGCGCGTTTTCGCAGTCGGCTAGTGCTTCGCCCGTTCTCAAGCTGCGAATATGCTTTTGCACCACAACTTGGTATCTCGGACGTCTCGCGCCCTTAAAGCGAGCAAGCGTGATTGCTTGTGTGGCATCTGAACCTGTTAAGACAGGAGGAGCGACACCCGTATCCGATCTAGTTCCAATGAACAGCAATCGCTTTCTTGTTTGAGGAACGCCAAAGTCGGCGGCATCCAATACCTGTGCGTGGACCACATACTCTCCGCCCAAAGACAGATCAGAGAGTATCTGCTCTCGCGCTCCCATCTGGTCCATCCCGGTGACATTTTCCATCAAGAACGCCGGAGGCATGGTTTTCGTGAGGACATCAACGAACTCGCGATAGAGGGCGTTACGTGGATCGTCAATCATTCGCGTGTGGTTTCGAACTTGGGAGAAGGCTTGGCACGGAGGGCCGCCCATCAGGACGGTTGCGCGGCGGGCGAACTCCAGGATCTGCTCTTTGACAGGCTTGGAACGAATGTCGCCCGTAATGGCGCGCGCTTCGGGAAAATTAGCCGCATATGTAGCAGTCGCGTCCGGATCGTAGTCAGAACCCGCGAGGATAGTAAATCCAGCTTGTCGAAAGCCCTCGGAGAGACCACCTGCGCCGCAAAAGAGATCAACCGCGGTTAGTGCCTCGACCTTCGTAGACTTTGAAGTTGAACGGGCGTTGCCCTTCATACCCTAGCTTTCTTTTATAATGCGAGCTGCAATTAGACCCGTCACCAGCCGGGCCTAGCTTACACGATGACAATGAACTAGGCACCTAGTCAGCGCGCCAGTGAAACCGCGTTAGTTTTCCCAGCTAACTCGAAAACCTAGGGATAGGCCCATCGTCAGCCCTGCAATGTGGTGGCTTTGCCTTCGATTATGGAATTTGCCGAACCGAGTGGGAGGCTTGCCAGCACTGCACCACCGCCAGTTTGCGCGTCAGTTGAGCTTGCAGGGTATTTTGAACTGAGGGCTCCCAAGACGCTATCCGCTAATAGCAACGCGTTCATGCTGTCCTTGAACCCGTTGCCCGGCTTAAAGCCGTGCATGACAGTATGACGATTGAGGAACGGGAAATCTTTCTCGCCTCTCGTATCGCGATATACATATTCAGTGAGGATGTCAGTCAACACCAACGGTCCGGCTTGAACAAACACAGCTAGCGGCTGCGCTTTTAGACCACTCATGATCTCTTTGATTTTTGAAACGCGAAGATGGCTCTTGGCACCTACTCTGATGCGGATCACGCGCTCAAGTTCCGCAAAGATTGTCGGTGAGACGCAGTGATACAGGCCTTGGGCGTGTGCCGTCATTGCCTGCTCTAGGATAGTCTTGCAATGCTGATCGGGTGCGTGAGACTTCACTCGCTCAATCAGCTTAAGCATTGCTTCCGAAAACTCCTCGGAGAAATATCGTCGCAAGAAACCGTCAACATCTAGATTGGGTGATTGCGTCAGCTCCTCGACTAAACGGGCGTAGGGGATGACCATGCTGGGGATCCATCCAGACGCAACCACCTTTTCATGGGCATCGTGATAGGCGAACGCCAGCTCTCCCGCCTTAAGCAGAAATTTCCCGATGCGGGAAAGTGAGCTGATGATCAGATCAAATAGACCGCCGCCCTCTTGCATTTGAACTTCCGTAGGCATCTCACCACTCACGTGGAATTTAGGGGCTGGCAAAATTCAGCTGCTTGGTTTCGCACGTTCGACATGCGCCGATCCACTGGTACACCCCGCAGGCATTCTTCCGAACAAGGCTTCATCAGCGCCCCAGGTGACGTGCTTCATCCTCGGCCCATTCTTCATGAACAAGATAGTCGATGTTCATCGTGAGGCTATCCATCAAAACTCGGACTGCTTCCGGAGCATCCTTAAGCGCATCGCCAATCTTCGTGGGTTCCCAGAGTGTATGCGCGGCTTCGTACAAGGCCACATGTTCATATTCGTCGAGTGTCACAGTGAACTGCTGCTCTGCTTCCTTCGAGGACCGGGCCGCGACTAGCCGCTCCTCAAGGCGCGTCATGGTGCCAATGCGCTTCAAGAGCCGATCTTCGATTCCGCCAGTGTAAACCCCGTGCTTGATTTTGAGTGTCTCCCGACAGCACACGTCCTGGCCGTGATGCTGATTGATCTTCTCGGCGATCATTCCCTTTAGATCGCGGATACCCGCAATAACGGCGTCTGCGAAATTCGCGCCGACGGTCGCGGTATAGGTCTCAATCCGCACTCGCTGGATTTTCATACCGTCGATGTATGCGACGAGATCGGAAATGATCCGGTGGTCGTCGAGGTGGATCGCAAACCCCTCCCATTTCTTACCCCACTGATCGTCGTCGTGAAGGCCGTAGCCGGGTCGGCCCACTCGCTCCGTCAGCCAGTTTTCCAATGCTGAAACATCCCAATCGCCGGTGCCTTCCGGGCGCTCAAAACGGACGCGAAAGCGAAAGCGTCTCTCATCCTCCACCTTCTTCGTTGTCGATCTCCGCTCAGCCATCCCGCACCTCCTCCGACTCTGGCGCGAACGATGCAATGTTCTTGATCTGTTCTCAACGTGAGTTTAGCGTTGCTCACCCTCATTTCCAACGGAGGCCGTCATGGCGAGCACTAGCGCATGGGTTCAGCAGATCGTCGCGAAGTGTCAGGAAGGGCCGATGGGCACTGAAAAAGTGCTCTTCAGCCTCGAAAAACACGTCGGTCAGGGCGAAAAGTCTCTGGGGAAGATCCAAGAGGTCCTCGAATACATCGACCGCGAGCTAGTTGAGCGCCGAGGTGGTCTAATCATGCGCCAGCTCTGGCAAACCGTGGCCGATTACCAGGACAAGGTTCTGGAAGGCCGTGCGGCGGCGTAGACGGCAATCTGACCCATCGCGCGCCTCGATTTCGTTGAAAAACGCGAAAAATGCGGGTTTTGGGCAGCCCTAAAGGGCTAAAAGCCGCACTCGTAAGGCAAACCGGCCCGTGCGCAATAAAGTTGCGTATTGGCGGTTTAGGGCTGCTTTGAGGGGTTTGGCCCGACCTGACGCCCAATCGACCCCTAGCCGGGGGTCAAACCGGCCCAAAAACGGGCTACGGCGGCCCCTGGCTGGCCGTTTGGGCTCAGCCGCTACCCTTATAGCCAAAAACCCACAGCAGCGCCCTACGGCTACCCTAGGGCGAAATCGGTAGGCCGTAACGCTTACCCCATTGATTTAGCTTCCTAATTGTGCCCTGCCAGGTTGCATGTTAGGGTGAGCCGTGCCAACGGCTGGGTTGACCTTCAACCCGCTATTTTGGGTCAAAAATCCCAAAATTTCGGCGTTTTGGACGAAAATCCGCACTTTTTCGTCGCAGACCCGGTGGCGCGCGAGCGGATCGCTAAAGTCACCGCTGACCGACATTCAGAACCAAACCGCCGATCCACCTGGGACTCTCAGATCCCCTGATCACCCGAACTGCGCCTGCGACCCTCGCTGGCGCTCAGCTCACAACATGGAGAACGCAATGCTCGTCGAACAACTCGCCGCTTTGCTCGAAGGATGCCGATCCGACTCAGAAATTCGGGTCGCCGCCGATCTCGGCGATGCGCTGATACATGACCGCCCCATCATTGGAGTCACCTGTGACAGCGCAGCACCCCGTCTCCTGGGTATGCCGCAGCTGTTCGGCGCGCCCACCCTCTGGATCATCACAAGCGCGCTGCTCACGACCTGGCCGCGGCACAAAAAATCCAAACCGCTCCTGCGCGCACCCTGAGCTCCGCTGACGCGCACTTCACCTGCACCACACCTTCACTGCGGCACCGGCCCGACTGAAACCCTCAGCGGGCCTTTTTGCTGCCTACCCCTCAGGGTCACAAATGGAAACTACCGACGCCAAAACCGCACGCGTTCGAGAACTCAACGACCACCTTAGAACTACGTTCACTGGCGGCACAGTCGTCATCACCTTAGGCATACGCGCACTCGGTGAAGAAGGACTGACGAAGATTCTGACTGCAATTTCGGAGTTCACCGCCTTCTGCGAAGACAATGACCCACGAGGGGAACATGACTTCGCGGCGCTGACGGTCGATGGCAATCGGGTCTTTTTCAAGATCGACTACTACGATCTCGATATGAAGTTTCTTTCCCCCGATCCCTCAAATCCCGCCGTCACCAACCGCGTGCTCACGATCATGCTGGCATCGGAGTACTGACCGATGGCGAAGGGAAAGGAAATCATCAAACCCTATCGTCAAGGTGCGTTCGATTCCTACTGCGGGCTCTACAGCCTTCTCAACGTACTGAGCTGTTGCCTGGGCGGTCGGCATCGCATTTCTGAAGAGCACGCGGAGGCACTCTTCCGGCACGTTCTGCAGAAACTGCAAAAGCGTAAGAACCTGTTGGACGTGGCAACCGTCGGCGTTGATCTCGCTGACATGACGTTCCTCTTGCCAGTTGTGGCTGCCTGGCTGCTTAAGAAAACGGGGGATCGACTGCACTGGGTTCGACCCTTCACGCCGCAGGTCCGCGTGCGCTCGCCGGTGGCCTATCGCGCCCTTGAAGTTGCGCTCATCGCAAAAGACTGTGCTGCAATTGTAGGGGTTGCCGGTCCGACTCATCACTGGTCGGTGCTCACGCGCATTTCGCGAAAGCGTTTGATCCTACTCGATAGCGGACCACTCGATTGGATAGACCGCAAACGACTGTTCGACCCAAAGCGCGACAAGGATGACGACACCTACCGGCTAATCGCCGAAGACACTTTCATCGTGCGGATCGACACAGACCATCGGAGCAAGCGGTGATGGCATGGCGTATGCACGATTTATGGACGACCACCTTATTCGCGGCGTCGGAAATGCAGCCATTGTACTTGGTCCATGGGCGGATGATTTTAGGTGTTGGTTGAGCAATAGAGCCGATCCGCTCTCGGCCTTATTAGTCGAGAGCTACCCGACCTGGCCGGTCCTCGGTTCCGACATGACCTGCACTATCGACGTTTGCGCCAACCTGCCGCGCGACCAGTGGGACGACTATCTATGCTCGCAGCAATCTCTTTTCGACACACCTATCAACCCGACGCTTTACCCTCCGTGGGAAAAGGTGTCCTCGTCCATTCCCACAACCGACCCATACATCGCCTATGTAAACTCGATCCCGCTGTGGGCACGGCAACTCGCTCAGCCGTTCGGCATTTTTCAGTGGGTCATTCTTGAAGGCATCCGATACCTCGACGGCTTCGGCGACTATGTCAGTGAGCCGCACAGCTCAATCACGCTCATACTGTCATTACTGATCACGATGCCGGTGCCAAGCACACGAGAGCACCGTCTCAATCGGCTGCGCGCAATTGTGAACGCCGCCCGCGCCTAGTCGCGCAAACCAGCACCTGTTTCAGTTTATGGAGTTTCAACATGCTCAAGCGCGTGGCGCTATACATCCGCGTATCGACCAACGATCAGACAACGAAAAATCAGGAACGGGAACTGCGCGCCGTCGCAAAACGGCAGGGATGGCAGATCGTACAAGTTTTCGAGGATGCGGGTATATCGGGCGCTAAAGGTCGCACTCAGCGTCCGGGGCTCGACGCGATGCTGAAGGGCGTGGCTCGCAAGGAATTCGATTTGGTCGCGGCCTGGTCCGTGGACCGTCTTGGGCGCTCCCTTCAAGACTTGGTTGGGCTGCTCAGCGAATTCCACGCGAAGGACGTCGATCTGTACCTACACCAACAAGGGCTCGATACTACTACTCCGGCGGGCAAGGCGATGTTCCAGATGCTCGGGGTATTCGCTGAATTTGAACGCGCGATCATTCGCGAACGCATCATGTCGGGCTTGGCGCGTGCTAGATCCGAAGGAAAGAGATTTGGCCGCCCTCGTATTGGATCGGACATTGAGGCGGCAATTCAAGCGGCGCGGCGGAAGGGTCTCGGAATACGGAAGATCGCTCGGGACTTAGGCACCGGCGTATCGGTGGTGCAGAGGGTAACCGCCGCCATGCAAGGCAAGCAGATGCGAAAGGCGCGAGAGATCAACGCTTCTTGACGGGGCTAGCCGTATGCGAAATTCACGCAGAGGCATCGCTCGACTTGCTCGACTTTGCCAGCGTCTTGGTCAATCGCGGCAGGGTCAAAGTATAGATGTCAGACTTTCGGACTTTCTTGGAGAGCTTTTTGATGCCCTTGAGCTTTGGATCGAGCTTGCGGAATCGACTGAGCACCTCCTTTGGTTTCCATTCGTTGGCAAGACAGTAAGCAACGAAGCCAACGTACTGTGTGTGATCGCTCGGCTTCTTCTCGGGAAAGCACAACTTAACAACTTGCAGCAGTGCCGCTGATACTCCCCGGGGCTTTCGTTCGCGGTCACCCACAATCCTTTTCAGTTTCTTCGACAATGCTACGCGGGACCGCTTATTATCCTTTTCCTCGACACGCAGAATGATGCCTAGCGTAAGTGCAAGCGCCTCAACCAACCCCTCTATCGCCTCGACCCGAGTCTTTGACGGCCTATAGGTGAAGCCTTGTATCTTTTGCAGAACATGATCGGGCCATCGAGCCGAGGGCGCGCGGGAGGCAGGTTCTTCCGTCGCACCCGGCTTCAGGTTTGCCTTGGTGGCTGACGGTGTTGATGCTTGGGACTTCGTAGCGAGCTGTACCCACGACTTCCCGCCCAGCGCCACCCTCTTTATATCGCTCATCGAACTTCCTTGAGTCTCCGACCGTTCTTCTCGCGACGGAGCCCACGCGTTATTATGAGTTCGTCGGCGCGAAAATTGGCCATGCCCAACAGTCTTCTGGTTTCGGCGGATATTGCCTTTCTTTTCGGATTGCCGCCACGAGCGGCTTCGCGTCTTTCGGCCTTTGCTTTGCGAATACGGGTACCCGGCGGGAATTGCTTCACGGTGTAGGTGGTCACCGCCATCTCGTCACCGTCCTTAATTTTCTTGACCACAAGAGGCCGCTTGCCTGGCACCAGGCCGCGTTTGGGTTTCAGAGTGCGTAGATCCTTGTATGAGCATCCCCCGGAGACGGCGTGTAGATGAGCCATGAAGCCATTCTGGTCGGCTTCCCAGGAGACCTCCACCCATCCGATTAATCGCGCTTCGGGCGGCAGCGTGGCTTGCAGTCGCTTCATCACGTTGTCGCGAAAGGCAACCACTTTGGCTGCGTCAATATCGTGAGGCATAAGGTACTCATGAAGGATCAAGGTAGTGAAGTAGAGTGGGCGCGGTTGGTCGCGAAGCGCATACAAGGCTTCAGAAACAAACCATCGACGGTACTGCCTCATGCACAAGGCACAGGACGGCGACCCGCAACGATGGCCTTTTCGGCACCCCTCCAATAAGGTGAGCACCGGGCTCACCTCACCCTGCGCCGCCCATGAACCGCTGCTGCAAATCTTCCGAAGCAGATTAATCCGTTTCCGCTGCTTCCGGTAACAGGTGGCCTTACTCTCGAAATCGCCCCAATGCCGAGCGGGATCGTATTTGCGCCGAATTTTTGTGCGCCAGTAGAAGGGGGACTTGATAATGCGCCTTACCGAACCTCTATCAGGGCCGACGTTTTCCACTTCCGATATTTGCTCTTCGCTGCGCGCTTCTTCTCGTTCCCATTTCGATATGGGTTTCGACTTAATTTTCCAATTCCGGATCATGGTAATTTTCCCGTTAGTGACTGTACGGAATAATTTACCGAACCGAGAATCTACGGATTTTCGCCAATTCGTCCGAATTTGAGCGAATTTGAGCGAACGCAGTTTCGCCGGTAATTAAACCGACACTCTCATTTGACAGCTGAAATCGCTCAAACGAGCGTCCAGATGGGCGTTTTAGCGAGAAGCACGATTTTCATTGCATACATACACCCCGCCGCTTGCGCTAACGCTGCAGAGGACGAAGAACATTCGATATTCGTAACCTTCGCCGACGAATATCGCCGCACTGCCCTTGTCCTAACTGGCGAAAACCAATTCCATTCTAATTCGTCTCAGACAATTTAGATAGCCACGGACGGTCATCATTGTGACCGCGTCCGATCTTGATTTGTCTGGGACAAATTAGTTCTTGCGATCCCAGAAAACTCAGTTCTACGGTTCGGTAAAGGCTGAGGTTGCTCCCATGCGGAGCTATCTCAGCGATGGGAAACCATACAAATGAAGTCGCCAGAGAAAAGAGCTGAGCTCTTAATTCGTCTGACAAAACGTGTTTCGCAAACAGAGACCGATCCAGCTACAGAACATACCGGCCCGAGTGCCACGGACCAATTACGGGCACTTCTGTCGGAGTTCTACCTCGATGAAGCTGAAGTCGCGGCTAGATGGGGAGTTTCCCGCGAACTGCTTCAGAAGCACCGTCGCCTAAACGGCGGCGCGCCATACATTCGGTTCTCAGCGGGAGTGATAAGATACAGCTTTGCCGATGTACTAAGATATGAGGAACAATGCCGGTGCATCCCGGACCAGAAAGTGAGCTAACGAAAACAATGGTGGGCAACATTGGCTGCCCACCATTTTCTGCCACCCTTTAAGGCGTATGGAGCCCGAGCGATTACGCGGCAAGCCCTTCCGTCGATCCGGCGATAGGTTTGTCCAATTTTCCTGACAGGATCTTGGTGAGGTACTGGTTCCACCGTTTCATCGCGGCACGCCGCTCGGACAGATAGTCGTATCGGTCGTAATGTCGGCTCGACACGTCGTTGTCGGCCATGTGGTTCTGCAGCCGATCCCTCATTTCCTTGGATATTCCGGCGCGGCCTGCCAGTGTCTTCCAAGTGCGTCGAAGGTCACGAGGCGTAAAACGCCTTGCACCCGTCTCGTCTGCATAGGTTTCGCAAATCTTGTTTGGCGTAGTGGATATAGCGTGCCTGTCGGGCTTGTACCGATGGGGGAAAAACCAACCTCCTGACGATGGCGTGATGGTCGCGAGAATATCGACCGCCGTTTCCGGCACTGGAATTGAGTGCGGACGGCCATTTTTAGTCATTTTCCAGGAGAGCAGCTTGGCCTCGCGGTCGTAGTCACCATCCGTAAGCTTCAGAATTTCCATCACGCGCTGGCCCGTAGCCATGATTAGGAGCAACGAAATGCCAGCGAACCAACGATCATGGTTGTCCAAGAGATACTCCCAGAACTCGCGAAACTCGCGAGGTTCCAGGAAGCGTTGCCCAACACGATAGGCATTAGGATCGGCGGGAATAGCCGCGACTGGGTTAGCCTTGAGCCCCCAGCGCCCGTCACTAACCGCTCTCGTATAGCTATGCTCAGACTTCAGCCCGAACGCGAAGGCGGCTCGTACATAAGAGCGGGCCGTGTGTGCCATTCCGATGCGACCGCGCGAGTGAATTTCCGCAAGGTAGGCGACAATCGTGGACGGCTCGATTGTGTTCGCAGCCCGATCTGCTCCTAACGCATCAGCCGCGTTGCCTTTCCGCTTGAGCAATATCCTTTCGGCTTCGTACCAGCTTCCCTTGCCATTTGCCTTAAGATGCTGAACGTAGGCGGTGAATAGCCCGCGCACAGATTGATGCACATCCTTGTGGAGGACGCGGGCATAGGGGTTGGATGGCTGGGCACCGGCACGGATGACCGGGGCGTAGTCTTCACGAAACAGCCGTCTCGCTTCGGCCAGGGGCATCGTGGGATACGTACCAATCTTCGTCAGCTTCCGTTTTTTTCCGCGATAATATCTCGCGTACCACTCACTAACTACGCGGTCCCTCTTAGGATCGGACTTCTGTAGGAGGTTTCGCACGAGCAACAGAAGCCTACCCCCACCACGTTCGCTCTTGTCCGGCAATTCAAGCCGCGGCTGCTCTCGCGAGCACCGTTTGATTAGCGCGTGAATTTCACGGTCGGTTATCATGGGTGTTGGCGCTTGCTGGTGGCGGTTTAGTTGGCTGTTTGTTCATCGCAATCGTCGCTCGATTATACGTGGGCATTGCGCAATCAGCTTTGTAAAACGCTGATTTTGCAGAACTTTCTGTGAGGTATGGGGAGGTTCGGTCATGCAATGTACGGCGCGTAAAACATGGCATGGGCTCATGGTGCACAATCATCCGAGCGGCGATCCAAAGCCATCGCGCGCCGATATCGATATGACGCGCAAAGTAAAGGATGCCGCGACGGCGGTGGGCATCACGCTGCATGACCACGTCATCGTCAGCCGCGGCGGCACGGTGTCGTTCAAGACCGAGGGACTGCTCTAGTTATCGGGCCCAAGCTTTTGTGATGCCCGTTCTCAGGGTGACCGCCGGCGGATTGACTCCCCCTTGCCGCCGCCTATGCTCGACAAAACAGCTTGCTGTCGAATGATTCGATGCGCGACGCGCGAATGACCCTCATGCAGGAGCGATTTCGATGACCCTCGACCGGCGATCTCTGGTCTCAACCCTTGCAGCCGGCGGGATCGGTCTTGCCGCCTCGGGCGCGCGGGCTGCGGCGGAAACGAAGTCGCTTCTGACGGTGCCGGCACAGGCGCCGTATCACGTCGGGCCGCTGGTCAATCGCGATCGGGCGACGGAGGTGTTGGAGCGACTGGGCCTGGAGGGGCTGATCCTCGCCCACCCGATCAACCGCTACTACCTCACCGGTTTCGATGGCGGCACGTTCACGGCCTCGATCGGCGGGCACAACAGCGTCTATGCGATCATCAGCAAGAATCGCGCGCTCCCCGTCGCGATGGTGATGGCGTCGTTCCCGTATTATTTCCAGATGGCCGACGTTCAGGACGAGCGCAACGTGGCCATTTATCAGTACACCGATCCGCCGCCGGCGGCGGAGAAGGACCTCTCGAACAACAGCGCGATTGTCGGCACGGGTGTCGCGCCGCTCAAGGCCGGCGACATCGGCGTGCTCCGCGACCGCAAGCAGGAGCCGTTGGATCGGCTGGAGGTCGATCGCGACCGCCATACCCGAGAGCAGGCGAAACGCCGGCCGGTAGCGACGAGTGCGATGCAGGCGCTCGGCAAGGCGATGAAAGACCTCGGCCTCGATCGCGGCCGCGTCGGCACCGATGTGCTGCAGAACGCCGAGGAATGGGCGCAGATCGCAGCACTTGCGCCGCGGGCGCAACTCGCCGACGCCAACGACGCGACCGGCCTCATCCGACTGGTGAAGTCGCCCGCCGAGATTGAGTTGATGCGCTATGCCGCGCGGGCCAATGCCGAGGCCGCGTTCCTCGCATGTAAGGCCGTGCGCGCGGGCGCCACGCATCGCGACCTGCGCTCGACGTTCTATGCCGAATGCGCCCAGCGCGGCAGCAAAGGCGTGTGGATGATCGTCGATCGCGTCCACACGGACGTGGTGCGCGGCGAATTCCGCAATGGCCAATCGTTCATGATCGACGCGGTCAGCACCTTCAATGGCTATCACGGCGACTACGGACGCACGGTGTTCGTCGGTGAACCGTCGAAGACCATGGCGCGCCATACGAAAGGCATCGAACTCGCGTGGGCGGCGGTGCGCGAGAAGCTGCGGCCAGGTTTGAAGTTCACGCAGCTCCAGGCGATCGGTCAGGAAGCGTTGACGAAGGGCGGCTTCGACACGGCGGTCCGGATCACCCCGCACAGCGTCGGCATCCTGCATACGGACGCGCACAACATCGCCAACCTTACGCTTGAGAAAGGAATGATCATCAGCGTCGACTTCCCGGTGCTTGAAGCCGGGATCGGCGGCTCCGCGCACCTCGAGGACCTCACGCTGATTACGGCGGACGGCCATGAGCTCTTGAACGATACCTCCAGTCCGCAAATTTTGGTGTAAGACCGCGCAGCTTTTCGACGCCCGACTGCCTTGTTTCGAGTGCGGTTAGAATGAAGCGCGCGGATTAAACGCGTTCTTTCATTTAGGCATATTTTCCGAGCAATGGCGGCCCGTTAGGTATTTTCACTCGCGGATGCGAATAGTCAGCACTTCATGACAATAGTATAAATTCGTTTGGGAGTTTTGTGCCTCTGATTTAACCTTAACTTGTTAGGGTTTTTATCAGGGGGAGTTCTTACATGTCCCGTGTTTCGCGCGCCCGGACGCTTGGGTCCATTCTACTGACCGGCGTCGCCATAAGCGGCTTCGTTCACGAAGCCGAAGCCCAAATCGACGAGATCGTCGTCACCACCCGCAAGCGAGCGGAAAACCTCCAAGAGGTTCCCATCGTTGTCACCGCCTTCACGGCTGCGTCAATCGAGCGCAAGGGCATCGAAGAACTCGCTGACGTCGCGAAGTACACCAACGGACTCATCCTCGACGAAGGTTTCTCAAGAACCGACACGCGCATCACCCTGCGCGGCCTTTCACCGACGCGTGGCCGCCAAAACGTGGCGGTGCTGCAAGACGACGTGGACATCTCGTCCCTCGCCATCGGCCAGGCCGGCGGCACGTTCATCATCAATCCGCGCCTGTTCGATGTGGAACGCATCGAAGTGGTGAAAGGTCCGCACTCCGCGCTTTACGGGCGATCGGCCTTCGTCGGCGCGATCAACTACATCACGCGCAAGCCTAGCGACGAAGTGCAAGGCAGCCTCCAGGGCGAAGTCGCGACGTACGGCAAGTTGGAAGCGAAGGCCGGCGTCAGCGGTCCGATTGTTCCGGGCAAACTCGACATGGGCGTCAACGGAGCGCTCTATCGTTTCGACGGCTTCTACAAAAATAGAGTCAACGGCAACAACCTTGGCGGCTCCAAAGGCGGCGGTGTCGCAAGCAACGCTGTGTTCACGCCGAACGACACCTTCAAGCTCACCGGCCGCGCGGAATACTCGGAAGATCACTTCGCCAACGAGGCGCGCATCTTCATCACCCGCACTGTCGACGTACCGCAGCCGGCAAACGCCACCACGGCGCCGTCGTTGGGCGGCAACCCGGTTTTGTCGGGCCTTAACGTCACGTTCCCACAGGTGATCGGGAAGATGGGCAGCGCCAGCGACTATCCGGGACCGGCGGTGAGCAAGAACCCGCGCACGGGCCAAGACTATCCGGGCTCGGACCGCAGAATCTTCCGTACGACCTTGCGCGCCGAAGCCGACTTCGGACCCGCACTGCTCACGTCCATCACGCACTACGGCAACGTGACATCGTCAATCTTTGCCGACCAGTTCGGCGTCGGCGACATCACCACCGATCCGACGGTGAACGCGATCCAGGAAACCAATATCGATACGCATACCAAGCTTCTGACCGAAGAATTGCGTCTTCAGTCCAACAATGAGAGCCGGTTGAAGTGGGTTCTCGGCGGTCTGTTCTGGAACGAGAGCGTCGAGCAAACCGGGGCGAATCTGGTCTGCGCCGCGGCGAGCGGCGGCCAAGCCCAGAATTGCGGCGCGATCCTTGCCGCCGCGCCGGCCAACAGCCTCAGCAGCATCGTCAAACGCGACACGCACCACTACTCCGGCTTTGGTTCGCTGCAGTTCGCAATCACCGACAGTCTGAATATCTCGGGTGAGGCGCGCTACACCAAGGAAGTGGAGACCAGCAACGGCAACGCCTTCGGCGTGCCGAGTTCCGGCCTGCTGGGATGCGGCGGCTTGGGTGCGCCCGGTGCCCGCGTGATCACCAACGGCATCGTCACCTGCTCGGGCGCATTCGGCCCGATTGTCACCGGCCCGAACACCATCAACACCTTCGTGAAGGTGAAGGTGCCGACCCACTTCTGGACGCCGCGCGTCACCGTCGACTACAAGCTGTCGCCCGACGCCCTGCTCTATGCTTCGGCGGCGAAAGGCGAGAAGCCGGGTGGCTTCAGCACCGTCGGCGGCTCCTTTGCCGCCATCGCGGACAACACCTACGCACCGGAAGAGATGTGGGTTTACGAAATCGGCGCCAAGACCGAATGGCTGAACAATCGCCTGCAGGTCAACGTCGCCGGCTATTACCAGGACTTCAGCGACAAGCAGGTCTCCGTCCAGGTGCCGAGCCCGACCACCGGCCTGCCCTCTACCCGCGTGGTCAACGCGGCGTCGGCGCGGGTCTATGGTTTGGAAATCGACGCCGCAGCAGCGCTGACGGACAACGTAACGGTTAACGTCGGCTACACGTACAACGACGCGAAGTACGCCAGCTTCACCGACGTCACCACCTCGGCGGGCGCGATTTCCCGCGCGGGTAACTGCACAGTCGTTCGCTTCGCCAACAACGCGACCAACCGCTGCCTCGTCGACTACAGCGGCCGCATGTTGGAAGGCGCCCCAAAGCACAACATCCAGGTTGGCGGCGAAGTCCGCGGTCAAGTCTCCGGCGACATGACGTGGTTCGTGGACGTAGACACGCGCTACCAGACAAAGCGCTACACCACCTTCGAGAACACGCTGGAGATCGAGGCCTACTTCCTGGCCGACATGCGCGTCGGCGTGCGTTCCAACCGCTGGACCGTGACCGCCTACTGCAACAACCTGTTCGACGACGACAAATTCAAGGCCAACGGCGTCTATCTGCCGAACTGGAACGCGTCGTTCGTGGGGCCGCGCAACACGGTCATCAGCCATGTGTCTGCTTTACTGCCCGACAAGCGCCAGCTCGGCCTGCGCATGAATTACAATTTCTAACTAACTTATTGAGTTAAGAAGCTTAACCCCCACCCCGACCTAGTCGCCGGGGTGGGGGTTCTGATTCGCGCGGCCCACACGCGTCACGGTGAGCCGTTTTTAGCGCCCGGACCGTTTAGTCCACGCATAGACAAGCGGAAGGCGCCGATGGTCGTCACGACCATGCTGTAGATGTTGAAACCGGTGACGCCGGCGCTGCCGAAGGTGTTGCACAGCCAGCCACCGACAAAGGCGCCGACGATGCCGAGCAGGATATCGAGCAAGACGCCCTGGCCTGTGGTGTTCACGATCTTGCTGGCGATAAGCCCGCTGATCATCCCAAGGATCAGCCAACCGAGAATCGTCATAAGAAAGCCTCCACTCAAATATGCTTTTGGGCACAACACCCCCTTTCGGTAGCTGTTGTGCTGCCTGAGGCCGGGCGGTTGGAACGGGGTGGAGTTGACCCCCGGAATTGCCTATACATCCGGCGAATTCGTCTCTTGGGAAACCCGCCGCATGATCCCCCGTTACGCCCGGCCTGCCATGACCAAGATCTGGGAGCCGGAGAACAAGTTCCGCATCTGGTTCGAGATCGAGGCGCACGCCTGCGATGCCCAAGCTAAGCTCGGCGTCATTCCGGCGGACGCCGCGAAGGCCGTCTGGGCGCGCGGCAAGTGGGAGATCGACCGCATCGACGCCATCGAGCGGGAGACCAAGCACGATGTCATCTCGTTCCTCACCAATCTCGCCGAACACGTCGGCCCCGAGGCGCGGTTCGTGCACCAGGGCATGACGTCCTCCGACGTGTTGGATACGTGCCTGTCGGTGCAGCTTGTCCAGGCGACCGACATCCTGCTGAAGGATATCGACGA
>CANJPQ010000027.1 GCA_947476275.1 Fidelibacterota bacterium
GCGACAGCGGGAAATACGGCGCGATACGGCGCATCTGCGCCTCCGAGAGCATAAACACATCTTCCATGGCGGCACCTCCTGCGAGGCGACCATCGAATCAACATACGACTCAGCTCGCAAGGAATTTAATGGGTCCTGAGCCTAGATGCAGCAATCGCGCGCGACCTCGGGCGTGAGAGCGTGAAGGCGGTGCTGCCGGTGTGTTCGAGGCGCGGCGAGAACGTACACTTCGTTGAGCTTCGCATTTCGCTCGATGCGAAGAAGTACCAGGCCTTTCCCAAGCCCGAAGCGTTGCTGACGCGGGAGAAGTGGTTCGACCCACGCTGCCCCGCGGACCGGCCGATCAATCTCGGCGCGCGCTAGCGCTTCTTCACGCTTCCGGGCAAGCTACCCCGCATGCTTTGGCTGCTGCTGACCTTGCAAATACACCCGGCCGCCGCGCAGACCACCTGCGCGCCGTATCGCACGCCGATCACCGTGGACTTTCAAACCCATCAGCCGCGCCCCACGCTGAACAATGCGCTCAACGTGACGGCGCTGCGCAATCTGATGGGCACCAAGGGGCAAAAGCCCATCGGCGGTGTGCATGCCGAAGCGCTTGGCGTGACCTATGCGACGCCGGAGTTCAACATCGAGGCCAGTTCGCGCATCGAAAGCCGCGATCCCGGGCGAGCCTGCGTCTACCTCTCCAAAGTGACAGTGGAACTCGGCTTCCGCGATTTGGATGTCTATGTCGCCAGCGAATACCCACCCGGTACCTGCGAATACAAAGCGATCCTCGACCACGAGAACCAGCATGTCGCCATCAATACACAGGCGTTGAGTACGCACGCGCCGCGCATGCGGCTGGCCCTGGAACGGATTTTGGGGGAGGAGCGGCCGGTGGCGACGGGCGAACCTAACCGCGTGACCAAGCAGATCCTCGATCGCATCACGCAGCGGATGGGGGAGTCCCTGCAGGCGTTCTACAAGGAAATGGACACGCGGAACGGCGTCCTCGATTCCGCTTCGAACTACGAGGCGATCGCAAACATCTGCCGCGACTGGAATCGCAGGAATGTGTGGCCCGAGGAAAAACGGCGCTAAGGCGCGTGCCTAGAGCGAGAAAGAGGTGCCGCATCCGCAGGTAGACGTGGCGTTGGGATTGTTGATCCGGAACGACGCTGCCATCAGATCCTCGACGAAGTCGATCTCCGCGCCCTTCAGCAGGTCGAGCGAGACATCGTCGATCACCAGCTTCGCGCCGTGGTGCTCGAACACCTTGTCGTCGGCCGTGATCTCGGAATCCAGGCTGAAGCCGTAGGAAAACCCTGAGCAGCCGCCGCCGGACACGGCGAGCCGGAGCATCAGGTGCGGGTTGCCCTCGCTAGCGGCCAGGACTTTGATCCGGGCGGCGGCGGACGGGGTGAGGCCCACCGAGGCCATTTCCGGCGCGATCTGGTTCATAGACGGGAATGTAGGTCCGTAGGCCCCTGAACGCAAGGCAAGTGCCCGGGCGGACTGGCCGTGCGTTGCCTCAAAACAACGTGTTCTGTAGGGTGCGGCCATGGCTTCCTTGCGCGATCTTTCCGGCGTCCTGGCGTCCGTGGCCTGCGATCCGGCGCGCAGCCGCGGCCGCAGGGTGCATGAGACCGAGGCGGAGACCCGTTCGCCGTTCCAGCGCGACCGGGACCGCATCATCCATAGCAGCGCGTTTCGGCGCCTTAAGTCCAAAACCCAGGTGTTCGTCGCCAGCGAAGGCGACACCTATCGCACGCGTCTGACGCATAGCTTGGAAGTCGCGCAGGTCGCGCGGTCGCTCTGCCGCTTCCTGGGGTTGAACGAGGATCTGGCCGAAGCGCTGGCCCTTGCGCACGATCTTGGACACACCTGCTTCGGCCACGCTGGCGAAGACGTGCTGCAGGAGTGCATGGCGCCATTCAATGGCTTCGATCACAACGCGCAGTCCTTGCGCATCGTCACCAAGCTTGAACACCGATATGCCGGATTCGATGGGCTCAATCTCACCTGGGAGTGCCTCGAAGGCCTGGTGAAACACAACGGCCCGCTGCTCGACAAGAACGGGGATGGGGCCGTGCCGCTGGCGATTGTCGAATACAACGCCGGCCACGATCTTGAACTCGCAACTTGGCCGAGCGCGGAAGCACAGGTGGCCGCGGTGTCTGACGACATCGCCTACAACGCCCACGACCTCGACGACGGTTTGCGCGCCGGCCTGTTCACCTTCGACGACGTGCTGGGATTGCCGCTGGTCGGGCCGATCTTCAAGGCGGTGGCGGTGAAGTACCCCAACGTCGCGCAGTCTCGCCTGATCCACGAGGCCCTGAGCGGTGTCATCAGCGCCATGGCGAACGACGTCATTGCGGAGAGCGCCCGCCGGTATGCGGTGGCGAAACCCAAGGATGCGGACGGTGTGCGCGCCCTGGAGCAGGCCATGGTCGGCTTCTCGGGCCAGATGGCGGAACACGACAAATCCTTGAAGGAATTCCTGTTTGCGCATATGTACCGCCACAACAAAGTGATCCGCATGACAAGCAAGGCGCGCCGTGTGGTGCGCGAGCTGTTCGAGCTGTTCCTGTCAGAGCCTGAGTTGCTGCCGGAAGACTGGCGCGCCGGGGGGCTGCAGGCCCGCAGCCCAAAGACGGCGCGCCGCGTGGCCGACTATATCGCCGGCATGACAGACCGTTTCGCCCTGGACGAACACTCCCGCCTTTTCGATCCCGCCGTTAAACCATGAACATTTTTGCCACCGTCAAAACGCGGGTCGATGCCGCGGTCGCCGCCCTTGTTGCCGAGGGGAAGCTTCCGGCTGGCCTCGATCTGGAGCGCGTCGCAGCTGAGCCGCCGCGCGACCCGTTGCACGGCGATGTCACAACCAATGCGGCGATGATCCTCGCCAAGCCGGCGGGGCAGGCGCCGAAGGCGATCGCGGAATTGCTGATCGCCAAGCTCAAGACCGACCCGACCGTGACCGAGGCGAACGTCGCCGGTCCCGGCTTCATCAATCTGCGTCTTGTTCCCAGCACGTGGTTCGATGTGCTGCGCGATGTCCTGCAAACCGGCCCGTCCTATGGCGACGGCGCCAGGCGGGGCGAAAAGATCAACGTCGAATACGTCTCCGCCAATCCGACCGGGCCGATGCACGTCGGCCATGCCCGCGGCGCCGTGGTGGGGGATGCGCTCGCACGCCTCCTGGCGAAGGCCGGCTTCGACGTGACGAAGGAATACTACATCAACGATGCCGGCGGACAGGTGGACAACGTCGCCCGCGCGCTTCGCATGCGCTACCTGCAAGCCATCGGCCGCATCACGGAGGCGGATTTCCAAGCAGCCCTTGAGCGCAAGGAAATCCAATACGGTGGTGACTATCTGGTGCCCGTGGCCGAAGCTTTGGCGAAGCGCGACGGCGACAAATGGGCCGGCGTGAACGACGACGCCGTGTGGATCCCCGCGCTGCGTGAATTCACCGTCGCCTGGATGATGAACCTGGTGAAGGAAGACCTGGCCGCGCTGGGCGTGCAGCACGACGTGTTCACGTCCGAGAAGAAGCTGGTCGACGACGGCAAGGTCGACGGCGCTTTGAAGTTTCTCGCCGACGCGGATCTCACGTACACCGGCGTGCTCGAGCCGCCCAAGGGCAAGATGCCGGACGACTGGGAGCCGCGCCCGCAGTTGCTGTTCAAGGCCACGCAGTTCGGCGATGAGGTCGATCGCCCGGTGAAGAAATCGAGCGGGGCGTGGACCTATTTCGCCGGCGATATTGCCTACCATAAGGACAAAGTCGACCGCGGCTTCGTCAACCTGGTCAACGTCTGGGGCGCCGATCATGGCGGCTACGTGAAGCGCGTGCAGGCGGCGTTGAAGGCGCTCACCGATGGGAAGGGCAAGCTGGACGTACAGCTGTGCCAGATGGTGCGCGTGCTGAATAACGGCGAGCCTGTGAAGATGTCCAAACGGGCAGGGACCTTCGTCACCATGCGCGACCTGATCGATGAGGTCGGCAAGGACGTGGTGCGCTTCATCATGCTCACCCGTAAGAACGACGCGCCGCTGGATTTCGACTACGCAAAGGTCACCGAGAGATCCCGCGAAAATCCGGTGTTCTACGTCCAGTACGCCCATGCGCGCGGTCGCTCGGTGTTCCGCCACGCGGCGGAGATGTTCCCGGGCGTGGACCTCTCGGACAAAGGCCTCGCGGCGGCGGATCTATCGTTGCTGGCGGATTCGGATGAACTCCAGCTGCTGAAGATGCTGGCCGCCTGGCCCCGCATGGTCGAAGGGGCAGCGCTTGCCCACGAGCCCCACCGGGTCGCGTTCTACATGTACGACTTGGCCGCGCAGTTTCACGGTCTGTGGAACAAGGGCAACGAGGCGGCGTCGTTAAGATTTCTGCAGGCGGACAATACGTCTTTGTCATTGGCACGCCTGGCGCTTGTCCGTGGCGTCGGCGTGGTGATAGCGTCGGGCTTAGCCGTGTTCGGTGTCGAACCGGTTGAGGAGATGCGTTAAATGGCGATAGATCGCGACGGCGATGGCCCGCCGCTACGCCGCGAGGACTCCCGGTCGGCGCCTCGCACTGACGATCTGCGCGCCACGCCTTTTACCGACGACGTCTTCGACGACGAGTATCACGGTCGCAAGAGCCGCGGCGGCTCGTCGTTCGGGCTGGTCGCAGGGGTGCTCTTCGGTGCCGCGATCGCCGCCGCTGCCGGCTGGTACGTATTCGGATCTCGCGATCCGGGTATGGCCGGTGAGGATGGTTCCCAGGTCGTAAAGGCCGATCCGGACCCCTACAAGATCAAGCCGGAAAACCCGGGCGGCCTTCAGGTCGAGAACCAGGACAAGACGGTCTACGACCGCTTGAGCAAAGGCGCGGCCCCGAGCCGGGTTGAGAACCTGCTGCCGGAGCCGGAGCAGCCAAAGGCACCGCCAACCAAGAAGGCGGAAGCGCCCGCACCTGAGGCTCCGCCGGCCGCACAGCCGACCGCCGCCAAGGACGATCCGCTTGCGAAACTCGTGGCCCAAGTCACCGGCGCGAAGCCTGAGACGCCGGCTCCGGCAGCGCCTGCCGCCGAGAAACCAATCGAGAAGCCCATGACGCCTGCGGGACCGGCGGCCGCTGCGCCGGCGCAAGTTGCTGCGGCGCCGACCGTCGAGAAGCCGATGACGCCTGTGGCGCCGCTTCCCGCCGCGGCTCCGGCCGCTGCCGCGCCGTTGCAACTCGCGCCTAGTTCACCGCCTGAACCTGCGCCAGCCGCGCCGCCGCCGCCGGCACAAGTCGCTGCCGCCCCAACTCCCGCACCTGCGCCGCCGGTCCAAACCGCGGCGGTTCCAGCCGCGCCCACCCCGACGGCGGTCGCGCCGACAGGTGGCCCGGGCGTCTACGTTCAGCTCGTGTCCACACGCTCGGAAGAGACCGCCATGGGCGAGTGGAAACGCATCAGCGGCAAGAACGCGGATGTGTTGCAAGGGCTCTCGCCCGCAATCACGCAAGCGGAAGTGCCTGATAAAGGTACCTACTACCGCCTGCGCGCCGGTCCGTTGGCCGACAAGGCGGCGGCGGAACAGCTTTGCGCCACCCTCAGCAGCCGAAACGTCGGCTGCATCGTCGTCCGCCAGTAAATCCCGATGGCCGTTCCTTCGCGCGGGCGCCCGAGTGCGGCCATCTTCGGCCTCGCCGGCAAGACACTGAGCGACGAAGAACGTGCGTTCTTCTCCGACGTGCAGCCGCTCGGCTACATCCTGTTCGCACGCAATGTCGATACGCCCGTCCAAGTCCGCTCGCTCGTTGACGACCTACGCGGCCTTGTGTCGGGGCACGATCCGGTGGTGCTGATCGACCAGGAGGGTGGGCGCGTGCAGCGCCTCAAGCCCCCGCATTGGCGGTTCGCGCCGCCCATGGCCGAGTTCGGCGCAGTGTATGCGACGGATCGCGACGCGGCTAAAAAGGCGCTCACCCTCAACATGCAACTCATCGGCCAGGAGCTTGCCGAGCTTGGCATCGACGTGGACTGCGCGCCGGTGATGGATGTTCCGGTCGCCGACGCGCACGACATCATCGGTAACCGTGCGTTCTCGCACGATCCGCACGACGTGGCCGAGATGGCCGTCGCCGCGTGCGACGGCTTGATCGCCGCAGGCGTCGTGCCCGTCATCAAGCACATTCCCGGCCATGGCCGCGCGCGCGCCGATAGTCACCTCGAACTGCCGGTGGTGGAAGCGGATCTCGCGTCTCTGCGCGCGAGCGACTTCGTGCCCTTCGCCGCATTTCCCAAGAGCGGGCGTGCGGCGATGGCGATGACCGCGCATGTGGTCTACACCGCGATCGATCCCGACAAGCCGGCAACCACGTCGGCCAAAGTCATCGGCGACATCATCCGCGGTGAGTTCGGTTTCACGGGGCTGCTGATGAGCGACGACCTCGGCATGAAGGCGCTCGGCGGGCCTTACGATCAGCGCGCCGCGGCCGCGCTCGCCGCCGGGTGCGACTTGGTGCTTCATTGCGACGGCAATCTCGACGACATGCGCGCGGTGGCGAAAGCGCTGCAACCGCTCGGGGCGAACGGTCTCCGGGCGATGGAAGAACTCACTGCGATCCGGCGCAAGCCGCGCGAGATCCTCAACGCCGCGGCCGTGCAGGTCGTGGTCACCAACGTGCTGCGTCGTGCCTGACATCAACGCCATTATCGAAGGGCTGATCACCATCGGGATCCCGGCGATCCTGGCGATCACGTTGCACGAGGCGGCCCACGGCTACATTGCGCTGGCCTTCGGCGACCCGACCGCGAAGGAGGCCAATCGGCTGACGCTCAATCCCATCCGGCATATCGACCCGATGGGCACGATCATCTTGCCGGGACTGCTGGCGTTGTCTCACTTGCCGCTGTTCGGGTGGGCCAAGCCGGTGCCGGTGAACTTCGGTCGTCTCCGCAATCCGCGGCGCAATATGGTCTGGGTTGCCGCTGCCGGACCGGGGATCAACCTGGTGTTGGCGCTATTGTCCGCCATGCTCTTGCATCTCGCGCCGCTGGTCGGCGGCACGGCCAAGGCGCTCCTGGCGGAGACACTTATCAACAGCGTCCGGATCAACGTCATTCTGGCGGTTTTCAACATGCTGCCGATCCCGCCGATGGACGGCGGACGCGTGGCTGTGGGTATCTTGCCGGATTCCCTGGCGCGACCCTTGGCGGGTCTGGAGAAATACGGCATGGTCATTCTTCTGGCCCTGCTGATCGGCCTGCCGTGGGTTGGATCGTTGGTGGGGCTCAATTTGAGTATCGTGACCTGGGTCGTCGTTCCCATTGCGGAGCAGATCGTTGAGCTGATCGCGGCCGTGGCCGGACATCCATAAGGCAGTTAAATGTCCGAACCTTCTGAAAATCCGATCCTGTCCGACGCGCCGCCGGCTTTCGAAGAAGATTCGATGCCGGGCGAAGGCTCGATGTACCAGCTTGTCCTCCAGCTCGGTTCATTCGAAGGGCCGATCGATCTGCTTCTGACGCTCGCGCGCGATCAGAAGGTCGACCTCATGCAGGTCTCGATTCTGGCGCTGGCCGAGCAATATCTCATCTTCGTCGACATCGCGCGCGAATCGCACCTGGAACTCGCCGCGGACTATCTCGTCATGGCCGCGTGGCTGGCGTACCTGAAGTCCAAGCTGCTTCTGCCGAAGGAAGAGAGCGAGGAACAGCTCAGCGCCGAGGAGATGGCCGACGCCCTGAAGTTCCAGCTGATGCGGCTGGAGGCGATGCAGGAGGCCGGCAAGAAGATTTTCCAGCTGCCGCAGCGCAAGATCGACTTCTTCCCGCGGGGCAATCCGGAAGGCCTGCCGATCACCTATCGCTCGGTCTACGACGTTTCGCTCTACGACCTGCTGCGTGCATACGCCCATCAGCACAAAGACAAGAACGTCAGCGCGCTTGAAATCGAGGCGTTCGACCTTTACTCCATCGACGACGCCATCGCGCGGCTGCGTGAAATCCTGCCGAACGTGCCGGATTGGACGCAACTGTCGATGTTCCTGCCGCGCAACGTGCGCGATCCCTTGATGCGACGGTCGGCCGTGTCCACCACGCTGATCGCCGCGCTGGAGCTGGTGCGCGACGGCAAAGCCGACATCCGTCAGGATGGCGGTCACTTCTCGCCGATCTACCTTAAACCTGCGAACCGAGCCGCTGCCGCCCATGACGAGTCCTGAGACCCAGATGCGCACCGACGACGAAACCGCCACCGCGACACCCGCCGAAATTGCGCCGGATGATGTGGCGCCGGACGACGTGACGCCGGATGAGACCGTGGAATTGCCGCCGGAGGTTGCCGAGCAGGTGGCCGCCCAGGCCGCCGACCGCGAAGCCCGCAACGCGTCGGATCTGCGCGTGCTCGAGGCGCTGCTGTTTGCAAGCTCCGAGCCCGTGTCCGAACGCGTGATCGGCGAGCGGCTGGGCGAGGGCTCCGACGTCCCGGCGTTGCTCGAGCAATTGCGCGCCCTGTACCAGGGCCGCGGCGTGGAGTTGCTTCAGGGCAACGGCCGCTGGTCTTTCCGCACAGCACCGGATGTGACGGAACGGTTGAAGCTCGAGAAGCTGGTCCCGCGCAAGCTGTCGCGCGCAGCGATCGAAACGCTTGCCATCATCGCCTACCACCAGCCCGTCACCCGCGCCGAGATCGAAGAAATCCGCGCCGTTGCGGTGTCGTCCGGAACGGTCGATATCCTGCTGGAAGAAGGCTGGATCAAGCCGCGGGGCCGTAAAGAGGTCCCGGGCCGTCCCGTCATGTGGGGGACGTCCAACGCGTTCCTCGACCATTTCGGCCTGGAATCGCTCCAGGACCTGCCTGGGATCGAGGAATTGCGGGCCGCCGGCCTGCTCGACAGCCGCCGTGGCGTGTCCGCCTACGGTACCCGTGGCAGCTCGGACACCCTCCTGTTCGACACCGAGGAGTCCGAGGAAGCGATCGAGCCTCTCACCCACGCCGAGGGCGGCGAGACGGCCGAAAAGCCTGCCGACGAGGCCGAAGAGGCCTAAAGCGCCGATTCCGCTTGCCGGTCGGCGGTTCGCTCCCCATGTGAACAAGGCGGTGAGGTGGGCCTTATTACATTGCGGGGCGGTGGCCTTTTTGCCATGATCGCCCTTCGAGGTGCCCGCTAAGCCTTTGGAGTTATTGATTTCGTAGCTCAGGCCGTGGCGAGTTCCGCCAGCTCTTTGGAGTAAGTCTCATGGGTTCCTTAAGCGTATGGCATTGGGCCATTGTTCTTGTGGTGGTGGTCCTGATTTTCGGCACGGGCAAACTGTCCGGCGCGATGGGCGACTTCGCGAAGGGCATCAAGGCCTTCAAGAAGGGTCTGAAGGATGACGAGGTCGAAGAGGCCGACGCCGCCCATAAGACCATCGACGCCAACGCCGCTGCGGCAACGGCTGCACCGGCGCGTGAAAAGGATCGCGCGAGCGTCTAACGGCGCCACAGCGTCCGTTTTGGATTTTTGGGCGGTCGCACGACATGCCGGAACTGAACCATGTTTGACTTCGCGTGGTCTGAACTCCTCGTCATCGGGGTGGTGGCCGTGGTGGCGCTTGGCCCCAAGGAACTTCCCAACGCGATGCGCTCGCTGGGCAAGTTCACGCGCCAGGCGCGCAAGCTCGCGGGCGAGTTTCAGGGTCACGTCAACGACCTGATGCGGGAAGCGGAACTCGACGAAGTTCGCTCCTCCGTCCAGAAAATCACCAACACCAATGTCGGTGCCGAGATCAACAAGATGATCGACCCTTCCGGCGCGTTTACCTCCGAGCTGGCCAAGACCGAGCAGGAAGTGCGTGACGCGCTGGCCGTGAATCCGCTGTTATCGGCGCCTGCTGCAGATGTGCCTGCGGAAGCCACGGCTGTCGCTGGCACGCCGGCGGTTACGCCCGAGGTGGCTGCGGTGGCGGCCGAGGTTTCACCAAGCACACTGCGCGCCGGCGAGGGGACATCGTGACCCTCCAGATTGCCGGTCCCTCGGCGGACGATCCTGAATCCCACACCATGCCGTTGCTCGATCATCTGATGGAGCTACGGTCGCGGATGCTGGTGTCCGTGATTGCGCTGCTCTTGGCTTTCTTCGCCTGCGCCACCGTTGCCGAACCGATCTTCAATTGGCTCGTGAAGCCCCTGCAGCACGCGATGGAGCAGGTGAGCGGTAGCACCAACCGCATGATCTTCACCCAGCTCACGGAAGCGTTCTTCACGCGTATGAAAGTGGCGTTCTTCGCCGCCGGGATGCTGACCTTCCCGATCTTCGCTCACCAGATGTGGAAGTTCATCGCGCCGGGTCTGTACCGCCACGAGAAGAGGGCATTGCTGCCGTTCCTCGTCGCCAGCCCGGTGCTGTTCTTCTTTGGGGCGTCGCTGGTCTATTACTTCATCATGCCGATGGCCTGGAAGTTCCTGCTGGGATTCCAGGTGACGGGCGTCGCCGGCGAGATGCCGGTGCAACTCGAACAGCGTGTCGGCGAGTACCTCACGCTGGTCATGCAACTCATGTTTGCCTTCGGGCTGACGTTTCAGTTCCCGGTGCTGCTCGTGCTGCTGGCGCGCGTCGGCATCATTTCTGCCAAAGGCCTGCGCGACAAGTGGCGCTATGCCGTCGTCGGTGTCTTCATTTTTGCCGCGATTGTCACGCCGCCAGACCCGATCAGCCAGATTGGCTTGGCGATACCCATGCTGCTCCTTTACTGGCTTTCCATCATCGGCGCCTCGTGGGTCGAAAAGAAGAAAGAGGAAAGCGACACGGCCAATGCCGCGGCCTCAGGCATCGAGGATACCGACTTCAACGAGTCCTAGGCCACGCGTTGTTACCCCGGAGGAGCCGCGCAGCGGCGCGATCCGGGCGTCAGGGCCACATGCAATGTCAGCGCTTTCTACCCTGGACCCCGCGTCAAGCGCGGGGTGACATCCAGTGACAGCTCTCGTATAAGCCTTGCTCTTTCCCGGGCGGACCCTGCCATGCTTGATCTGAAATGGATTCGTGAAAATCCCGCGCATTTGGACGCGGCGCTGTCGCGCCGTGGCGCCGCCGCCATGTCCGCGAGTGTGCTCGAATTGGACACCCGTCACCGGACCGCAGTCACCGAACTGCAGACCCTGCAGACCCGCCGCAACGATGTCTCCAAGCAGATCGGTGCGGTGAAGGCGAAGGGCGGCGATGCTGCGCCGCTCATGGCCGAGGTTGCCCAGATCAAGGACCGTATGTCGGCCTTGGATGTGGAAGAGAAGGAATTGGCGGAGAGGGTGCGGGGCGTGCTCCTCACCATCCCGAACGTGCTTCATGCGGACGTGCCCGAGGGCAAGGACGAGACCGCCAACAAGGAAGTGCGCCGCTGGGGCGAGCCGCGCACCTTGGATTTCACGCCGAAGGACCACGCCGACGTCGGCATTGCGCTGAAGCTGATGGACTTCGATCAGGCCACTGTGATGTCCGGCTCGCGCTTCGTCGTGCTCAAAGGCGCGCTTGCCCGCCTGGAACGGGCCATCGCCCAATTCATGCTCGACACCCATACGGCCGAGCACGGCTACACCGAAATCGCGCCGCCGCTGCTGGTGAAAGCCGAAAGTTTGATCGGCACCGGCCAATTGCCGAAGTTCGAGGAAGATCTCTACAAGACGACCGCCGGCCTGTTCCTGATCCCGACGTCGGAAGTCTCGCTCACCAATCTCGCCAGCGGGCGCATCATGGATGCGGCCGAGTTGCCGATGCGTGTTACCGCGCATACGCCGTGTTTCCGCTCTGAAGCGGGCGCTGCGGGCAAAGACACCAAGGGCATGATCCGCCAGCACCAGTTCAGCAAAGTGGAATTGGTGTCGATCGTCGCGCCCGAAGACTCCGATGCCGAACTCGACCGCATGACTCATAGCGCCGAAAAGATTCTGCAACGGCTGGAACTGCCGTATCGCGTGCTCGCGCTGTGCGCCGGCGATATCGGCTTCGGCGCGAACCGTACCTACGATCTCGAAGTGTGGCTGCCCGGGCAAAATCTCTACCGCGAGATTTCCAGTTGCTCGAACACCGGCGACTTCCAGGCGCGGCGCATGAATGCGCGCTATCGCCCCGCGGGCGAGACCAAGGGCACGCGCTTTGTGCATACGCTCAATGGCTCGGGCCTCGCGGTCGGCCGCACTCTCGTGGCGATCCTGGAGAACTATCAGGACGCCGACGGCGGCGTGCGCATTCCCACCGTGCTGAAAGCCTATATGGGCGGCCTCGACCGCATCGCACCGCCATGACCGGAAGCGCACGGCCGCTGACCGATCTGTCGCGCTGCCGGATCCTTCTGTCCAACGACGACGGCATCGGCGCCCAAGGTCTTGCGGTGTTGGAACGCATCGCGCGCACCCTCTCCGACGACGTGTGGGTTGTCGCGCCGACGCTGGAGCAAAGCGGGGCGGGGCATTCGCTCACCCTGCATATGCCTTTGCGCCCAGTGCAAATTGGCGACCGCCGCTATACCGTCTCCGGCACGCCGACCGACTGTGTGATGGTGGCGATCAACCACATCATGAAGGATCACCCGCCCGATCTAGTGCTTTCCGGCATCAACATGGGCGCGAACCTGGGCGAAGACGTTCACTATTCCGGCACCGTGGCGGCAGCCCTGGAAGGTGCGCTGCTGGGCGTTCCAGCGATTGCGCTGTCGCAGGTTTTTGCTGACGTGGCCAAGATCCCTTGGGACACGGCCATGAAGTTCGGACCGGACCTCATCCGCCGCATCTGCACCGCGGGCTGGCCCGCGAATGTGGTGATCAATATCAACTTCCCGGATCGCGGTCCGGACGCGGTTTCGGGCACGATCGCGGCGGAGCAAGGCAAGCACAAGATCGGCGACGATCTGGTTCTGCGCGCAGATCCGCGCGGGCGCGCGTACCTGTGGATCGGCCCGCGCCGCAAAGCCGATGCCTCCGCTGAAGGCACCGACCTGAAGGCCACCGACGACGGCTACATCTCTGTCACGCCCCTCAACGTCGACCTTACCCACGGGCCGACCATGAAAACGCTGCGAGACGTCCTGCGCGTATGAGCACGGAGAGCCGCAAGATCCGCCTGGTCATGGACCTCCGCAACGCCGGGGTGACGGACACGCGGGTGCTGGCGGCGATGGAACGAATTCCGCGCGAGAAATTCGTCGAGGAAGCCTTCCACGATCAGGCCTACGCCAATCAGGCGCTGCCGATCTCCTGCGGCCAGACCATCAGTCAGCCGTTGGTCGTCGGGTTAATGACGCAAGCCTTAGAAATCACCGATCGCCATAAGATCCTGGAGGTCGGCACCGGGTCCGGCTACCAGGCGGCGATCTTGTCCAAGCTCGCGCGGCGGGTTTACACCATCGAGCGGCATCGCGACCTGATGCAGGTCGCGGAGCGGCGCTTTAAGGAGTGTAACCTCCACAATATCACCACACTTGTCGGCGACGGTTACAAGGGTTGGCCCGCGCAGGCGCCGTTTGACCGTATCCTTGTGACGGCGGCGGCCCGTCTCGTGCCGCCGGAGTTGGTGGCGCAGCTGTCGGACGAAGGTGGAATCATGGTGCTGCCCGTGGGCGATGTCGGCGGTCTCCATCAGGAAGTGATCCGCGTGCGCAAAGAGGGCACGCAGTTCCAAAGCGAACGTCTTTTCCCCGTGCGCTTTGTTCCTTTGGTGCAAGGCTTGCCGCAGGATCACAGCGCCGCCCGCCGCGCCGCTCGCGAACGAGAAGAATCATGACACAGACATCCACACGCATCCTGTACGCCGCCGTTGCCGCGCTCGCGCTTGGCGCCTGCGCGCCGTCGTTCGATCCGCCCCCCGGCTATAAGGGCGGTTACCTGTGGGACAACGGCCAGAGCCGCAGCATCACGGTGGGGCCGGGCGACACGATGTATGCAATCTCGCGGCGCTACGATGTGCCGATCCCGGTGATTGCGGCGCGTAACGGCTTGCAATACCCGTATCCGCTGATGCCTGGGCAGGTGCTCGTTCTCGACACTGTGCGCACGCACCGCGTCGCCCAGGGCGAGACGCTCCAGTCCATCGCCGACAAGTATCAGGTGCCGCGAAACTCCCTCGTCGAAGTGAACGAACTGCGCGCGCCGTATCAGGTGAGCGAAGGGCAGGCGCTGTGGATCCCCGATCCGTTCACCATCGCGGCTGCTCCCGCGCGCCGTGCCGACGAACCGCCGCCGCCGGTGGCTGCGCCGCGTCCGGTGATCACCACCAGCAACCTCGCGCCGCCGCCGGGTGCGACCGCGATCCCGGGCTCGCCGGGCGGACCGCCGCCGGGGCAGCAGCCATTCACCCTGGCGGTGCCGCCGCAACCCGATACAGCGGCCCTGTCACAACAGATCCCGACCGAGCAGCCCGTCGCCCCGGTGCAACCGATGCCGTTGCCGCGACCGCCGGCGATCCCGACCACGCCGGCCGCGCCGTCGCCGCCGCCTCAGGAAGCGAGCATGGCGATGGCGCCGGTCGTGCCCACGCTCGCTGTTCCCACCGTTCCCTCTGTGCCGCCTGCCGCTGCGGCACCCGCCGCAGCTCCCGTTGCGCCGGCGCAGACCGCGTCCTTACCGGAGGCCGGCGAAGCCCACTTGATCATGCCGGTGAAGGGCAAGCTGATTTCGGGTTTCGGTCCCGCCGGAAAGGGGCTCCACAACGACGGCATCAACATCGCCGCGCCTCAAGGGGCGCAAGTGCGTGCCGCCGATGCGGGCGAGGTGGCCTACGCCGGCGATGGCTTGAAGACCTTCGGCAACCTGCTGCTCATCCGTCACGACGACGGCCTGACGACGGCCTACGCCCACAATGACAAGCTGTTGGTGGCGAAAGGCGACAAGGTCAAGCAGGGCCAAGTGATCGCCACAGTCGGCAAATCGGGCGGCGTGGACAAGCCGCAGCTCCATTTTGAGGTGCGCCGCGGGACACAGGCCGTCGATCCGCAGCCTTACCTGAACCGCTAGCGACTGCGCCCTTTTCGGCGCGCTCAATTTACCGCGCCTTCGCCGCCGTCCCACAGCCCGTACGGGTTTCAAGAGGGCATGGCCGACGGGGCGCGACGCGTTATGATCGTCTTCCAGATCGTGGGGGATGAGATGGCACGTAAAAGCACTGTCGACGTCAATCGCCGTGGGTTCCTCGGCAGTCTCGCCGCCGCTTCGACTGGCGCCGTCGCTGCCGCCGTGCCGGGGGCGCAAGCCGCCGATCCCGTCACCGGCAAGCCCGCACCTGAAGCCGGCGACAAGCCGCGCGGCGCGATGCCGCCCTCGGCCGCCGAAACCGCTGCCGAGTTCGGCGCCCCTGGCAAGGCCGTCGTGAGCACGGCCGTCTCCTGTGGCTCCGATTTCATGGTCGACGTGCTGAAGTCGCTCGACATCGACTACCTGTTTGCCAACACCGCGTCGAGCTTCCGCGGCTTGCAGGAATCCATCGTCAACTACGCCGGCAACAAGAAGCCTGAGTTCATCACCTGCATGCACGAGGAGTCGTCCGTCGGCATGGCGCACGGCTACTTCAAGGCATCGGGCAAGATGCAGGCGATGGCCTGCCACGGCACCGTCGGCCTGCAGCACGCATCGATGGCGCTCTACAATGCCTACTGCGACCGCGTGCCTGTGCTTGCGTTCCTAGGCAATCTCGCCGTCGCCAACCAGCGCGCGAACGCGACCGACTGGCGTCACTCCGCGCAAGATCCCGCCGCGATGGTCCGCGACTTCACCAAGTGGGACGACCAACCGCTATCGCTGCAGTCGTTCGCGGAATCCACTGTGCGCGGCTATAAACTCGCGATGACGCCGCCAATGGCGCCGGTAGCCTTGGTTGCGGATGCGGAGCTGCAGGAAATGGAACTGCACGAGCGTGCCAAGCTCGTGATCCCGCGACTGACCGCGATGAGCCCGCCGCAAGGCGAAACCGGCGCGGTGCGCGAAGCGGCTAAGCTGCTGGTCGCGGCGGAGCATCCGGTGATCATCGCCGACCGCTTGGCGCGGACCCAGGCCGGTATGGATCGGCTTGTGGAACTTGCCGAACTGCTCAACGCTCCGGTGATCGATCAAGCGACGCGGCAGAATTTCCCGAACACACACTACCTGTGCCAATCCGCCAACAGCGCCGCGCTGGTGCGTGGCGCGGACGTCATCCTCGGTCTCGAGGTCACCGACTTCTGGGGCCAGATCAATCAGTACGTGCTGGCCGAGCACGGCTTTTCATCGAAGGTGAAGGGGCCGGCGAAGACCATCACGCTCGGCACCACCGACATCTTCATGAAGTCGAACTACCAGGACTTCCAGCGCTATCCCGCCGTGGACATCTCGATCACGGGCGACGGCGAGGCCACATTGCCGTCGTTGATCGAAGAGGTGCGCCGCGGGTTGTCGAATGACCGCAAAACGGCGCTCGGCGCCCGCGCCGATGGCTTCCGCAAGGCCCATGCCGCGAGCTTCGAGGCCGCGCGCGCCGCTGCGGCCAACGGCTGGGACACCAGCCCAGTCAGCACCGCGCGTCTGTGCATGGAACTTTGGCAGGCGATCAAGGCCGAGGACTGGGCCCTGGTCTCCGTCGGCGCATCGCCGGGTTTCGTGAGCAATTGGCCGCATCGTTTATGGTCGATCGAAAAGCAGTATCAGTACCTCGGCGTCTCATCCGGCGGCGGTGTCGGCTATGGGCTACCGGCTGCGGTCGGCGCGGGGCTTGCGAACAAGAAGCTCGGGCGCTTCTCCGTGAACATCCAATGCGATGGCGACTTCATGTATGCGCCCGGTGCGCTGTGGTCCGCGGCGCATCATCGTGTGCCGCTGTTGAGCGTGATGCACAACAACCGCGCCTACGGTGCGGAGGCTATGCTGGTTCAGCACATGGCCAACCGCCGCAACCGGCCGATCAAGCCCGTCGATATCGGCACGGTGATCGACGATCCGCCGATCAACTACGCCAAGCTGGCCCAAGGCATGGGTGTGTACGCCGAAGGCCCGATCACCGATCCGAAGGATCTCGCACCGGCGCTCAAGCGCGCGGTTGCGGTGGTCAAGCGCGGCGAGCCCGCGCTGGTCGACGTTGTCACGCAGATGCGCTGAGGAATCGATCATGAACAAGCTCATTGTCCTCGCGCTGCTGGCACTCGCTTCCACTGCGAACGCCGCGGACCGTTCCGTCGCCGAGCGCGGCCGAAAGAACTATGTCGAATTCGGCTGCGTGAAATGCCACGGCATCGCCGGGCAGGGCAGCGTCTCCGGGCTGAAGCTCGCCCCGGATGTCTTGCCCGCGGATGCGATCATCACCTTCCTGCGCGGTACCACGGGACCGATGCCGCGCTACGGCGCGGAAATCATCTCCGACGCGCAGATCATCGAGATTCACGCCTACCTCGAGTCACGGCCCAAGCCGGCCTCGCCGGACAGCATCGCGGCGCTGAAGGATATTCGCGGGAAGAGGTAGGTCAGGCCTCAAGCCTGATCTTCACGCCCAGATCGCCAGCCAGGTGCTGGATGAACTGCCACGCCACGCGGCCGGAGCGGGCGCCGCGTGTCATGGACCATTCGATGGCCTTGGCGCGCAGATCGTCTTTGGCGATCGGCAGCTTGAACGCGGCGGCATAGCCGTCGACGATGGCGAAGAACGTATCCTGGTCCAGATGGTGGAAGCCCAGCCACAGGCCGAAGCGGTCGGAGAGTGAAACTTTCTCCTCAACGGCTTCGCCACCGTGGATTGCTGTCGACTGCTCGTTCTCGATCATATTGCGCGACAGGATGTGGCGCCGGTTCGAGGTCGCGTAGAGGATCGTATTCTCAGGTCGCCCCTCGATACCCCCTTCCAGCACCGCTTTCAGGGCCTTGTAGCCGACGTCCTCGCCCTCGAAAGACAGGTCGTCGCAGAACAGGACGCAACGGCGCTTCGAGGTGCGGAGAAGCGCCAGCAGACGCGGCAGGCTGGGGATGTCCTCCCGGTGGATCTCGATCAGCGCCAACGGCGCCTTGGCCTTCGGCCTTGCGTTCACCGCCGCGTGGACGGCCTTCACCAGGGAGCTTTTGCCCGTACCGCGCGCCCCCCACAGCAGGGCGTTATTGGCAGGCAGGCCATTGGCGTGGTGCTGGGTATTGGTAAGCAGCAGGTCGACCTGCCGGTCGATGCCCCGCAGCAGTTCCAGGGGCACCCGGCTGACGCGCGGCACTGGAAACAGGGCGGCAGCCTCCGCATTCCACACGAAGGCGTCTGCGGCCTCCAGGGAGGCGGCGGCGGCCGGAGCAGGGGCCAGGCGCTCCAAAGCCGCGGCAATGCGGTCCCAGGCGGCGGGCCCGGGGCCGGCGGCGGATACGCGCGCGGGTTGTTTGGACGCGCGCTGGGATGTCGTGCGGGGGCGTTTCGGGGCCATGGCCAGTGCAAGCTAACAGGTTGCTTTCCCAGGGGAAACACCTGTCCGTGAGGCCGGGGCGATACTGTTTGCAAGGCGCGTCCGTATAAGTATAGTCCGCGCTGCTTGAGGTGGCCCCACTTGCGGCCCCGTAAGTCCTTGGCCGCTACCGGCTTCCACCCTCTTTGGGAAGGTTCCCGATGTTCATTTCTCCGGCCTACGCGCAGGCCGCCGGCGGCGACCCGGCCAGCTCGTTGACGGCGTTCGTCCCGCTCGTCCTCATTTTCGTGGTGTTCTATTTCCTGATGATCCGCCCGCAGCAGAAGCGGATGAAGGATCACAAGGCGATGCTCGATGCCATCCGCCGCGGCGACCGCGTGGTCACCAACGGCGGCATCGTCGGCGTGATCACCAAGGTCACGGAGAACGAGAAGGAAATTCAGGTGGAAATCGCCGAAGGCGTGCGCGTGAAAGTCATGCGCGACATGATCGCGGCGGTGGTGAGCAAGACCGAGCCGGTCGAGAGCAAGCCCGACGCGCCGAAGACCTGATCCGAGCCCCGCATGCTCCACTTCACGCCCGCAAAAATCCTGTTCATCTGTGCCGTCGGCCTGATGACGATATTCTTCTGCCTGCCGAACGTTCTGCCGGCGAACATCGTCAAGGCGGGTCCGTCCTGGTGGCGGCCGATGCAACTCGGTCTCGACTTGCGCGGGGGTTCGTATCTGCTGCTTGAAGTCGATACGTCGGCGGTCGTGAAGGAACAGCTGGCGGACCTGGAAGAAACCATCCGCAACGGTATGCGCGATCAGAAAATCTCGACCCGCGGCTTGCGTGCGGCCGATAGCGCAGTGACGGTAACGCTGGTCAATGCATCGGATCGCGCTGCCGCACGCACCGAGATCCTAAAGATCTCCACCGGCATGGAGCTTGAGAACCTTGCTGAAGACCGGATCAAGGTCACGATCCCGGAAAAGCTTCAGCGCGAACGCCAGCTTGCCGCCGTCAGCCAATCGCTTGAGATTGTGCGTCGCCGCATCGACGAATTCGGCACCAGCGAGCCTTCGATCCAGTTGCAAGGCCGGGAACGCATCATCGTCGAACTGCCGGGCGTCGATAATCCCGAGCGTATCAAGAACCTGATCGGCCAGACGGCGAAGCTCAATTTCCATCTGGTGGAGCCGGGCGCCATCGGCACCGATCCGCGCGACCTGCCGCCGGGCACGCTGCTTCTGCCGGGCACAGGCGAAGCCGCAAACCAGTCCTATGTCGTCCGCCGCCGCGTCGAAGTCGCCGGCGAGCGCTTGGTCGACGCGCAGCCCTCGTTCCAGAACGGCATGCCGGTCGTCAGCTTCCGCTTCGACACCGCCGGCGGCCGCCGCTTCGGCCAGGTCACCACCAACAACGTCGGCAACCGCCTTGCCATCGTGCTCGATAACAAGGTCATCAGCGCGCCCAACATCCAAGGCCCCATCGTCGGCGGCAGCGGCATCATCACCGGCAACTTCTCGGTGGAATCCGCCAAGGATCTGTCGCTCCTGCTGCGCGCCGGCGCTCTCCCGGCGCCGCTGCTGGTAATCGAAGAACGCACCGTCGGCGCGGGCCTGGGGGCTGACTCGATCCAGAAAGGCGCTTCCGCTGCGATTCTCGGAGGCGCGCTCGTCATCATCTTCATGGTGATCGCCTACCACACCTTCGGCTTGTTCGCGGTCGTGGGGCAGATCTTCCACATGGGCACCCTGTTCGCGACCCTTAGCGTCATGGGCGGCACGCTTACGCTGCCGGGTATCGCGGGCTGCGTGCTGTCGCTCGGCATGGCCGTCGACGCTAACGTGCTGATCTACGAGCGCATGCGCGAAGAGCTGGCGTCAGGCAAGAGCTTGCTGAACTCCATTACCTCCGGTTTCAGCCACGCCTATGCCACCATCATCGACTCAAACCTCACCAATCTGATCTCGGCGGTGCTGCTGTTCCTGCTCGGCGCGGGTCCGGTGCGCGGATTCGCGGTCACACTCAGCGTCGGCATTCTCACCTCGATCTTCTCGGCGGTGATGGTGACGCGCCTGCAGGTGTGGCTGTGGTACCGCAATGGCAAACGCAAAGAACTGCCGATCTAAGGATCTCTGCCCATGAAGCCCATCCTTCGCTACATGCCGCATGAGTTCAGCTTCGACATCGTCGGCGTGCGTTTCGCGGCCTATGTGTTCACGGCGGTCCTGGTCGTGGGATCGATCGTCTCGATGGCGACCCGTGGTTTCAACTTCGGCATCGACTTCGCCGGCGGCGTGCTGATGGAAGTGCGCTCGAAAGAGCAAGTTGTCGACTTGGCCAAGTTGCGCAGCGCGTTCCATGACCTCGAGATCGGCGATGTGCAGCTCTCCACCATCGGCGATAGCGGCAAGGACGTCGTCATCCGCATCCCGCAGCAGGCGGGCGGTGACGTGGCCCAGAACGCGGCGCTCAAGAAGGCGCAAGGCTTGATTGCTGACGGTTACGACATTCGCCGGACCGATGTGGTCGGACCGAAGGTCGGCGGCGAATTGATCATCAGCGGTGCGCTGGCCGTGGCCTTGGCGATCATCGCCATCGCGATCTACGTCTGGTTCAGATTCGAATGGCAGTTCGCGCTCGGGACCGTGCTTGCGCTTTGCCACGACGTGCTGACGACGCTGGGCATATTCTCGATCTTCCACATCGACTTTGACCTCACGGCCGTGGCGGCGATTCTCACCATCGCCGGCTATTCGGTGAACGATTCCGTGGTGGTGTACGACCGCGTGCGCGAGATGCTGCGCAAGTACAAGAAAATGCCGCTGCCGGAGTTGCTAAATTCGGCGGTGAACAAGGTGCTGCCGCGGACCCTGCTGACCGTGTTCACGGTGTTGTTGACCGTGATCGCGCTTCTGCTGCTCGGCGGCAGCGCGCTGCGGCCGTTCTCCATCGCCCTGCTGTGGGGTCTGTTCGTCGGAACCTTCTCGAGCATCCGCGTCGGTCTTCCGGTGCTGCTGTACTTCGACTTGCGCCGCGACGAAGTGACTGGCGGCTCCGTGGTCACGGAGACCGCCTCGAAGAAGCCGCAACCGGCGTAACGTTCGCCGCGCCCGCTCGTGGAAATCACGCGCAGTACGCCGCAAGGGCGGCAAGTTATCCAGAAATACGGTCCCGGTGGATTCACGGTGTCCGGCGTGCGTTACACCGGCCCGGTCCTCGTGGCGCCGGCGGCGAGCACTGCGTGGCAGGCCGGCAGCCTCATTGAGATCGACGCGGTCGCTCTCGCCGCCGCGCTGCGCGCCGCCAATGTGTCTCTGTGCATCATCGGCTGCGGTGTGCGGACGGAACCGATGCCCCCAGGGCTGCGCACAGTGCTGAGGGAGGCCGGCATTAGCGTGGACGCGATGGAAACCGGCGCGGCCTGCCGCACCTACAACATGCTCGCCGGCGAGGGGCGGGCGGTTGCTGCGGCGCTGATTCCGTACTGATGTCCGCGCAAAGAAAAACGGGGGCGTTTCCGCCCCCGTTTGTTCGTCGATGATGTCGCCGATTTAGGCGAAGTGCATCTGCGCCACCATGCAGAACAGCATGGGGATAGAGAGCACCATGTTGGTCCGCGAGGCTAACATCGCGAGGCGGCCCGCCTTCGCGGCGGTATCCGCATCGACCTGGATGATGCCCAGGGCGCGCTTCTGGTTAGGCCAGATGATGCCCCACACATTGAAAAACATGATCAGGCCGAGCCACATCCCGATGCCGATCAACCGGGCGCTGCCGTTGACCGTCCCGAGCAAGAGGGCGTCCGCGAGGTAGCCGGACCGCAACGCCAGCAGGAGGCCGAACACGACCGTCGCCAGCGCCGACCAGCGGAACCAGAACAGCGCTTCCGGCGCGATGAACTTGGTCACGCCGCCCTTCAGTTCGGCGGGCACCTTCGGCATGGTCGGAATCTGCACGAAGTTGAAGTACCAGAGCAGGCCGATCCACATGATGCCGCAGAGGACGTGGAGGAACCGCATCAGGCCGAGTTCGACGCCGGACGGAGATGCGCCCGATTGCGCAGTCCAAACGATAAGTGCGATCGCAAGAACGGTGCTGAGAATCACCGCATTGCGCAGATTGCTGAGAATGACAGCCATGGAACTCCCTTTTGTGCCTGTACCCGGCGAGGGAATGACACATCCCCCCGCTCGCGAGACCCCGAAAACAAGACGGTATATTTTAACGCATTCCAGCCCTCGCGCAATGCGGCGTGGACGCGCGCGACGTGGGAATCGAAGGAGATCTAAGGTAATTTGCGGTCCAATGACCGCACCGCCCGATCTTTCCACCACGAGTCCATATGTGCTCGATCTCGTCCGGACCCATGATCGGGGCCGGTTCGTGGCGAGCCTTTTCGCCCCGGCGCCGGCGCGTGACAAGGTCCTGGCGCTTCTGGCTTTCGACCAGGAACTCGCACGTATTCCTGCGGCGGTGTCGGAGCAGATGCTTGGCCAGATTCGCTTCCAGTGGTGGCGTGACCTGGTCGAAAGGGTGGCCGACGGCGGCGCGGCGCCCCAGGGGCATCCGGTCGCCCAGGCCCTCGCCGCGGCGTTGCCCGGCCTCGTCCGTGCCGATCTCAGCGCGTTGATCGACGCCCGCGCCCTGGCGCTGACGGCACCGCAGCCGGAGGCCGCGGTGGAACCGGCGGCGGAGGCCCTGTCAGCGCTCGTGCTGCAGGCGCTCGACGTGGCCGATGCCGCGACCCGTGCTGCGGCGCGCGAGGCTGCCGTCGCTTACGGCTTGGCTGTTCAACCGCCCGCGGAAGGCCGGGCAGCGCACGTGCTGGCGCATGTCGCAGCGGCTCGGTCGGCGGGAAGCGTGGATCGCCGCGCGATCTCTGTGCTGCTGTGGGCGACGCTCGCGGAGAAACTGCTCGTCAGCAACCGTGTGCCGACAGTCACGCTGACCTGGCGCGCATGGCGCGGGACGTACTGAATTATTCCGCCGCGTTGGCCAGCGCGGCTGCCCACGGACGTATATCGACCAGCGCACGTTCCGCCATCAGGGCCTTGCGGTCGCGGCCTTTGATCGGCCGGCCGCGGGCATCGCGCGCGGTCAGGTCCGGGAAAAGGCCGAAGTTCACATTCATCGGCTGGAAGGTCTTGGCATCCGCACCGCCGGTGATATGGGCGAGCAGTGCGCCCATGGCCGTGGTCGGCGGCGGTATGACGGGGGCTTCGCCGCGCATTTCCGCGGCGGCGAAGCGGCCGACCATCAGCCCGACGGCCGCACTTTCCACATAGCCTTCGCAGCCAGTGATCTGGCCGGCGAACCGCAAGCGCGGCTGCGCTTTCAGGCGCAACGTCGCATCGAGCAGCTTGGGTGAGTTCAGGAACGTGTTGCGGTGAATACCGCCGAGCCGCACGAACTCCGCCGACTGCAAGCCCGGGATCATGCGGAAGATGCGCGTCTGTTCGCCGTGCTTCAGTTTGGTCTGGAAGCCGACCATGTTGAACAGCGTGCCAAGCGCATTGTCCTGCCGCAACTGCACAACCGCATGGGGGCGCTGCTGCGTACGTGGGTCGCGCAAGCCCACCGGCTTCATCGGTCCGTAGGCCAGCGTCTCCATACCGCGCTCGGCCATCACTTCGATCGGCAGGCAGCCCTCGAAATACGGGGTGTCTTTCTCCCAGTCCTTGAAGGGCGTCTTCTCGCCTTCGCGCAACGCCGTGACAAAGGCTTCGTACTGCGCCTTGTCGAGCGGGCAGTTGATGTAGTCCGCGCCGTCGCCGTCGCCTTCACCGGACTTGTCGTAGCGCGATTGGAACCAGGCGGTGTCCATGTCGATACTCTCGCGGCTGACGATGGGCGCGATGGCGTCGAAGAACGCCAGCGAGTCCTCCCCGGTGAGACCGCGCACGGCTTCGCTCAGGGCCGGCGAGGTGAGGGGGCCGGTGGCGACAATCACGGACGCCCAATCCTCCGGCGGGAGGCCGGCGATCTCGGTTCGGTCCACCGTAATCAGCGGATGGCCGGTGATCCGGCCCTCGACAGCGCTGGAGAACCCCACCCGGTCCACGGCCAAAGCCGATCCCGCCGGCACCCGGTGGGCGTCCCCGCAGGCCAGGATTACGGACCCGCAAAGGCGCATTTCGGCGTGGAGGAGGCCGACCGCATTATGGGCCGCATCGTCCGAGCGGAAGGAGTTGGAGCAGACCAGTTCCGCCAGGCCCTCGGTCTGGTGGGCTGGGGTCATGCGCGCCGGGCGCATTTCGTGCAGCACGACGGGAACCCCCGCCTCGGCCAGTTGCCAGGCCGCCTCGCAGCCGGCCAAACCGCCGCCGATGATATGAACAAGTTTCATGGGCGGGACCATAGGCCGTGGCGCGCAAACTGCAACCCGCCTATGTTGCGCCGAGAACTGAGCAACGAGCGACAGGGTCATGGCCGAACAGCGGTATTATGTCATCGGCGGCGAGTACGCCGACACGTCCTTCACCAATCCGGCCCCCGGGACGGTCCTGGAGACCCATGGCCCATTCCCGAACGAGCGGGACGCCAAGGTTTTCTGGCGCGGGATCATGGGCAAGTACGTGGACAACGCCATGGTCCGCTACGTACTCGAACCGGTCGATCAGGCCCTGGGCAAGAGCCATTGGGTTGTCGGCGGCGAGTATGCCGATTCCAGCTTCAGCAAGCTTGCCACGGGCCACGAGATCGAAGTCTACGGCCCGTTTGAGAAGGGCGAAGCTTTAGGGTTCTGGCGCGGGCTGACCGCAAAGACCGTCGACAACGCCCTGGTCCGCTACGACATCCGCAAGAACTACGACCAGGCTGGCGAGACGCGCGGTCCTGTGCGCGGCGGTGCCGCCGACAGCACCGTGGGCGACCTCGCCGCCACCGTGACCAAGAGCGTTGCCATCGCCGTGCCGCCGCAGCGCGCCTTCGCGTTCCTGATGGACGGCAAGAATTGGCCCCAGTGGGCGATCCACAACGTGACCGCCGTCACGGCCCTCGCCGATGGGAGCTGGGAACTGCAGACACCGCGGGGCACCGGCCACTTGAAGTTGATGGGCGATGCGGTGAGCGGCGTCATCGACGAACTCTTCACCGCCCCCGACAGCGGCGCGTGGCGTGTGCCGGGACGCGTCTGTCCGGTGCCGGGCGGCTGTGTCTATACGCTCGTCTTCGCCAAGCCGCCGGGCCTCAGCAGCGAGGCGTTCAAGCAAGGCATGAAGCTCCTCGACGAGGAACTCGCGGCATTGAAGAAAGTGCTCGAGGGACGCTAAGGACGCGAAGCCGGTCAGGCGTTTGTTGGGTCCAGCCTATGGTCTTCGCACCTTGGCAGCCCCAAAGCCGACCCTGGCGGGCTGATCCCACTGGGTGCGGCCCCGCACGAACTGCCACCAGCCTTGGACGCGCCAGAGCGTATTGAGCTGCCGATAGCCGAAGTTTTCGACGATCGCGACCAGCATCAAGACGAGGAGATACGACGCCTGCGGATAGCGCCGTAGCTCGATCTCCTCCAGCGCCAGCGAACCGACGCTGATGAATATTCCAAAGGCGAATGTGAGGGCGAGGTAGGCAAGGAAGAACGACCAATCCAGCAAGCCGACCGCATACAGTAGCGGCATGAACAGGTAGCCGATCGCTTCCAACGGCGGTCCGATGACGTCGGTGATCAGCACGTGGGCATAGCCGACCGTTCCCGTCAGGCCATACTCGGTGCGACCCATGATTGCGCGGTGGCGGAAGAACGTCTCCAGCGCGCCGCGTTGCCAACGCCGCCGCTGCCCAGCGAGCCCCTTAAGGGTACGGGGCGCTTCGGTCCAGCACACAGGCTCGGGCACGAACCGCATTTCGCCTTCCTTACCCGTCTCGGCAAGATGGCGATGGATCTTGACGATGATCTCCATGTCTTCGCCGACGGTGTTCAGGCTGTAGCCGCCCACGTCGATCATGATTTGCCGCTTGAACACGCCGAATGCGCCGGAGATGAGCATCATCGCGCCCATCTCGCTCCAGGCCAAACGCCCGATCAGGAAGGCGCGCAAGTATTCGATGATCTGGAAAAGACTCAGCGGATCGCGTGGCAGTCCGATCCGCACAACGCGCCCGCGCCGCACCTCGCTGCCGTTGACGACACGAATTGAGCCGCCGCAGGCGACCACCTTGTCGAAATTTTCGATGAAGGGCTGGACGGCCCGCAGGAGTGAGTCGGACTCCAGCAACGAGTCCGCGTCCATGGCGCACACCAGCGGCGAGCCGGCGATGTCGATCCCTGCGTTGAGCGCGTCGGCTTTGCCGCCGTTGGGCTTATCGACCACTACCAACTTGGGATAGCGCGGAGAACCGTATAGGCGGGTGATCGGCTTGTGGGGAAGCTGCTCGGGGAAGGCTCGCTTGATCGGCGCCAGTTCGAAGGCGTCGATCAGGACTTGCAGCGTGCGATCGCGGGAGCCGTCGTTGATCACCACCACTTCGAAGTAGGTGTAGGTGAGCGACAGCATCGAGCGCACGCTGTCGACGATCGAGGCTTCCTCGTTGTAAGCGGGGGCCAATAGCGAAATCGGCACGGTCTGCTCGCGGTAGCGATACCACGCCGCCATCGGGCTGTGCGCGGCACGTCGGCGGCGCAGCGCGCGATAAGCCAAGGCGAGCTGAAGCGTATACAGCGCGTTCAGGGCAATTCCGTTGATGAACACCATCCATCCGATCGCCAACGCGCTGACAATTAGGATTTCGACGAGGGCGTTGCCGACCATGCTCATGCCGCGTGACGCTCCGACAGGGCGAAATCCGCGAGCGGGCGCAATTGCTGATCTGCCAGCAAGCCTTCGAGAATGGCGAGTCCGGCATCGCCCATTTTCGCCAGGGCCTGGGCTGCGCGCAGTTGCACCCACCAATTCGAGTCACGCATGAGCTCCGCGAGTTTCGGCAAGGCGACGGCACTGCGGATGCGGCCTGCGGCAACGGCAGCTTGCGCGCGCGCCTCCCACGCCGGGTCGCTCAGGGCCGCTGTGACGACCGCGGCAGCGTCCAGGTCCCCGGCAAGGCCGAGCGTGCGCAGCGCCGTCGCGCGAACGTCTACGGACGCATGGCTTTGCGCCATGCCGCGCAAGCGGCGCAAGGCGGCGGGCGTGGGCGATCGAGACATGGTGTCGATCGCGAGGATGGCTACGGCAGGATTGGGATCGTCGATCAGTGTAAACAACGCCGCCACATTTGCCGGCGCGACCTTCCGGCAAATGTCGCGGATGCCACGATGTCCAAGCATTTCCCGGGCTTCGAGCTTCGGCATCAGAGTCATCAGATTGATCGGCTGCTGGGCCGCGATGAGGGCATTGGCGGCCGCGAGCACGACATCCGGGGAGCGATCGTCCAGCGCTTTGTTCAATGCTGCGTGGACCTCCGGTGCATCGGACCAGGACATCCGTGCGGCCAGCTTGGCGCGGTCCGGGCCCGAGGCGCGCTCGAAGCTTCGCACCAGGCGTGGACGGTCGATATGGACATTGAGCAGGCGGACAATATTGCCGCGCATGGCGCCGGTCACGCCGCGCATCATCTCGGACGCGACGGACAGCAACAAGCCCTGATCCCGAGCGCGCAGATCAAGCGGCGTGGGGTCTTCGCCGCGATCGGCCTGCTCCAGATAGCGGAAGACCAAGTCCTGCAATGCGGCACGGCGACGGTCGCGGCGGCGCTGGAAGAACTGGATGATCAGCCGGCGAATGAACAGGACGAGCAACGCGACGACGCTGAGTGCCGCCAGGCCCCACGTGAGGTTCCAGATGACGCCGAAGAAGGAGGTGTCGCCCCACACGGCCGCCTCAGAACCTGACCGTGAAGCCGCCTGTCAATTCCTTGCGCAGGTAGGCGCGCTCCCGGTCCTCGCGCAAGAAGTCGATGCGAAAGGTGAGCGTGGAACTGATGTCGTAGGCAGCGCCCACGAACCAACTCCGCGTTCCGGCGACGATCCCGGAGTCCGACTCCGGGGCGTCGGCATATCCGCCGCGTATCCGAAATTGGTCGAGGGGCGTCGCGGTCGCAGCCACGCTCCAACCGGTCAGGTGCTTGCCCGCGGGATCGAAGCTGTTGATGAAGCGCCCGACCACGTTGAGCCGTCCATCGAACAGATATTGGTCCAGCCCCACGTTCACGCCTTTGACGGTGCCGGTCCCGTAGTGCCGCAGGTTTCCCTCCAACAGCAGCGACGTCGTGTCGCCAAGGCGCGCGGTGAGGGAGGGCGCGAGACGCCACGCCGGCAGGAAATCGTCATCCGGCGTCACGCCGGCCAGCACTTCGGCGGACACGCCGCCCCCCAGAGGTGTCAGACCGCCGGCGCTGATCTCGATGTCGTCCTTGCCAAAACGGTGAGCACGGAAGATCCCACCGTAGAGTGTCGTGACCGGGCTGATCTTGCGCTCCAGCCGGAACGACTGCTCCGACCAATCGGCGAGCGGCGTTCGCGAGAGATAGCTATGCGTGGCGCTGACGTCTGCGCGCCACTTGGGTGCCGTATCATCGTCTTTGCGCACCAGCCGTTCCGCGACGTCCGATGATGTAGGATCGAGTGCCTTGGCCTTGAGGTAGAATCCCTCCGCGGCGCGCGTGTCGCCACGGGCGCGGGCGACATCGCCGAGGCCAAGCGCGGCATCCAGATTTCGTGAATCGATTTGCAGGGCGGACTCAAACGCGCCGCGTGCGCGATCGGCTTGGTTCTGATAGAGCGCGATGCGGCCGCGAAGCGCCAAAGCTTCGGCATCTTTCGGACGCGCGGCGAGCACGCGGTCCACATTGTTGTTAGCCTCGGGGTAGCGTTTCATCCAGGCGAGAATGCGCGCTTCCGTCAGGACGATGTCGAGGTCTTGCGGGGCGGCTGCCCGCGCCTTCGCGATCGTCGCAAGCGCATCCGGATAGTGCTGCTGATAGGCCTGTACGAGTGCGAGAAGATTGAGGGTTTCGGCATCGCCGGGGCGTGCCCGCACAGCGGCGGAAAACGCGGCTTCCGCACCTGCGAAATCACCGGCTGTGCGCGCGCTGCCCTGCGCGGATTGCATCCTCGGGCGGGACTTGCGCCGCCGCATTGAAAAACCCAAGGCAGAGGACCAGGGCCGGTCCAGCCAGCAACGCGCATCGCGTCATCCGCGGCTGCTTACCCACGCTGCTGAGCCGTATTGAGTAGCCGCTTGAGGCGCGCAACCAGGTCCTCGGGCTTGAATGGCTTGACGAGGTAGTCGTTGGCGCCCATGTCGAAGCCGTTCACTAGGTCTTTCTCCAAATTTCGGACCGAAAGCATCATCACCGGGATGTCGCGGGTGACGGTGTCCTTCCTAATTTCATGCAGAAATTCCAGTCCGTCCATGCCGGGCATCATCGCATCCAGGATGATCGCGTCCGGCCGGCGCGTCTTGACCTGATCGATGGCCTCCTCGCCATCGTTGGCGATCACGACATGGAAGCCATGCTGGGTGAGGATATGCGTGACGATCCGCTGGAGAATGGCATCGTCTTCGGCAAGCAGGATGCGGCGCGGTTCACCCCCCCGCGGCGCCAAAAGGAACTTCTTTCATAGGCTTAAGTTAGCAAATCCCTCAGCACGGGAATACCGCACAAAAGGCGTCAGTCGTAGACGAGGTCTTTATACTCAGGGTGGCGGCGGATATAGGCCGCAATGAACGAGCAGAACGGCCGCACCTTCTCGCCTTTGACGCGGGCAAGCTCCAGGGTGCCCTTCACGAGCCGCGCGCCGTATCCCCGGCCTTCAAGATGCGACGGCACCTCGGCGTGCAGAAGATCGACCACCCCGACGGCGCGGCGGTAGCTAACAAAAGCGGTTTCGCCTTCGACCGCCATTTCGTAGCGGCTCAGGCCATTGTCGACCACGCCGTCAGTCATGATGCCATCTCAATGAAAAAGGGCGCCGGTCGGTTCCGGCGCCCTTGTGATATAGGCTGGCTTACTTGGTGCCGCAAACCGCGCCCAGGGCCTTGATCGTCGCCGTGACTTTGTCGAATTGCGCGAGCACCGCGGGCGGTGGCGTGGTGCCTTCCCGCACCAGACCCGGGGCGATCATGAATGCGGCGTCGCCGGTTTCGCGGTCGACGAACATGATTCCGCGCGAGACAGAATTCGGAATTCGGCCGGGGATCGCCATGGAGTAGATGGCGCTGTAGAGATCGGGGCGCAGATGCCCGCTGAGGCCGACATCGTTTTCAATGTTGAAATACTGGCTGGATTTTGACGGCTCGCCTTTCGGGATCTTGCCACGGATCTCGTAGACGTTGCCGCCCTTCATCACGAGGGTGACGCCCTCCATGCCGACCAGTTCATTCCAGATGGCCGGAAAATTCTTCCCCGAGGTTCCCACCGATTGTCCCGCGGGCAGGGCGCTGGCAATGATGGCTTCGTTCATCTTGAGCTCGCGGTTCGCGATCATCGGCAAACTGCCGCCCTTCTTGTAGAGCTCTTGAACTTTCGTCGCTTGCTCCGGCGTGGCGCACAGCGGCGCGTCTGCCGCTGATGCCGCGCCTGCGCTCAGAAGTGCAGCGGCAACGGCGATCATGAATTTACGCATAGGTGGTCCCTCCCAGGCTTGGTCGTTGAGGCGCGGTCGTTGAGGCAATCGACGCCTAGCTTACGCCGCCTCTGTGCGGCGATGCCATCCCTCGCGCCGATGTGATACGCCAAGCGTCGCCAAACGGAACCAGACAAAACAGAAGTCGGCGTCCAAGGTTGGGGCAGGTCGGCGTATCCGCCGCGTCTCAGGAAGGCGACAACCACCTGACGGGTGAGGCGGTCGTCCTCGACAATGAGAATGCAGGGACCCCATGGCAGAAAACCGTTATGCCAATTAAGGTTGCGGATCATTTTAGCGGGAGATTTTCTGTGAAAATTCTGTTGACGGGCGTGACCGGCAAAGTCGGCGGCGCGACGGCCAAAGCCTTGGCGGCGCAGCCGGGGATGAAGGGTCGCCTGCGTGCCATCGCCCGCAATCCAGAGAAGGCCGCGAACATCGCTGCGTTGGGGATCGAGGTGGTCCAGGGCGATCTCGCAGATCCGGCGAGCCTGAAGTCCGCCTTTGCGGACGTCGAGAAAGCCTTCCTCGTGATGCCCAACGGTGAGGAACAGCTCACGCTGGAAAAAGGCTTCGTGGATGCCGCCAAGGCCGCGGGCGTGAAGCACATCGTGAAGCTGTCGTCGATCGAGGCGCACCATGGCGTCACGGCCAAAGTGCCGCAGATGCATGTGGCTGCAGAGGACTACATCAAGGCCTCGGGCTTGGCCTGGACCATGCTGAAGCCGACGTTCTACATGCAGACCTTGTTTGCGAACGCGCGCACGATCGTCGGCAACGGCACCATTGTCGTCCCGTGCGGCGAGGGCAAAACCGGCTTCACCGATACGCGCGACGTCGGGGCCGTGGCCGCGAAGGTGCTGAGCGAGCCCGGCCATGAAGGCAAGAGCTACGATCTCACCGGACCGGAGATCTTGAATTTCGATCAGGTCGCGGAACGCTTCGGCAAAGCGTTGGGCAAGCCCGTGACCTATGTCCGCCAACCCATGGCGGCATACCGGGAAATTCTCGGCAAGTTCCTGCCGCCGTGGCGGGCCGATGCGGTGTGCGAGTTGTTCACCGAAGAAGGCGTTGGCGGCGGGCTCACAAAACCGACGGACACAATCCAGAAAATTCTTGGACGTCCGGCGACTTCGTTCGACCAGTTCATCCAGGACCACATCGCAATGTACAGGGGGCAATAACGATGAAGCGCAGACAAGCTCTTGGTGTCATGGCGGGCGCCGCCGCGGCGCCGGCGATCATCACACGCGCGCAGGCCGCAGACACGCTCGATCCGGTGAAGGACATGGCGCTTATCCTGCGCAAGTTGTCCCATGCGAAGGACGAGAAAGTGCATTTCTGGTGGATGATGGGGACACGCTCGGGCCTTGTCGACAGCGCCTACACGCCGTTGTGGGACATGCACGTCGGCACCATTTTCTCCGTGCGCGACATCGACGCGGACAGCTACGAGGTGACGTCTCTCGGCTTGAACTGGTACACCGATCTCACCACCGGGAAGTTCCTCGAGACGTTCCGCAATCCCTATACCGGCAAAGACCTGAAGGTGCCTTATGCACCGCCGAAGCCGAGCAAGCGCATTTACGACAAGTCCGGTCTCAAGGTGCCCCCGTTCGAGCGGCCCGGCGTGACGATGAAGCGCACCGGCGCCACGGGCCCGGCGTGGATCGAGGGCAACGACGTGTGGGTACGGGGCGATACTTCGGTCCGCGGCGAGCCGACGACGCAAGGCGGCAAGATCTTCCAGGTCAACGATATGTCGACCTTCTTCGGCGCCACCAAGGATGTCGCCAATCCAAAGGTGACCTCGGCGCCGGCGGGCCAGGCTTTCAGCGATCTCAATACCTGGCCCGATTGGTTGGAGATGGGCGACAAGCCCGGCAACTATTACAGCCGCTGCTTTGGCCGCAAGGTCGACAGCATCGCCGCCATGCCCAAGCCCTGGCGCGAAATCACCGAGGCCAAATTCCCGGCGATCGCCAAGGATCCGGCCGGCGCACTGAAGGGTTGAAGGGGTTGCGGGCACCGGCCCAGGCCGCTTAATTTGCACCCGCGCGGCGCAGAGTGATGTCCAGCGCCGGAGTGAGTTCATGGTCAGCGTCAGCGCGGCGGACGCCCTGCAGAAAGTTGAAGACCTGATCGCGCACGGCCATTTGGCCGAAGCGGAGAAGATCGCGCGGCGCATTGCCGCGGCCGTGCCTGAGTACTCTGCCGCACAGTTCGCCCTCGGGGACATCCTCGAGCGCACGGCGCGCAGCGATGAGGCGGTTGCTGTCTATGAGGCGATCAGCGCGCACCATCCGGGGATGGGGCTCGCGTTCTCGCGCCGGGCGATGATTCTTCTGCGACGTCAGTTCGGCGCACCGCCGCCGCCGCGGCCGCGCAAATCCGGTGTCGCGGTGAGTTGCAACAAGCTGGGCTTCAGCGGCCGTTTCGCCAACCAACTCCTGCAATATGCCGTCACGCGCCTCTATGGCGAACGCCACGGTCTGGAAGCAGAGTTCCCCGATTGGATCGGGCGCGATCTTTATATGATCGACGACCCCTTCGTGACCGCAACCCTCCCGGCGGTGACGGAGCAGGAGGCGGATATCATGGCCGCCGCCGCAGGTGATGCGGACTCAATACTCGCCGGGCGCGACTTCGAAGGATTCTTCTGCGGCGACACCGGTCCCCTGAAACAGCACCGCACGCAAGTCCGCGCCTTCTTCCAGCCACGTCCGGCGATTGCCGCGCGGCTACAGGCCTGGTCTCGCGCGCTGCCGTCCCACGGAACGCTGGTCGCGTTGCACCTGCGCCGCGGCGACTTCGTCGGTCATGACCAGTTCTGGATTGCACCGGTTGCGTGGTACCTGGCATGGCTTGAGGCGGTGTGGCCGGGATTGGACCGTCCGCTGCTGTACGTCGCGACCGACGATTCCAGCGTGCTCGCGGTGTTCGCACGCTATCGGCCGGTGACGGCCGCCGACTTGGGGGAGCCCCTTGCGGGGGCGGAATTTCTGGCGGACTTTCACATCCTGACCCAGGCGGATCGCCTTGCCATCTCCAACAGCACGTTCTCCTTTGTCGCGGCGATGCTCAACGAACGAGCGTCTGAATTTCTGCGCCCGCAGAAGGAGCAGGAGCGTCTCACCGCCTGCGATCCCTGGAACGAGCCGGTGCTGCTGAACCATGGACCGTAGCGTCTTCATGCTTCATCCCGCCGGCGGTCCGACGCTGGTGCCGCCGGTGAAGTTCAGCAGCCCGCAGATTTCGCTGAACACGTTTGGTGAGCTCGAACTGGCGGACGGCAGCAGGCAGTCGTTGCCGATTCAAAGAGGCGAGCCGGATCTCGCGCAGATGTTGGAAAGCGTTCCAGGCGCGCGTGAGATGGACGTGTTTGTCCACTGGTGCATGCCAGGCCTGACGCCGCGCAATGTCGCCGCGTTTCCGGGACGCAAGGTGCTGATTCTGGGCGATACGCAACACGGCAGCGGATTGTCGGCGATGCTGGACTATGCCGTTCGTGAACGGTTCGACGCGATCTTTGCGGAGAAGCGGCAGCACGCCCATTGGTTCGCGGAAGCGGGGGCCGGCCCGGTGCATTGGCTGCCGGGCATCGTCGCCGATCCACAAGCGCTGCCGTTCTCGGACGAGCGACGCCGCGAGATCGTGGTGGTCGGCCATGTGAATAAGTCCCATGCGCGGCGGCGGCGGTATCTCGACGAATTGAACCGGCGCGGCTATCCCCTGCGCCATGTCATGTGCCAGCCCCATGAAGCGGCGGCGATCTATAACGGCAGCCTGATCTGTCTGAACATCTCAATGAACGGGGACGCGAATCTGCGCTTCTTCGAGGTGCCGGCGGCGGGCGGGTTCCTGTTGACGGATCGGCTCTCGGGACTTGCAGGCGTCGGCGCGTTCTATCGCGAGGACGAACACTACGGCGCCTTCGGCGATCTCGATGAGCTTTGCGCGAAGCTCGATCGCTATCTGGCGAACCCCCATGACGCCTTCATGATTGCGCAGCAGGGGCAACACCACTACGCCGCCCATCTCACCCGCAGTGCGACAGTGGCCCGCTTTTGGCGCGGGGTCGAAGGGGGCGAGCAAGAGCCTAGTTTCTCGCTGGCGCATGAACCGCGCCTCCGGCGACCTCGGTCATCCTTGAGCGCGGTGACGCCGCACCTCGACGCCTACATCGCATTGCAGGAGATCAACCGTACGGTCGAGGCGCCGAAGGTGCTGTTGCTGCCGGGTGTCTCGGGCCGGGTTGCAGCGGATGCCGCTGACCTGCACCGCCTCGCGCTGTTCACGTTTCAGACGGATGCTTTTTCCGTCGCCGAGGCCAACGCCATGGGACTCACCGGACACCTGCGCACGGTCGACAGCGACGCGGCGCGCGCGATGTCCTGGGCCGCGGTCGTCGGCAAAGCCGGCGGCGCGCACGATGCGCAGGCCTTCAACGCCGAAACCAAGATCCTGGTCGGCTAGATTACTTTCTGCGGAGGGCTGCGTAGACGCCCTTGCGCAACGTGAGCCCAAGGGTCGGTTCGTCCGGCCCGAGGTATTGGCTCATCGCCACTGCCGTCAGGTCCTCTTTCGGGTCGACGAAGAACTGCGTATTCGCCAAGCCGCCCCAGGCCGCATCGCCTGGTGAGCCGGGCACGTCATGGGGTGCTTCCTCCGCGCGCGCGCCGATGGCGAGACCCCAGCCGTAGCCCTTGAAGACCGTCTGCGGCTTGGACTCGTACCAGTAAACCAGACCTTGCTCGGGCGTTGTGTGGCGCGTGAGCATGTTTTTCACAGTTTCCGCCTTCAGCACGCGCACGCCGTCGAGCTGGCCGCCGTTGAGCAGCATCTGACAGAAGCGGATGTAGTCGCTCGCGGTGGAGATCAAGCCGCCGCCGGCGGAGAAGAATGTGCCGGGCGTGAGATAGCTGGAGGAAGGCGGCGCCTTTGCGGTCACATTGCCAAGTTTGCCGGTAGCGGCGTCCGGGCCGTACACGTCGGCCAAGAGATCGGCTTTGCCCGCATGCACGGTAAAGCCGGTGCCCGTCATGCCGATCTTGTCGAGCAGGCGCTTGCGCAGGAACTGGTCGAGCGGTTCGCCGGATGCGATCTCGGCGATGCGTCCCAGCACATCGCTCGAGAAGCCGTAGTGCCACTTCGTACCCGGCTGATACAGCAGCGGATACTTCGCAAGCTTGGTCATGGAATCCGCAATGGTGCCGTTGAGGTCGAGGATGCCGCGCTGTGTCATCCCCAGGCTTGCGGGCCAATCGTTTCCGTAGCCCAGACCGGAGGTGTAGGTGAACAGGTGGAACAACGTCATCGGCGTGCGCTGCGGTTCCGTCGTGACGGTCTCGCCGTTGACGGCTTTGATCACCGGCATATCGCCGAAGGCCGGGATGTACTTGGACACCGGGTCGTCCAGCCGCAGCTTGCCTTCGTCTACCAGAGTCAGGATCGCCGCCGCCGTTACTGCGCGTGACATCGAGTACAGACGGAATTGCGTATCGGCGGTCATGGGCAAGTTGCGCTCGACACTGCGTTTTCCAAGGGTCTCGAACGCCACCAGCTTGCCCTTGCGCGCAACCGCATAGACGACGCCGGCGCGGTCGCCCTTGTCGACGAGTGCCTGCATGTCGCCCTTAAGCTTCGCCAGACCCGCTTGGGACAAGCCCACGCTATCCGATGCAGCCCGCTCCAGATCGCGTGCCTGCGCCGACAGGCTGACGAAGGCGATCAGCGCGCCAATGACCATACGCATCGGACGGCTCCTAGAAGAAGTTCATCCGACGCTCGAGTTCCACGAGTTCGTAATAGGTCTGCATGTAGCCGGTCACATGCGCTTTCAGCACGATGTAGTCGCCGTCGTCCGTGACCCACAGGTGATATGGCGGATGGACGTCCGTGCCCATGTAGTTGTCGTCGTGGTTCGTGCCCCATGCGAAGTGCAGGGCGTCGAAGGTCCCGGCCTTCACGGTGATGCGTTCCTTGCCGAGGAAGGATTGCGTGGACCCGATCGGCCGTCGGATCAGCACCGGACCGTCCGCGCCGCGATGGTGCAGGGAGCACATATAGGACGGCGGCGTCACCTGGGTGCCGGGACCTTTTGACAGGTCGTAGCAATTCAGATGCTGACCGTCGGCCTGGATCGGATGGGTACCGAAGTAGGCGATAGGGCCGTCGTGCTCGAAGCGGGTCGAGATGCGGCCTTCCTTCTGGGTGAAGCCTTCGCACTCCGCGGTCTTCTCCGTGAAGCGATACCAGGCGGAGCCGACGAAAGCCTCGTCCACGGTGATCTGCACGAAAGCTTCGCGTGGCTGCCAATTCTTGTCGAAGTTGCAGATGGAATCCCGCAGCACACGCGGCGAGTTCTCGTCGATGGAACAATGGGCGCGCAAGGTGCGGCGGCCATCGACATGCTTGGTGATGATATAGGTCTCGCCGCCGCGAACCTTGTCGAGAATCTCTTTTTTCTTCGACGTGTAGAGGAGCCGGCCGCGAATGGTTTCGTGCTGCATGAAGCCTCCCGTGTTGAAGGCATACTTTGCACGGTCTGTGCCGCGTTGGTAAACCCTCAAGGCGAGAAGGTCTCGAAGGTCATGCGAGGCGCTTATAGCCCTTGGGCCCGAGGAAGTACCACAGGATGAACCCGACCAACGGTAGCAGGAGGATGATGATCACCCAGAGCGCCTTGGTGCCGGTGGTGGCGTTGCTGCCGATGATGCTGATGATCGCGTAGACGTCGGCGATCAGGACAAGCAGTCCGATAAGGCCGTTGGAACCATATGGCATGACGCAAGCTTCCGCACTGTCCGGCGCCGAATGTACCGGTTCACGCCCTTAAACGTTGCGGATCGAATTTCGTTACGCGCCCATAGATCAAGCCGCGGCGGTGGCGGCCTCGGTAGCGGCTCCGCTATTGGCCGATGCGCCGCTTTGCGGGGGCGGGGCACCCATCACGACCTTGTTTCGGCCGGTCTCTTTGGCGACGTAAAGCGCCTCGTCGGCGCGCTTGATCCAGGCCTCTCTGCTGGCATCGCCCAGCAGCTCGCTGACGCCCACGCTGACCGTCACCGGCCGGTCCTTGATCAATTCGGCCTCGTTGATAAGGGAGCGCAGCAGTTCCGCCCGCGTCATAGCATCGCCGATCGTGGTGTCCGGCAGGAACAGCAGGAACTCCTCGCCGCCGATGCGGAACACCTTGTCGAGCTTGCGCGACCGCTGCGTGATGAGGGCGACCAGGCCCTTCAGCACCTTGTCACCGACATCGTGGCCGAATTGGTCGTTGATCTTCTTGAAGTGATCGATGTCGACCATCAGTACCGAAGCCGGCGCCTTGACGCGGCGATTGCGTTCCATCGCATCGCCCAGGGTCGCCTCCATATGGCGCCGGTTGAAAGCGCCGGTGAGGGGATCTGTCACCGCCAGGTCGAGCAACTCCTGCTGCAGCCGGCTGATGACGTTCAGCACGATATTGATGATGACGATCGTGAGCGTGAGCGAGAAGACGAAACGGATCGTCACGTCGGCGCCGAATAGATTGTTGATGAAGATGGCGGACGCAATCAGCAGGGCGCCGCTGCCGATGTTGGCGAGCAGGCGCGGCAGTACGAAGTAGAAAAACAGCACTGCGGGGAACGCCCACATCGCCCCGTAGATGCCCTGCTGCGACAGCGACAGCCCCATCGCCGCGATCATCGGAATCAGCAGGACCGGATAGGGGATGGGTGGCTTGCGCTGGGCCTTGATCGCCCAGGCGTCGATTGCGAACGTGACCACCACCGACAGCAGCGCAACGCCCAGCAGATATCGGCCGGTGATGAAGTCGTTGATGACGAATGGCGTCAGGAAGCCGGCCCCGGCCAACGCCAGAGGGAACATCATCCTGTTCCGGTGGGGCCCTAGGGGATCTCGACCTTCAAGCGGATCGATCGGTACCATTTCTCTCGCCAAGACGCTTTCCCCTGGAGGCTGCGCGGCGCGCTCAGCCCGGGACGATTATGAGGGCAAGCCTGCGTGAGCGAAAGAAGAAGCGGCATAAAGATTTGAGCCGAAACAACATTTTGAAGTAATCGAAATGCGCCTTTCCCCAGTGTGTTAGCAAAACATTTTTGGCAAACAATGACCGCCTGTCTGGCCGAAGAACGCGACAGGTGGCATCGCTGACAAAGCGGCCGGCGGATCGTTCTCGCTGATCCGTGATGGGGGGCAAAACTCGGCTGTGGCAGTCTGTCGCGGTTCGCATCGTGTGTAGGAGTGGGAGAGCAGCTATGTCTTATGTCGATGGATTTGTGATTCCGGTGCCGAAAAAGAAGCTGCAGGCCTACATCAAGCTGGCCCGGCTGGCCCGCAAGGTGTGGAAGGACCATGGGGCACTGGACTACATGGAATGCGTCGCCGACGATGCACCGGTGGGTAAGGTCACGTCCTTTCCCCGTAGCGTGAAACTGAAAAGCACCGAGACGGTGATCTTTTCCTACATCGTCTACAAGAACCGGAAGCACCGCGACGCGGTCATGGCGAAGGTGCTCGCAGACAAGCGCCTGGCAAAGATGATCGACCCGAAAAAGATGCCCTTCGACGGCAAACGGATGATCTTCGGCGGCTTCAAGGCGGTGGTGACGTTCTAGGGCCTTACTGAGGAGGGCCGGCGTACTTGTCCGCACCGAGACCCAGCCCGGCACAAGGGCCTGCCCGGGTCTCGCTTTCGCCGATGAAGGGTCGCCTAGGACGGGTCGTGACCCTCGGCTTTCTGGACCGCCGCGCCTGCCGCACGCGCCGCGGCTTCGGGGCTCAGCTTGCCTTTGAAGCCCGGGGGCGGATCGCTCTTGGTCAGGGACGTGAGTGGGCAAGTCTGTCGATCGTAGTGGATCGAACTGAACTTATCGAAACTGCCGTCGACCTCGAATTTGAAGCCGATGCGCTGCGCGAACCGCAGGCCGATACAGTGGCCCATCAAATCCGCGCGATACCATTGGCGCTCGCGATCTTGCACGTAGACGGTTTTTTCATCCACGACCGTCCAGTTGTCGATCCCGCCCTGACGCGCGAACCGAATGGTCGCCTGCGGGGCAGGGGATGTTTGCGGATTGGAATTCCAATTGATTGGCGGATCGGCGGCGATGCTCGGTGTCGATAGCAGTACGGCCACGGCCACGGCGGAAAGTGACTTCAGCATGACGCAATCTCCTAAAGTCTTCGTACGCCAATACCTTAGGGCCTGTTTGCGGCGGGCTCATGGCGGAACTGTAACCAATCGACAACCGAGCGTCTGTTTTTGGAGGCGGTGAGAGCTTAGCGCGCGGCGCGCATCTTCCAGAGCGCGTAGAAGCCGATCCCCATCCAGATGACGTTCAGAGCCGCGGACGGTACTGCACCTTTCGCGCCGCTATTGATGATGAAGCCGGCGGCGCCGACGACGTTCATCCACTGATAGATCGGTGATTTCGGCCCCAGCTTCTCGAGCGACAAAAGCGCGTAGGACGAAAGGATCAGCACAACGCCGATCCAGCCGACGACTTCGATGAAGAGTTCCATGGGCTCGCCTGTAGATGCCGGAGATGAACGCCGCGCGCGGCATTCTAGCTGGGGGCATCGGGAATACTATTTTCCGAAGGTAACTTTGCGGATACTGAAATCGCCGTCGCAGGTGACATAGACCGCTCCGTCCTTGCCGACCGTCACGCCGGCGGGCAGGCCCACGCCGTCCGCCGTGGCGGTGATATGCGCGCCGAAAGGAAGCCCGTCCGCCAGCACTTGCTGCGCCTTGGATTTTGAATCGATTGCGATCAGCCGCCCGGCGCCGGTCTCCGCTACGGCGATGCGGCCGTCCTTCATCACGGCAAGACCCTCAGGTCCTTTTAGTCCTGCAGCGATCTCTGCCTTCTGCCCACTCTGCAAATCGATCCGGCTGATCGTGCCGGCCCGCGCATCGGCAACCAGCAACGTTGCGCCGTCACGCGCCAAGCCCACCGGTCCCGGGAAACCTTCTGAGAGGGTCGTCACGCCGCTCGCATCTACCCGCGCGATCCGCTTGCCGTCCATGTCCGCAACGGCGATTGCGCCATCGTCCAGCAACGCGACGCCATAGGGCGTTTTGATCTCCTTGGTCTCGAACTGCACTTTCTCCGTTCCGCGCTCCAGCTTCTGAACGACGCCCAGGCGCACGTTCGAGAGGGCAATGGCATCGCTGCCCACGGCGATGTCGGACGATCCGCCGGCGCGCAAGCTGCGGGTCGGCACTTTGGTCACCTCGCCGGTCGTCGGATTCACGTTGCGGAAGCCCCAAGGGTCCCCCACCAGCAGGATCTCCGCGCCGTCCTGCTCGATCATCGCCAAGCCTGCGGGGGAGGAGAACCGGCCGCGCACGATGTCGCGCCGCGCGCCGGTCGTGGGATCGATAGCGAAAATGCTGCTCTCGCTTGGGCTTGAGCCATAGACCGTGCCGTCCGGCCCGACCGACAAGCCATCTACGCCGCCCGTGATTTTAGCAATCACCGTCACTGCTCCGGTCTGCGGCTCGATGCGGACCAGATCGCCCGCCTTGGAGATGGTGATGAGTTGGCCGTCATCGGCCACCTTCACGGCACCGCCGTTGTCCTCCGAAATGACTCGCAGCGTTCCCTTGTCGATGTCGATCTCTACGGCCTTGCCGCCGCGCTGCGGCGCGTAGAGCAGGCCGTTCGCACCGAACGCAAAACTGTTCAGGTCCGGCATGTCCTGCATGATCGTGCGCCGTGGCTTCACGCCGCTCGGGTCGTATTCGTACAACGCGTGACCTTCGTTAGCCTGGGCCGTGACCAGGCGGCCGTCTTTGCTGAACGCGACCGGATTGATGCCGGGCACGGTCTTGTCCAACACCTGCACCTCGCCGCCGGGCTTCTTGTAGCGGAATTCGCCCGTCGCGATGGCCGTCCACGCCAGGGCGCCATCGGGCCCGGCCGCGACGTCGTCGCCCTCGCCGAAGGGGGCGGGCACGGCGATGTCGACATCGCCGGTCGTGGGATCGACCCGATAGATCACTTCCGCCGTCGTGCTGGTGGCGTAGATCTTGCCGTCGAAGCGATTGAAATCGAGCCCATTGATCCGGCGCACAATGTCGCCCTTGTTCGACTGCCCGGGCACAAGCACGGACATGGTCGGCTTCGGCGGCGGCGCAGAGCACTGCGCCGCCAGTGCGCCGACGACCACCAGTCCCAAGGCCTGCTTCGATGTGAACATTCGCTCTCCCCCGCATTCCGATGACATGCGCTAAGATACCCCGAGCACAGGGCACCTGTTCAAGCGGTAGCAATCGCGAGTGTCTGGCCGCTAAAAAGGCCTGACGACGCCCAGGAAAGCGGCGATCGCCACCAGCGCCCAGATCACCAACACGGACGACAATAGGGACTTCTGAAGCAATGTCGGCGGCGAGCCGGGCGGCGGCGCTTTTCCCGCTCGCGCCGCGGCGTCCATGCGGAATAGGGCGATACGCAGGAAGATGCCGGTCAACAGGATCAGGCCGAACACGACGATTTTTGCGGAGAGCCATCGATCTTGGATCGGGCCGCCGGTCACGAGGCACGAAACACCGAAGCCGATGAGAGTGACCATCAGTGCAGCGCGAAAGCCAAGATCGATTTTCCAGATGGTCCGGCCCAATGGTGTCTGGGGCTGGAGATAGATCGTCCAAACCATCCACAGCCAGACAACGCACGCCAGCACAGCGGCCACGAGGCCGACGCCCTGAACGGGAGATCCGTATTGCGATGCCAGGATCAGGCCCGCGGGGAATATCAGGACCAGCGCTGACCGCGGTCCCATGTCGATGAGGTGCCCGACCTTGCGGACCAGAGCCCGTGCTTCATCGCTGATCCCTGGTCGGCGCGCCGCGCGGCCGCACAGCCACACACCCAAGTCCGCCCCGAGCCAGTAGCAGAACATCAGCACGTGGAAGAACACGACAAGACGATATGGATCGATACTCATTCTCATTCTCCTGGATGAGACCGGACTTTAGGCGATGTCGCCGCCGCGTGCAGCACGCGATTGCCCACAGTGCGCGTAGCGGCCTCGCAGGATTTGTTCCTGACAGAAGGCCTGCCTAGGATGCTGCGAATGTTTGGCGTCAGGAGAGACGGATGAAGCGCGTTGCGATCCTCGTGGGAGTTTTGGTCGTCGTCCTGGCGGTGTTGATACTGTCTCTGCGCGTCGGCATGTGGGCGCCTAAGACCGAAGACGTGCTGGCAAAGTACGCCGCGCCGCCATCCAAATTTGTCGATATCAACGGCATCAAGGTCCACCTGCGCGACGAAGGCAGCGGGCCGGTAGTCGTCATGGTGCACAGCTCCATGACAGACTTGAACATCTGGAACGGTGTCGCCGACGCTCTGAAGAAAAACTATCGCGTTATCCGCTACGACTGGCCACCGTACGGCTTCAGCACCGATCCGAAGGAAGACTTCGGCACGGACAAAGCCGCGGCATTGCTCGGTGGCGTGGCGGACTATCTCAAGCTGAACGAGTTTACCATCGTCGCAAGTTCCAGCGGCGCGACCCTTTCGGTGGTCTATGCGGCGGCCCATCCGGATCGGGTGAACGGCCTTGCGCTGTCCTCGCTTCCGCTCGAATTGCCGCCGGGCCGCAGCATCGATTGGCGCGTGGACGCAATCGGCTGGGCGCATCGCAATTTCTTCCCAGACTACTATCCGCGCTTCTATTACGACCTGACGTTGCCGCGTCTGGTGGGTGACGTGCGCAATCTCAAGCCCGAGATCGTCGAATGGTATTATCAGACTAACAACATCCCGGACCGCCAACGTCGCATCAGCAAGTACATCGCGGCGAATCAGAAAGGGCTGTGGAAGAAGGGCGCGACTGCGGAGGCGGGACAGATCGAGAAGCCGATCCTGCTGCAATGGGGCGACAGCGATCCAGTGCTGCCGGCCGATCTCGGCGACAAGGCCGCGAAGGATTTCGCTAAAGCCCAGGTGAAGATCATTCACTACAAGGATGTGGGCCACTATCCGATGTTCGAGATTCCCCAGAAGATGGCGGAAGACATCGAGGCTTGGCTCGACACCGGCGTTGCGGTGCCGGTCTCGATCGGTCCGCCATAGAGGATGATCGGGTCAGGTTGCTTCAACCTGGCCCGTGATCGTGCTTAGGCCCTCCAGATTTGTACGTCGCGCATCGCTTGCTCAGGAGCAGAGCAGTTGCTGTGTACCGCGAGATTCAAACGGCCTTTGACCGGGGTCAAAGCAAGGCGGGTGCGGAATTCCTTTACTTAGGCCATGAACGCAGAGTCAACGGACGCGGAAGACGAACTCAGCCCCTATGATCTCATGGGAGGTGCGGAGACGGTTCGCGCCATCGTGGATCGCTTCTACGACATCATGGATACCGACCCGGCCGCCGCGGCAATCCGCGCCATGCACGGTCCTGATTTAGGGCCGATGCGGGATCGCCTCTTCGACTTCATGAGCGGCTGGCTGGGTGGACCGCGGCTCTATCATGGGTGCGTGGTTGGCGCCCACCGGCGGTTCGCGATCGGGATCGCAGAACGCGACCAGTGGCTGATGTGCATGAGTCGCGCCTTGGAAGACGCGAGCGTAGATTCTACGGCGCGCGAAATTCTGGCTAAGCCGATGTACGCCATCGCCGACATCATGAGGAACGATCGCGCTTAAGGGCGTGGAATTCCCTCGCAGGACTGCGGGTCGGACGTCGTCTTCTTGAGATAGGCGATGAGTGCGGTCCGTTCGCCTTCCAGGTGATAGCCGGCGAAGCCCATCTTTGTGCCCGGCAGAAAACTGAGCGGCGCCTTGAGAAAGGCATCGAGGGTCTTTTCATCCCAGGTCAGCCCGGAATCTTTCACGACCTGAGAGTAGGAATATCCGACCGCCGTAGCAGCGGGGCGTCCGACAAGCCAGCAGTGGTAGGGCCCCGACTTGTTCTCGCGCATGTCATGGCAGCCCTTGCATATTTGATAGAGCTGTTCGCCGCGAGCCAACTGATTCTCCGCACTCTCTCCGCAGGCGGAGAGTATGGGCAGCACGAGGGCGAGTGCCAGTATTGAGGAACGTGTCATTGGAGCGACCTTTAAGAGGTATAATAGATATATCTTATAGCGGCATGCGGCCCTTGCGGGGACGAAGATGATTTAGCCCATAAGGCGGGCGATCAGCTTTCGCGAGTTCGCTGAGTTGGTGGGAGGCAGGAGGTCCGGCAACCGGTAACGGTCCAAGGTGGCGAGAAAGCTTTGGCTGGCCTCGTGGAGGGCGGACTTCAACACGCAGGCGGGCAGCATCGGACACGCCCGGTTGGCCGAATCGAAACACTCGGCGACATCCATGTTGTCCTCTGTGTCGCGCACAACACCGCCGATGTTGATGGTTTCCGCGGGGCGGGCGAGGCGCATGCCGCCGCCCTTGCCCCGCACAGTCTCGACATAGCCTTGCTGAGCAAGGCGTTGCACGACTTTGGTGAGGTGATTGGCCGAGATGCCATACACCCGCGCGATCTCCGGAATCGTCACCAGTCTGTCCGTCTGGAGTCCGAGGTACATCAAGGTCCGCAAGGCGTAGTCCGTGAAGCGCGTGAGCTGCATATCGACTGCCTTCTTTTCGCAGGACTCAGGGACACCGCTTCAACTATAATAGGCATTATGAATACCTCTTATGGCAGAGTCCCGCAAGGCCAAACGGGTCGCTCGATACCGCGCGCGGGCATCGACGAGGATGTGATCCGCACATTGGTGCATGCCTTCTACGCGCAGATCCGGGAGGACGCCGTCCTTGGGCCGATCTTCTTGTCGAGGATAACGGACTGGGATGGGCATTTGGAGCGCATGTGCGCCTTCTGGTCCTCGCTTGCGCTCACCAGTGGGCGCTATCTCGGTCGGCCGATGGAGGCACATGCGCCGTTGCCGGTGGACGCGGTCCACTTCGACCGCTGGCTCGCGCTATTCGAGGAGACAGCGCGCCGGGTGTGCGCGCCGGAGGCGTCGGATTACTTCATGGACCGCGCCAGGCGCGTTGCCCAAAGCCTCGAACTCGGTGTCGCCGGTGCGCATGGCGTGATGCTGCGCAGGCACGAGCGCTACCGCCGCTTACCGGAAGATCGCACTACCGCTTGATCTTCGAGATTTTGGCACCCTCGATATTCACGCCCGCCATCAGGCCCTGTTGATTGAAGATGAAGGCGTAGGCGTCGTCCTTCAACGTGGTGGACGACAGGTTCTTGGCGACACCTTCGTTCACGACCACCACCGTGGGCCCGACGCCGATTTCCCAACCCTTCGACTGGTTGAGATAGCCGATCGCCTTGTCGTTCATCAGGAACACGGCGTAGCCGTAGGACTGCGCCCCGGTCTGCAATCCCCACGAGGCGGAAACGGAGTTGTAGTAGCCGGCGACCTTGCCGCCTTGCTTCAGTTCGCCTTCGCCATAGCTGCCGCCGATGATCAGCCCGGCCTTAACGATGTTGGGAAATACCAGCACGCCGCGCGCTTGCTTGCCGATGTCCGCCGCAACCGGGTTGGAGCGGTATAGCTTCTGCAGCGCCGCGTCGGCATCCCGGCTGATCTCCTTGCCGCTGGCGGCAGCATAGGCGTTGACCGGCAGGACGCTGAGCGCCCCGGCGGCGACAAGTAAATGCCGACGTGTAACCATGTGCTTTCCTCCGCACTGAACCGATAACGCAGCCTACAGTTTCCCGTGCGCCGGGGCGAGGGCGATGCCAAAGTACTAGACGGGGAGCGCCCATGTCTTCATCCACCGACGTCGTTCAACGGCAGCTGGAAGCCTATAACCGGAAGGACGCTGCAGTCCTGGCGGCGATCTATGCCGAGGATGCGGAACTATTCGCGCATCCGAATACGCTGCTCGCCAAGGGGCGCGCGGCGATCCTTGCACGTTACACAGCGCGGTTTCAGGACCAGACCCTGCGCGCCGACCTTCTGCAGCGCATACCCATGGGTGACATGGTGCTTGACCACGAACGGATTCATAGCGGCGGCCAGATCAGTGACATTTTCGCGCTCTATCGCGTCGTCGGGGAGCACATCGTCGCCGCCTGGTTCATCAATCCCACCTGACACGCATGGCTGGAGAGTCGACATGAGCTTTGCCTATCCCCGCATCGAAGGCTTCGTCAGCTACAAGAATCCGAAGGGCGCGGAGATCGGCCGCGAGGGCTTCGCCGTTCATCGCCTGCCTAACGCCCGCGTCACCCGCGCTTGGTGCGAGATGGACGAGAAGAACCTCGTGCGCGACGCCACCTGGACCGTGGACGACAACTGGATGCCGATCGATGGCTTCGTGCGCGTCAGCCTCGGCGGACGCATCGCCGGACAATGCGCCTATCGGTTCGAGGGCCATAACAAGGTCTATTGCGACTCTCACGGCACCCCGGGTCCGATCTCAGGGCATATGTCCCAGGTGCTGACGTCGGAGAAGCCCTATCAATTCCTCGGCCTGCATCCACTCATCGCCGACGGCCAGATCTGCGCCGTCCGCGGCACCACGGCGCCGGGCGAAACCCGAGGCATCAATGCGATCACCTGCTCCTATTCGCCCGATGGCGAGACCGGGCTCACGGGCCTGCCCATCGACATCAAGGTCGTCTACTTCGGCCCGGAGGAGGTGAACGTTCCGGCGGGCACATTCAAAGCCGAAAAATTCGGCATCGTCTGGCAACCGCAATGGCCGCCCGCGATGTACTGGGTCACTCCCGGGGACTTCATCTTCCTGAAGGAGACGTGGTCCGTGTCAGGGCTTATGTGTGAGCTGATGAGCTTGAAAGGTTCATGACAGAACAAGTAATTTAAATAGACGATGCGCTGTAGAAATTAGAAAATGTTAGCCTGAAGAAGTAGTGTGATTGCGATGTTGATCGCTGGGTGACTAGCTAATGTCCATTGAAAGTGCGTCCGCGGCCCCGCGCCGCATCGGGATCGTTCTGGGATCGGAACGGCTGAAATCGCCCGCCATAAAATTCTTCGTGTTGGCAATGAATAAACTTCAGCGCAGCTTCGAATACGAATTCTTGCCTGCGCCGGAACACTACGTCCTTTCCGTGCTCAATGCTGAACCCGTCGTTCCGCGCGATGAGATTCGCCCGAGACTCGCAGATTTGCTGGAGGAGACTCGTGCAAAGTGCGATCGGTACAACGATCATCGCGGCATGACGACTCGAGAGACTTTCGACCACATGGTCGTGATTTCCGACGGGATGCTATCCGAAGAGTATTATACGATGCGCGAAGGCATCGTTTCTGTTCTGGCGTTGGGCAATTGGGATCGCCACCTCAAGCCGCCGTCGCTGCTTGAGTTCATTCAGGCGCTTGTAGTGAGTGAGTCTATCGCGGCAGTTTGCCCGTCCCTGAAAGGGTCAGTGCATTTCGGCACCCGTGGATGCCTGTGTGATTTCACAAATTCTCTTGAGGATGCGAGGCACAAGGTCCTGTTGGGATTCATGTGCGCGTCCTGCCGCGCTGAGTTGGTTAAAGCTCAAAGCGAGCAGTTGGCGAAAGATGTGGAAATGTTGGTATCAAAGAAGTGGGTCGGAAAATTGGAGGACGCAAATAGCGTGACTTCTATTTTGGGGAAGTTCGGGCACCGACTTTTCACAACCGTTGGCATCAAGCCAACATTGTGGGAATCCACGCTGACGCAAGTCAGGTCCGAAGGCCTCAAACAATTCGTCGAAGTTCTTTGGAAACTGGTTCTCGCGTTGGCGGTTTTGTCCCTCGCCAACGACGAGGTCAGGAAACTGCTCTTCCATTAACCCGTGCCGAACTGGCGCTGTCTCTGCCCCCTAGGCATCCTGTCCAGCCTGCGAGTCACCGGCGCGAATTGACGGGACCGTGCGTTTGCCGCGCGGCGCGGCGGGATTACACTCCCAGCCTTCACAATCGGGGAGAAGACTCATGCGGAACACACTCGTACTCGCCGGCGCGCTGACTGTGCTCGGCGGCACCATGGCTTTGGCGCAGCAGGCCGCGGCACCTGCGCCGATGACGTTTTTCATCACCAGCGTCGGCGTCGGCAAAGGCGCGGATCTGGGCGGTCTCGCGGGCGCCGACAAGCATTGCCAGACCTTGGCGCAAGCCGCGGGCGCGGGCGGCAAGACCTGGCGCGCCTACCTCAGCACCCAAGGCGCCAACGCCGTGAACGCGCGCGACCGGATCGGCAAGGGCCCTTGGCACGGCGCGAAGGGCGGACTGATCGCGCAAGACCTTGCCAGCCTGCATGGCGATACGCTGGAACTGGCCCGGGTCGGCAACAGCCTCCACAAGGCGAACGCGCTGGACGAGAAGGGCCAGCCGGTGAAGGGCTACGGCGACACGCCGAACCAGCACGACATCCTCACCGGCACCCAGCCGGACGGCACGGCCTACAAGGACGCGGCCGATCATACTTGCGCCAATTGGACCAGCAGCACCACGGGAACCGCCCAACTCGGGCATTCCGATCGCGCCGGCGGTCCGAACGTATCGTGGAATTCCTCGCACCCGTCCCGCGGCTGCAGCCAGGAGAACCTGGTCGCGACCGGCGGCGCCGGATTGCTCTACTGCTTTGCTGCGAACTAGACCGAGCTGAAGAGGCGTGCTCCCGCGTCAGCGCGGGAGCCGCTTAGCCCTTCGCCTTCGGGGCGATGAACATGTCGTAGGTCGCCAGCAACCTGCTCACGCCGTCGGCAACGTGGACGCAGGTCAGCGTCTGCCCGCTGACCACAAGGCCCTCGGGCTGCGGCTCGCCGTGGACGCGGCCCTTGAAGCGCGATTGCCAATCCTTGCGCATGATCGCGCCGTACTGCGGCAGGCCGACCAGCACCTCGATGCCCTTCACCGCGCCCTTGTCGTCGATCGCCAGCGCATAGGTCACGCGGTCATCGCGCCCGAGCACTTGATCGACGAAGAACCACCCGCCGGTCGAGGCGCGCCACGCCCGCACCTTGGCGCGATACACAGTGATGCCCGTCGCCTCCGACAGGCGATCGACTTCCGCCTCGCTCATCAGATAGTCCGCCGGCGTCAGCGTCGCGCCGGGGAACAGCAGCGCTTGCGCCTTTTCCACCGACATCATCTCGTCCGCCTGCACGGGCGCGGCGGCGATGATCGCGGCGGGGACGAGGAGGAACTGATAGCGCATCGGTTCAGCGTGCCTTCACACAAAAGAAAACGGCGGCCAGGGGATGAGGATATCCCCTTGGCCGCCGCATCGATAGCCCGCTTTAGACTGGCTTCGTCGCGTAAACGTGCGTTCCGCCGCCGCCGGAGCGATCCGGGAACGACACCACGAACCCCGTCTTCCGCAGCAGCTCAGGGAAATCGCTGCCCGAATACTTTAAGTAATGAGGTTCATAGTTATTGTGACGGGTGGTCTCCCACAGCTGGGCCTTGCCCGTGACCGTGTGCGACGGCTTCTGCTTCGGATTGCCCTCCGACACCAGGTCGTGGTGGCTAAACGTCCCACCCGGCCGCAGCACGCGGAAGATCTCTTTTACGATCTTCTCGTGATTCTCGACCGCCACTTCGTGGAACATCAGGTGCTCGGTCACCATGCAGAAGTGGTTGTCCGGGAACCCGTTCTCTTCGACGAGGCCGTGGCGGAAGTTCACCTCCAGGCCCATCTTGGCCGCGCGATAGTGCGCATAGCGCACCATCGGTGCGCCCACTTCGAGGCCCCACACTTCCGCATCCGGGAAGCGCATCTTCATCGGCGTGGTCGACTGGCCGGTGCCGCAGGCGATATCGAGCACGCGCTTCACCTTGCCGTCCGCCGGCTTCAGGTGCTGCTGTGTGTACTCGATGTGGTTCTCGTCGTGGTCCGCGGTGCCGCCGCGGAAGCCTTGCGTGACCGCATGGTGATACACGAACCCGCCGAGCGGATCGCCGACGTAGCCGCCGGGCTGTTGGTGGATTTCGTGGCGGGCATAGTCCGGGATCTGAAGGTTCGGGTTGAGTTCCAGCTTGCCCGGGCCGGACTTGTCGCTCTTCTCCAGCGCCGTCAGCAGTTCGGCGCGATCCGCATGCATGGCGCGCATGGTGCGGTCCCACATGAGCGTCTGGATGGTGGACATGAGACGCAGGCGCGCGGCAAAGGGCTGATCCTGGGTGATCAGGTTCCAGGCCTGCTCGTGGTTCAGGTCCGTGTCGTCCAGGGTCGACAGGCCCTTCGCGCGCAGGAAGCGTTCGGTTTCCGTGCTCGCGTCGCGATTGCCGCCGACGCGGCCCATCACCCGGCGAAAACCGGTGACGAAGTCGAGGTGGCTTTCCGCTTCCAGGCCCTTGAACCGCACGCCCATCAGCTTGCGCTGTTCGGGTGTCAGGTTCTCGTGGTCGATCGCAACTTCCCGCGACGGCTTGTCGGCGGCTTCGTCGGTGCCGACGGCGGCGCCGGTCAGGGCGGCGGCGGCCGTGGCGAGAACGGTACGGCGTTCCAAATCGGTCATGATGCGTGTGCTCCCTTACGACCGGCTGATCGGCGGCACTTTGGCCGACGGGTTGGCGCCGCTGGTGTTTTGGGGCACGCGCGCCAGCACCGCGAATACGCGGCCGATCCAATCGTCGCGTTCTTTCGCCCAGGCGACCTTGGTCTCCTCGGACGGCACGTAGGCCTCGACTTTCGCATTCAGGCCCGGCTGCTTCTCTTCGAGCAGCTTCTCCAGCACCATGTTGCGCTTCTTGATCGCCCACACTTCGGCGCCGAGGCCGACGACGCAATCCATCAGGTTGTCGATATGGACGTTGTCGGTATAGGTGGTGCGGTCCCAATCGCCTTTGACGTAATCCACGGCGAAATCGGGACGCTCTTTCTTTACCTCTGCCACGACGGTTCCTCCCAAGCAGTTTAAGGGCGCCGGCAGCGCGCGCCGGGCTGGGGAGGATGCTAGCACCTTTAGGAGAAGGCGGTACGCGCCGGAAGGACCGCTTTGTGAGACGATCCCGCGGTTCCGTGCGCTGCACGGATCGCGATCATCTCTGATTCAGCAGAAGCGGCACCAATTTCCGCAACCGCTCGATCTCCGCCATGTCCTGCGGGGGCGCCATCCACAGGGGGGCGTTCGCGCGCACGTAGTCCACGATGCCCTTCGGCATCGCCTCGAATTTGCCTGTGCGCGTGAACGTGGCGTTCGAAACCGTGGGGCCCGGGCCGGCGCTCACCCAGGTATTCTGGAACCGCGCCTGTTCGGTCTTCGCGTCCGGGCGCAGGAAGAAGTCGTTCACTTCGTAAAACTTTGTCCGGCTTCCGTCGCCGCGTAGGCGATCCACGAACATGGCGTAGTTGAAGTGCGTCACGCCGCCGAAGCGCTGCACGGTGAAATTCCGCTGGGGCGGCTCTTCGGTCACCGCCGTCATGTCGTGACTCTGCACAGAGTAGACAAAGTCGTCGCCGTCGAGTGTGTACGTGCGCACCTGATACGGGTAGGCGATGGGCGGGCGGGGCTTTCCGTCGGCGCCCGTGAGGATGCTGCCCGTCGCCGGGTCGCGCAGGATGAAAATCTTGCGGGAGAGATGCAGCCAGGAATTGGGTTTAGCGGGATCGCGGATCGCGCGCGCCGCCTCGAAGCCTTCCATGTGGCTCAGCAGCTTGCCGGTGCCCTCCTGGAGCACGTTGCCCTTGGCGTACCAGAACACCGGCGTCCCGTCGCCGGCGCGCATCTTGATCCAGGCATCAAAGAGATCGGGCGTGAAACCGCCGGCGCTTGCCGAGCCCGGGGCCGCGAAAAGCGCGCCCAGGATCGCCAGCACCGGCAGCCACGCCCGCATCTTTTGGCCCCGAAGGCGGCGCTACTTCTTCGCCACGCTCTGCGCGTAAGCCGACTTCGGCTTGGCGCTCGCCTTATCCTGCTTGGGCTTCTTCGCCTGGGGCTTCTTGACCTGACCTTTAGCCATGGACATCTCCTGTTGGCATGCCGCGGCCGTATGGGCCGTGAGGCAATGCTAGCCGAGGTGCGCGAGCGCCGCAAACACCACCGCGCATCGCCGTGACGCTAGGCCCGCGCCTTACCCCTTCGTGTGGGCGTAGCGCTGGATCCCTTCCAGGATCAGCTGCTCCGCCACGTCGGCGTCGCGCCATCCGTCCAGCTTGGTCCACTTGCCGGCTTCCAGGTCTTTGTAGTGCTGGAAGAAATGCGCGACCTGCTCCAGCAGGGTGTGGCGCAGGTCCTTATAGTTCGCGATGTTGTCGTAGTAGGGATGCAGGTCGTCCACCGGCACCGCCAGGATCTTCTCGTCCAAGCCCGCATTGTCCGTCATCACCAATGCACCCACGGGCCGTGAGCGCAAGATCGCGCCGGACATCACGGGCACCTGCGTCAGCACCAGCACGTCGACCGGGTCGCCGTCGCCCGACAGGGTATTGGGGATGAACCCATAGTTGGCCGGATAGAACATCGCCGTGTGCAGGAAGCGGTCGACGATCAGCGCGCCGGACTCCTTGTCCATCTCGTACTTCACCGGCGGCCCGCCCATCGGGATTTCGATGAGAACATTGACGTCCTTCGGCGGATTGCGTCCGGGCGGAATCTTGTCGAGCTGCATGGGGAATTTCGTTCGGTTGGGGTGGGGCCCAGGGCAGGGCGGGGGCGCTGACTATCACTAACCGCCCCAAGCGACACGCGTAATTATAGCATGGCTGGGGGGATGCAGTGGTGGAGGACCAATCTCTCACCCGAGCAGAACTGCAGGGATGTGTCGAAGACCAGCGCCGGTGAGGGGCTTGTCGCCGTCGCCACCGTCGGCTTGCGCAAGGGGTTCGAGGATTTAGAAGCGCAGATCTTGCCGAAATAGCGCGCACGAAAAATTTGCCCCGACCGTCACACGACGGACGGGGAAGAGTCGGTTTAAGATGGAGGGTGCGGGGTCATAGCAAGGACAGGTTCCGATGAAGGCGCTCATCACCGGCTTTGTGTCGCTCACACTCGCCTGGAGCGGATGCTGGGCGGCCCCCGCGAGCGCGGACGAAGCGCCAGCCGCGCCGGTCGCGAAGCCTTTGCCGGTGATGCCCCTGCAGGATGCCTACAATCCTGACAACCCGTTCGCGCAGATCCTGCGCGGCGAGCGCCATCAGGCAAAAGTCTACGAGGACGATCAGGTCCTCGCCTTCATGGACCAAGCGCCGGTCATGCCCGGCCATGTCCTGGTGATTTCGAAAGTCTCGCGCGCCCGCAATCTGCTGGATGAATCGCCTGAGGATTTATCGCGCCTGATGGCGGTCGTGCGCCGGGTCGGTCAGGCGCAGGTCGCGGCCCTGGGCGCGCTGGGCTTCACCATCATGCAGAACAACGGCGCGGGCCAATCCGTGCCGCACCTCCACATCCACGTCATGCCCCGCATGACAACGACGCCCTTGGTGTTCGGCTCAAAACCGCTGCCCGACCCGGCGGAGTTGGAGGCGATTGCTTCGAAGCTGCGGGCGGCGATGCGGTGAGGGGCAGGACGAACCGACGGGGATTCGTTGTGGCGGCGCGTTAGCGCAGGATCACGCCGGACATCACCGGCACCTGCGTCAGCACCAGCACCTCCACCGGGTCGCCGTCGCCCGACAGGGTGTCGGGCACGAACCCATAACTGGCCGGATAGAATATCGCCGCGTGCAGGAACGGGTCGACGATCAGCGCGCCGGACCTTGTCCATCTCATACTTCACCGGCGGACCGCCCATGGGAATTTCGATGAGCACATTGATATCCTTCGGCGGAAGACCTCCGGGCGGGATTTCGTCGAGTTGAATGGGGGCGGGGTCGCTTAGGCTGGTGGGGCAGGGGCTGGTGAGTACCCTAACCGAGGCCGGATGGCACGCGGCATGTGGGCATGGCTGCCCGGCGGGAACGCGCAGGCGAATTTGGGTAATCTCTCAACGACTTTCGGCGACGAAGCGGGCGAAAACGAGTGCCCTACGACCACGCGACGCGGGGAAATATTAAGTTCACCCGATGGGGAAGTATGCCCCAGTGTCGCAAGATCGATAATAAAAGCGTACTCTTGAACAAGTAATACTTGATATTACCTGTGATGTTTTGAGCGGGAGGGATACATGGCGAGTAAGAAGTGGGACGTCTTTATTTCGCACGCGTCGGAAGACAAGGAGGCGCTCGTTAAGCCCCTTGCTCACAACCTCCGATCATTCGGCGTGCGTGTTTGGTACGACGAATTTTCTCTCTGTGTGGGAGATAGCCTTAGCGGTACGATTGATCGAGGACTGAAAGAGAGTCGCTTTGGCTTGGTTGTTCTTTCTCCAGCTTTCTTTACGAAGAAGTGGCCCGACTATGAATTGCGAAGCCTGATTGCGCGAGAGAAGCGACAAGAGCGCTTGATCCTACCGCTATGGCACCGTGTCGAAAAAGCTGATGTTCTACGATTCAGCCCATTCTTAGCCGACAAGTTCGCAATGGTCTCCGACGGGAAAAATCCACGGAAACTGGCACTTGAATTGATAGTTCATATTCGACCAAAGCTCTTTACGGCGATGGTAAGACGCGCAGCCTTTTTGGAAGCCGTAGGCAAGGCTGAAGTAAAGGATATGCCGATAGACGCAATTGAGCCTGGACCAATTCGCCACAAAACTCTGAGAGACGATCAGATTTCTCGCATACGGATGATTCGCGCAGCGCTATGCGGCGTTTACAGCCAATCTATGGATTTCTGGATTGACGGATTTCGACGCGATATGCACCCCGATGACGAAATCGGGTGGTGGAAACATTTGGCCACCTGCTTCTTGGAATTGACTCAGGTTCTTAGATTGAACGAGGAGGCGGAACAGCGTGCATTGTATTCTGCAATCTTTAGCGTGGGGATGGGTATCGCGCCAAAAGATTCCGTGCTGCGAATTCTTCCCGCGGATGCAAAAGAGCGAATACAGGAAGTGATATGCCTGAAATTGCCACCATACGATTTACCTCCAGCAAGAGTTGCGAAGGTAGCGCTTCTGCCCGATTCGGCTCTGTCCCTTCGTTATCCAACTGGTGCTCCATAGGGTGCCGATATTGCGTGCGGAGGAATTCGCTATTCTAGATTACCTAAGCCCGCTTTCTCTGCTTCCGTCCCGCCGCCGCCGCTTCAAGTCGCGCCTTCAGATACTTCCCCGTATAGCTCGCCTTTACGTTCACCACGTCTTCCGGCGTGCCCGCGGCCACGATCTGGCCGCCGCCGGCACCGCCCTCGGGGCCGATGTCGATCAGCCAATCCGCGGTCTTGATGACCTCGAGATTGTGCTCGATCACGATCACGCTGTTGCCCTGGTCCACCAGCGTGTGCAGCACTTCCAGCAGCTTGCGCACGTCCTCGAAGTGCAGGCCCGTGGTCGGCTCGTCGAGGATGTAGACCGTGCGGCCCGTGGCGCGCTTTGAAAGTTCCTTCGCCAGCTTCACGCGCTGCGCTTCGCCGCCGGACAGGGTCGTCGCCTGTTGGCCCAGGTGCACGTAGCCCAAGCCCACCTGCTTCAGCAGTTCCAGTTTCTCGCGGATCATCGGCACGGCTTTGAAGAAGTCCGCGCCTTCCTCCACGGTCATGTCGAGCACGTCGGCGATGGACTTGCCCTTGAAGTGCACTTCCAGGGTCTCGCGGTTGTAGCGCTTGCCCTTGCATACATCGCAGGTCACGTACACGTCCGGCAGGAAGTGCATCTCGATCTTCAGCACGCCGTCGCCCTGGCAGGCCTCGCAGCGGCCGCCCTTCACGTTGAAGCTGAAGCGCCCGGGGGCATAGCCGCGCAGCTTCGCGTCCGGCAGTTCGGCGAACCATTCGCGGATCGGCGTGAACGCGCCGGTGTAGGTCATCGGGTTGGAGCGCGGCGTGCGGCCGATGGGCGACTGGTCGATATCGATGACCTTGTCGATGTGGTTGAGGCCCTCGATCTTGTCGTGCGGTCCCGGCAGGTCGTAGGAGCCATAGATCGCCCGCGCGAGCCCCTTATAGAGTGTCTCGATCACCAGCGAGCTTTTGCCGCCGCCGGACACGCCGGTGACACAGGTCATCGTGCCGAGCGGGAAGGTGGCGTCCACGCCCTTCAGGTTGTTGGCGCGCGCGCCCTTGATGGTGATGGATTTGCCGTTGCCCGGGCGGCGCACCGCCGGCACCGGAATCTCCCGCTTGCCGGTGAGATAAGCCGCGGTGATGGAGTCCGGGCTTTTCATCACCTCTTCGGGCGTGCCTTCGGCGACGATCATGCCGCCATGCACGCCGGCGCCGACGCCCATGTCGATCAGGTGATCCGCCGTGCGGATCGCGTCCTCGTCGTGTTCCACCACCAGCACCGTGTTGCCGATGTCGCGCAGATGGCGCAGCGTCTCGAGCAGGCGATCGTTGTCGCGTTGGTGCAGGCCGATGCTCGGCTCATCCAGCACATACAGCACGCCGGTCAGGCCGGAGCCGATCTGGGATGCGAGCCGAATGCGCTGGCTCTCGCCGCCGGACAAGGTGCCGGAGTTGCGGGCGAGGGTGAGATATTCCAGCCCGACGTTGTTGAGGAAGTGCAGCCGGTCGTCGATCTCCCGCAGGATGCGCCGCGCGATCTCGGTCTGCTTGGCGGTGAGCTTGCCGCCGGCCGCCTTGAACCAGGCGCCCGCGTCGGAAATGCTCATCTCCGACACTTCGGCGATATGCTTTCCCAGCACCTTCACCGCCAGCGCTTCCGGCTTCAGGCGGTGGCCATGGCAGGCTTCGCAGGGCTGCGCGGTCTGATAGTGCTCCAACTCCTCGCGCATCCAGTCGCTGTCGGTCTCCCGCCAGCGGCGCTGCAGGTTGTTCAGCACGCCTTCGAACGGCTTCTTGGTCTCGTACTTGCGTACGCCGTCGTCGAATTTGATGGAGATCGCGTCCTCGCCGGTGCCGTTGAGGATCGCGTCCTTCACCTTCGCCGGCAACTTCTTCCACGGCACGTCGGATTTCTGGCCGTAGTGCTTCAGCACGCCTTTCAGCGCCTGCATGTAATAGGGCGAGGGCGCGCCGGAACTGGACCACGGGGCGACGGCGCCATCCTCGATGGTGACGTCGGCATCGGGCACCACCAGCTCCGGGTCGAACAGCATCTTCACGCCCAGGCCGTCGCAGGCCGGGCACGCGCCGAACGGATTGTTGAAGCTGAACAGCCGCGGCTCGATCTCATCAATCGTGAAGCCGGACACGGGGCAGGCGAACTTGGCGGAGAACACCGTGCGCTGGCCCCCACTTCCAGGTTTAGCGTCGGCGTTCTCGGCAATGGCGATGCCGTCGGCCAAGCCCAGCGCGGTTTCCAGGGAGTCCGCCAGGCGCGATTGAATGTCTTCGCGCACGACCACGCGGTCGACCACGACTTCGATGTCGTGTTTGACCTTCTTGTTCATCGCCGGCACGGCATCGATCTCATACAGCGTGCCGTCGACCTTCACGCGCTGGAAGCCCTTCTTCTGAAGGTCCATCAGATCCTTTTTGTACTCGCCCTTACGCCCACGAACGATGGGCGCGAGGATGTACAGACGTGTGCCGTCGCCCATGGCCATGATGCGATCGACCATTTGGCTGACCGTCTGCGCTTCAATGGGCAATCCGGTCGCGGGCGAGTAGGGCACGCCGACACGCGCCCACAGCAGGCGCATGTAGTCGTGGATCTCCGTCACGGTGCCGACGGTGGAGCGCGGGTTGCGGCTGGTGGTCTTCTGCTCGATGGATATCGCGGGCGACAGGCCCTCGATGGAATCCACATCCGGCTTCTGCATCAGTTCCAGGAACTGACGCGCGTAAGC
>CANJPQ010000028.1 GCA_947476275.1 Fidelibacterota bacterium
ATTCATCGTTGGGGTATCGGCCGCCGGCACCGGAGGCCATCGTCTGGCCAGCGGCAAATCCGGTGGATCGAGCCCGTGCTCTAAACTAACATTCCAATCGGATCACTCAGCGGGGGCCGGTCACTTCACGGATCATCTAATTCTTACCGTCAAAGCGCGCTAGCGCTGATTCCTCAGCTGCTTATCTAGACGCAAACCTACCAACGCCACGAGCGATGCGGTAAGGCGACAATGCACCTTTGCGTCCCGCGCCGTCCACTGGGCAGTTCTCGACAGTGCGCTCGGGGACCCCACCCGGTGCCGGGCCGGGCGCCGCATAGTCCGTTCGAGGAACAAGAGAATGTAGGCAGCTTTGGATGCTGGATTTTGTCCGGTTAAGAGCAGAATATCGATGTGCCAATTGAGGAGGTTTAGACGCATGACCCTTGATCGCCGCACGCTCTTTTCACTCACCGGTGCCGCCGCTGCCGCGACGGCGACACCAGCATTCGCCGCCCCGAACGACGCCGCCTCCACGCCGTTCCCGCGCGGGCGCGACGGCCGCCTGCAGCGCCTCCCGACACGCGACGTCGAGAGCAACCAGGATTTCCTGACGGATGTGCGCAGTTGGATCCAGGCCAATCCGTCTGGGCTGTTCAAGGCCGCCCGCACCCGAGCGGTTGAAGTCTTGCAGGAGAATGGTCACGCTCCGGACGCAGAACTCCCGATGCGCCAGATCATCCAATTGATGGAGAAAGATCCAACGGTGATGACGAGCGCGCGCGCATGGCTTGCGACGCAGCATCTCACATGGAAAGGCATGAAGGACGCTTTCGACGCGCATCGAGATCAATATATCCAGGCGATGCGTGCCGCGGAAAAGCGAGGGCCCGGCACCCTTGAACTTGCTCCTGCGATGTTCATTCCCGCTTACGCCAAGCACGAGATTCACATCCAGCCCGGCGGCTATGTCGGCGATCCCTTGGCCGGATATATCTATCACTACGGTACGAATAATTTTTGGATGGGCCACAACTACCAGGACGAGCAGCACAAGAACATCGCCAGCGCGGTGCCGGTGCCGAAGGACCGCAAGGTCAAGCGCATCCTCGAAATCGGCTGCGCGATCGGGCAGACAACGATGGCTCTGAAGGATCGCTTCCCGGAAGCCGAAGTCTGGGGGATCGACGTCGGCGGACCGATGGTCCACTACGCGCATATGCGCGCGACCGACCTCAATTCCGAGGTTCACTTCCGCCAGGCGCTCGCCGAGAAAACCGGTTTCCCGGACGGGCACTTCGATATTGTTGCGTCGTTCATCATCCTCCATGAAGTGCCGAACGCGGTGAACACGGAGATCATGAAGGAGGTCGCCCGATTGCTGCGCCCTGAAGGCGTGTACTACCCCGTCGATTTCTATACATCCTTTGATCCACCCAAGGATGCCTACGGCAAGTTCCATCGCTGGTGGGACCACCGTTGGAACAACGAGACCTGGGCGCTGGAGCATATCGACTATGATCTCGCCGGTGATCTCAAGGCCGTCGGTATGCAGGTTAGCCGGGGCGATAGCGCCCTGAGCGGTACCGCGGGCACGGGCGGACTCGGCCGGGCCAACAACATCGTCGCGATAAAGCGCGCCTAGGGAGCTGACCAATGGCCGGAAACGAGAAGCCCCTCGGCGCCGAGACCGACTTCGTCAAAGGCGACTTCGATAACATGGTGATGTTGGGCAATCCGCTGCTCGACAGCATGCTGCAAATGATGATCGCGCTCGGCGCCGAGGTCTGGACCGGGCAACAGCGCCTGAAGATCGTCGAGCGCCTGCTGACGACCAAGGGCAAAGTCACCACTGATATGATCGAGAACTACGCGCCCACGCCTGAGGAGAAGGCGCAATGGGCGAAGGAGCGCCAGGCCATGGTCGATCGCGTATACAGTGTGCTCGCTCACACTAACAAAGATGCGCGGGCGTTCACGTCGACCCATTTGAATATAGACAAGCGTTGAGTCTGCTCGGTCGACACTAGGGTGATTGCCCGCCCGCATCGAATTGCCCGTGACCGCATCACTGGGCCAGCCTCAGCAAGAAAGTTAGGCGGCCGCGGTTTTGGCGATGGGCCGATAATGAGCGCGATTGAGCGAAGCCCAGGCGAACGCTTGGCGCATGCGGCACTGGATGGCATCCTTAGCTTCCACCACGGAAAGGGGCCGGGCCAATGAAACGTCGCGATCTTGCCCACGCAGCCCTCGCCGCCGCCGGATCCATCTTGCTGCCGCGGACCGTGCTTGCGGATGATGAAGCCGATGTCGTGGTCATCGGCGCGGGCATTTCCGGACTCAACGCAGCGTGGTTGCTGACGGAGGCGGGTCTCAAGGTCGTCGTTCTTGAAGGCGCCGATCGCATCGGTGGCCGCGTTTGGAGCGCGTATGATTCTCCAACTCAACCGGAACTCGGCGCCAGTCAGGTTGGACCATCATATGCGCGCGTTTTGGACGCAGTTGGTCGTCTCAAGATTGGATTGATCGGCGAAAATCGTGAGATCATGCCGTTTACGTTTCACCTGAGTGGTCAACTCATCCGCGCAACGGATTGGCCCGATCACCCGGCGAATAGGACAGTGGGTGCTGAGCGGTCGATCTCGCCAGCGAGTCTCGGCGGGAGTTTGATTGCCAAGCTCAATCCGATGAAGGAATTGGACGACTGGCTTCGGCCCGACTTTGCGCAATACGACATCGCGGTTGGCGAGTTGTTAAGTCGAAATGGCGTTTCAACCGAGGCGCAGAGGCTCGTGGGTCTCACTCAGGATCTGTGGAATACGTCCGCTTTGGGTTTGATGCAGGAGAGCTTCCGCGGCGTTTTTGAGAGCAAGTTCGCAGGTGCGCGGTCGGAGCAAGTGGGTGGCGCCCTCGTGACCCGCAATACCAACGCCTCAGCCGCGGACCGATGGCCAAAGAATTTCGTTGGCGGGGCGTCGGTCTTTCCGAAGGCGCTGGCCAACAAGCTTAGGAAGCAAGTGCGCACTGGGCAGATCGTCGCGGCCATCGACATGGACGAAGTCGGCGTAGCCGTGACCTCGATCGATGGTGCGAAGGTGAGGGCGAAATTCCTGATTTCCGCAATTCCGTTTTCGACTCTGCGGACGGTATCCATCTCTCCGAATCCGGAGGCAGGTCATCAGGCGGCCATCAATACGATCGGCTATGCTGAGACCGCGCGTGCTTTCTGCACGGTCAAGGAACCGTTCTGGCAACAGGATGGGCTGCCGCCGTCGCTGTATACGGACCGCGGGATTCGCATGTTCTGGGTATTTGATTCCCATCAACATAAGGGTCCCTATCAGGCGACATTTGTCCTCACCGGGAACGCGGCCGAAAGACTCGCGCTCTTGTCACCGGCCGCCGCTAGCCAATTCCTGGTGAGCCAGCTTGAACAGCTTCGTCCGGCTGCAAAAGGCCAGGTCAAGGTTCACCGATTCCATGCCTGGGGACAGCAGCCGCTGCAGAAAGGGTGCCGGCATAGCTTTAGGCCGGGCCAGATTGCCGCTTTCGGCAATGAGATGATCAAGCCGTGGCAACGCTTACATTTCGCCGGTGAGCATACCCGCCGACTGGACTACGGCATGGAGGCGGCGATGGAGTCCGGCGAGCGCGCTGCACTGGAAGTTTTGCAGCGCATTTGATTCGAAGATCGGTGTTGCCTCAGCCCGGGCAGCGCCACGATCTCACAGCTTGCCTCCAATCTCAGCAGCGCAAGCTTGGAGTGGTCCGAGAAAGCGGGTCACTGCGTTTCGGTTGGAGATGGCGCTTGCGAAGTATCGCAACGATAATGCCGCAAGGCTGTTGCCTCCGCTCAGAACAGGGACGGCGATGGCATGGATAGCATCGTTCTGGCGCAGACTCACCGCGTAGCCCTTGTGCCGCACGTCGCTCAGAAGCCTATCGAGGCCGCGTAGCGGTATCTCTCCGGCTGTGCGGCTGCGGGCCGCTGCGGCGATGGCTGCCTCTCGGATTGCCGGCGCCGCAAATGCCAAATAGGCGTAGCCGGCTGCACTTCCCACTAAGACGAAACGGAAACCGCGCGGGAAACGGTGAAGCACCAAAGGGCTTTCATAATCAGATGTTGCGCGCACCAGCATCTCGCCTCCCGACAGCGTACTGAGTGACACCGGCCATGCGGTTGTCTTGCTGAGGGCGCTGACGGCGGGGCGGGCGATCGTATCGATCCAGGCTTCGTCGCCGTAGCCATCCGCCAGATTCCGCACGGTGCTGGCCAGCCAATATTTTGGATCGCCGCGGCGTTTGGTAACGTACCCGGTACGCACCAGTGTCTCGAGCAATCGGAAGACGATGGCGCGATTGAGGCCCGTCCGGGCTGCGAGGGTGACAATGGTCGCGCCATCATCGAGATTGAGAGCGGCGAGGACGGAAAGACCGCGGGCAAACGATTGCACGACCTGCTTGTCCGGCGCGGCATGCTTCGGTGCATCTTTACGCATGTGCGAGAGCAAGCACGCATTGCGTGCCTTTGTCAAATCCCGCTCAGCGATGCAAGCGCGGGGGAGCATGCTGCCCCCATGGACGCCATAATGCACCGCACCGAACGTTTCACCGACCTGCCGGCCCCATGGGAGGTCTTAACAGGTGGCGGCGGCCCGCCGCTTCTCTTCCTGCATGGGGAGGAGGGGCAACACGGATGGCTGCCCCACCATTCGGCTTTGGCCGAAAAGTTTCATGTCGCCGCGCCGACCATGCCGGGGCTCGCGGGCTCGGGCCGGCCAACCTGGGTGGACACCGTCCCCTCGTTGGCCAAGACCTACCTCGCTCTGCTCGATCGTATGGGGTGGAAGCAGTGCATTCTGGCAGGAGCGTCGCTTGGCGGCTGGATCGCCGCCGAGATGGCGTCGATGGAGCCAGCGCGTTTCAAAGCCCTGGTATTGATCGGTGCTCAGGGATTTCCCACGGGCGCGTACGACGTCCCCAACATTTTTCTAACGCCTTACCGGCGTTATATCTCATTTGGCTATGCCGATCCGAACGGCGCGGCATTCCGCGACATGTGGGGCGAGGCACCCACTGAGGACGCCGCCGAGCACGATCTTGAAGTCATGGAAATGGCGGCGCTTGTCGGCTTTAAGCCTTATATGCACGATCGCAGCCTGAGCGGAAGTCTGGCCCGGTTCTCAAATCCGGCATTGCTGCTGTGGGGCGAAGAGGATCGCCTGACGCCTCGGCCAGCAGCTCTTGCCTTCAAGGAAGCTCTGCCGGACGCCCATCTCGCTCTCGTGCCTGGAGCGGGCCACTACGTTCATCTCGAGCAGCCAAAAAGCTGTGCCGTCGCAATCAACGAATTCGTTTCGGAGTGGGTCCGATGATCCAGCTGCATTACTTCGTGAATCAGTCCTACATCGGCTATCCGCACGAGGCAGCGGCCGATTTCGGCGCGGTGATGCTTAAGTTCTCCAATCGGCACTTCGATGCGCAGCGAGCGGCTGACCTTTACGATCGATATCACCGCGAGTTCGTCCTTGCGGAGCAGGTTGGCTTCGACTCTGTGCTCGTGAATGAGCATCATAACGCACCGATTCTCTCACCCATCCCCAACATCTCTGCGACGGTTCTGGCGAAGATCACTTCGCGTGTGAAGATTTTTATCGGCGGTAACATCCTTCCGACCAACGGCAATCCTCTGCGGCTCGCGGAGGAATTGGCGATGATCGATCTGATCTCCAAGGGCCGGCTGATATCAGGGTTCGTACGCGGTGGCGCCAACGAGTCCCTCGCGCTCTCGGCCAACACGGTGCACAACCGTGAAGTCTTCGAGGAAGCTCACGACCTCATCCTTGCCGCCTGGACACGGCCGGGTCCGTTCGCGTGGGAGGGCAAGCACTTCCAATATCACGTGGTCAATCCGTGGGTGCTGCCTTACCAGAAGCCGCATCCACCCATCATGATCCCAGGCTCAACCAGCCGGGAAACGGTCGATTGGGCTGCTCGGCATGGCTATCCTTACATCGCGTTGGCCACCAACCTCGAAGCAACCGACGACTTGTTTCGTACCTATAACGAGATTGCATCCAGTTCCGGCCACCGGGTCGGTCCTGGCCACCGCGGCTACATGATCCGCGTGCACGTCGCGGACGACGAAGCGCAGGCGCATGAGGAAGGACGCAAGCTATTCGGAAGCCGCGTCGCACAAGTTACCAGCATGTCGAAGATGAATATCCATCCTGACGCCGGTGCTTGGATGGCGCCTCCGGGCTACGTCACGCGCGAAGCCGCTCGTCTGCGCCGTAAGTACATGGGTGGAACGCCATATGCGTTCTTCACCCAGGGATATGAGGGGGCGCTGGCAAACAGCAGTATCATTGTCGGCACGCCTGATCAGGTTGTCGCCAAGCTCGACGCCTTGCGCCGGCGCTGGCGGCTCGGGAATATCGGAATCTCAAATCTGCCGATCGACGATGAAGCCATCACCGTGCGCAATCTTGAACTCTTTGGGGCTAAGGTCTTCCCGAGGTTGCGTGAATTGGCCGCCGAGGATACTGCAGCCGAGCTCGCGGCCTGACAATGAGAGCGATCGCCGCGGTTGCGATTGCTGTGCTGCTCGGTGGCACCGCCATCGCAGCGCCGCTACGCATCGGGATCGGCCCCCTTCCGCCGGCGATCGGGAATCCTTACACCGGGGTCGGACTCCCCCCCGGGGACCTGTGGGCAAACATTTTTGACGGCCTTACGCGTCTTGATGACGCCGGCCACCTACAGCCGGCGCTGGCCCTGTCATGGACGGCCGAGACCCCAACCCGGTGGGTATTTAAGCTGCGGCCCGGCGTTCGCTTCCACGACGGGACGCCGTTCTCAGCCGCCGACGTCGCGGCCACGATCGCGCTTTTGCGCGGCCCCGCCGCCGGAACCATTGTGGCGACCGAGGTTCGCGGCATCACAGATGTGAAGGTGCTCGACGACCTGAAGATCGCTTTCACGACGGCGACACCGGACGCGACGTTGCCGAACCGCTTCAACCTCATCGCGATTCAATCGGCTTCCCGGTTAGAAGAATCAGGATGGGAGACGATGGTGCGGTCCCCCGTCGGGACCGGGCCCTACGCCGTTACGGCAACGACGCCTGCGACCGTATCGCTTGCTGCACGCGGGTCATGGCGGACCGCCAAGACCGAACGCATCGAGGTCCAGGCTATTCCAAATCCTACCGCCCGCGTGCAAGCCTTACTGTCAAAACAGGTAGATCTGATTCAAAGCGTTAGCCCGGATGCGCTCGGGCAGCTGCGAGAACAGGGCTTCAAAGTCGTGGTCACTCCCCAGGCACAGGTCTTAAGCGTCGCTTTGCCAAATATGGCACTAGGACCATTGCAGGATGCACGAGTCCGCCGCGCCTTGAACCTTGCGATCGATCGGCACGCAATCGCGGACGGCATTTTTGCCGGCACGGTCTCGCCCGCCAACCAAGGCGCAACGCCTGGTGTCAATGGCTACAACGAAACGCTGCCGGAGTTGGCCTTCGATCCCGCGGCGGCGCGCCGTCTTCTCGCTGAGGCCGGCTATGCGGATGGTTTTGAGTTGAGCATCTTTCTCGTCGAAGGGACGGGGGGCGATACGCAAGTCGCGTTTGAGCAGGTGTCTCAGTATTTGGTCCGGATTGGCGTTCGTGTTCGGCTTCAGCTCGTGCCGATTGGCGTATTTACGCGGCGTTATGCGACTGCTGCCTGGAACAGCGGTGAAGCCTTCTCAATGCTGTGGAATAGCGCCCCGATTGGCGACGTTGCCCGGCCCCTTGAGACTTTTTCCTGTCTGCGGCCGAATCCGTTCTTCTGCGACGAACCGACTGCGAAGCTGATTGCGGCAAGCGCGAGTGATCTTGATCCCGCCCGCCGAACTCGCGAACTCAGAGCCATCATGGGGAACTTGCGCGATATCGCGCCCGCGATCTGGATTACCAGCAACTCCGTGATCACTGCGATGCGTCCAGAAATCCAAGGTTTTCATCAACAGCCGGCGGGATCCGCATGGGAAAATCTAACCGTGGCGCCATGAAGATTTGGCCAGCGCCGCTGCTCCTGATCGCGGCCGTACTCTGCGGCGCACCGCCTGGCTCGGCGCAGGCGCAAGTCGGACAGGCGGCGGACGGGCTCTTCGAGGGCAAGCTCACGTTCTCGCCCGAAGAAGAGGCGCTCTACCTCCAGCGGTACGCTCAGGCGCAAAGTCGCTATGCCGCCGACGAAATCTATCGGCCGCTGGAGGCGATTTCCGGAACTGCCAGTTGGAAACCGCTCCCGAACGCGAAGCCGCGGGAGAGGACAATTTCCGAGGCCGCGCTGGGCGAGGCAAAGGCTTATGCCGCTGCTCAGAATTCCCGCGCACTTATTGTCTGGCGCAATGGAAAAGTAGAAGCGGAATCCTATTTCGGTGATCTGACGCGCACGACGTCGTTCAACACCCTGTCGCTTTCTAAGCCGGTGAATGTGGTGGCCGTGGGACGCGCCATCATGCTGGGAAAGATTAAGTCTCTCGACCAGCCTGTTGCCGATTTCGTTACCGAATGGAGAGCCGATCCTCAGCGCGCCAAAATCCTCGTGCGCCATCTACTCGATATGCGTGCCGGATTTTTGGCGCAGCTGCCGGAAAAAGGGCCAAATGACATTATGGCGCGCTCCTTTCTGCACCCACATCACGACGAGATCATTGTGACGGAATACCCGGTCGTGAATGAGCCGGGCACACGATACGAGTATAACAATGCCGCTGCCGATATGGTCGCCGTCCTGATCGAGCGCGCGACAGGTCGTCGCTACGCCGAGTTCGTCGGCACGGAGATCTGGCAGAAACTCGGCGCCATGGGCGGTGCGGTCTGGGTCAACCGTGAAGGCGGGGTCCCTCATGCGGGGTGCTGCATGATGGTGCCGGCGGAGAATATTTTGCGTCTGGCGATTCTCACGCTGCACGACGGCGTGTGGAACGGCGCGCGTCTGTTGCCTCGATCGTATGTCTCAGCAATGAAGACTCCGACGGCACAGAATCCGTACTACGGCCTCGGGCTGTATGTTGCTGGTCCGTATATCGCACGCCGCGGAGCTGCAAATCTGGATCGGGCGACCCCAAAGACATTACATAGCGAACCCTACCTGGCCAAAGATCTCTACCTCTTCGATGGCAATGCGAACCAGGTTGCGTATGTCGTGCCTTCTCAAAACCTGGTGATTCTTCGCACAGGCACTTTGAGCACAGGAAACAACGCGCCGCGCCCTAAGGGAGTGGAATGGGACAACTCATTCCTCCCGAATGTCGTCTTGCGCGGCATCGTTAGGGATCGGCGCGTGTCGATCCCACAATCTCGCTAGGGCATTTCATTCAAGAGCGGGGGGAATCCGAACTATGCGCACCTCCGGCGCTGCAAATCGCTTTGGCGGTCGGGACTATTCTAACTTGGGGCGGTAGCGCAAACAGCGTCCATCGGCGTGGAGGATGTCGTCGTCGCAGCCGCAAGCAGAATAAAAGTCCGCGGCAGGTTCCGCTTTCCGTGACAGGCCCGACCGCCAAGTCGCTGGATGCGATTGATCCGCGAACGATGCTGGATCTGAACAATCCTCGGGATTGCAGGGATACGGGCGTGATATTAGTCGAAGACGTCGAACAACGATTCAAGCTTCGACTTTCGTCTATACCGTGGATCGCGGCCGCGGTGGCGGTCGTCGTCGTCATCATCGTCAAAATCCCGATCTCGTCCCGGGACAGACCGCCGTTGATCGGCCCTGTGGCCGTCATCGCTGGGCGCGGCATACTGCTCCGCGGCCTGCACCGCCGACAAAAGCTTCTCAAGTTCGCCGCGGTCGAGCCAGACGCCCTGGCACCGCGTACAGACGTCGATGAGGATTCTGTCCTTCACGACCTCCTTGAATGGGGCGCTGCAGACGGGGCAATTGATGGCGGTCATTTGGGCTCCTGATACGTGTTTTCGTCTTTCATGAGTCTCAGCCTCTCGGCCTGATCGAGCAGTCGGAGGGCCGCGGGGCTCAGGATGACGCTGTCGCGCGGCGGCATGCCGCGCTCGAATGTCATGCGGGGCGAGGGCGCGACGCGGCCCGGATAGATGCCGAGTTGGTAGTCCCAGTACCTTCCAAACCAGGCTGCGCCGACGGGCTCGATCATTTTTCGTCACTCCAGAAGGGGTTCTGCGGAGATGATTGGAGATGCGATGCGCTTGCTGTGCCGCGGATATCCATGAACCGCTTCTCCCGATCATTTTCACAGTCGCTCTCTCCAGTGCCGCGGTTCCCGCAGGGGCGCGGCAACCTCTCGTGATGTGGGGAGAGTCTACGCCTGCGGCCCGTAGGCCTTCCGTATGGTTTGGTGCCGTTCCGTGCCGAAAAGCCGCAGGCGGCCCTTTACGGAACGGCTACACCGCCTTTACGCCCCGCTAGCGGCGGTACGTGCGAATCCATACGGAATTCCTGCGCGGCCCGGCTCTACGCTCCGATTGCTTGGCTCACAAACCGAGGAGGACACCATGAACCGGATCAAGCTTGCCTACTTGCGTATCATCGGGCGGCAGTGGGAGCGCGGCGTCAGCCCCATGCGGCCGCCCGCCGGGCTCGTCTATGAGTTTGGGACGTACTGGTCGCCCTATCTGCTGGAGAGTGGTGCGCGCGAGGTGATCGAGGCTGAATTCCGCGAAGTCCCTTCGGGTCCCGGGCCGGGCGAGCCGGAGAAGCCCACGCTTCTGGCGCGCCTTAAGGCCTGGTTCAGCCGCCTCTGGATGAAAAGCCGGCCAGGATGAGCGTACGTCCGAGCCCCCGGGCGTCGCGCCGGACAAGTGCGCTTCTGCGCCAAATCATTGCCGATGAGCGCGAGATCATTGGCGCCGGCGAAGTGCTTGAGCGGCTTGGCGACAAGGGGTGGGGACTGCTCGTGTTGCTGTTCGCAGCCGCGAGCGCGGTCCCCATACCGGGGATGTCGACCCTGGCCGGCCTCCCCATCCTGCTGATCGCTCTTCACCTGCTGACGGGTTCTCGCGGCGAATCGCTGTTCCAGCCGATTGCGACGCGAGAGATCGGCCTGGCAAAACTGAGGCACATCCTCAGCCGCGCGGCCGTCCTCCTCGAGGGCGTGGAAAAATACACCCGCCTGCGACCGGGTCATGTCATCGGCCGCAAGTGCGACACAAGGATCGCCGCTGCCTCTATCCTTTTGGCCTCTATCCTACTGATGCTCCCGGTCCCGCTCAGCAATTTGCCTCTGGGTATAGCGATCGCGATGCTTGCTATGGCCATCATCGAACGGGATAGAATACTGACTATCCTAGCGTGGGTTTCCGCGGCCCTGGCCGTCGCGTTCTTCGCGGTCTTGGTGAAAGGCTATATTTTGCTGATTCAGGGAATCGCCATTGAGCTTGTCTAGAGTCCGGGGTGTCTCGTTTGGAAAGAGGTTCGGCGCGGTCCTGCACGGCTATCTCGTGCGGCATCTCTCCCGTGAGCAGCCGGCCGCGCTCGTCTACGCTGTCCTTGTGTCCGTCGCGGGCGTCGCCACAGTCACGGCTTTAGCGTGGCTGTTAATCGCCAGCGGCTTTCCCTCTCGCGACATGTTGAGCTTGCTCTTCGTCCTGCCGGTCCTTCTCAGCGCCGTGTTGTTCGGATTGCCGATCGCGCTCTTCACCGTTCTCCTATCGCTGCTGGCCTACAACCTCGCCATTCTCCCGCCTCTGTGGAATGTGGCGGCGCTCTATCCCCAGAACGTGGCGAAAGGTTTTGTGCTCGGCATCGTCGCGGTCATTGCCAGTGGGCTCTCTACGCAAATTAGCGCTCTGGCGAGTGCGGCGCTGCGTCGCGAATCCGTGTTGTCCGGCGTCTATGCCTTGAGCCAGGAGGTGCTCGGGATATCCAATCTGAAGGAAATGCGCAGTTCGACTGAAAGAAAGGTGGGCGCGCTGCTGGGGGCAAAGACCTCCATTCTCCTGTGCTCGGACATTCCGGCGCTCGATGAAGCCGCCGGGCTCTGCCTGTCGCAGGACCGTCCGATCACCGGGCCCAATCCGGGGGCGCCCGCGGAGCAGGTGCTGAACATACCCCTAAAAAGCCGGAACGCGCCGATCGGCGTACTGCAAGTGCCGGCGGAGGTCAGCGCGCGTTTTTCGTGGAAATTCATCGCCACGCTTGCAGCGCAAACCGCGAGTGCCCTCGACAAGGCGATGCTGTCCGAGGCAGCGGAGGGGCAGCGGCGCGAGAACGAGCGTCAGGCGTTTCTGGCGGCACTACTCTCCTCCGTAAGCCATGACTTCAAAACGCCGCTCGTGACCGTCGTGGGCGCGTTGAGCGGTCTGAAAGATGCGCCGATCGTGCGCGATGATCCCCACTGGGGACAAGTCGTTGCCGCGGGACTGTCGGAAGCCCTGAAGCTCGATCGCTTCATCGGTAACCTGGTGGAGATCAGCAGGCTCGAGTCCGGTCTTGAATCGATCAAGCGCGAGCCCGTGTCCCTGCGGGATATTCTGGGCAGTTCGTTCAAGACGCTGCATCCCCTCATTGTCCGGCAGCGGTTCGCGATCGAGGACGAGGCGGGTTTCCCGCTCTTGAACGTAAACCAACCGCTGATGGAACTGGTGTTCCTGAACCTTCTCGAGAATGCCATCAAGTACGGCCCGGCCGACGGCACCATTAAGATCATCGCCAAGCGTGATCCGGAGGGCGTGACCATCGACATTGATGACGACGGGTCAGGCATCCCGCCCGAGGAACGGGAGGCTGTGTTCGCAAAGTTCTATCGCTCCGGTCATGGCGACAGGAAGGCCGCGGGCACAGGTCTCGGCCTGTACATTTGCCGCAGTATCGTCACGGTTCATGGCGGCACCATCGCAGCCGTCGATCCGGCCGACGGCGTCGGCGCGTGCGTGCGCATAACATTGCCGAATTCAGGTATCCTGCCCGTGATGATCGAGCGCGAGCCTGAGGAGGCGTGAGCAATGAGGACTAGTAAGCCGAAGATTCTCGTGATTGAGGACGATCCACAGATCAGCAAGTTCCTCACCATCACCCTTACGTCGCACGACTATGCGGTCATCCCCGCTGAGACGGGACGGGAAGGCGTGCGCTTGGCCACCTCAATCCGGCCGGATGCGGTGTTGCTCGATCTTGGACTGCCCGACATTGACGGGAAGGAGGTCATCACGACGCTCCGGGAATGGTCCAAGATCCCTGTGATCGTGCTGTCGGCCCGCGGCCAGGAGGAAGAAAAGATTAAGGCGTTCGACCTCGGGGCGAGCGACTATGTGACCAAGCCGTTTGGGACCGGCGAGCTTCTGGCGCGGATTCGGGCCGCGCTACGCGATGTCGTCGTCGCCCAGGCCGATACCACCGACGTTGAGCTTGGCGATCTCAAGATCGACTTCATGAAGCGCGTGGTGACGATCCGCGGCGAGCGGGTGAAGCTTTCGCCCAAAGAATTTGCGCTCCTGAAGGTGCTGGCAATGAATGCTGGCAAACTTCTGACTCATAAGTACCTCATGCAGGAAGTCTGGGGCGACGCCTATGGGGAGGACAATCAATATCTCCGAATCTATATCTCTCAGCTCCGACAGAAGCTGGAGAGCGACCCCATGCGGGATCAGTATATCCTCAACGAGCCTGGCGTCGGCTATCGGATGGAACGGCCCGGCGCATAACGTTGCGCCCATTTAATGTTGGCGCGATACCGCTGCGTTCTCGCGCGGATTTTACCGCGATTTTCTGTCACCGTCCTTGCTTCTCTGCGCGCGGAAACTATCTTGAGTTGGCGGGCCGGGCCCCTCTGGCAGTTATTTTGAAAATAGCTGCGATGTCGGACCGCATCGGGTTAGCTCGGTGCTGGGTCCAGTGGCGTTCCGCACTCCCCCACCGAGCCAGTCCGATCTCCATCATCAGTCATTGGAGTTAGGCAATGAAGTATCTACTGCATCGTATGGCGGTCGTTCATCGCAAGTTGGACAGCGAGATCACGCACGAGACGAAACGGCGTTGGCCCGACGCTCTACGCATCGCGCGCTTGAAGAAACTTCGCCTTGCTCTCAAGGACAGGCTGGCAGGCCACATCGGAAAGCCGGCATTTTCAATTAGATCGTGACCTGGTGTAATGCGGGGCGGCGGGCGCATGCCCGCTGCTCCGGCTTTGCTTGATTCGCACGTTTTCATTCGATGGACTCATAGGCTCGCCTCACATGGAATTCGTTGACGCACTTTGGCTCGGGAAGCCGCTTTGGATGTGGCTCGCATTCCTGGGCGTTGTCGTCGCCCTGCTCTCGCTGGACCTGGGCCTGTTTCATCGCGAGCAGCGTGAGATCGGCGTCGGCGAAAGCCTGGCGCTGTCGGGCTTCTACGTCGTCCTGGGCCTTGTCTTCGGCGGATGGGTCTGGTGGCAGCTCGGCGATGGCGCTGGGCTGGCCTACCTCACAGGATTTGTGATCGAGAAGAGTCTCGCGATGGACAACGTATTCGTCATCGCGATGATCTTCTCGTATTTCGCCGTGCCCCGCGTCTACCAGCACCGCGTGCTTTTTTGGGGGGTCGTTGGCGTCATCGTCCTGCGCGCCATCATGATCGGGCTGGGATCGACCTTGGTTTCCGAGTTCAGCTGGGTCCTCTATGTATTCGCCGCCTTCCTGATCGCCACCGGGATCAAGATGTGGCTCTCGGCGGACAAGGCCTATGACATTGGCGCATCGTCGGCGCTCATGTGGATCAAGCGCCACTTCAAGGTGACGGAAGCTATGCACGGCGACCGCTTTTGGGTGCGTCAGGCTGACCCCGCCACCGGCAAGACCGCATGGTCCATGACGCCGTTGTTCCTCGCCCTGGTGATGGTTGAGGTTGTGGACGTCGTCTTCGCGGTCGACTCTGTGCCGGCGATCTTCGCGATCACGACCGATCCGTTCCTGGTCTACACCTCGAACATCTTCGCCGTGCTCGGCCTGCGCGCGTTGTATTTCGCGCTGGCGGCGATGGTGGATCGCTTCCAGTATCTCAAGTACGCGCTCAGCGTTCTGCTCGTCTTCATCGGCGCCAAGATATTTATCGCGGATGCGTTTGGCCTGGCGAAGATTCCGCCGTCCATCTCCTTGTCCGTTACGTTCGCGATCCTCGCGGCCGGCGTCGGCTGGTCGCTCTGGAAGACGCGCGAAGCGGGGGGCGCCCGTGCGTGATCGGCACCCAACCTGGGGCAGGACCTAGCTGGCGCGCTTTGGGACGGTGCCCGGCCGGGCACCATCCTTTGCCACCGGCAGCTGACAGCAGAGACCGGATCAAGCGTCTATCGGTGGAAACTCGTGCGGTCGGGGATTCAGTCTCCCGATACAAAGACGCCCGCTAGGCCAATGGCCTAGCGGGCGTTTCGCCGTTCGATTTCTTGATCTACTTCGACGGCATGCCTGCGAGCTACGTGTCTATGCCGAAGGAAGGTGTCGATAGGAGATCGAGCCTCTAAGACAGAACGAAGAACGCCAGAGACGCCGCGGCCATGACCGCGGTCGCTCCCCAGCCCCAGATTGTCATTCGCTGAGACAACCTCAGCCGCCCCATCGCCCGCGGATTACGAACGATCAGCATCATTACGGCCATGAGGGGCGCCGCCAGCACGCCGTTGACCACCGCCGCCCAATAGAGCGAGCGCACAGGATCAAGGCCGACAAAGTTAAGCGCAGCGCCGAGCAACGTGGCCACTGCAATCGTTGCATAGAAGGCGCGCGCGTCGTTGGGTCGGGCGTCGAGGCTGCCGGTCCAGCGGAACATCTCGCTGACCGCATACGCCGCAGATCCGGCAAGAATCGGCACCGCCAGTAGCCCTGTGCCGATGATCCCGGCGGCGAAAAGCGCAAATGCGAACACGCCTGCAATCGGGCGCAATGCTTCGGCCGCCTGCGCTGAGGTAGCGATGTCGGTGACTCCGTGCGCGTTCAGCGTCGCTGCAGTAGCGAAGACGATCGCTAACGATACAAGCGAGCTGAAGGCCATGCCTACAATCGTATCGATGCGTATGCGAGCGAGTTCCGGGCCCGCCGTCTTTGGTGACACACATAGCGGCTTCGCATGATGGCGGTGCTGCTCCTCGACCTCTTGCCCGGCCTGCCAGAAGAACAGGTAGGGACTGATGGTCGTCCCGAGGATTGCAACCATTGCCATCGCGTGCGATCCGTCAATGTCAATGCGCGGAACGAACAAGGATTCCAGCGCGATACCCCATGGTACATCAGCGACGAATACTACAGCGACGTACGAGAACAGCGTGAGTGTCGTCCATTTTAGGACGGCGGCATATCGCGGGTAGCTGAGCCAGACTTCGAGCACAATGCAGACCACGCCAAAGAGCAGCGTGTAAAGCTGGCCAGGACCGCCGATCAGCAACTCAAGCGCGGCGCCCATCGCGCCGAGATCTGCACCGAGATTGATGATGTTCGCCACCAGCAACAGCGTCACCACGCTTCTCAAAAGCCAAGGCGAATAGTGGCGCCGAAGGTTGTGTGCGATCCCCCGCCCAGTGACACTTCCGATTTGGGCAGCCACCTCCTGGATAACGACCATCAATGGGAAGCTGAACACGAAGGTCCAGCAAAGATCGAAGCCAAACTGAGCGCCGATCTGGCTGTGCGTGGCGATTCCGCTAGGATCGTCGTCAGCGGCGCCGGTTACCAATCCTGGACCTAAGCGTTGCCACAGGAGCAATAGCGGCGATTTCGCCTCTGTCACGGGTTCTCCGCTCATACCCCGGCCCATTTACGATCTTCAAGTCGCCAACAACACTGGTACAGGCTAGTCATCTGCGAGACTTCGAGGCTCGATATCCAGTCGAGGGCTTTTCGCTCGCGACCGAATCTCCCTGGATAGGCTGATCCAAGATTTTGTTCTGACGGTTTCGGGTGCGATGCCGGATGAATACGATGGTGCTCACAAGGTAGCTACAATCAGCAGATAGCTACAATCAGTGCGGCCATCCCCAGGGCAATGATCGCGACTACGTGCGTCGCGAATGGAGGATCAAGCAGCGTAAGTCAATCGGCAACGAAGACGCTAACTACACGCGCTCCCGGCACTATGATCTAGCGGAATCAAACGGTCTGTGCCTTGATCCAAATCAAGTCTTTCGCTGCAAACCTGTCATACCCGTTGACGGTGGGCAGCATTTGGTCGCCTAGCGAGCGCCAATTGGCGCCGCTTGATGCTCTTGTGCTTGTTCTACCGTTTCGCCGCGCGATAACACAAATGCGACGTGTGGGATCAGGGCGTCCCCGGGCGTTGTTTATCGAACACGTACCACAGCTCCCCCATCTTCCTGTATGGAGAACCATCCATACGATACCAGCCGTCGAGATAGCTAAAGGTATCGGGCGTCAGTTTCATCTGCGACCAGGAGTAGATCGGCGTTCCGTCGGGCGCTGGGAACGCGCAGTCGCCCTTCTTCATGTTCCCTGTGTACGCGCTTTCGGTAGACGCAAAGAACACGTCGCATCCCTTCACACCCGCCATATCGGCCGGCGTGAGAGCGGCGAGTTTTCCCGGATCGAGGTGGGCGCCGGATGTGCGCGCTACGAGTTCGGGACGATCGTTCGGAAAGATGTGTAAGGCGAGGCGAAATTTGCCCGTCCCTGCGTCGATACTAAACGCATAGATTCTCTGGCGAGTGACTTTGTGCGGTGGAGCCGCGTCTTGCCACTCCGCGTAGTAGGCGTACGGTCCAAATGCCGGTGCATCGACAAGGCGGATGAACAAGCGCGTCGGGGTATGACGGTCTGCGGGCGGCAATTGGATTTCGCTCTGGGCTTGCCGCTGGTTGTCGTAATCGCCAGGCCACCAGTCGAGAAACGTCTGGAATTCTGCGGGAGCGGCAAGGGCGCTCCCGGATGCCACGATCATCCACACGGCACAGACCCGTAGTAAGCTTCTCATATGTCCCTCCGCAAGGTGTCCCATTCTGTTTCGCTCGACTTTAAATTTCGGGCCATCCATTGTGAAGTGGATCGCTGTTGGATCAGCAGCCGGCCAGTTTGTCGTTGCCGACACCATGCTCAAAGGCGGCGCGGAGGGAATCGTTTGATGTCCGATATTCAGCACATAAAGCAGCGATTGCGAGCTCTCACGGCGGAAGCTGCCGCAGGCTTTGAGGTCAATCATGACTCCTCGACGACGGCCCAGATCATCTCACTCGCCGAGCAACTCGAGAGCCTTAGTCCGACGGCGCGACCCGTAGACGATCTGCGGGGACTCGATGGGCGGTGGAAGATGCTGTACTCGAGCTTTGGCCTTGAACGGAATACGACGCTACGCCGGATCTCATTCGCAACATTGCCGAGAGATGCCGAGATTGCGGTGACCGGAGTCTTTCAAATGGTCGATTCTGCGTCCGGTTGCTATGACAACCACGTCGAATTCGTGACCAAAAGTGCAATGAGCGGCGTTCACGTCACGCGTGGCGTGTTCAAGCCGGAGGACGGCTCCGACAAACGCCTCGCAATCACTTTCATCGGCAACCACGCGCGCCCTTTATCTTCAGAAAAGTCCGTAGATGATTTACGCCTGGCCCTGGGAATCGAACCGGACGCTCCTCTTGAGGCCCCCGTTAACTTTACGGGCTGGTCGGACGTGACGTATCTCGACGATGAGTTCCGTTTGATGCGGGGCAATGCCGGCAACTTGTATGTGCTGGAGAAAGTCGCCGCCGCTTGATTTGGCTGACTGTCTGACGCCCCTCTATTTAAACAAAAGGGCAGCGAGCGATTATCGCCTTCCGCTCACTTGATGCCCGCATCTGTAAAGGGATCGCGGGCGATCAGCTTAGCGGTGAGCAAACGCCAGATCAGCTTTGGTAGGGTGAGCCAGTTGATACGCGCACCCGACACGCGGTTATCGAGGACGTGCTGCGCAATATAGGCTGCGACAGGTTCGACCGGATCGCCGAACATCGTGATGAACTTCTTTTCGCGGCGTAGAACGGCAGCGGGCTGATCGGCGGCTTCGCCCAGGCCGAGGTCGGTGATAACGATGCCCGGCTGAATGAAACCCGCAATAACACCGCTGCCCTTTAGTTCCTTCACGAGGCTCTTGGTGAAGTAGGTAATGGCTCGCTTGGTCGTGCCGTAGACCGACATCCCGGGCCGCGTCATCCCGTCAGAGCCAAAGCCTTCGAAATTATAGATTGCACCACGCAGGCCGTCGATGACGGCCTGCCGCCCCATCTCACGAATGGCGACGTTAGAACAGAGGATCGTGCCAGTTACGTTTGCATCCACCACCCCGGCGATCTCGATGACCGAGAGATCGCCAACGGGGCGGTAGCGGTTGATGAGGCCTGCATTGTTTATCCAAATGTCGACACGCCCGAATCTTTGCACGGCGGCGGACCACAGGCTTTCGACGTGATCGGGCTTGGCGACATCGGCTGAGACAGCGAAGGCTGCACCGGAGAAGTCGCGGCTGTTGAGGTCCGCAGCAGCCTTGTCCGTTAGCTCCTGCCGACGGCCGTTGACCACGACATTGTGTCCGCGCCGCAGGAACTCGGCGGCCATACCGAAGCCTATGCCCCGAGTTGACCCCGTTATAACGATCGTCTTGGTCATCGGCGCCAAATCACTTTGTGTCCGAGACCTGATAGGCTTTGCCTATCGATGCCGGATCTGACAAGGCCCGCAACAACTCGGCCGCCACATCGGCCCGTGAAATCTTCCACGTCGCCTGGCCGCCGACCGGATTGGCGCCCTCCCACCTGATCACCTGACCGCGTGCGGGAGTGTCCGTCAATTGTGGCGGTCGAATGATTGTCCAGTCCAAGCCGCTCGCCCGAATCAGGGATTCCTGTTGCGTCTTGTCGATCAGGACGTCCTTGAGGATGAAGCGCTGCACGAGCTTCACCCACCAGGGACCGATTCCATTGCTTTCGCTCGCACCGACGGACGACACGACCAGCAGGCGCTTCACGCTATGGCGTTGCATGCCTGCGATGATCGGCTTTGTGCCTTCCGTGAGGGGCGATCCGGGGCCCTTGAAGGAGATCCCCAGGGTCGAGACCACCGCGTCGTAAGATCGATCGAACGCCGCTTCGATGGTCTGCGGCTCGTGGATGTCACCGGCCACGGTCAGAAGATTGGGATGGTTGATCGTGACCTTTGCAGGCGAGCGAACAACCGCGGTCACAGAGTGGCCACCGGCAAGAGCCTGGCTCAGGAACTGGGCCCCAGTCTTGCCGGTGGCGCCGAACAGCAACAGCACAGCCATGACGTAAGTCTTTCTTATCGCGGGTGCGTCGGTGGCTACTTATCCTTGGCGACAGATGCAAACTTGTCCGTGAGGACAGTCGCGGCAGTTCCATCTTCCCCGATAACGCCAACGGTCTTGCCCAGGGCGCCGGCATTGCCGAGCGCCGCTGCCATCACGAGCCCGACGTCCGCGCGACAGATCGCGCCCGAGCCCACAGCCGGGTCGGTGCCGAACTTGATGCCGGTCTTGCCGGGGTCGCAGTCCTTCAAGCCGCCAGGACGAACGATCGTATAGGGCAGGCCGGACTTGCGCAGATGATCTTCCCCCTGGCCCTTCCACATCAGAACCATGCCGAAAATCTTGTTGAGCATGACGTTCGGGTCGGAGCTGCCGGCGCCGAGCGAGGACATGAGGACAAACTGTTTGACCTTCGCCGCCTTTGCGGCATCGACCAGATTAGCGACGCCTTTGAAGTCGACGACCTCTGGACGGTTGTCGCCCTGCGGCGAACCCGCTCCGATGGTGGAAACGACAAAGTCCACACCCTTCACAGCCGGAGCAAGGGTTGCGGGTTTGGTGACGTCGCCGACGACGACGGTAACGCCATTCCCAAGATCGGCTGTTTCGCGCGTCAGAACGCGAACCTTATAGCCCTGATCAACAAGAATCTTGATCAGCGGCTTACCGCTCTTGCCCGCACCGGCGACAAGAACAGTGCCCTTGTCAGCCGCAGCAAGATTTCCACTGAGTGCCACCATCACAGCAGTAATCGCCAATGTGATCTTGAACATGCCCTTTGTCCCCTCGTTGTTTGTGTCGTGTAAAACATGAAAATGAAAAGGGACAGAGCCCGGTGAAGCCGGAGTCTGTCCCTTAATTTCAGCAGCCGAGCGCTTTTATGCCGTCTTGATGGAGTGGCGCGCGCCGAAGCCTGGAAGGGCGGCGACAGAATTCTTCGGCATCGTAAAGTGCTTGGAAATCTCGCCGTTGAAGTCGGTCTCGTGGTACTCGAAGCTCCAGACTTCATTGTTCCAGCGATGATCCCACCAACGCTGGTACATGGCGCGCGCTGGAGATTTTGGGCCGCCAGAGTTGAAATCGAGCGGGTAGTAGACGCCGCCCGGACGGGTGACCCGGGCTGCTTCCGCCACGACCTTGCGCGTGATATCGGCCGGCAGTTCGTGGTGGATGATGTAGCTGACGACGAGATCGAAATGGTTGTCCGGAAACTGGGTCGTCTCCGCCAGCCGCTGCGCAAAGTTGGCTTTCACGCCCAGCTTGTTGGCGCGCATATGGGCATAGCGAACCATCGGGCCGCCGACGTCGATGCCCCAAACCTCTGCGTCCGGGAACCGTTCCTTCAGCGCTACAGTCATCTGACCGACGCCGCAGCCCATGTCGAGGATACGCTTTACCTTGCCATCTTCCGGGATCGGGAAGCGCGCCGCGGTGGCCTTGTGGATCTGATCCTGTTCATTGTGGCCGATGACGTTGATATAAAAGCTGTTGGTGCCGTAGTGATAGATGTGGCCGGCAAACTCGTCACCGACATAGCCACCCGGCTGAATGTGAATTTCGTGCCGAGCATAGGTCGGGATATCCATCTTCGGATTCAGCTCCAGGCTGCCCGGGCCCGCCTTGTCGTTGGCTTCCATCTCCGAGAGATAGAGATCGGCGTTGGCATGGAAATAGTCCTGCAAGGTCTTCCAAGTCACCTGCTGGTTTGCGAGCCAGGTCTTGGCTGAGATGTTGATGCCCGGCTCATTCTCCACCAGGGCCAGCATCTCCTGCCGCGTCATCGGGGTCGTAGGGTCAATGCCCTTGTTTGCGAGGATGCGATTAAACTGGTTCCAGGCCGAAGCCTGAATCGCCTTCGTGTGCATAAGGCGGAAGCCGAGGGTGAAGTCTTGTTGGCTTTCGAGATCGAGCGCACCAAAGCGTGTCAGGCGTCCATCCTTGCCGCGCGGCGCAAAATCTGCGGGAAGCTTTAGGGTCTCTCCCGCCTCAGCCACACGATCCTTCATCAAGCCGGCAATCGCGACCGACGCCGCGCCCCCGGTAAACACAGTACGACGAGCCACCATGGTTATTTGTCCTTGTGATTGAATGAGGTCAGCTTAGCCGCGCTTTGGGAAGTCGGCCGCGATGCCGCGGGTGCCTTCGTTCCCTAAAGGGGCGAGGGCCAGTTCGATAAAGCGGTCGCGGTCCTTTTCCCACATCGCCTGCTCCTCAGCCGAAGGTACGTATTTCTCAATCATCTCCGACGTAATGCCCTTCTTGGCCATCACGGCTTCGACGACCTTGAGCCGTCGCTTGGTTGACCACATTTCCGCGCTCATCGCGATCAGACAACTCACCACGTTGTCCAAAACGCCATTGCCGAGGAACACGCCGTTCTTGACGTCGGACTTAATCGCTTCCGTCGCGACAGTAAGATGCTTGGATTCGGCATTGGCCATGTTTGGTCCCTTTGGATGGTTGGTGTCCATGTCGCGCAAACTCGAGAGGGCGCAGGTAGATACTATTCGTACTGTACGCAATTATGATGCTGCCGGATTTCAGACGGCAACCATTTGGCGGGCAATATGGACAAGATCGATCAGGCTACAACGGCGCCGTCGGCTTCTCCTTGGCTAAATAGTGGGTATGGATCGCGAGAAGCTTCTTAACCCCTTCGACTACATGGACGCTCGAGAGCGTCGCGCCAGAGATGGTCGTTGCGCCGGTTTTCGCGCTCCACTTTCCGTAGGTCTTACCGACAAGCAGCGCGCGCCATTCTGGCTTCGCGATATCGCAATAGCCCTCGACGCAGACTAGGATCTCGATGCCCGTCACCACGCCTTTCGCATCAATCGCGACCGCGTAGCTGATGATGTCCTGCAGGCCATAAACCTGATCGAGAAACAGCCAGTCACCGGCCGAGGTTCGCCAAGCCTTGAATCTTGGACGAATGAATGGAACTTCGTATTCAGATCTCAAATATTCGAGCTGATCCTCCGTCAAGGCGAAGTCCGCGGGCGCAAGCGACTGTCCCGGAAACAGACGCGCTTGGGCCACCTCAATAGATTGATTCTCCAGCGCGATTGCCGGTCCGGCGAATGCGACGAGTGCTGCTGGAACGAGGTTTAGTCGCGAGCGCATTTGTATCCGTTCACATGTGGCCAATGGGGGCTTCGACCGCGAGGCGCTTCGCGTTCGCCATCGCAAAGAAACTCGAATGTTATCTCGCAAAGTAAAGGCCGACCCAGGTCGATCGTCCGGATCTTGCTTTCCTTATTCTTGCAGCCTGCAGAAACGCTGTTCGCAGGTGCGGTATGTTCCATCATCGTCGCCAGCTGCAACCAGGGATTATGCAAAGTGCCATTTGGGCGCTGTTACCTGAAAGCTGCAGCCTCTGCAGAATTGGTCGGTGCGCGAAATTGTGGAGGAATAATTACGCTAGTCCATCCAATATCTCTGCGGGGAATAGGTCTGATTTTTTTAGGGGGAATACATGAGAGTGATCTATCTGCGCGCTTGTTCTGCATTGGCCTTGTTGTCTGCGGGCTCCGTCCTCCCGACTGCAGCGCAAGCTCAGCAAAATCCGCAAGGCCGTGTTGCTCTTGAAGAGATCACCGTCACTGCGCGCCGCGTCGAAGAAAACCTCATGCAGGTGCCGCTGTCTGTGACGTCGATGTCCGCCAAGGACATCGAAACCATGGGCATCAAGGACATGGCGGAGATATCGGCTTTCACGCCCAGCTTTCACTTCGTCAATCAGGTCGGTGGCCAAAGTGGTCTGAATGACCGATCGGCGTTCTCACTCACCTTCCGCGGCCTGGTGCTTGCACCGCGCGCGACAGCATCCGGTAGCGGTAGCTTGTTCGTTGACGGCGCTCCCGTGATTGACGCGCAAGCGCCAAGCCTCGACCAAATCGCCCGCGTCGAAGTCCTCAAGGGTCCGCAGAGCGCCTATTTCGGCCGCTCGACCTTTGCCGGCGCCATCAACTACGTAACCAGGGAACCAGGGAGCACGTTCAAGGGGTCAGTCAGTGCCGAATACGCAAGCTTCGGTTCGAATGATGAGTCGATATCGTTCGAAGGCCCACTGATCGCGGACAAACTTGCTGTGCGGGTTGGCGGTCGCCACCTCTTCAAGGGTGGCATGTATATCAACGCCGGAGATCCGAGCCAGAAGCTGGGCGACCAAACCAGCAATTCCGTATCTGCGACCATTCTGTTCACACCAACGGATTCGCTTAAGATCAAAGCCTACTTTAATTACTTCACGAATGACGACGGGCCGCCCGCCCAGACGTCCGTGAAGGACACCGACGGCTTCTTCAATTGCAATCCGACCGGCGGCATTTACAAAGGCGGATACATTTGCGGGGCAATCCCGGATGTTTCCCAGCTCAAGCCGTCTAACATTTCCGGCAACTACACGATGACGCCGTTGCTGCAACAGATTCTGGTGCAGAACTCGAGGAAATTTCCGCTGCCGTACGATCCCAGTTTTCTGGATCACGCGGGTCTAAAGCGCAAAGCATTCCAAGGCGACATTCGCGCCGAGTACAGCACCACCGAGGGGTATACGTTCAATTCGTTGACGGCTTATCACTACGATAAGACCATGGCGATTATCGATCTCGATTTTCGCGACGCTCGCAGCATCCCCAACGGCTACGCAGCGATCATCCCGGGGCTGCTGTCCTACTACTCCTTCAATCTGGCATCGCAGCGCTTGATTTCTGACTGGAGCCAGGAATTCCGGGTGACGTCTCCGCAACAGGAGCGGTTCCGCTGGTCCGCCGGCGTCAATTATCTTTACAGCTTCGCTCCGGGCTTCTCGCTCTACGGAATGACCGCACTCGGGCCCCTCAATCTCGGTGGCATTACCAAGAATCGCACACAGACGCCTGCGGTGTTTGGAAGCGTCAGTTACGACCTCGTGCAGGACCTGACTTTCACCACCGAAGCCCGGTATCAGTGGGATAAGGTCACGACCCATGCGGTGTATTCCGGTAGCAACGCGACGACGGGCCTTGCGGCTAAGCCACTGCAGGGTACTTTCAAGAGCTTCTCGCCTCGCGTGACCTTGGACTACAAGTACGCGCCTGACTCGACGGCCTATGTCCTCTGGTCGCGCGGTTTTCGTCCAGGTGGATTCAATTCCTACGTCGTGACCGCGACGCCAGGACAGCTTTCTCAAATTATTGCGCTCGGCGGAAATCCGAACCTGCAGTATCGGCAGGAGCGGATTGACAACTACGAGGCCGGGATAAAGGGCATGTTCCTCGATGGACGTGCACGTGCAGCATTGGCTGTCTATTACGACAAATGGCGCGATGGCCAGATTGCGACGGTGCTCAACGTCAACATCGATCCCAACAATCCCGCCGCGGGCGCGAATCAATACAGCCCAGTAATCAACGCCGGGGCAGTCGACCTAAAAGGTATCGAGTTCTCAGGCGATTGGCAGGCCACCAACCAGCTGAAACTCTCGGCCAGCCTGGCGCTCAACGACACCAAAGTGAAGTTTTTCTCGCCGTGCAGCGATGCAACCAACGTTACCGGCGCGACATCGTGCAACGGCGCTGTGCCCTCTGCCCCGAAATGGACCTGGGCCTTGTCGTCGGAGTACACCGATCATCTGAGCGGCGATTTCGACTGGTTTGCTCGCGTCGACTACAGCCACCAGGGTAAGCAGTTCGTGGATTATACCAACCTTGCTTGGGTGCGGTCGCAAGATATTGTCAGTGTTCGAATGGGCGTTCGTAGCGAGGCGGTCAGCGTAGAAGGCTTCGTGCGCAACCTGACAAACGATTCAACGCCCAACAGCACCACGGCTCAAGTCGATCCACTCAAGTTTTTCAAGTTCCCGCCCGGCCCATTTTCGAGTGAAATTCGATATGCGCTGCCGGACAAGCGCATGTTCGGCATTCGAGCCAAGTACAATTTCTGAGGCTACGCCGATATAGATTGTCGAGGGCAGTCGGCTTTGGCCGGCTGCCCTCTTCATTCCAGTGGCCTAAGAGAAGCTTAGAAGCTAACGATATTTGGAGGAACCAGAGGGGCTGGCTGGTCCTTCGCGGCACTAAGTGTACGGAAGCGTGATTGCCAACAACAAGCCGCTTCTCTCTCTAGCATCAGGTTCGCACAATGATTCGCCTCATACTGGCCGTTCTGGCAACCGCGTTGATCAATCTCCCGCAGGTTCGAGCGCAAGACGTTCAACCCAAGCCCCTCGTGCTGCTTGCAGGTGCAACCGGCAACAATGGCAGTGCGATTCTTGGCGTTCTCAAGGATGCGCCATTCAGAGTTCGGGCCATGACCCGCGATGCGAAGAAGGCGATCGCGAAATTCGGACCGGTGGCGGAATGGGTTGAGGCCGACGTGACCAAGCCGGAGACGTTGGTGGATGCCATGCGCGGGGTTGATTTTGTTATCGACGCCGTGGCCGCTACCGGAATCATGGGGAACAACAAACCGGAAGTCGTTGATTTCAAGGGGACAGAAAATCTGACCGTTGCTGCCAAAGCGGCTGGGGTGAAGCGCTTTGTGATCATTACCTCGTCTGTGTCCGGAAAGAAGGATCATTTCCTCAACTACATTGGGAACGATGTGTTGATCTATAAGGGCAAAGCCGAGGAGGTGCTGATTGCCTCGGGTATTCCCTACGTCATCATCGGCCCGACAGCGATGACAGACGATCCTCGCGGCCTACACGAAATAAAATTGATTCCTCGCAGCGACTACAAGGGTGGAACCAAAATCACGCGCGGCGACGTGGGCTTGGTCGCACTTGAGTCGCTCACAAATCCCGACGCCGCAAATAAGGCCTTTACAGTGTTCAATGGCGATGGACCGGCGACGAAAACGTGGACCCGCAGTTTTGTCGGACTACCCGCGAAGTAGCGCTGCGTATCGGTGTCGGGAAATTCCGGGCCAAGTCCTATTTGAACGGGAGGCCCGCAGCTGTGTAGCGCACGTCTACCGCAAGCGGTAAATTGCGAACGTTCGCCTTACACGTAGCAGCAGCCGGGTCGAGGACGTCGTCATGTTGACACCGCATCTGTCCCGCCGCTCATTGCTGGCGGTGGTGCCCGCCGCCGCCCTACCGTTCGCGGGCAAGTCCCGCGTCGTGCGCGATGCCGACGTGATCGTGGTGGGCGCTGGACTTTCAGGTCTCCACGCCGCGCAACTTTTAGAGGAGGCCGGACAGCACGTTATTGTGCTGGAAGGCGCCACGGGCGTCGGGGGGCGGGTGCGCACGTTGCACGACGCGCCTGAGCGCTGCGAGACCGGCGGCTCAGAAATCGGGCCTTACTATGCGCGCGTTTTGAGCCAGGCCGAGCGCTTCAATCTTACCCTCAGGGCCGGGGCCATTCCGAAGATCGATTTTGCGCTGCACATCGACGGCACGGTAATGGCGCCGGGTGCTTGGGCGACTTCGCCGCGCAACACGGTCGTCGGGCCGGCGCACGCCATGCCTCCCTATGAATTGAGCGCGGCCTTCCTACCCCGCGACAGCGGTTTGAAAGAACTCGACAGCTGGCTTGAGGATTCGCGTGCGAGTGAGGATCCCTCACTGCTCGAACTGTGTCGCCGTCGAAATGCCGACCCCTTAGCCCTGCGTCTGCTGGCCGCCGGCATCGAGGCTGACGATCTTGCGATGGAATCTGTGTTGTGGGCGCGGCGCCGGCGTAAAATCGCCGAATGGGCAGGAAACGGTTTAGCCGCGTTCAGCCACATTGTTGGCGGCATGAGCCTTCTGCCTGAGGCCATGGCCGCATCGTTGCACGGCGATGTGCTGCTCGGACGACGGGTGACGGCGATTACCACAGGCCGCGACAAGGCCACGGTGACATGCGCCGATGGCCAGCGCTTTCGGGCCTCGCACGTCATCTGCACCGTGCCGTTGCCGATGCTGCGGCGTATCGCCCTCGAGCCGGGACTGCCAAAACTGCAAGCCGAAGCGGTCGCGCAAATTCCTTATGGTCAGGCGGTCAGTCTGTATCTGCGGGTCACGGCGCCGTTCTGGGAGGAGGATAAACTCGGCTCCTCGTTGTGGAGCGATACGCTCGGTCGAGCCATGCGCTGGGCCACGCCCAGCGGCGAATATATCTGGGTCATGGTTGGAGGCGCCGCAAGCCGCCGCTTCCGCACGATGTCCGACCAGGATATTTCTGCCGTGCTGCTGCGCGAACTCATCGCGGCGCGGCCCAGTATGGCCGGGCGGGTGGCACCCATCGCGGTGATGAACTGGAGCGCAAATCCTTTCAGCGGGGGTACCTTCGCCTACCGGTCTCCGGGACAGATCGGGCGTTATGGAAACATCGCCTCAACGCCCCTGGGCAGGTTGCACTTCGCTGGCGAACATACCGCCGAGCTGCTCAGTGGCCTGGAAGGCGCCATGGAATCCGGCGAGCGCGCAGCTCTCGAGGTCTTGCGCTCGCAATAATACGCGTCCCCGTAAGCCGAACGAAAAAGAAGCGCGTCGAAATCGCGCGCTATTGTGACCGATAGGTTCCTGTTGCTCAGGCGAGCTGAGCGCTCGCCAAACACGCGGGTGAGGCCAGAACGCGAGCGCGTTCTGGCCCAACACCGCGCGATCGCGTTACTTCGGCATCAGCACCGTATCGATGATGTGAATCACGCCGTTGTCCGCAGCAACGTCCGCGGTTGTGACCTTGGCGTCGTTGACCTTGACGCCGCCCATGGTGGCGTCAACGGTAACCGTTGTGCCCTCGACCGTTTTGGCGTCGGTTTTCTTTCCCGCAAGCGAGGCGCTCATAACTTTGCCGGGGACCACGTGGTAGGTGAGGATCTTGACCAGCTGGGCCTTATTCTCAGGCTTCAGCAGGGATTCAACTGTGCCTGCCGGGAGCTTCTTGAAAGCGTCATCTGTTGGAGCAAAAACCGTAAATGGCCCGGGACCCTTGAGTGTCTCTATCAACCCACCCGCCTTCAAAGCGGTCGCGAGTGTGTTGAACTTGCCGGCCTTTACGGCGGTATCGACGATGTCGGCAGCAAAGGCCGGCCCGATGCCGGATGAGACGGCCATAAAGGCCATCAGCGAGAGAAGGCTTCTGCGAAGCATGAAGTTGTATCCTTTTTCGGGGGGTGATCGAACGCAAACTGCTTACGCCCCGCGTTGTGTCTGAGATCACCGCTTTCTGCAGATATTTCGCGCTGTCACGGTGACGTGACATGCTCCGCACCTTGGGTTGATCATCTCTTGCGGGAGAATGGACGACGATATCTGTCCGGCGTGAGATTCAGATCTGCCTCGCATACAGATGTGATGACCCTTTTGCTCAAATGTGCTGACCCGGTGCATTGGCTCATGTGGCCTACCCCAACATCAAATGCCCTCAAGCGATGGGGGCTTTGAGTCCCGCCGGTCAGCGAAGGTCGAGTAGACTCGATGCCGCTGCGATACAATGGTGCTACTGTCGCCGCGCCATCGTTTCTCTTGGGAGCTGGTTATGACTCTGTCTCGCCGTGGAATGATCATTTCAGGCATCGCCGCCGGCGGTGGTCTGGCGATTGCCTATGGGCTTGCGCAGCTGGACGACGGCGATGCGCGCGTGAAGTTCCGCCTGACCACGCCAGAGCAGTTCGTACTTCATGCCTATGTGAAGATCGCTCGCGATGGCCGCATCACAATCGCTGTGCCCCAGGCCGAGCTAGGTCAGGGCGTTACCACGGCAATTCCCATGATGATAGCCGAGGAATTGGACGCTGACTGGAACAGGGTCTGCTACGAGCTTGCACCCCTCGATAAGGATTACGGCAGCTATGCGATCGCCGAGTTTCCTCGCGCCTTCATGTCACCGGGGATCGCCGCCGATGTGACGCGATCGGCGATGTGGCACGTCGCGCCATTGGTAGGAATGACCATTACCGCCGGCTCCAGCACCGTGTTCGGCAATTTCGAATATTGCCGCACCGTTGGCGCGGCTGCGCGCCTCATGCTGCTTCAGGCAGCGGCCAAAGTATTGAACGTGGCGGCGGCTGATCTCACGACCAAGGACAGTCAAGTATTCCACTCCGCTTCGGGCCGGACGCTGGGCTACGGCGAATTAGCCGAGGCTGCCGCCGCCATCGATCCGCCCTCAGCTCCTACGCTCAAGGCCGTCGCTGCTCAGACAGTGATCGGTCAGCCCAAGCTTCGGCTTGATACGCCTGAAAAGGTCGATGGATCGGCTCGCTTTGGTATCGACGTCCGCTTGCCGGGACTGCTGCACGCAGCGATTCGTCATAGCCCGGTGTTCGGCGGAACGGTGACCAGCTTCGACGCCGCAGGGGCGATGACCCGCAAGGGCGTGGTCAAGGCGGTGCAAGTTGGAACCAACGCCGTCGCCGTCATCGCAGAGAACACGTGGCTTGCTCAAAAGGCGGTCAGCGAAATGGGCGTGGTATTTCAATCTCCGCCCGGGCCAGCGTTCGATTCCGCCGCCGCGATGGAGAGCTATCCGTCTCACTTCGACGATACCGACGTTTCTGAGATTCACGCCGACGATGGCGTCGCGGTTGCCATGACGGGTGCCGCCAAGACCGTGGAAGCGATCTACGCCACACCCTATTTGGCGCACCTGTGCATGGAGCCTATGGGCTGTACGGCGCTGTATGAGCCAGCCGCCGATGGCGACCCGAAGCACGCCAAGATCACAGTCTGGTCGCCCAGCCAGTCGACAACTCTGAGCGCTCAGAACGCCGGCCGGATCGCGGGCGTACCCGCTGAGAACGTACAGGTGCACGGCACGCTCATGGGTGGCGGATTTGGCCGCCGTGCCGACATGGATTTTGTTCGCCAATCGGTGCAGATCGCGATGCAAATGCCCGGTCAGCCTGTGATGCTCACCTGGAGCCGCGAGGAGGATGTCCGTCAGGACACGTATCGTCCGGGCACCGCTGCGCGCTTTCGCGCCGGGCTCGATGCCGCCGGAGAGATGGTATCGCTTGATTTCGTTATCGTCGGCAAGCCGGTGAGTGCGGATTTCAACGCCCGAAATGACGGCCTTTTTAAGAGCGATCCGCGCAAGGATAAAGGAATGGTGATGCCCATGCTGGCCTCGCCCTATGCGCTTCCGAAAATGCGCTTAGCCCTGAACGCCCGTGAGAACCCGGTTCCCAATGGCAATTGGCGCAGCGTGACGATGTCGCACAATGGCTTTTACCTGGAAGCCTTCATCGACGAGGTGGCCGCTGCCGCGGGTAAGGATCCGCTGGCCTTCCGCCGCCACCTCCTGCGGGATAAGCCTCAACACCTCGCGGTGCTGAACGCGGTTGTTGATAAGGCGGGATGGTCGGAGCCTTTGGCGCCGGCCGCTAAGGGCGGCAAGCGCGGACGTGGCCTATCCTTCACCGACGCCTTCGTCTCTGTCATTGCGCAGGTGGTCGAGGTTACCGTCGCAACCGACGGTGCGCTCACCGTAGATCGCGTCGTCAGCGTCGTGGACTGTCATACGGTGGTGAATCCCAACATCGTCGTCGCCCAAGTGGAGAGTGGGGTGATAGACGCGCTTTCCGCCGCTCTCTACGGCCAGATCGACGTCAAAGACGGTGCCGTAGTGCAAAGCAATTTCAGCGAGTACCGACTGGTGACTCTCGCCGAAACACCAGTGCTGGAAACGCACGTGCTTCCCCAGGGCGGACACCCCGGCGGCATCGGTGAGATCGGCGTGCCTGGCGTGGCGCCCGCACTAGCCAACGCGGTTTTCAACGCGACCGGCCGGCGCTTGCGCCAATTGCCCGTGGCTCGGTCGGGTGTCGTGTCGGTGTGAGGCTGACACATTCAGCGTGTCGTGAGATCGGCTGACGCAAGAAGTGCTCCCGCGTCGTGGTGCACCACTCAGAAGGTGCATACCGCCCCCAGTCCATCGTCAGCGAACCATCATATTTCCCTGTCGACGAGCTGGGCAGGGAGCTATTGCGCCGCTTGTTTTTGATCGACTTTCGGATGCACCGCGAATGCTGCGGTCGTGTTGATCTTAAAAGCTGACGATATCATCGTGCATTCGCCGGTTTTTGGATCGGGATAGCCGTCGGCAAGTTTCTTCGCTGCGACATACATCGCCGGACAGCTGAAATGCGCAAGCTCGAGGCCGATGCCCTGGCCTAGAACCCAATACATAAATTGCTCCACGTCATGATAGCCGGTGATCATGCCCGATGCCGTTCGCCCATCCGCGGCAATCTCGAGCTTCAGTCCCATGTCCTTGATCGTTGGATGCAAGAAGTTGTAGTTGCCATAGAAAGGCAGTCGGACGTCGCCGCGCTGGGTTTCTAGTACGCCGTTCTTGATCGTTCCCTTAACCGAGTCCCCATAGCGCGGCTTTCCGTCGGACATATCGATGCGATAGCTCGAGTAAGAGAGGGGAAGGCCCACGCTATCGAGCGTGAACTGGTCCGTCGAACGATAGAAGCTAACCGTGACATCGTCGGAATTGCGCGGGTCGGTCACGCCGGTGATCTCGATGAGGATCATCCCGAGGCCGCTGCTGACGCGCGTTTCATTGCCAAGAAGGTCCATAATACCGGCTTTGCGCCAGCCGTAGGTGCAGCCGACGAGGCGATACATTTCGTTGTCGATGCCGGCCACACCTTCAGGTGTGGTGAACTTCTTGTGGGCACAGCTCTTGGCGGTCGCATGACCGTCCGAAGTGCCGTCGAGGTTGGCGCCGTACCCGATCTTGCCTTCGATGATCCGGAATGGGGGATCGTCGCGATTGAGCGATTGGGGATTGAGGCACACATCTTCTCCGTTCGCGCCGCGCTTCATCGCGAGTCCGGCACGATTCTGGAGCTGTATAAGTCCGTTGTTGGTGAACTTCGCGCGATCCTTCTTCGATAGACCGCGCCACCAGAACTCGTCGTTGCCGCGATTCAACCCTTCTGGGCACTCGTCCGTGAAGCGACCCTCGTACACGGCCGTGTTCCATTCGTGCACGACGAAGGCAAGCGTGTCTTTTCCAGCTTCTGCCGCCAGGGAAGGGAGCGCAGTGCCGACGACGATGGCACCTGCAAGAATGATCGCGCGCAGTCCCATAGTTGGCTCCTTACATGTGCCCCTCGCCGGACGCTGCCGTACCGATGGAACATGCTGCGGGGATTACAATACATTGTGGGGTGGGGCCGCAGAAGTGCGTTGTGAAGCGAGGGGAATGCCCTCCTGGACGCCTCCCGGCTCAGTTTTAGCCATGAAAACAAGGCATTTCGATCATCTGTCCATGGAGTGAGACCACCTGGGCCTTGGAGATCGGATGCGGCTGGGCATACACTTCTGCAAGTGGGCGTTCGCGTCACTATCGTGCCTTCCGGGGGCGGTCTCCGGGAGGCAGATGGGAGTTTGTTCGTCTTGAACGGCACCGTCGTTCTTGCGTGTTGTCTGATGATCCTCGCGAGCGCCGTTCCGGCCTGCGCGCAAAGTTCGACGCTCGGCAAACCGCAAGTCACACAAGGCGTGAAAGACGCGACCGAAGGTCCGCCGATCGTCTTTTACGCTGACCTCTCTGCCGACGAGGAAAGTGCCGAGACTTACAGTCCTGGCATTGGTCGCTTCGAGTGCGCGCTCGAACGCAAGACGCTGAAGCTGACCTGGAAGGTCACTTATCAGAAACTCACCTCTCCGGTGATCGGCGCGGGGATCCACGGACCGCAATCACCTGGCGCCGAGGCCGGCGTACTCATCGATCTCGGTGGAAAAGGGCTCACAAGCCCCATCGAGGGTTCCGCCATTCTCAATGAAGGCCAACTCGAATACCTGCTCACGGACCGCATGTACGTCAATATCCTGACCAAGAAGTATCCGGTCGGGGAATTGCGGGGGCAATTGGCTCGCCTGCGCCCGAATACGTCAGACAACTGATGAGAGGGTCCGTGCATCTCCACTGCGTGGCAGTACCGACCCAGGCGACGGTGAATTCATGCGCCGTCTAATCGTCCGCATGGCCGGAGTTTGCGGCCTCCTCATGGCGTCGTCGTTGGCGCTCGTGGGCTGCGGTCCGCGCGAACCTGTGAGCGAAGGGGCGCCCGCGGACATGCGCCGCCTCACGGAAGAGCAGTACCGCAACACCATTGCGGATTTGTTCGGACCGACTGTGACCTACGGCGGCCATTTTGATCCTCTCACGCGTATCGAGGGATTGACGGCACTGGGCGCGCGCATCGCGCAGGTAACGCCGTCAGGCTTTGAGCAGTACTACGCCAGCGCGCGCTCGATTGCGGCGCAGGTGGTGAATGAGACCAATCGGCAGGTCTTGGTGCCGTGCACGCCCGCGTCGCCAAACAGCGCCGATGACAAATGCGCCAAGCAGTTTTTTACCAAGGTCGGCCGTCTGCTTTACCGTCGCCCGCTGACGGCCGCGGAAATCGATGTTGCGACGACCCTCGCGCATGACGTTGCGGAGCGGCGGAGCGACTTCTATCAAGGTCTCGCCTTCAGTCTCGCCGGCATGATGGCGACACCCAACTTCCTGTTCGTGGTCGATTCAACCGAGCCGGATCCGAACAGTCCCGGCAACGTTCGCTTGACGCCGTTCGCGCGGGCGAGCCGCCTTAGCTTTCTGCTGTGGAATTCCACGCCCGATGACGTTCTGCTGAATGCGGCGGAGCGCGGTGACCTCTACACCAAGAGCGGCCTCGATGCGCAGATCGAACGGATGGTCGGTTCACCGAATCTCGAAGCCGGCGTGCGCGCCTTCTTCACCGACTTCTTGAATCTCGAGAAACTCGAAACCTTGGAGAAAGACCCGATCATTTATCCGGCCTTCGGCGCCAGGACGACCGAAGATTCCCGGGAACAGCTGCTCCGCACCATCACGGATCACCTCGTGGCGCGCAATCTCGACTATCGCGATCTCTTCACGACGGGGCGCACTTTCGTCACGGCAACACTCGCGCGCATCTACAAGCTTCCGGTCGATCGGCCCGACGGAGGATGGGCGCCCTACCAATTCGCCAGCGACGATCCGCGCGCCGGTATCATGGCTCAGATCGCGTTCCTGGCCGTGAACTCTCACCCGGGCCGTAGTTCGCCGACCCTGCGCGGGCGGGCGATCCGCGAGGTCTTGCTTTGTCAGAAGGTTCCCGATCCGCCGGGTGACGTAGACTTCTCGCTTTTCAACGATCCGAATTCGCCGAGCAAGACTGCGCGCCAGCGTCTCACCGTGCATGCCACAGCACCCGCCTGTGCCGGCTGTCATAAGATCACGGACCCGATCGGCTTGGGGTTGGAAAGCTTCGACGGCGCCGGGGCGATCCGCGCGACGGAGAGCGGCGAGACTATCGACGTATCCGGCGAGCTCGACGGCAAGCCTTTCAAGGACGCGGCCGGGCTGGCGAAAGTCATGCGCGACAATCCGGCCGTGCCCGCGTGCTTGGTGAACCGCCTCTATGCCTACGCGGTTGGCCGGCCGGCGGGCCGTGCCGAAAAGGAAACGGTCGCCTACTTCGAAAAGCTCTTCGCGGCCGACGGCTATCGCGTGCCGGAGTTACTGCGACGGATCGCGGCGAGCGACGCCTTCTACAAGGTCAGCCCGGCCAGAGCGGGGACGTCGGCACAATCAGGCTCCACCGTTGGTTATGCACAGAAGGATAACCCGTCATGAGCATACTCCTTCCCCGCCCGCCCTCACGGCGCCGGGCGCTGCGGTCCATCTTTAACGGTGCGGCCGTCACTCTGGCGTTGCCGTATCTGGACTGCTTCCTGAATGAGAACGGCACCGCCCTGGCCGCGACCGGCGCCTCGATCCCGGTGCGTTTCGGTACATGGTTTTGGGGCCTGGGCCACACACCCGGGCGGGCCGTCGTCGATAAGCGCGTCACAGGTCGCGGGGTCGATTTCCTGGAGGAGACGGCCGCGCTGAAGCCCTATCGCGACAAGTTGAGCTATTTCGGCAACTTCACGATGCCGCTCGACGGCAACGCGAACTACACCCACTTCACCGGTTGGGTCGCGACCCTGAGCGGGTATGTGCCGCAACGCGGCGGAGAAATTCCGGGCACGACGCTCGATCTGCTGATTGCCGACGTCGTCGGTAACACCACGCGTTTCAAGACCATCGATGTGACCAGCAACGGCATCGCTCGCGAGAACTACAGTGCCCGCGGCACAAACAGCCGCGCCGCCGCGGAAGTGTCTCCGGTCGCGCTCTATGCCCGCCTATTCGGGCCCGATTTCGTTGATCCGAACCAAGCCGGCTTCCAGCCTGACCCGTTGATCATGCTTCAGAAGAGCGTGCTGTCCGCCTACACGGAACAGAGCAAGGAATTCCTCAAGTCGACCGGCGCTGCGGATAAGGCGCGTCTCGACGAATACTTTACGTCTGTCCGTCAGATCGAGAACCAGCTCGCGCTCCAGCTTGAGAAGCCGCCGGCGAACGAGGCTTGCCGCGTGCCGCAACGTCCGGGTGAGCCGTCGGTGGATCAGCTCGCGAACATTCGCGAGATGGGCAATGTGATCGACACCCACAAGGTGATGACGAAGCTTTTGACCATGGCAATCGCCTGCAATCAGTCCCGGGTGTTCAACATGGTGTTCACGGATAACTTTGGAAACGTGCGGCGAAACGGCGAATCCTACACGCACCATTTGGTGACCCATGAGGAGGCGATTGATCCGGCCTTGGGCTACCAGCCGCTTGCTTTCTGGTTCGGTCAGCAATGCATGAACGGCTTCGCGTACTTTCTGGAGGCTTTGTCGAGCATCAAGGAAGGGGACGGCACACTGCTGGACAACTGCCTGCTGTTCGCGTCGACGGATTCGAATTATGCCCGCATCCATAGCCTCGAGGGCGTTCCGGTTTATCTGGCCGGCAAGGCCGGCGGCCGCGTGAAAACAGGTCTGCATGTGGTCGGCAACGGTACGCCGATCACCCGCGTCGGATTGACGGCCATGCGCGTGATGGGCGTGCCGCGTGAAACCTGGGGCACCAACTCGCTGCAAACCTCGAAAGTGATTACCGATATCCTGGCTTAGAGGGGCAGCGCATGACGTCGCACATCGGTCTTCTCCTTGCCGGGGCCATCCTGCTCGCGAGTGGCGCCTTCGCCGCAGACGAGGCCGCGCCGGCCGACCTCAAATTGCATCAGCGTGGTCATGGCTGGCAGCTCAGCGACGATAGGGGAATGACGCTCTACACCTTCGAGCGCGACAATCAGCCCGGCCGGTCTATGTGTGTCGGGCCGTGCGCCGAGACTTGGCCGCCATTGTTCGTAACCGACGACACCATCAGCGGATCGGAGTGGTCGACGATTGCCCGCGCTGATGGGAAGAAGCAGTGGGCCTTTCGCGGCAAACCGCTCTACCGCTACCGCGGCGATGTTGTGGCCGGCGATGCATTCGGCGACGGCGTGCAAAGCCAATGGGCATTAGCGTTCATACCGATTCCGACGCCGCCTGGCATCGGCGTGCAACCCACTGTCGCCGGCTATGTTCTCGCCGACGTGAAGAGTTTCACGCTCTATACCTTCGACAAGGACAAGCCCAATGCCAGCGTCTGCGATCTGGCGTGCAGTCGGACCTGGAAGCCCGTCACGGCACCCGCAATGGCCCATCCAATCGTCGATTGGACGATCGCCGCGCGTCCGGATGGAACCAGGCAATGGGCGTTCAAGGGTAAGCCAGTCTATCGTTATATCGGTGAAGTCCGCATGGCCGAAACCGCCGGAGACGGTGCTGCCAAGGGCTGGCATGCGGCTATCCTTGAGCCGCCACCGCCGACGCCTGACTGGGTCAAGGTTCATGAATCGGATGCCGGTGAATTGTTTACCGATGCCCAGGGACACACGATTTACACCTGGGACGTTGCCGGCCGCGGTTCCAACGGCGACCCCAAGGGCCGCCCGGGCCGACCCGAAGACTGGATCCCTGTTGCAGCGCCCCCGGATGCGAAGCCGGTCGGAAACTGGTCGGTCATCCAGCGGCCCGACGGGTCAAAGCAATGGGCGCACAAGGGGCTACCGCTTTTCACCAATAAGAATGATCTCAATCCCGGCGATATTCTCGGTATTCGCCACGGGGATCGCCGCTTCCAGGCCATCATGCGAACTGGCCAACAGATGCGGGGAATCGGAAGCTAAGGCGCGGATCGTCGATCGCACGGCACAGGAGCCTGAGATCCTAGAGACGATTAAATTCCGTCCAATTGCCCCCGGCGTGATACCGCCAAGCCAAACGACCGCAATCGTCCATCGACATCAGGAATAGCCACTGATTGTCGAATAGGCTGCGAACTTCCGGATGTCGGCTCAGGACGTCCGCGATAGCCTCGCGTGGTGCTTCAATGCATACGCAAAGGCGCAAGGGTTCATGGACGAGGCGCGAGCCATCATGGATCGACTGCCACGGAAGTCCGGTCCGTAGGGGCCCTCCGTTTCCCTCCAGTACGCCGATGCCGCCGACGACGTTGTGAAGGAGCTTGTTCCCGGCGCCGTACACCTGCGGAGCGACCGTTGAGCCGTAGTATTGCAGGCTGATCCAACTCGCGACGACGACCGGCGCCGTCAGTATAAGTTCAAGTGTCCCGAATTGTGCGTCCCGTCTCCAATCGTAGTCGTGCAAAAATGCGCGTCCACCGAGCGATTTTCCGGCAGTGCGCGAACGCGGCGCTGCGATGAAACTCCGGCAGCCCGCTAGCCCCCATTCGGGGCGGACCTCAGCCCAATTCCCGCTGCGCCGATCTGCGCTGGACGCTTGATGTGAGCGGGGCCATCTTAGCGCGCGCTCCGCTCTTGCCGCGGCGCCTGCCGCTTCGAGCTTGTCTTTAGCGTCGTCAATTTCAGTTTGGTGCGCCGATGTATCTTGGTCTTCGGTATAAAGGGTGATCCTATCCGTCGTCGTATCGTGTAGCGCCGCCAGAAACAGCGTGTCTTTTGGTATTTCTATCCCGAGGGCCACGAGATCTTGCCGCGTGTCGGCGTCGTTCAGCAACGAAGCGAGGAGGCGGGCATTGACGTCGCCCGTATAGCCGCCGCAGGCGCCGCAATGCAGTGTGCTGGCATGAGGATTGTTCGCGACTTTCGCGCCGTGCCCGACAACGAGGACGAGGGGCGCAAATCCCTCTGTCAAAGACATTGCCTTCAGGACATCAGAAGCCATCTTGGCGCGGGAGGACCTATCGATGGCCCGACGGCTACGTGGCGTCGGATCGGTGCCTGATGGCGTGCCGGCAAGGCCTAGACCATCGATAAGCAGCTTTCCGCCGTACGTCGGTCCGGCAGCCTCGACGAAGGCAAACGACGATACGGCCGCGAGCTTGAAGCGGCCCCACGCGCGTTTTGCCCGAAGCTTGAACCGCACGGCCTGATCTTTATCCGGCAATCCTGGAGCCAATGAGCAGGTGAACTGGGTCGGTTTGAGGAGGACCGGCAGCCGCGCCTCTTCGAGATCTGAAGCCGAACGCTGGTGCGCCACCGCCATACCGAAGAAGCCTGCGAAGCCGATAGTATGAACGTTGGGGTGTACGGCTTCCAGCGCACGCCGGAACACCTCCGAGCGCACGTCGATACAAAAGACCGCCTGAAGCCGGGGGCGCATGTCGCCGCGCGCGGGGCCCGGTTCGGCGAGTTGTCGGGCGATGTCGCGTTGGGCGGCACGATCGTAGGCATCTTGAAGGATCGTATTCAGAATGATGGCTGGCGTCGGTTCGAGGGGCGCGCCGTGGGCTTCCACAGCGGCGCGCCATTTGTCGGATATTTGCTCGGAATACAGGTCGAGCAGCGCCGCCTCCCAGACGAGCCGAACGGCGAGCAGGTCGCTGAGCGTGCCGTCTGAGCTACCCTTCAATTCGGCTTGCCATAGCTTGTACCGCGCCAACTGCGACCATCCAGCGAGGCTGAGATGCAGCTGATGAAAGTAGCTATCGAGCGCGTGATGACAGAGCCCAAGACGATCTGCCGAAACAGAGATTGCTTCACGCGCAGTCACCGGCATTGCATCCACGGCGTTCGCAAATCCACGTAGCCCGAGAAATTCCGGCGTCAGGTCGTGTGTCGCATAGGAGCGCCAAGCCGCAAAAGCAGAGGTTCCTTTCGCCGCTGGCCATAGGGCTTGCCCGGCGTCGACGTATCCTCCGGCCCATGCGGCGATGCGGTCTGATATGATGCCCGGCCAGTCGATACCGGAAGCCTCCCTCGCCAGATCGGCCACGGTCGGCACCGGACAGCGGTCCGGCACTTTCTCCACCGCTGCCGCCTTAAGGGCTGCAACGTCGGGCAGAGGGAGAGTGTGCTGGCTTGAGGAGAGGGCATCGGCCAGATCATCGTCGCGGATGACGCCTGCGGCGATCTGCGTGAGATACCAGTCCCGCGGCATCGTTGCTGCAGCGTTACAGGTGCGCGCCAATCGGGCATCCACCAAGGCAAGTGAGTCCTGGGTCTGTCCGAGAAACGGGTTCACTGCGACCGTTGCCTCCAGGGGCCAGGCCGGGGGGATAAGCCGACCGGCGGCCTCCGCGGCCACGAAGGTCAGAGCGGGATCGAGAGTGCAGTCCGGACCATGTTCCATGGAAAGCCTCTTTTCAGATGCGACTGCGGACATTCCACCCTCCGATCGCGCGGTCAAAGAGCGCATTCAAATAGAACCCGTTCGATATATGGACCCGAAGGCCGGCGACCGCCGGATGATTGGCCCAGAGCGGCAGCAAGCTCTGCAAGACGGCCACAAGGACGAAACTGATCACCGCGATTCCGATCAAAACCCACTGCAGCGGGCCGGGGGCGGGCGGTGACGGGAGAGCATTCCCAGTCAATGACGAAGCGATCGATTGCAGGATGAAGTAGCTCATCGACGTCGCGACGGCGTATAGCGTGGTTCGCAACGCGAGTGGTCGCGGCGCCAGGTCGGCAAAGCCTTGTGCGAAGAGATAAGCAACACCGAAAATCAGGATCGCCCCCAATGCAACGGCTTGGGGTGGCTTGTGTAAGAAGCCGAAGAAGACTCCCACGGCACCATAGATGGCGAGAGCCACGACAAAGCCCTTGGTCACCGCCCCAGCGTCCGGGATTGCAACGCCGCCCAGGCGGCGTGACGCCACAATCCGCTCCACCGCGCCGCCGCACGCAAGGAAGGAGTGAGCCTTGTAGAGGGAGTGAGCGATAATGTGCAGCAGCGCCAGGGGAAAGAGCCCAAGGCCGCATTCCATGATCATGAAGCCCATCTGGGCGACCGTCGACCAAGCCAGCGAAGTCTTCACCGCAGGCTGGGTCAGCATCACAACGCTTCCGTAGAGTGCTGTAAAGCCGCCGACGATTGCGAGTGCGGCAAGTGTACCGGGGGATAGGACCAGTACATCTGCGAAGCGAATAAGCAGAAAGCCGCCTGCGTTGACAACGCCGGCATGGAGGAGGGCGGACACTGGGGTCGGCGTCTCCATCACTTCCGTCAGCCAGCCATGTGCGGGGAATTGCGCTGACTTAAGCGCGGCTGCGACGGCGAGAAGCCCGGCTGCCCAACAAGCCGAAGCCCCGCCGAGCGTTTGGCGAGCAGCATCGAGAATAGAGGCGATATCTCCGGTCCCGTATGCTCGGCCGAGCAGTAGCGCACCGCCCAGCAGCGCGACGTCGCTGGCGCGCGCGACGATGAATTTCTTGCGCGCAGCCTTTCGCGCGGTTGGACGATCAACGTAGAAGAGCAATAGCTTGTGGATGCATAGGCTTGTTGCAATCCATGAGATTACGAGCTGCGAGAGATCGCCCGCGAGAACGAGAAGCATGACTGATCCCAAGGTCATCAGAAGCCAAGCCGTGAAACTGCCTTGCCGATTCTCACCGTCCAGGTAGGAAGCGGCATATCGCACGACGATCCATCCGACGAAGGACACAAGGACGGCCATGGCGACGCTTAGGACATCGATGCGGAAGGCAAGGCGCATGAAGGCGTATTGGAACAGCTGAAACGAGAGTGCGCCGTGTATGGCCAAATACACGCCTAAAGCGGTCGCTGAGATGAACGCCAGGAAGGCGGCTATTTCGCCGAACACCTGACTGAGTCGGGGTCGTTGCCCCGGCGTTACGAAGCATAAGAGGGCGCCTGCGAACAGCACCGCAGGTGGCAATGCGACCAGAAAAGCAATTGACACGGGGATCTCCGAGGCCGCGGTTTCACTCGGAAAGCTCTAATGGCAGCACCGGTCCATGAAAAATTCATTGTTTATGCGATATCGTTCGATAAAATAGAACGATGGCAGCCAAGCTAAATCTCAGCCATCTGCGTTATTTCTGGGCGGTAGCTCATGCGGGCGGACTGACACGTGCCGCGGAGCAGCTCAACCTTTCGCAGTCAGCTGTGTCGGTGCAATTGCAAAAATTGGAACACCAGGTTGGGCACCGTCTCTTCGAGCGCGTCGGCAAGAAACTGCTGCTGACTGAGGCCGGTAAGATCGCCCTGGATTACGCGGATAGTATATTTAGGGCCGGGGACGAGCTCTTAAGTACTTTGAAGGGTCAGCCGATCGAAAGCCGGCAAGTGCTGAGGGTCGGAGCTTTGACGACGCTCTCCAGAAATTTTCAGCTCGAGTTCTTGCGTCCCCTCATCGGACGTTCCGACGTCGAACTCGTCGTGCGGTCAGGCACGATGCGCGATCTCCTGGCGCAGCTCGAAGCCCATACGATCGATGTCGTTCTCGCCACTAGCGCAGCGCCACGGGATGCCCGGACGCCGCTTCGGAACTACCTTATTGCCCAACAACCCGTGAGCCTCGTCGGCAGGCCGCGCGGACGGCGTAAGAGGTTCCGGTTTCCTGCGGACGTGGCAACCATGCCCCTCCTGCTCCCCAGTCTGGATAGCGAGATTCGTACGGCTTTCGACAGATTGTTGGAGATCGCCGGTATCCGTCCCAACATCCTGGCAGAGGTCGACGATATGGCCATGCTGCGATTGCTGGCGCGGGAGAGAGATGCGGTGACCTTGGTTCCGCCGATCGTCGTGCGTGACGAATTGGCGAGCGGTGTGTTGGTGGAGTACTGCCGCATTAAGGATGTCCAAGAAACTTTCTACGCCATCGTGCAGCGTCGGCGTTTCCCCAGCCGTCTCCTGACGGAATTGTTAAAGAACGCCTGACGATCCGCAAATTGACGGTGCAAGGCACTTCAGCGCGCGCGAGGAGGCAAAACCGACTAGGCGTCGCGGGGCGTATAGTGCGTCTTGAGGCTCGAGACGAGATCTTGCACGGCGATGCACTGGACGCGGGGATCTTCCTTCCGAAGCAGACCCGCCATGGGATCCGTGATGACGTTGAGAACAACCGGCACCGCAGATGCGAAGGCCCGGTCGAGTGCCGGCCCAATCTCGGTTTGCATCTCGATCCGTTCTCCAGCGGTACCATAGCCCTGGCCGACAAGATGGTAGTCGCAGTGGCCCAGCTCGCAATTGATATGCGTGCCCAGGGTCTTGATCTGTCCGTGCTTTTCGGTGCCCCACCCGCCATCGTTGGAGATAATGCAGATGAGCTTCAGCCCTGCATTGACGGCGCCGTTGAACTCGCTGGCGTAGAACCCAAAGGCCCCGTCGCCCGTCACGAGAACGACGGGACGCGCGGGTCGGCCTGTGGCCAGCGCCTCTTCCTTCATCGCTGCTGCGGCGCCGACGGCGAGGGGCGTGCCCACGCCCATGGATCCAAGCGGATAGTGATCCATGAAGCCACGCTCGGATTGAATGCGGATGATGCCATGCATCCAGTTCTGTATGTCGGCGCCGTCGCCAACATAGATGGCGTCCGCCGGCAGGCGCTTTGCCAGTTCGCGCCCGATCCGGTAGGGATGAATTGGTCCCGCATCCCCCACACCCAGGTCTGTTATCCGAGATAGGCGAGGCGCCAGAGCCGCGTTTATCCAGGCCGGGTCGACTGTGTTCGTGAACGCGCGTGCGGCCAAAGCGGCATCCAGCTTCTCGACCGCGAGGCGAACGTCGCTGACAATCGCGAGGTCGATCGGGCGACTTCGGCCTAGCTCTTCGGCGTGAACGTCAACCTGGATAAATTTTGCGTCCGGGGAAAATCGCGGGGCAAGTCCGAATCCCATGCGCCGGGTTAGCCTCATCCCGAGACACAACACGACGTCTGCGTGTTTGGCGGCGATCTGCGCCAGGGGCCATCCGAACCCGAGTTTGAGATCTTCGGGCACCAATCCACGCCCGAGAGCATTGGCCATGACTGGAAATCGATAAGTTGTCGCCAGCTTTCGCAAGGCTGGGCCCGCGCCTGAGAGGGCCGCGCCCGTGCCAACCAGGATTAACGGGCGCTTCGTATTCGCGATAAGGTCGGCCGCGCGTTCAAGCGCCTCATCGGACGGCGCCGGGTTGAGCGGCTCGGTCAAGGGCATCGGCGGACGGTCAATCATCTCCGCGGCTTGCGCGGCCAACCCGTATGGTATCCCGAGCACCGCGACGCCGGGGCGGCCGGAGAGTGCGGAGATGGCGCCGGCATGAACGTACTCCTCCAGCCGTTCTACGTTCGGAACGGTGCGCGCCCATTTGACGAAGGGTTTCACCATATCGAGGGCATCGTTGGAGCCCTCGTTGCGGGATTCGAGTTGGGACGGGGCTGACAACGTCGTGAGTACGAGTACCGGAACGCACGCGGCTTGGGCCGTGCAGATGCCTGTCATGGCGTTCGGCAGGCCCTGCTCGGCGTTAATCATCGCGATCCCAAGCTTTCCGGAGGCCCGGGCGTAGCCATCGGCCTCGCTGACGGTCGCGGATTCATGCCTGCCGGACACGATGGTCCAGGGATAGCGCGCTCGATCCTTCTCCATCGCCCAGAGCAAGTGCGCATGCGCGGTGCCGGCCAGAACAAAGCACGTCTGAGCGCCGTAGCGTTGCAAGGCGCGATTGATAATTTCGCCGCCGATCAGGGTGTTGCGGTTGCCTTGCGCCGTCATGAAATCTCCTGGTACGCGCCGATCATCGCTTCAACCGCTCTATTTTGCGATATCGATCGCGTCATAGGGAATGTATCCCGAAGTCACGGAAAAGTTTTTCACGGCGCGGCTCACGCCGTCGAACCTTACGTTGTCGTGCAGTAAAATTCCCGGCGCTTGATCGCGCTGGTGAGCCAATACTTGTTGCGTCAGCGCGCGCCGCTTATCGAGATCGAACGTGGCCAGGGCCTCGTTCAGCAAGGGCATGATGCTCGGGTCGCAATACCATGGCGCCCTCCACAGGCACGAGTGACGATGAAACGCCCTGAGAGCGTCGAACGACGGCGCCGCGTTATAATCGACGCCGAAAGCTGTTCCCTCCCATTCGCCTTGAAATAGCCCGCGGCCGTACTTGGCGATCGGAACAGGATGAATTTCAACTTTTACACCGACTTTCGCTAGGTCCGCGGAGACCCGTTGATAGACCAGCGGCGCGTAGCTGGCATTGCCGGAAAATGTTTCCGCAACGATGGAAAATCCATCGGGATAGCCGGCATCGGTCAGCAGGCGCCGCGCTTCTGCCGGATTGTAGGGATAGGGCTTGAGTTGCGGATCGTAGCCGAACGCGATCGAGGATGCGGTCTGGGACGCGACCCGCGCGTGCCCGGACAATATGCCGTTCACGATATCGTCTTTGTTCACGGCGTAGTTCAGCGCGCGACGTACGCGCACGTCTTTCAACGGCGAGTCTTTCGTTGTGACGAAAGCCAGTACGATCATCGCGCCATCGGGTTGAATGATCATGCGATGGCCGGCGCTTTCGACCGCGGCGATTTCGTCCGGACCGAGCTGAATCGAAATATCTGCGTTTCCCGATAGAAGCGCCTGCAAGCGTGCTGCCGGTTCGGGCACTGCCAATAACTCAAGCCGGTCAACGATAGGTTTGCGCCAGCTGGTCGCCGCCGCGGTGAGAATCAGGCGTCCCGGGGCGGCCTTTTCCAGCACAAAGGGCCCGCTGCCAACTGGCGCTTGATTGAACCCATCCGCGCCGACTTTTGTCCACTGCGCCGGCGAGAGTATCCGAATCAAACTCAGTTCTTGCGGTAGAAACGGATTGGGCTCAGTGGTTGTGATCTCAACGGTCAACTGATCGACCGCGCGGGCATCTCGGATGCTACTGACCTCGGCGCTTGTCGAATAGGTTTGGCCCAGGGGGCTCTTCATCAACTTGATGACGAACGCGACACTCTCTGCCGTCAAGGCTTCGCCGTTAGAGAAGAACACCCCTGGCCGAAGTTTGAAGTGCCACGTCTTTTGATCCACCGCCCGCCAGCTTTCGGCGAGTTGCGGCTTGGCCACACCGCCGGGATCGACCAGGGTCAGTGCATCGAACATTGCGGCGAAGGTGTATAGCGCTGGGGCATTGCCCAAAGTCAGCGGATTGAATCCGAGGTTTGGGAAACCTGAAATGGCCGCTCGTAGCGTTTTCGCCTGGGCCTGCGGATGAAGCGTGCCAGTGGCGACGAGAAATGCCACCACGCCTAATCTGACAATGCGGCTAAGCGAATTCACCGTCGCGACCCATGAGGTTTGGCAGGAAACGCGTAATCGGCAACATGATTGGTCAGGATATATCGGTATTACCGAGAAACAAGTGCGACGCGGCCCTGCCGAGTGGAAACATTGGCTTGGAAAGGCTTAGCGGGCGGATTCCGGCAAAACATGTGCGGTGGCGACATTCCGTTAATCCGCAGTCAGCGCTGTGATAGTTTGGTCTCGCCGCTGCTGGCATGCGCGGCCACGTTAATCGGAGCGGTGAACCATGAAACTCATCTCCCTGTTTGTTGCGATTGGAATGTTAGTTTTGTCGGTGCCAAAGGCGCACGCGGCGGAAGCGGCGAAGGTACAAAGTCTGCTGCTGCGATCCGTCACGGTTACCTGCAAGCTTGAGGAATCGATTGCGTTCTATCGCGATATTCTCGGGCAGGAAGTCATCGAGGATGCGCCGCAGGACGCAGCCAAGGCGGCGGCCTTTCTCGATGTGCGCCCGACATCCAAAGTGCGTTTTGTGATCATGAAGGGATCGGCCGTCTATCCAGGAGGCGAGATCGTCGGCGGACGCATCGCATTCATGGGCATTGACGATCCTGACGCGCCGGCGTGCAAAAACACGAACGTGGCCAATCATCGTGCGCGCCAGAGTGATGGCATTCATCCCCATCGCGTCGCGAACATCGATGAAATTTCCCGACGGGCGCGGGCCAAAGGCGTCGAGATTCTGTTTGGGCCGCGGCGCTCGGGTACGGGCCTGTCGCGCAATATGATGATGTTCGATCCCAACGGTAGGATTGTTGAGGTGTTTGAGCTCGAATTCGCGCGTGCGTCCGAGTGAGGAGTCCGCCCGGACGACTGCGCCGTGCGCCGTTAAACCGCGGGTGCCTTTAGGACGCCCCGCCGGACGAGGTCGTCGATCTCAGCCTGGAACAAGGCGACCTTCTGTTCGTCCACATTCTTGATGGGCGTTTTGGCGAAGGCGTTCATCCGCGCAAATCTCGCCTTGTTGTAGCCGTGGCGGTGAATCTCGACTTGCACCTGCGCGAGGCCGTTCAAATGTTCCGGCGTCGTGCGTGCCTTGCGCAGTGCCTCGATATCGATTTCGGCGGTCACGAACCGTTCGTCGCTGACATCCGGTCCTGTCACGAGCGCTCGGCCGCGATAGTCGACGATCTCGGACGGCAGCACCTTCGCCGGCGGCCGGGTGCCCGAGGGCCCGTTGTTGGCGGAGAGGATGTAGACAAGGTTCTCGTATGCACGCACGCGCCGCACCATGCTGCGGAGATCGATTGGGTATGATTCCGGGTCCCGCACGGTGTAGCCACGGTCCGGCGCAGCCAGGGGGAAGCCCATCGGATTGACGACGATCTCAGCGCCATTGAAAGCGAGGCTGCGGATCATCTCCGGCCAATTGATATCCATCGCCACGGTGCAGCCGATCCGGCCGATTTCGGTGTCTGCGACCGGGAACAAAGAGTCCGGCCCAAACTTCGCGAGCCATTGATCGAGGATGTCCCGCGGGCAGGTCTTGGTACCGAAATCGTAGTGCTTGCGATAGTTCACCAGCACATCGCCGCTCGGGCCGATCACGACGGTGGACAGGAAGTTCCGGCCTGGGAACGCCGCGATCTTCTCGGTCGGCTGGAGCGCGACATAGGACTTTGTCGCCTGCGCTACCTTGCCGATCCGGTCCGTCTCTGGCCCGGGAATGGTGATCGCGGCCTGGTTTGCATTTTCGACCGTACCGCCGGCGCCGGACTGAAGCGAGGACCCGGGGAAGACGTAAAGCCGCGCGCCGATTTCGCCCGCGCCCTTGTTGATCGCCGCGATATGGCCGTCGACATTCTCCTTCAGCGCCGCCGGATCGAACGTGCCGCCGGAAACAACCGGGACCGTACGAACCTGGACGCAGGAGGCCTTATAGGGCGCGATCGGCTTCGGCGGACTGGCCGCCAAGACCGGCGTCGCCGCAGCTGCCACCGTGGTTGCCAAGATCGACCGGCGGCTGAGTCCGTTGTCGTTCTTCGTTTCAGTGTCGTCGGCCATGAGACGTGTTCTCCCAGTTGGTACGACTCACTTTAAGGTAAGGGCCACCGGCAGTAATGAGCCGCATGGCCAAGTTCGCGCCGTGAGCCTAGCCCACTAACCGGCCCACAATGTGGGTTGGCCGGGTTCCGGGAGGCGTGCGATAACTCTGTTCCGAAGCGATATTCCTCACATTCGCGACGACTTGGCAGGCCGTCTCAAAGTATGATCTCCCCGTACCGACATCTTGGCGGGGCGCGAGTTGACGAAGTTTCCGATGCTTCATTGCGGTAGCCCTTTGCGACAGACGTTCCTGCTGGGTCTCGCGGGCGCACTTCTTCTCGCCGTCGGTGCATGCGGTCCGTCTGAGCCGAAGGGCGCCGCCGCTCCGCCGGATATGCGGCGCTTGACGGATCGGCAGTATCACAACGCTGTGGCCGACCTGTTCGGCAGCGACATTGAAATCGGAGGACGTACCGATCCGCTCGTTCGCACGGATGGCCTTTTGGCGGTCGGCGCGCGCACGGCGCGCATCACGCCTGCGGGCTTAGAGCAGTACAGTGTGATCGCGAAGTCGATCGCGGCCCAAGTCACCCATAAATCGCGCCGCGAAGCGTTGATCTCATGCAAACCGGCCACGCTCGATGCGCCCGACGATGTCTGCGCAGAGTCCTATTACAAGCAGGTCGGAAAGCTGCTGTATCGGCGTCCGCTCCGCGAACCGGAGTGGCAGAACGCGGTGAAGTCTGCGCACGACATGGCGGTGGCCTCGAAAGACTTCTACCGCGGGATTGCGACGGGGTTGGCCAACATGCTGGTCACACCCCAATTTCTGTTCGTGATCGACGACACCGAACCCGATCCGGCCAATGCCGGACAGCAGCGCCTCACGGCTTACGCCAAGGCGGCACGCCTGAGTTTTTTCCTGTGGGACACGACGCCGACGCCGGAACTGATCGCGGCAGCCGAGCGCGGCGATCTCCATAAGCCCGGCGCTCTGTCGAATATCGTCGATGAGATGATTGCGTCGCCGCGCTTCGAGGAAGGCACGCGTGCATTCTTCTCCGACTTCCTCGGTCTCGAAAAATTCGAGACGCTCGAGAAGGACAGCCTGATCTACAAAGCCTTCAGCAACGTCGTTGCGAACGATGCGCAGGAAGAGCTTCTGCGGATGATCACCGACCACGTGATTTCGCAAGACAAGGACTATCGCGATCTCTTCACAACGCGGAAGACGTTCCTAACCGGGTCCCTTGCGCGCATCTATCGTGTCCGTGTCGAGCGTCCCGACGGGGCATGGGTGCCGCATGAGTATGGGCCGGACGATGCTCGGGCCGGCATTCTCACCACAATCGGCTTCAACGCCGTCGCCTCGCATCCGGGCCGCAGTTCGCCCACATTGCGCGGCAAGGCGATCCGCGAATCCCTGCTGTGCCAGCATGTGCCAGATCCACCGGGCGATGTGGACTTTTCCCTGTTCGAGGATCCGAACTCCCCAAATAAAACAGCGCGCCAGCGCCTCACGGCGCACGCCACCGCGCCGGCGTGCGCGGGCTGTCACAAGATTACCGATCCGATTGGTCTGGCGCTTGAGAACTTCGACGGCATCGGCAAGTACCGCGTCGATGAGAACGGCGAAAAAATCGACACCAGCGGCGATCTCGATGGCGTGGCCTACAAGGACCCGCAGGGGTTGGGCAGGGCGATGCACGAAAATCCGGCCACCCCGGCCTGCGTTGTGCGCCGCGTATGGTCTTACGCGGCCGGTCGCGCGCCGACCAATGCGCAAAAGGAACTGACAGCGTACCTCGACAAGGCCTTTATCAGCGACGGCTACAAGTTCGTGAGCCTGGTCAGGCGCATCGCAAAGAGTGACGCGCTCTACGCGGTGGCACCGCCACAGAACGGTGTCGCCGCCGATCGCCGCCCGCTGCGGACGGTTGAAGTTCAGGAGAACTGATCGTGAGCATCCTCCTTCCCAAAGCGCTGCCGCGTCGTGCCGCTCTGCGCGGCATGCTCGGCGGTACGGCGATCAGCGTTGCGCTGCCGTTTCTCGATTGCACATTGAACAACAGCGGCACGGCACTCGCCGCCGGCGGTCAGGCGTTGCCGGTTCGCTTTGGCACCTGGTACTGGGGCATGGGGCACACCCCGGGCCACGCTATCAAGGAAAAGCGCCAGACCGAAAAGGGCATCGAGTTCCTGGCCGAGTGCACTTCGCTCATGCGTCATAAGGAAGACCTGAACTTCTTCGGCAATTTCGGCATGCCACTGGACGGTCGCGCGAATTACACGCACTTTAGCGGCTGGGTCGCGAACCGCACGGGGAGTGCGCCGAACCACGCCAACGACGTACCGGCGCCGACGATGGATTTGCTGATCGCCGACCGGATCGGCAACGAAACCCGCTTCAAGACCATCGACGTCTCGGCCTCCGGTATCGCCCGCGAGAACTATAGCGCCCGCAACGGCGACAGCCGCGGCGCGGCAGAGATCTCGCCAGTGGCCCTATACGCGCGCCTCTTCGGCGCCGACTTTGTCGATCCCAACACGCGCGACTTCAAGCCGGATCCCACGATCATGGTTGAAAAGAGCGCCCTCTCAGCCGTGATGGAAGACACCCGGTCTTACATGAAGACCATCGGGGCGGCGGATAAGGCGCGCCTGGACGAATACTTCACGTCGCTCCGCCAGGTCGAAAACCAACTCGCACTTCAGCTTGAAGCCCCGGCACCGGCGGAAGCCTGTCTGGTCCCCCCGCGGCCCGAGGAACCGTCCGCGGATCGCCTGTCGCGCGCGCGCGAAATGCCGGAGGTGATGGCCAACCAGCGAATTCTTGCCCAAATCCTGGCAATGGCCGTCGCGTGCAACCAGACCAATGTTTTCAACATGGTCTTCACAGACAACTTCGCCAGCGTGCGTCGGACGGGCGAGACCTATACCCATCACCTGCTGACCCACACCGAGGTGGTCGACACAAAACTGGGATATCAGCCGCTCACCTTCTGGTTCCAGAAGGCGTGTAGCGACGGGTGGGCTGAGTATCTCGATGTGTTCAAGGGGATCAAGGAAGGTTCGGGCACGTTGCTCGACAATTGCCTGATCTTCGCATCCAGCGAGACCAACTACGCCAAGCTGCACACCATCGATGGTGTGCCGACCTATCTTGCCGGTAAGGCCGGCGGCCGTATCAAGGCCGGCTATCATGTCGTCGGCGGGGGCGACCCGATCACCCGGATCGGCTTCACCGCGATGCGTGCGATGGGCGTTCCGCTTGAGAAGTGGGGGACGAAGTCCCTGCAAACCTCGAAGTTGATCACCGACATTCTGGCCTAGCGTCGTGAACGTGTTCTCTTTCTTGAAACGCATCGCCACCGTGTTCGTCGTCGCGGTGATGCCCATCGCGGCAAATGCGGCGGATACGTGCGGCTATTTCGCCGCCGCCGAGGATGACGACAATGGTCCGCCCATCGCCTGGAAGGCGTTTCTGTCCGCGGATGAGGAAAGCGCGGTGACGGAAAGTCCCGGTAGCGGGCTCGCGGAATTCACCCTCGAACGCAAAACATTGAAGCTCAGTTGGAAGCTGACCTTCAAGGAATTGACGACGCCGCCCATCGGCGCTGCCCTGCACGGCCCCCAGACCTCCGGCGGTGAAGCCGGCGTCCTTCACGATATGGCGCCGAAGGGCGTGGTATCGGGCATCACGGGCTCCGCGATTCTCAATGAGGGCGAACTCGCTTATCTGGTGCAGGATCGTTTGTACGTAAATATCCGCACCAGGAAGTATCCGGCCGGTGAACTGCGCGGCTCCCTGCAGCGCATCGCGCCGACGTGCGACGACCTGTCTCCGGCAGCCCAAACCAGGTGAGGGGACACGATGCCCGCATACGATAATCCTTCGCGATGCAAGCTGCTGCGGGGTCTTGCGGTCGCTGGATCACTCGCGGTGGCGATGCTGCCCGCGGCCGGGCATGCGGCGGAGCGTCTTGGCTTCGTGGTCCGTGAATTCTATTTGGCCCAGCACAATTCCCGCTTTGGGGACGAATGCCCGGAGGGCATGGCGGCATCCAATGACGAACTGTGGTGGCGCGGCCTCTCGAAGCAAGATCGCGCGCGGCTGACGAACAACGGCTTGCGGGGGCAAGATGCCCGCGGCGGTATCGCCATGCTGCGCGGCCCGAAGGGCGAGAACGTCTGCGTCAATCCGGATGCCGTCACCGACCCGCCGCTGCGTGTCGTTCGCGGCAAGTACTCCTACGGCGCCAATCTCGACGGGACGAGCGACGGTAAAGCGACGCCGAAGACCTGCGCCCACGAGAAGTTCCTCAGCCACGACGGCAAAACCGCAGTCGATAACCAGCTCTATCGCCTGGTCGGCTGCGTTTACGGCTGGCGCAAGGGCGGCTATATCGAAACCCAAGCCAGTGAGGATCGCGGCGTGTCGAACCTCGGCATGATCCTGATTGAGATCTCCGGGGTCGACAATCGCCGTAACGACGACGACGTGACCGTATCGTTCTACCGATCGATCGATCAGTTTGCGATGGACGGCTTCGGCAAGCCCCTGCCGTTCCACAGCTACCGCGTCGACACCGACGACAACGGCAAGCCGACCTACGGCGATAAGGTGAAGGGGAGGATCGTCGACGGCGTGCTGACCACGGCACGCGGCGACGTAAGTCTGCCGTACTACGGGCTGTACACGTTCATGAATCCCGTCATCAAAGAATTCGGACTCACGCTTGAGATCCCAACCGATGAGAAGTTGGGGAAGGGCCAGATCACCGGCTATTACAACATGAGCGATTTCCTCAATTTCGTAAGCGGTATGGCCGGGCACACCTCGGCCACCGATAACTGCCCGTCCATGTGGGCGAAGGCGCCGAGCCTCGCCGACGGTTATCCCGATCCGAAAACGGGCCAGTGCACCATGTTATCGTCAGCCTTCGATATCGGGGTCTATCCCGCGTTCGTGGTGCTTCCGACGGACGCACCGTCCGGGAAAGCCGCGAAGCGATGAGGGCCCGGAGCATATGACTGTGAGGTCAAAGTCGCGCCTTCTCGCGGCGTCCGCCGCACTGATGTTTGCATTTTGCGCAAGCGCGCGCGCGGACGACGTGCCGGCTGGCATCAAGTTGCAGGAGCGCGGTCACGGCTGGATCCTGACGGATGAGCAGGGCATGACCCTCTACACCTACACCCGGGACGTCACTCCGGGTAAGTCCGCCTGCGTGCAGCAGTGCGCACAACAGTGGCCGCCGGTGTTGGCGCGCGAGAACGCCCAAAGCGGCGGCGACTGGTCGCTCGTGACGCGGACAGATGGTAAGCAGCAATGGGCCTTCCGCGGCAAGCCGCTTTACGCCTCGTTCCGCGACCAGAAACCAGGGAACACCTTCGGCGACGGCACCGCGAATCAGTGGTACGTGGCGATCAAGCCCATCCCGCTGCCGCCGGCGGTCGAGATCGGCCGCTCCGCGCTGGGACACGTGCTTACCGATGGGCGTGGACGGACGCTCTACACGTCCGACGCCGACCCGGCCGGAAAGTCCACGTGCGATGCGCGTTGCAGTGCCATCTGGAAAGCCGTGCGTGCACCGTGGACGGCGAGGCCCGATGCGGCGAAGGATTGGCTCGTCATCGTCAACAAGGACGGCACGCGGCAGTGGGGATTCAAAGGAAAGGCCGTCTACACCTACGACCGCGACGTCAGGCCCGGTGATATCTACGGGCAGGGGATCGATGGCCACAAAGTCGTCTTGCTGCAGCCGCTTCCGCCCAATCCGCCTTGGGTGACCTACCATCCATCCGACAGCGGTGTGCTTATTGCCGACGAGAATAATGCGACGCTCTATATGTTGGACGAGACGCGCCGCAATGGCGTCAAGTCTGGCATCCAGCGTCCACGGGAATGGAAGCCCGTCATCGCTAAGCCCGATGCTGTCCCGGTTGGGAATTGGGGCGTCATCGAGTCCAACGGCCTGCGGCAATGGACTTATAAGGGCATGCTTGTGTACACAAATATGCTCGACATTAGGCCCGGCCAATTGCACGGCGTGCGAAGTACCGACGCATTGTGGCGCACTATCATGCGCTCCGGCGAAGTGATGGAAGGCGCGGGTCCCTAGGACTCTGCGCGCGCTAACCGTGTCGCGTGACGCGCCGTTGGCCCCATCTCAAGAGCCATGTTTGGGCACTACGCTCGACGCCGATGTCGGCGAATTGCGCGTCGCCGTCTTCTGTGCGGCCTCCGCTGCGCGAGCGGCTGTATCCGCGGCATTCGGCATTTCTCAACGCGCGACAGTGCGCCGTGCACCACCTGCAAGATCGGCGTGCGCAATGCCGATCAAAAGGCGCTCATCAAGGCGACGCACGACCGCGCCGCTCAAGCCTATCCGCAACCGGCTTAGAACCCCGCGCGATTATCCTTGCCGCGCCTTATCTCAGGATGCAGGCTCGCGTGGGGATGATTCTGCTGGGGAGATGCGTTCGTGAAATTCGCCACCGCGACCCTTGGGTTCATGCTGTATGGCGGCATGTGTGCGTTCGCGCAAACGCCGGCGAGCCCGGCCCCCGTCACCATCACCTCCACGGCGCCGGTCGTCAGGTCGGACGATGTGCCGAAGCGGCCGACCGCGTTCTACCGGGTCGACGGTAAGCCCGTCACCAAGAGCGGGTCTGATATCGCACAGGCGCCGGCGAATGCCCTCATCGTGCAGTTCGAGGATTTCCCCCTGGGAGGCCGCGCGGCGTTTCGCCGCATCACGATCCCCAAGGGTCGGGCCTACATTCCCCATGGCGGAACCGACATGATCGGATATTTGGTGCAGGGCAAGCTCGGCCTCAAGCTCGGCAGCGTCGCGACCGAAGTGGGCGTGGGCGATACCTGGCGTCGCATTGCGATGCAGGAAAATCTTTACACCGCGATTGAAGAGGTCGTGATTCTCGAGGCAGAGGCGGCGCCGGATCGGCGCGACGTTGCCACGCTCTACGCGCAAACCTGCGCCAATTGTCACGGCGTCTCCGGCGAAGGAACGGAGCGGGGGCGACCGCTCGGCAATGAACACGACGCCGCTAAAATTGGCGCTATCGTCGCGCAGGGGCGCGGGCAAATGCAATCTTTCCGCGGCACATTGAGCGGCGAGGAGATAGCCCAAGTCGCGGCGTATGTCGCCAACTTTGGCAACGCCCCGGCGAAGCAGTCGTCGCCCGGAACGCGCTAGCCTAGGCGACGCGCTTCAATCCGTCGTGATTGGGGTTTGCCGGCGCGCTGATGATGCGCCGCGTTCCTTCGGCGGGAGCGGTACAGATCGTGCTCGAGCCCAACGCGTCCAAGACACTGCGTGCTTTCGCCAACTTGGCATCGATCGCGTCGTCGTCTTCGTCCGGGCCGTGATGGAACAGTTGTAGGTCCTTCACCTTCGCCGCATGGGCGACTTCGGCGAGCCGCGCGATCACCCCAGTGCCGCGCGGACGGTGCGACGGCAACCGCGCATCGCCATAGGCGCTGTCGATCACGGCGACATCGACGCCGGCGATGAAGTCGCAAATCCGGCCCTCGAAATCCGGGTTATAGGTCTCCGTCCCCGGGCTCGACAGTTCCGTGTCCGAGACGTAGCAGAACGACCGGCCCTTGAAGTCGACGCGGTAGGCCAGGCAATTGCCCGGATGCGCCAGGAGAAGGGTGCGCACCTTGCAGCCACCCAGACGGTACGTAGCCTCCGCCAGATCTCGGAAGAACACCCGCGCCGCGAGATCGCGCAGGGTGATCGCGGAATAAAGCGCGTCGAATTGCGTGCCGATGGCGTGTCGTATCGTCACGTCGCCCTGGGCCGGTCCCATGATCTCGAACTCGTTCCCGCGCACGAACAGCGGGGCAAACTGTGGCAGGCCGTTGATGTGATCCCAGTGTGGATGTGAGATCAGGAGACGGGCCGCAATCTGCGACGTTCCTTCTTTCTCGATCGCGTCCGACAGGGCCTTGATGCCGGTTCCAGCATCGAAGATCAGCCGCTGTTCGCCGGGCAGATCGAGCGTGACGCAGGCCGTGTGCCCGCCGTAGCGATAAGCGCGGGGGCCGGGCATCGGCATCACGCCGCGTACGCCCCAATAGGTCAACACGACGTCGTCCTTCACGTGGGCGAACACATCGTCGACGAAGGTCTGCGGGTCGATCGGCTTTGCGATGACGCCACGCGCGCCTGCACTCAGCGCCCGCGCCCGGTCGGCCTCATAAACCTTGCCCGTCACGACAACGAGCTTGCAACCGTCGAGCTTCGGGAGCGAGCGGATACGGCGGCACAATTCCACGCCGTCCAAACCGGGCATCATGATGTCGATCAGCGCGGCGTCCGGCCGTTGCCGGTCGATCAGATCCACCGCGCTCAAGGCGTCGAGGCACACCTGGGCGCGATGGCCACGGCGTTCGAGCAACATGCGCATGGCGTCGGCCGAGGTGGCATCGTCTTCGACAATCAGAAAATGCAGGGGCTGACTCATGGGCACTCCATCGAGATTTTGCCCGCGGTAAGTGCATTCATATTGATTAAGAGGGTCTGAACAGAAACGGTACGTGGCGCAAAATCACGGGCTCAAAGCGTTAAGATATTAACTTCTTGGGTTCTCCCGCCGTCTCGTGCGACCTGCCGGAGCGCCCGTTCGACCGCCGCTGAAAAATTGAAGCAGGTCATATGGTTTCGCCTAACAAGTGCAGAGCGACGGCGGTGGCTCGGACTTATGCGCGAATTTTTCCGATTAATTAATCTCGCGGTCCTATCTGCTTCCGCACCGGGAGATCAGTTAACGGCCTGCATACGCGTAACACGGTAATTTTGAATCCAAATGAGGTACGCAGGCGTACGCCACTTGCAGGGCAAGCAACACGGTCTGCCGGGCCCGCTATCATGGAAGCACGACACCTTGCGCCGCTGCCATTCCGCATGAACGCTTCCGCCGACACCGTCGACACCCCGCTCGGTCGCTTGCCCCAGGCCGCCGTGGCTGCGTGGCTGATGCTCGCCATGGGTGCTGCGATGCTGGCCTCTGTGCCCGCGGACCTGCAGGCCCAGGCGCTGCTGTCCGGCGTCGGTCTCGGGCTCATCATCGCCTTTTCGCATCGCGCGACTGAGAACCCCAACGATTGGCGCCGCTCCGGCGTCCTGGTCTTCGGGATGTTCCTCAGCTTCCGCTACATGGTGTGGCGGACCTTCAATGACCGGCCCCCGCTGAGTGATCCGATTGGAATGTTAGTTTAGAGCACGGGCTCGATCCACCGGATTTGCCGCTGGCCAGACGATGGCCTCCGGTGCCGGCGGCCGATACCCCAACGATGAATGCGGACGCACCGTATTGTAATGGCGC
>CANJPQ010000029.1 GCA_947476275.1 Fidelibacterota bacterium
GACGAATCTTGGCAATCGTCTCCACGACCAACATCCCCACATGTCCTCCGAGTTCATCGGAGGGCAGTCTGAACCCCTGCGTCTAAGGGGGGCCCTTTTGAATGCCGATCACCCCTTAAACGGGGTCCTTATTCCATGCCGAAACACATGCATGCGGCATGCGCGGCGTTCGCGCCTCTCAAAGTCGCACGCATTGAGCGCGGTGGTTCGCACGAATTCGAGAGGTCTTCAAACGAAAGCCACGCCCAAAGGCGTCCGTCGCGGGCGATTTCTTAAAGCCCGTTGCTGAAAGCGCACATGACTATTCGTGCTTTAAAGTAAAAGGGCTCGCGTTTGACGCGAGCCCTTTGAACTCTTCATTGCGAGCGAGAGCGCTATTCTTCCAGCGCAGTCGCCGTTTCTTCGGTGGTGGCGAGCGACCTCGCCAATTCATAGATGCGGCGACGGACGTGATAGTCCTTGATCCGGTAATAGGCGCGGACCAGTTCCAACGTTTCGCGCTTGGTCATCGGATCGTTCTCGCGCGGCTCGAGATCGCGCGTGTCGAGCGACAGATTGCGCGGGCTCGCGCTTGCCGTCTGCTCGTCCATCTCCTCGAAGAAGAAGGACACAGGGCAATCAAGCACGCGGCTCAGATCCCACAAACGGCTTGCACCGATGCGGTTCGCGCCACGTTCGTATTTCTGCACTTGTTGGAAGGTCAGCCCGATGGCTTCGCCAAGCTTTTCCTGGCTCATGCCGAGAAGCGTGCGCCGAAGGCGAACACGGCTGCCCACATGGACGTCGACGGGATTCGGCTTGCCGGAAGGCATTCGGCCGCGCGTCGAGCGCTGCGCTGTGCCTTCTTCAATGTCGTCGTCTTCTTGGGGTAATGCCATTTGTTCCGCTCCTTCAGCTGACGGCTCTCCAGCCAGACCTCACTCTGGCACGGGGGCTACCTACAGTTGTAAACCCAGCCCTGAGCACTACTATTTGACACATTTGGCCTCTGAACGCAAACGGACCGCCTGGTTTGTGGCTGCCGCCACAACGGCTCCGTCTATTTCGTCCGCCAGTACAGCACCAACGCGGCACAACTGAAAATCGTTGCGAGCAAGAGCGCGGTTGCGTTCCCAAAATGCGCAAAAAGCGTAGTGAAACCAAGCGGCTCGGGCAATTGGACGTCAAGGATGCCGCGTCGGTCCAAGCCCAGCGCACCGGTCACGCGACCAAAACTATCAACCGCTGCGCTGATGCCTGTATTGGCCGTGCGGATCAGTGGAAGCCCCTGTTCGATGGCCCGCAGCCGCGCGGTCGCGAAATGCTGGTAAGGGCCCGTGTCGGTACCGAACCACGAGTCATTGGTCAGGTTCAGCATCCAGCGCGGGCGTGGCTCGCCGGGCGCCACCACGGTCCCGGGAAAAATCGCTTCGTAGCAGATCAGCGGCGCGAACGGGGGCAGCCCTGGAACCTCCAACGTCCGCAACCCGGGGCCCGACGTAAAACCCATCCCGCCGGTCAGTTGCTCAAGCGGCAGCAGATCGGCCAACGGCACATATTCGCCGAATGGTACCAGGTGGAACTTGTCGTAGATCGCACGCACGCTCGCGTCAGGCGCGAGCACATAGAGCGAATTGAAAATCCGCGTTTCGCTCTCTGCGCGATCACCGCCCGCGATCAGATAGCCGTTCGTCGGCGCTGCCTCCACGGCAATGTGCCGATGGGCTTCATCGCGATCCAGGAAGAATGCGATCGAAGCCTCGCCCCACACGACGACATTGACGTCGTCCGGCCGATTGGCCGTCGATAGCGCGACGTAATCTTGAAGATGCACTTCGCGCAAAGCGGGACGCCACTTCTCCGCTTGCGGCACGTTGGGCTGCACCAACCGCATTTTGACGCCGGGTACGAAGGTCGTAGGCGTCTCCAGCCGCACATGACCGAGCCCCGCGATCACCACCAAGACGGCAAGCGGTCCGCTCGCCCACAGCCAACGCGAGGCTTGGGGCGCGGCAAGCGTTGCGGCCAGACTCGCCGCCGCGACCGTGACAAGGCTCAGCCCGAACGTGCCGATGACGCTGACGGATTGTTGGATCGCGATGCCGATCGGTGTCGCGGACTCTGACCACACTGTCGCCATCGGATTCCAGGGGAACCCGGTGAGAATCCAATTGCGCACCCACTCTTGCAGCATCCAGGCCGCCGCAAACAACAAGGCGCGCGCCGCGCGGCGCGCCACCATATCCGACGGCGGGATGAGGTGCGTGACCAGCGCAATGACGGCGAAAAATGCACCCAGGCCGAAGGTCAGCCCGATCAGGGCCGGCCACGCCAGCAGACCGAAAGTTTCCGCATCCACGTAGAACGCATGCACGATCCACGCGAGTCCCACCAGGAAATGCCCGAAACCAAAGGCCCAGCCGACGCGCAAGGACGCGCGCCATGTCGTGCAGCCATCCAACAGCCACAGAAACACGGGCAGCGCGATCCACAGCACGGGGATCGCGTGATAGGGCGGCAGTGCGAATGTCGAGAGCACGCCGGCCATAAACGCCACGCTCAGCCGCGGCAGGCGGCGCAGGTGCGAGAAGCGCGCCGAAGCTGCGCCGATCATGAAGGCCTAGCTCTCCGCCGGCGCGGGCACACGCCGCACCCGCAGTCGGCGCACCCGGCGCGGATCGCTGTCGGCGATCTCGAACTCCATGCCAGACGAATGCCTCACCAATTCATTGCGGCCCGGCACGCGGCCCGCCAGCTTCACCACCAGGCCGCCGAGGGTATCGGTGCTGTCGCGCTCATCGCTGGAAAACACTTCGCCGAACCGTGTCTCGAATTCTTCCAGGGTGACGCGCGCGTCCGCGATCAGGATGCCGTCGTCGCGCAAGTTCATGCGCGGCGCGCTTTCGTCTGTGTCGTGCTCGTCTTCGATTTCGCCGACGATCTGTTCCACGACATCCTCGATGGTCACCAATCCGTCGATGCCGCCGTGTTCGTCGACCACCAGCGCCATATGCGTGCGCTTCAGGCGCATCTCCAGCAAGAGATCGAGGATCCGCACCGCGGGTGAAACAAACAGCAATTTTCGCACAACCTCGGACAGCTTCGTCGTCGGGCTGATCTCGTCGTTGATCAGCACCGCCAGGTCCTTGATGTGAACCATGCCAAGCGCATCGTCCAATGTCTGGCGGTACACCGGCACGCGCGAGTGGCCCTCTTTCACCAGGAAGCTCAAGGCGTCCCGCACCGGCGTCTCCGCCTCGATCGATAGGATGTCGGCGCGCGGCACCATGATGTCGGCGGCGCTCACGTCGCGCAGGCGCAGCACGTTGGTCAGCAGCAGGCGTTCGTGGCCGTCGATCAGTTCGCCGTCCTCGGGGCGCTCCTCGATGCGCTCCTCGATCAGGCCCTCGATCACGTCGCGCACGGTTTCGCCCTCGCTGTTGGGGCGGAACCAGCTGGTGAGGCGTTCGAAGAGGCGCGGGCCCTGGGCCGGCGGACGCGTTTCCGCGGGCGGGCGCTCGGAGTCGGTCATCGGCGCGGCGGCACCGGCGCTTCAGCGTAGGGATCGGCTAAGCCCATGCGGGCCATGATAGCGCTCTCGCGACGTTCCATCACTGCGGCGTCTCTGTCGTCCGTGTGATCATAGCCCAAAAGATGCAGAACGCCATGGATCACCAGGTGCGTCAGATGGGCGGCCAGCGTCTTGCGTTCGTTGGCCGCCTCCCGCTGCGTCACGCCGAAGGCCACCACCACGTCGCCCAGCAGCGGTGCGGCTTCCGCGCCCGCCGGGAATGACAAAACGTTGGTCGGCTTATCTTTATGGCGGTAGTCGCGGTTGAGCTGTCGGACTTGCGCATCGCCGGCGAGCAGGAGGCTCACCTCGCACGGCCTGCGCTGTCCTTCCAAGGCGGCGCGGGCAGCGCGCCGGGCAATGGCGGTTGCGCGCGGCAAGGCACGGATCCATGCAGCGGTCGGCGCGGCAACGTCGATGACGTGCGCCACGGCTTTCTTGGCGGGGGCTTTCTTCGGGCGCGCCTTCTTTTGCGCCGCCTTCTTTATCTTGATCGGACGCTTGCTCATGCGTCCCGATCCGTCGGCTCAAGATCGGCGGACGTATGGCCGCGGCGGCGAGCCTCGCGTGCGTCATAAGCCTCGACGATGCGCGCCACCAAATCGTGGCGCACGACGTCCTTATGCGTGAACGAAACTTGGCCGACGCCTTCGACGCCGTCGAGGATGTCCAGCGCATCCTGTAAGCCCGAGCGCGTGCCGCGCGGCAGATCGATCTGACTCAGATCGCCCGTCACCACCATCTTTGCGTTTTCGCCCAAGCGCGTCAGGAACATCTTCATCTGCACCGGCGTCGTGTTCTGTGCTTCGTCCAGGATGATGAAGGAATTGGCGAGCGTGCGCCCGCGCATGAACGCCAACGGTGCGACCTCGATCTCGCCCGAGGTCATGAGCTTGGTGACAAGTTCTCCCGGCAGCATGTCGAACAGCGCGTCGTAGAGCGGACGCAAATACGGATCGACCTTCTCCTTCATGTCGCCGGGCAGAAAGCCGAGACGCTCGCCCGCTTCCACGGCGGGCCGCGACAATATGATGCGATCCACTTCGCCGGCGAGTTTCATTGCGACGGCCTTGGCGACGGCGAGATAAGTCTTGCCGGTGCCGGCCGGCCCGAGCGCGAACACCAGGTCGTATTTCGCAAGCGCCTGGAAATAAGCGCGCTGTCCAGGCGTGCGCGGATTCACATGCCGCTTCTTCGTGCGGATGGAAAGGTCTTCGTTGCTCGCCGGCGCGGCTGCCATTCGCGCCGCGCCATCCACATCGCCACCGTCGATCATTTGTCCAGCTTCAAGCCGTTGATACAGGTCACGCAAGGTTTTTTCCGCCTGCGCGGCCGCGTCCCGCGCGCCTTCGATGGCAATGGTATTGCCATGGCTGTGCAATGCGATGCCGAGCCGCTGCGCGATGCGGGTGAGGTTGGCGTTGTGGGGGCCGACCAACTCCTGCAGGAGTGCGTTGTCGGGGAACGACGCGGTGAGGGTGGTGCGCGCGGTCACCGTGGCCCGTCCGGCGCCGCCAACAGGGAATTGGTCAGCGCGGCTGCAATGGCAAGCGGGCGCACCTGCCCGATTAGGCTGTGATCGCCCTGCACATGCACCGCCTGCAGATAGGGGCTGCGGCCGACCAGTTGTCCCGGGTCGCGCCCAGGGCCGGTCAGCAGCACGTCGAGCGTCTTGCCGACGCAGGCCTGATTGAACGCGCGCCACTGGCGCGTCAGTTCCTTCTGCAGAATCTGAAGACGGGCGTCCTTCACGTCTTCGGGCACCTGCTTCTTCATCGCCGCCGCCGGCGTACCGGGGCGCGGGCTGTACTTGAACGAGAACGCCTGAACAAAGCCGACCTCTTCCACCAGCTTCATGGTGGCGGCGAAGTCTTCGTCGGTCTCACCGGGAAAACCGACAATGAAATCCGACGACAACGCCAGATCGGGTCGATAGCCGCGCAAGCGTTCGATGGTCTTGTAATAGGCCGCAATCGTGTGGCCGCGGTTCATCTCCTCCAGGATCCGATCCGATCCGGATTGCACCGGCAGGTGCAGGAACGGCATCAGCTGCGGCACATCGCGATGGGCTTCCATCAGCGCGTCATCCATGTCGCGCGGATGCGATGTGGTGTAGCGGATGCGCATGAGATCCGGGATGTCGGCGAGGGCGCGCGTCAACTGGGCAAGACCCCACGTCGCGTCCTTGTCCGGTGACACACCGTGATAGGCGTTCACATTCTGGCCGAGGAGCGTGATCTCTCGCACGCCGTCCGCCACCAATCCGCGCGCCTCCTGCAACAGGTCCGCTGCCGGCCGCGAATACTCCGCGCCGCGCGTATAGGGCACAACGCAGAAGGTGCAGAACTTGTCGCAGCCTTCCTGGATCGACAGGAACGCGGTCGGCCCTTGGGCCGTCGGCGGCGGCAAGAAATCGAACTTGGGTTCGGCGGGGAAATCCGTATCGAGCACACCGCCTTCCCCGCGCGCAGCTCTGGCCACGAGTTCCGGCAGGCGATGATAGGTCTGCGGTCCAAGCACGATGTCCACGAATGGCGCGCGTTTGATGATCGCAGCGCCTTCGGCCTGACCGACGCAGCCGGCCACCGCGATCATCAGACCGCGGCCGGGCCGCTCGGTCTTCAAGGGACGGATGCGCCCGAGATCGGAAAACACCTTCTCCGCCGCTTTCTCGCGGATGTGGCAGGTGTTCAGGATCACCATGTCCGCGTCGTCCACGTCATCCGTCGTACGGAAGCCGTGGGGCGCCAGCACATCCGCCATGCGATCGGAGTCGTAGACGTTCATCTGACAGCCGTAGGTCTTGATGAACAGCTTCTTGGGGGCGGGGCGAGCCGGATCGGTGGGGTGTTCGGTCATTCCAGGCCGGTCTTAGCTGTTTGCACGCCGGTTTGCAAAGTGCCCGGAAAGGCCCGGTTTTAAGCGGCTTCCCGGCCGGCCAACAGCCGGGCGACCCCGTTCCCCGTCACGGTCTCGCAGTGCTTTGCGAGCGCCTTGCGGTTGTTGAACGCGTTACTCATGACCGGCGGGTGGAAGGTGATCTCCGCCGTGACGGCGCCCGCGCACAGCGCCGCCCAAACATGCGGCATCAGTTCCATGTCCCCGTACCAAGCGAAAAACGGCCGCCAGCCGATGCCCAGCGGCAGATTGTTGAGGCGCGTATAGGCGATCGATACGGGCTGCACGGTGATCGGCTGTCCATCCGGCATGGCCTTTTCCGCCGCGTCGAACAGCGCGCTTTTGAACGGCTTGATCCGGTTGCCGTCGTTGGACGTCGCCTCCGGGAACATGATCAAGGTCTCGCCGGCGGCAAGTCGTTCGCGCATCTCGTTGCGGGCCTTGCCGGTGGCGGTGCGCCGGCGGCTGACAAAGACCGTGCCGCCCGACCGCCCCATCCAGCCGAACACCGGCCATCCGTTGATCTCGGCTTTCGCCACGAACACGCCGTTGGTCACGCCGCCCAGGGCGAAAATATCGAAATAGGAAATGTGGTTCGAGACGATCAGCTGCGGCGCCGCGGTGCTCTGCGTGCCGCGCACGATCACATGCAGACCGACAATCTTGCTGGCGATGCGGAAATACTTTTGCCGTGCCCCGCGCACGTCGAGGCCCAGCACCCGCATGGTATGGCAGGCCAAGGCGAAGGGCAGGGAAAAGATCGCGAACCCGAGCAAGCGCAGCGCTGCCAGCATCGCCGACAATGTGGTGGTCGGCAGCGCCGTGGTGATGTTTACGAGGCTTTGCGGAATGGCGGGGCCTCTTCGCGCACGCCGATGTCGTAGTGGCGCGTATATCGCTCGGCGATCAGGTTCGTCTTGACGATGATGCACACATCCGTGGTGTTGAACTGATGATCCACCACCGCGCCGTCGCCGACAAAACCGCCGACGCGCAAGTAACCCTTCAACAGCGGCGGCAGCGACGCCAGCGCGCGCCGCGGATCGATCGCGTCCTTCGGCAGCAGGTTCATCGGCGTGAACCGATCCGGCAGGGCGCGGGTGCGCACATCTTCCGGCGCCAGATGATAGTGATAGAGGTACGACAGCTGGGTCTTGAGCTTTTCCGGGTCCGTCCCCGGCAGGCTCGCGCAGCCGAACATGACGTCGACCTTATGGGTGTTCACATATTCGGAAATGCCGCGGAACAACAGCTGCATGGTCGCGCGGTCGCGATAGCGCGCATCGACGCACGACCGGCCCAACTCCATCAACGTGCCTGGATATTTCATCAGCTGCGAGATGTCGTATTCGGTGGCGCTGTAGAAGCCGCCGGCCCGGCGCGCATGTTCGCGGCGCATGACGCGGTAAGTGCCGACCACTTCGCCGGCAGTTTCCGGCTTATGGTCGATCACCACCAGATGTTCGCAGACCGGATCGAACCGGTCGAAGTCGCGCTGGCGCACAGCCATGTCGGCCAGGGGCTTCGCCCCCATCTCGTCGTAAAACACGCGGTACCGCAGGGCCTGGGCGGAATCGATCTCTGCGGCAGAAACGGCGAGGCGGATTTCCTGGGTGCCGACGATCGCCGGCGTGATCTGCTGGAAGGCGGTCATCGGCGTGGGCAGGAAGGTCAGGCGGCTGCCACCCTCGGCCCGGCGCTTGCGACGCTGCCACAGCTTCAGCGGAATCCGCAGGGTAGAGGTCAGGGTCGACTTGGTTTTGAGGGTCAGTCGGACCGTGGTCCGCAAGGTCGATTTGGTAAGGGCAATGACCGTCACAGGGAGACTCCTAGGGCACACCCGGGGCAACTCACCCGTTTGTGACACCCCCCAAGGTGCCACAGATCGAGTGAAAACAGGATAGCCGAGAAGTAACAAAATGTCGCGTTATCGTTCTGTTTCACCCGCATCATCTAGCGGGACGGCGAATAGCTCCAGCCGGTGGCTGACCAGCTTAAAGCCGTGGGACCGGGCGATTTCGTGCTGAATTCGCTCGATTTCCTCGTTCCGGAACTCAATGACCCGCCCGCTGCGGACATCGATCAGATGGTCATGGTGCGCTTCGGCGGTCTCCTCGTAGCGCGCCCGACCGTCCCCGAACTCATGCCGGGTGACGATCCCGGCGTCCTCGAACAGCCGCATGGTGCGATAGACCGTGGCGATCGAGATGCGCGGGTCTTCCGCGTGGGCCCGCCGGTGGACTTCCTCCACATCCGGATGATCGACCGCATCCGAAAGCACCCGGGCGATCACCCGGCGCTGCTCGGTCATCTTCATGCCGCTGTCGACGCAGCGGCGCTCAAGGTGGGACGGTGTCGTCAAGGGCCAGCCTTTGGATCGGTCGGAACGTGCGGTCTTGCCGCCTCCCTATCATAGGAGGCGGTTCCAAGGCTTGCAAAGTGATCGCTGCGGACAGCCCAAACCCTAGCGCTTCTTGCGCAAGCCCCGGGTGCCGAGGCCGATCTTCTTTGCCAGCGAGGAGCGCTTCTTGGCGTAGTTCGGCGCCACCATCGGATAATCCGGCGGCAGGGCCCACCGCTCCCGATACTGCTCCGGCGTGAGATTGTACGCCGTCTTCAGATGCCGCTTGAGCATCTTCAGCTTCTTGCCGTCTTCCAGGCAGACTACATAGTCGGGCATCACCGACTTCTTCACCGGCACCGCCGGCTCGGGCCGCGCGCCCAGGCCGGTGCGGTCGCCGACACCGGACAAGGCGCGGTGCACGTCGTGAATCAACTTCGGCAGCGCATCCATCGTGACTGAATTGTTGGCAACGTGAGCAGCGACGATTTGCGTTGTGAGCGTCAGCAGATCGGCCGCGTGCGGCGATGTGTCCGCCATATTATTTTTCCTTGCAGTTCCAGTGACCCGGCTCGGGTATAGAAGTGCAAACCAATGCACGCAACGCAGATTGTATTTCGCTCACCTTTCGTCGCGCATGAACGACACCACGCACTTTCTCGATATCACGCCTGACGTGTGTCCACTCACATTCGTCAAGACGAAGTTGTTGCTTGAACGTGTTCCGGTTGGGGCGATTGTCACCGTCCGGTTGAAAGGCGCTGAGCCGCTCGACAACGTGCCGCGCGCCGTTGCCGCACACGGGCACGAGATTATCTCGTTGGTGCCCGAAACCGATTCGCGCGCGCCGCGCGATCCGCACATCCTCACGATACGAAAAAAGTAGTTCCGCTAGAGATCGCGGCGCATCACAACAGCGTCGCCTCTGGATCCACCCGCTCGCTCATAATATCCGCGCCGCGTGCCGCACGCCGCGAAGCCCGCGGACTCATACAGCGCACGTGCTGCGGCGTTATCGACCGCGACCTCGAGATAGCACGATGCGGTACCGCGATTGCGCAAGTCCTCAAGCGCATGCGTCAGCAGCCGTGCCGCGTAGCCGCGCCGACGCATTGCCGGCGTGACGGCGAGCGTCAGAACTTCCGCTTCTTCCGCAACCCGGCGCATCAGGATGAACGCCTCGGCCAAGTCTTCGCCGGTGACCCAGCCGCTCACGCCCGGTTGGCGCAGAAATTGTGCGAAGTCCGCCGCCGTCCACGGTTCGGGAAAACTCGTGGCGTGAATTTCTGCAAGCAGCTCGCCATCGTCGGGTCGCGCCGGCACGATCACGACGACACCGAAACATCCGGGGCGCGCACGTACAGCGGCAACGGTCCTTCCGCGTCCGGCGCGCGTGTTGCGGACAACGCGGCGAGCACCGCCGCATCGGGCAGCACACGCGTGTCGTCGACGCGTGCCTCGGGCAAAGCCGCGCGCGCCATCGCCGCGCCGTCGCCGACCAGCGTCAACGGCCGCTGCCAAGGTCGCGCCCAGCCGACCAGGGCGTCGATCGGCAGGCTCACGGTGTCGGACAAACGCCGCCCGTCCGGGTCGAAGGCTTCCGCGTAGACATCGCCGCGCTTGCTGTCGATTGCGCTGATCACCGTGCCGGTGGCGGCGCTGCCCGCTTGCAGAACCTCGCCGGTTGTCACGCCGATCACGGGGATCGCAAGCGCCAGTCCGAATCCCCGCGCCGCGGACAGGCCGATGCGCACCCCGGTGAAGGACCCAGGGCCTACAGTCACGGCAACGCGTGCGAGGTCGGCGAAAGCGACATCCGCGTCCTTCATGCACGCGGCGATCATCGGTGCGAGCGCTTCCGCTTGGCCGCGCTCCATGTGGTCGCGCAACGACGCCAGCGTGGCGCCGTCGCGCCACACCGCCACGGACACCGCCGCCGCCGTGCAATCGAATGCCAGGATGATCATCGGGCTGTCTTACACCGCGCGCCCGAAAAAGACGATTCGCAGCACGGCGGCTTCAGATATCATGCGGCATGACCCTGCTCGTTGAGATCACGCCCGCGGACTACGATGTCGTCCTCGACATCGCTTACGCCACGGCCAACAACTTCACCGGCAAACCGGTTTACGCCCGGCCGGGCTGCTACCTCAACGTGGAAGCGGCCGCGTGCTTGCGCCGGGCCGTCGACCTCGCCAAGCCCATGGGCCTGCGCTTCAAGGTGTTCGACGCCTTCCGCCCGGCGGAGGCGCAGTGGGTGCTGTGGCATCACACACCGGATCCGGATTTCCTCGCCGACCCGCGCCGCGGCTCGCCCCATTCCATGGGGGCCGCGGTGGACCTCACCCTGATCGACGGCGGCGGCGCTGAACTCGACATGGGTACCGCTTTCGATGCCTTCACGCCGCTGTCCCATCACGGCGCTCGGGAGATTCCGCCGTCGGCCATGCGCAACCGCGCCGTGCTGCTCGGCCTCATGACCGCCGCCGGGTTCGACTTCTATCGCAATGAGTGGTGGCACTATCAGCTGTTCGCGCCGCGCGCTCGCTATCCGGTGCTCAGCGATACTGTTCTCCCGACGCCGATGATGCCGCCGGGGACGAAGCTGCAAGCGCTGGCGTCTTAAGCCAACAGGGCCGCCGCAGAAGATGGTGGTGGCACCGTTGCTGCCGCGACCGCGCCGGCCTTCAGCGCTTCCCGCAGCCAGCGCGCCACCGCTTCCGCATCGCCGCGCTCGCCGTTCTCCAGTTCCGCCATCAGCCGCGCCGCCCGCGCCCGCACGGACGGCGTGTGCAGTTCCGATGTGAGTCCGCTGAGACGATTGCGCGCGCGGCCCCACAGCTCCGCGCCGAGGGAGGCTTCCGCCAGGGCAAGCCGGCTCTCAGGGTCGTCCGGATTGCTCTGCACCAGCGTCTCGGCGCGGCGCGCCCAGTCGAGCGCCGTTTCGCCCGGGATCAGCGCGCGATACGCCGCTGCCAGCACCGGGTCGGGCCCCTTTGCCCACAGGCGCTCGATCTCGCCGGCGGCCTTCTTGCCTTTGCCCTGTGCGGTCATCGCCTTGGCATACAGAGCGACGGCTAACACACCGCCGCCTTCTTCCATCGCGCGCTGCGCGCTGCGCGCCGCGGCGATGGTTTGCCCGTCGGCCAGCTGTACTTGCGCGAGCTGAATGCGCAGGCGTGCCCGCAAGCGTTCCTGGTCCGTCGCTGTGAACACCTGTCGTCCCGCCGCGCCCTCCACGACCTGCAACGCATCGGCCCAGCGGCCGGCGGCGATCTCGTGATCCAACAAAAGATGCACCGCCCACGCCGCGCTGTCGCCGCGGGTGAGCGCACGGCGCGCAAAGCCGGCGGCCCCGATCGCATCGCCGTCGCTCTGCGCGCGTGTGGCAAGCGACCGCAGCGCCGCCATCTCGGTCTCGGGTCGTTCCAGCAGCGTCTCCGCCGCAGCCTTCAGCTCTACCGCATCGCCGTCGAGGGCCGCGGCTTGCTTGCGCAGGACCGTCACCGCCGGCGTGTCGCCGAGCAAACTGCCTGCGTCGCGCGCCAAACGGCGCGCGCTTGCGGCGTGACCCGCGTGAACCGCGGCGAAACCGTCGCCCAGCATGACCAGGCCCTTGCGCATGCGCTTCTCGCGCTGCTGCGCCGCATAGGCGCGCAAGCTGCCGCGGATCCAGGCGAACAATTTCATCGCCGCGCCCAGCATGGCCATGAACACGACCACCGCCACGACCAAGACGGCGACGGACGTGTCGATCCGCCAGCCGCGCCAGGTCAGCGTCGCACCCCCCGGATCGTTGGCGAGCCACACCGCGCCCGCCACGAGCGCCGCGACCATCACCACATAGAGGACGATGCGGATCATGGACCCGCCTTCGGCGCTTCAGCCGGCGCGGCGGCTTTGGCTGTTCCACCTGCGCCCAGCGCTGCGATGGTCTTCAAGCTCGCCTCCGTCACGGCGGACTCTACAGCGACGCGTGCGCGGGCTTCGTCGAGCCATAACTTCGCAGCCTCCGCGGCGGGTCCGGTGAGCGCATCCATCTCCGTCACGCTGGCGGCAAGATTGCTCGCATTCAATTGTGCCCCCACCCGCGCCAGGATCGCCTCCGGATCGCTTCCGACCGCAAGACCGTCGATGCGCCGGATGGTCACCAGCGACAACATGCGATCGAAACTGCGCGCCACCCAGCCGCTGACGCCCTCGGGGATCGTGCGGGCGCGCAACACGCGGCCGGCGGTCTCGTCGAACCGCGCGCGCAAATCTAACAGCGTCGCGATTCCGGTCGCGGCGTGGGTCGTCATGTGCACGTCGTCCAACGGCAGCGCCACGCCGGACTGCGCGCTCATCGCCTTCACGCTCTCGAGTTCCAGGGCATAGGGCCGGCCGGCGGCGATCGCCTCACGCAACTGCGCCACCGCCAGCAACTGGCCGATGCGTGCGGTCTGTTCCGCGACCGCCGTGCGCGCGACATGTTCCAGCGTGTTCACGCGCTCCGAAAGCGCAAGCACCGTGCTCGCATCCGCGCTTTTGCCCTCAAGCGCGTCGATGCGCTTGGACAGGTCTTGCAGCCGCGCGCTGTTGCCAAGGGCTGCTTCCAAGGTCGCGATCCGCGCCATCAGGCCCGCGTACTCCTGGCCCGACACGATCCCGGGCGTTGCCGCCGCGGCGGGCAACGGCATAGCGGGTTGCACCGCAGTCGCCGCAGGCGCCGGTGTCGCCGGGGTCGGTGTCGCCGGCACCGGCGTTGCGGGGGTTGGGGCTGCCGTGGGCGCCACGGCAACAGGGGCCACGGGCGCGGCAGGTGGCGGCGTTGGCGCTTCGACGACTGCTGCCGTCGCTGTGACGGCCTCAACCGGTGCGAAGCGCTGATTGCGCTGCATGACGGCATAGGCCGCGCCGGCCGCAACGACCACCAGCACCGCCGCTGCGATCAGCCGGCCGCTGCGACGCGGCGGCTGATCCTGCGCCTGCTGTTGCGCGGGCTGCTGCGGTTCCGGCGCCGGCTCGGTGGCCGGCTGTTCCGCGCCCGTGTCGTTGAAGCCGCGCCAGGTTTGCGTGCGCGCGCGATTGTCTGCGGCGTCCTCCGCCTGCAGTCGTGCGGCGCGACCGCGCAGGGCTACGCCCGCGTCCGCCGCCTGATCAAGCGCAGATGTGCGCGCCGTATCGGGCACGGGCTCCGGCACTACGGGCGGCGTTTCGTCGGACAACGTTTGATCCATCGCAACCGGCTCTTCTTCAGGCGTGAGTGTAGCGGAGGTCGTGGCGGGAGGCACGACAGCATCCGGCGTTAGGTCGGCGGGTATTGGGCCGGGCCGTATCGGGTCGGGCTGCGCTGTCGCTGCCGGCTCTGCAGGCAGCGGCTCTGCAGCCACCCGCTTTGCAGCCAACCGTCCGCGCAGCCATCTGCCGAAGTCGCCAAGGACGGCCGAGTAAAGGGATGGTCGCGCGGAACGGTCGCCGGGATCGGGCGGTGTCGGTACGGGTGCGTCGACTGAGCTGCCGCTGCGGCCGTCGTTGCCTGCGATCCCTTGCGCCTGTTCCGCGCGCGCTTCCCCAACGCGCACTCCGGCAAGTCGTTGCGCAGATATCGCGGCCTGTTCGGTGCGCGCCGCCTGCGCGGCGCTGCGGCGTTGTTCCGCCTGCGCTTCCCGGGCAAGGCGATTGTCTTCGAACGGCTGCGGTTGTGCTTCCGGGGTGTCGTGTGTCCTCGTGTCGTGTGTCTCCGGGGGCGCCTGGAGTTGTGCGGCCGCGCGCCGCCGCGCCTCTTCCTGCCGCCGCACGCCTTCTTCGGCTGCGAGTTGCTCCAAGGCGCGCTGACGCCGTGCGGCATCGGCTTGGCGCTGGGCCTCCTCGCGCGCGGCGCGGTCCCTTTCGGCCTGTGCGCGCGCCGCGGCTTCGCGGGCAGCGATCTCCGCCAAACGCTTGCGCTCTTCTTCCTGCCGCGCCGCGTCTTCGCGCGCCCGTTGCTCGGCACGGGCCGCTTCCTCCGCCGCGGCATGCGCTTCGGCATCGGCTACCGCGCGGGCCTCGCGTTCCGCGGCTTCTTCCTTTTCCCGCGCGATCCGTGCCGCCGCGTCCCGTTCCCGCGCGGCGCGTTCGCGGGCTTCCTCGTCCGCGTGCGCCTTCTCCGCACGGGCCTGCGCTTCCGCGGCGGCCTGGGCGGCCTCTGCGCGCAGACGCTCCGCTTCCCGACGCGCCCGTTCTTCGTCTGCGATGCGCTGTGCCTCCGCGCGCGCCTTCTCCTGCGCCGCGCGCGCTTCGTCTGCGATCCGTTGCGCCTCGGCGCGCGCTTGCTCCTGCGCGGCCCGCTCGGCCTCGCGGCGGATGCGCTCCTGTGCGGCGGCTTCGGCCTTGGCTTTCTCTTGGGCGGCGCGCGCTTCATCGGCGATGCGCTGTGCCTCGGCGCGGGCCTTGTCCCGTGCCGCCCGTTCCTCGTCCGCAATCCGTTGCGCTTCGATCCGCGCCGTCTCGCGGGCGGCCTGTTCGGCTTCGCGCCGCAAGCGCTCCTGCTCCGCGGCTTCGGCGCGGCGTTTTGCTTCCCATTCCTCGGCTTCGCGCCGCTGCCGGGCACGCGCTTCCGCCGCGGCTTTCTCTTCGGCGCGCCGACGATCTTCTTCCGCCTTCACCTCCGCGCGAATCCGCTCGGCTTCCGCTTGTGCGGCGGCGCGCCGGCGGTCCGCATCCTCGCGCGCCAACTGCCGCTTGCGCTCGGCTTCTACGCGTTGGCGTTCGTCCTCGGCCCGCGCCAGGGCCTCGGCGGCGTCCGCTTCGGCTTTCGCAACCGCTTTGCGATGATCTTCTTCGGCTTTGGCCGCGGCCCGCAGCCGTTCCGCCTCGGCTTTCTCAGCGGCGCGCATGCGATCAGCTTCCGCCTTGGCCACGGCCTGGGCTTCCGCTTCGGCCGCGCGCCGTGCTGCTTCTTCGCGGGCGCGTTGCTCGGCTTGCGCTTTTTCGACAGCACGCAGGCGATCTGCCTCGGCTTTTGCGGCGACCCGCGCTTCGGCTTCCGCCGCGCGCCGCGTGGCCTCTTCGCGGGCGCGTTGCTCCGCGGCGGCGCGGTCTTCGGCGGCCTTTATCTCTGCTGCTGCTTTGGCTTCCGCCTTGCGCCGCTCGGCGTCGGCCTTTTCTTCCGCCCGCCGGCGATCCGCTTCGGCTTTCTCCGCGATCTTGCGGCGATCTGCCTCCGCCTTCTCTGCGGCCCGACGACGCTCGGCCTCGGCTTTTTCCTCCGCGCGCTGGCGTTCGGCCTCCGCTTTCGCCGCCGCCCGTTGTTGTTCCTCTTCCGCCTGCTTGGCCGCCGCTGCCCGTGCTGCTGCCTCGCGCGCCTCTTTCGCACGGCGTTCTTCTTCGGCCTGCTGTTCGGCGCGGCGCCGGTCTTCTGCGGCACGATCGGCGGCGGCCTTGCGCTCTGCTTCCGCCTTCGCGGCGGCGACGCGGCGCTCTTCTTCCGCGCGCTCCGCGGCAAGGCGCGCCTCCTCTGCGTCGCGCCGTTTGCGCTCCTGTGCCGCCGCTGCACGCACGGGGCGATCTTTCTCTTCCCCGGTCACGCTCGCGGCCAAGCCGTCGTCATCGCCCTGTGGCGCGATCACCACCATATCGAACGCAAGCGCGCGCAACGGCGCGGAGACCACGCTGGTGGCGACAATCGCGCTCAGGGGCCGCGCCGCCTCGGTCAAGTCTTCGCGCTGAACCAGCGTGACGAACGCGCGCGCGGCGTCCGCAGTGGCGAACACCACGCTGTCGAAACCGCCCGCCGCCACTTGCGCCCGCAGGTCCTTCGGCATCGCGTCGATGCGCGCCAGCGCATACAGCGGCAGATTGCGCACCGCGAAACCGACATTGGTCAGATTGGCGACCACGCTCGCCGGCGCACCGGCGGGACACGGATGGATCAGCGCGCCATCGCCCGACTTCATCTGCGTCTGCACGAGTTGTGCGAGCCCTTGCACATCCTTCGCGGCTTCGACGCGCTTGAAGCCGGCGCGGCGCAGGGCCGCGGCGGTCAATTCACTGTCCGCGAAGGCCGGGAAGGTGCGCACACCGATGCGCGCCGCCAGCGCGCGGGCGGCGGCCGGCGTCACCACCAGGAAGCCTTGGGCGTTGACCAGGTTCACGGCCGTGTCGGGAATCGGCGTCAGCGCCACCAGCGGCGCACACGTCACCTGATGGCCTTGTGCGCTTAACGCCGCGGCGAGGGTGATTGCGTCTTCCGCCAACTCGGGGATCAGTACGCGCATGATCTCAGTATACTGGCGCCAGAGCCTGAAACTGTTGTAGAGGCTGGCCCCAATCGAGGAAAGGGACAACGGACCTGCGCGTCCTGGGCATTGAAACCAGCTGCGATGAGACCGCCACTGCCGTCGTCGAACTGACGGCGGACGGGACGTCCCGTGTTCTGGGCGAAGCCGTCCTCAGTCAGATCCTGGAACACCGCCCCTTCGGCGGCATCGTCCCGGAGATCGCCGCCCGTTCGCACCTGGCGCATCTCGATCGGCTCATTACCAAAGCCCTGGGCGACGCGGGCTTGCGCATCAGTGACATGGACGCCATCGCCGCCACCGCCGGCCCCGGCCTGATCGGCGGGGTGCTGGTGGGCGTGATGAGCGCGAAGGCCATGGCCCTCGCATCGAACAAGCCGTTCATTGCCGTCAATCACCTCGAAGGCCACGCCCTCACGGCGCGGCTCACGGACGACGTGGCGTTCCCGTTCTTGCTGCTGCTGGTCTCCGGCGGGCACTGCCAACTCCTCGTCGTCGAAGGCGTCGGCAAGTATCGCCGCCTCGGCACGACGGTGGACGACGCGGCGGGCGAAGCCTTCGACAAGGTCGCCAAGCTCATCGGCCTCGGCTATCCCGGCGGCCCGGCAATCGAGCGCGCCGCGGCAAACGGTGACGCGACACGCTTTGCATTCCCGCGTCCCATGAAAGGCAAGCCCGGCTGCGACTTCTCCTTCTCCGGCCTCAAGACCGCCGTGCGCCTCGCGGTCGAAGCGCTGCCGCCCTTGAACGCGCAAGATGTCGCAGACATCGCCGCGTCATTCCAAGTCGCGCTGGTGGAGTCCATTGTCGATCGCGTCAAGCGCGCCATCGCGCAATTCCTCCAAGAGACCAGCGGCAATACCTTGGTCGTGTCCGGCGGTGTTGCAGCAAATGCCGCCTTGCGCACAGCGCTCACGGCGCTTGCGGAAAGTTCCAGCATGGCCTGCATCGCCCCGCCGCTGGCGTTGTGCACAGACAATGCGGTGATGATCGCCTGGGCCGGCATCGAACGCTTGCGCCTCGGCCTCACCGATCCGCTCGATACAAAAGCGCGGCCCCGCTGGCCGCTCGATCCCGATGCGGCACCCGCGCGCGGTGCCGGCGTTAAAGCCTAAGTCGGCTGCTGCGCATCGAATTGCGGCAGATCCGGATCGATGCACGCCCAGCGCGGTGCCTGCTTGGTCCAGATCGTCATCGCCGGTTTTGCCAGCTCTGGGTTATCCAACGTTCCGGCGCGCACGGAGATCATATGCGGGCGCGTTTCGCCCTGGCCGGTCACGGCGGTCCCACACTTGGGGCAGAAGCGGCGATGCATCACTGTGCCGCTGTCGGCGACGCAGACATAATCCGTCAGTTCGCCGGAGATGCTGAAATCAGCGCTCTTGAAAAAGACATTCACCGTATTGCTGCCGGCGCCGATGTATTGGCACAGGCGGCACCAACACGCCCGCGTGACTGTCGGCTCAGACGTGCAGCTGTAGCGCACGGCCTTGCACAGGCATCCCCCGGTAATAGCCATCCTTACACCTTGTAGTAATCGCGGAACCACGCGACGGTCTTCGCCAGACCCTCATCCAGCGACACTTGCGGGCGATACCCCACCGCGCGGCCGAGCGCGCTCACATCGCACCAAGTGCCTTCCACATCGCCGGCCTGCATGCCGACCATCTGCATATTGGCTTTGCGGCCGATGTGTTTCTCGAGGATGGCGATGAACTCCATCAGTTCCACCGGCGCGCCGCGGCCGATGTTGAAGATGCGATAGGGCGCCACGCCCGAGCCATCTGGCGTCGGCGCCATCGCGTCCCAGGACTCGTCGACCACGGGAATATGATCGGTCACGCGCACCACGCCCTCGACGATGTCGTCGATGAAGGTGAAGTCGCGCATCAATTTTCCGCCGTTGTAGACCTCGATCGGGTCGCCGGCGAAAATCCGGGCTGTGAATTTCTGCGGCGCCATGTCGGGGCGTCCCCACGGCCCGTACACCGTGAAGAAGCGAAGCCCCGTGACGGGAATGCGATACAGGTGCGCATAGGAATGCGCCAGCAGCTCGTTGGCTTTCTTGGTCGCGGCGTACAGGCTCAGCGGATGCGCCGTGCTGTGGTTCTCGGCAAAGGGCATCGCGCGGTTTGCGCCATACACCGACGAGGTCGAGGCGAACACCAGGTGCGCCACCTTCAGCGCCCGGGCGATCTCCAGAATGTTCACAAAGCCGATGAGGTTGGAGTCCACATAGGCGCTCGGATTCTCGATGCCGTAGCGCACGCCGGCCTGGGCCGCGAGATGCACGATCACCCCCGGCTCGTAGGTGTCGCACAGGCGCAGCAGCGCGTCCTTGTCGGTCAGGTCGGCCCGCACCCCGGTGAAGCCGGCGCGTCCGTCCAGCTGCGCCCACCGCGCTTCCTTCAGGCGCACATCGTAGTAGCCATTGAAGTTGTCGAGCCCGATGACCGTGCGCCCCTCGCTCAGCAGCCGATTGGCGGTATGGAAGCCGACGAATCCCGCCGCCCCGGTCAACAGGATGGGTGCATCGCGGTCGGGGGCGCTTGTGGGCATGGTTCTCGTCTTAGGCTGATCGTTGGCGGGGGCGCAAGCGGCGGTGGAATGCACGCTCTCGATTTGCAAACAACGCGGCGGCATGCAACATGTCGCAAGCTAAGACACGGGCGGGACTAGATTTTTACCATGAACCGGGTGGGAATCATCGGCGCAGGCGCCTGGGGCACGGCGCTCGCCATGGCCGCGCAGCGCGCCGGGCGCGCGGTAACCCTCTGGGCCCGCGAGCCCGAAGTCGTCGCATCCATCGCTGGTACCCGCATCAACGCTGCCTTCCTGCCCGGCGTGGCCCTCGATCCCGCCATCACCGCCACAGGCGATCTCAAGACCGCCGCGGATGCGGACATCGTCCTGCTCGTCTCGCCGGCCCAGCATCTGCGCGCGGCCGCGAAAGAGTTAGCCCCGCTCATCCCCGCCGGCCGGCCCGTGGTGATCTGCGCCAAGGGCATCGAGCTTGAGACCGGCGCCCTGATGACCGAAGCAGCGGAGGCCCTCACGCACACCGCCCTGATGGTCCTGTCCGGCCCGTCTTTCGCCAGCGAAGTCGCCAAGGGCCTGCCGACCGCGCTCACCCTGGCCGCCGCCGACCAGGCCCAGGGCCGCGCCGTGGCGGAAGCGCTCCAATCGCGCACCTTCCGGCCGTACCTTTCGACGGACCTGATCGGCGCCCAGATCGGCGGCGCGGTCAAAAACGTGCTCGCGATCGGCTGCGGCATCAGCGAAGGCCGTAAGCTCGGCTCGAATGCCAAGGCCGCCCTGCTCACCCGCGGGCTGGCGGAACTGGTGCGCCTCGCCGTCGCCCGCGGCGCGAAGGCGGAAACGCTCATGGGGCTCTCGGGGCTGGGTGACCTGGTCCTCACGGCGTCGTCCGCCCAGTCCCGGAACTACTCCCTCGGCGTCGCCCTGGGCGAAGGCCGAACGCTTGAAGATATTCTTGGGACGCGGCGCTCCGTCACCGAAGGCGTCACCACCGCCAAGGCTGTCGTGTCCCTTGCGGCCACGCTCTCGGTCGACATGCCGATCTGCACGGCGGTGGACAAGATCCTGAACCACGACGCCGCGATCGATGATGTCATGCGCCAGTTGTTGGAAAGACCCTTGCGGGCCGAGGCGCTCTAAGGTGTAAAACCCGCAACTGCCGGGTTACTCGGCCGTTGGGACGCGTGCGCGAAACGGGCAATGCGGCCCGCACTTATTGGGTGAGGCAGAAGCGTGAGCAAGTCGACCCGGCTCTATCCGGTGATCCTGTCAGGCGGTTCAGGCTCGCGCCTGTGGCCCCTGTCCCGTGAGGAATTCCCCAAGCAGCTCCAGCCGCTCACCTCCGAGCGTAGCCTGTTGCAGGAAACCGCCCTGCGTCTGAAAGAAGCCGACGGCGTGAAGATCGAAGCGCCGATCGTGGTGTGCAACGAAGCCCACCGCTTCATTGTCGCGGAGCAGCTGCGCGCCATCGGCATCGAGCCGCGCGCGGTGGTGATCGAACCGCAAGGGCGCAACACCGCGCCGGCGGCGGCGGTGGCCGCACTCCTGTTGGAGAACGAACCCGACGCCCTCATGCTGGTCATGCCGTCGGATCATTTGGTGCGCAAACCCGACATCTTCCGGGACGCGGTCGGTGTTGCGGCCCCGGTTGCCGCGTCCGGCCGCCTCGTTACCTTCGGCATCCAGCCGACCCATCCCGCCACGGCCTATGGCTACATCAAACGCGGCGACAGCATCGGCAATGGCGCCTACGCCGTCGAACAGTTCGTTGAGAAGCCCGACAGCGCCACCGCGGCACGCTTTCTCGCCGACGGCACTTACGCCTGGAACGGCGGCATCTTCTTGTGGACCGTCGGCACCTTCCTCGAAGAACTCGCGCGCAGCGAGCCCGATATCCTGCCGCGCTGCCGCGAAGCGTTGGAGAAGGGCAAGAAAGATCTGTTCTTCTTCCGCCTAGATCCGGAGTCCTTCGCCACGGTCCCCAATCAATCGATCGACTACGGCGTGATGGAACGCACCGCCGTTGCCGCGGTGGTGCCGGTCGATATGGGCTGGTCCGATGTCGGCTCGTGGAGCGCGCTCCATCAGGAAACCGCGCAGGATGCCGGCGGCAACACATTGCTCGGCGACGTGCTCGCGATTGATTGCGAGAACTCCTACGTTCGCAGCGAGCGCCAGTTGACCGCCGTGGTCGGCATCCGCAACGCCATCGTCATCGTCACCGACGACGCCGTACTCGTGGCGGACAAGTCGAAGGACCAGCAGGTCAAGGCGGTGGTGGAACAGCTGAAAGCGCGCGGCCGCGCCGAAGCCACCGCGCAAGCGCGCACCTATCGCCCCTGGGGCTGGTACCAGACCATGGACGAAGGACACCGCTTCAAGGTGAAGCGCATCTGCGTGAAGCCCGGCGCGAAGCTCTCCTTGCAGAAGCACTGGCACCGCAGCGAGCACTGGGTCGTGGTGTCGGGCACCGCCGTCGTGCATCGCGACGACACCGAATACATGCTGCGCGAGAATGAATCGACCTTCATCGCCGCCGGCGCGGTTCACCGCCTGTACAACCCGGGCCAGGTTGATCTGCACATGATCGAAGTGCAGTCCGGCGAATACGTCGGCGAAGACGACATCGTGCGCATTGCCGACGACTACGGCCGCGAGGGCGCGGAGACACCCAAGCGCCCGTTGTCGAAACCCGCCGCCAAAAGCCCGTCTGCGAAAAAGCCGAAGGTCGCCTCGTCCCTGCGCAGCCCGGCGTTGGCGGCGCACGCGTCGCCCAAGGAAAAGCGCAAAGGCCGCCGCAAGGCCAAGCTCACCGCCACCGCCGGCCGCCGCGCCACACGCCGGCTTGTCCGTCCCACGGCGGTCGCGCTGAAGACAGGGGTCAAGAAGACGCCGCCCAAATCATCACCCAAGGGCCCGTCCAAGCCGCCGCGTAAGCCGCGCAAGAAATAGCTCAAGAGAGGGGGAATCATCGCGATGCTCATCACCATCATGGCGTACGACAAGCCGGGCCACGTCGATCTGCGCCTGAAGACACGCGCCGAACATGTCGAGTGGATCAAGGCCGAAGCCCCGAAGTCCTACTTCATCGGCCCGTTCTTTGCCGACGACGGCACCACCATGATCGGCAGCTTGTGGGTGACCGACTTCCCGGATCTCGAAGCCGCCCGGGCCTTCGCCGCGCGCGATCCCTACGCCAAGGCCGGCCTGTTCGAGAAGGTCGTCATCCAACCGACCCGCAACGTCGCCGAAGCCGTGGGCAAGGCACTGTAACGCCTATTCCCACGCGGGCAGTTCCCAGCCCTCGTGCTGAAGCGCCATCTTGACTGAGTCGCGCGCCGCCACGCGCATGGCATAGGCCGGCAAGGGTGCGGCCAGGGCCATCGCGTTCTTGCGGCACCAAGTCAGCATCGTGAACAGATAGCAGTCCGCCACCGTGAACTGGTTGCCCAGCACGTAATCGCCCTTCATGCGTTCGGCGATATAGCGCAGGCGCATGAGGATAGTCTCTTTCGCTTCGGCTTTTGCTTTGTCGTCCGCATCCGGACTGAACAGCGGCTTGAACGACTTGTGAATCTCGGTGGAGATGTAGGCCAGCATCTCCCACAGCCGATAGCGGCCGAGTTCTTCCTTCGGCACCAATCCCGACGTGCGCTCCGCCACCCACATCAGGATGGCGATGTTCTCCGTCAGGATCTCGCCCGGGTCCAGCATCAGCGCCGGCACATAGCCCTTCGGATTGATCTGCGTGAAATCGCGTCCGTCCTCGGTCCGCATCGTCTTGAGGTCGACCTTGATCCATTCGAACGACAGATAGGCCTCATGCAGCGCGATGTGATCGGCAAAACTGCACGCGCCGGGCGCAAAGTAGAGCTTCATTTAGTGCGCCGTGCGCTTGCCGCGCCCCCGACATCCGACTTGCCTTCGCGTTCCTGCTGGGTGGTCTTGCCGCTGGCTTCCTTGCTCCTGGCCAACTTGGCGCGGCGAGTCGTGGGGCTGTCGTTCTTGGACTCACCGGCCTCGCTCAGCGCGATCGCAATCGCTTGTTTGCGGCTTTTCACCTTGCCGCCCTTGCCCGCGGGGCCGCTCTTCAGCTCCCCATGCTTGAACTCATGCATGACGCGGCCGGTGGTCTTCTTCTGTCCTGCTGTTGCCTTGGGCATGCGGTCCCTCCTGTGGCGCCATCACGGCAACGTTATGTCGGTGTGAAAGTTCCCGAATCCCAAACCGCTGCGCGCGACGGGTGACTCGCCCAAATCCATAACGCTATGATCTGGCCCGCGATTGCCGGAGGCCCGCCCATGTCCGACGACACCATCATCGAAATCCCCAAGACCGCCGCAGAACCGCTGGTGAACCCGCGCCAGTACGCACAGATGTATGCGGAGTCGATCAACGATCCGCTCTCGTTTTGGCGCGAACAGGGCCAGCGCGTGGACTGGATCGTGCCCTTCACCCATGTCCGCGACGTCTCCTACGACGCCAAGGACCTGCACATCCGCTGGTATCATGACGGCACCCTCAATGCGTCGGTGAACTGCCTCGACCGCCATCTCGAAAGCCGTGCTGCGCAAACCGCAATCATCTGGGAAGGCGACGACCCGAAGGATTCGAAGCACGTCACCTATGCCGAGCTGCATGAGATGACCTGCCGCATGGCCAACGTCTTGACGCTGCTCGGCGTCAAGAAGGGCGACCGGGTGTGCATCTACCTGCCCATGATCGTCGAGGCCGCTGTGGCGATGCTTGCCTGCGCCCGCATCGGCGCGGTGCACTCGGTGATCTTCGGCGGCTTCGCCCCCCACTCGATCGCCGATCGCATCAACGACTGCCAGTCCAACTGCGTTATCACCGCCGACGAAGGTGTGCGCGGGGCTAAGAAGATCCCGCTCAAGGCCAATGTGGACGAAGCCCTCACCAAATGCCCCAGCGTGCGCCACGTGCTCGTGGTGAAACACACCGGCGCTGAGATTCCGATGCACGCGCCGCGCGACGTCTGGGCACATACGTTGATGGCAAGGGTCCCGAAGCACTGCGAACCGGTGGAGATGAACGCGGAAGATCCGCTGTTCATCCTCTACACCTCCGGCTCCACCGGGAAGCCCAAGGGCGTGCTGCACACCACGGCGGGCTATCTCGTCTATGCGTCCATGACGCACAAGCTGGTGTTCGACTACCGCGACGGCGAGATCTACTGGTGCACCGCCGACGTCGGCTGGGTCACCGGTCACAGCTACATCGTCTACGGTCCGCTCGCCAATGGCGCGACCACCCTGATGTTCGAAGGCGTGCCCAACTATCCCGATGCCTCGCGCTTCTGGCAGATCATCGACAAACACGGCGTGAACATCTTCTACACCGCACCCACGGCCTTGCGCGCGCTTATGCGCGAAGGCGACGCGCCGGTGAAGAAGTGGACACGCGCGTCCCTGCGCCTGCTCGGCAGCGTCGGTGAGCCGATCAATCCGGAAGCCTGGCTGTGGTACCACCGCGTGGTCGGCGATTCACGCTGCCCGATCGTCGATACCTGGTGGCAAACCGAAACCGGCGGCATCTTGATTTCGCCGCTGCCCGGCGCCACGCGCCTGAAGCCAGGCTCCGCCACCTTGCCGTTCTTCGGCATCCAGCCCTGCCTGGTCGATGCGGAAGGCAATGAACTCGACGGGGCCGCCACCGGTAACCTCTGCCTCAAGACCTCCTGGCCCGGCCAAATGCGCACGGTCTACGGCGATCACCAGCGCTTCATCGACACCTACTTCAAGACCTACCCGGGCAAGTATTTCACCGGCGACGGCTGCCGCCGCGACGCAGACGGCTATTACTGGATCACCGGCCGGGTGGATGACGTCATCAACGTGTCCGGTCATCGCTTGGGCACCGCGGAAGTGGAAAGCGCGCTGGTCGCGCATACCTCGGTTGCCGAAGCCGCTGTCGTCGGCTACCCGCACGACATCAAAGGCCAGGGCATCTATGCCTACGTCACGCTCAAGGTCGGCGTCGCGCCGACCGAAGCGCTGCGCAAGGAACTGGTCGGCTGGGTCAGCCACGAGATCAGCGCCATTGCCAAGCCAGACGTGCTGCAATGGGCGCCGGGCCTGCCGAAAACCCGCTCCGGTAAGATCATGCGCAGAATCTTGCGCAAGATCGCGGAGAACGACGTGTCCAATCTCGGCGACACCTCGACCCTCGCTGATCCCAGCGTGGTGGCGGACCTGGTCAAGAACCGTGCCCAGAATACGTCTCAGAGCAATTCCGCCTGATGATCCATGACACAGCGCTCATCGCCACTCTTGTCGGCGGCCTGGTTCTCGCCTTCATCTTCGGTACCATCGCCAGCCGCCTGAAGCTGCCGCCGCTGGTGGGCTATCTGTTGGCCGGCATCGTCGCCGGTCCTGCCACGCCCGGCTTCGTTGCGGACCAGGGCCTCGCCAACCAGCTTGCCGAGATCGGCGTGATCCTGCTGATGTTCGGCGTCGGCCTGCACTTCTCCCTGCGCGATCTGCTGTCGGTGAAAACCATCGCCGTGCCCGGCGCCATCGTGCAGATGGCGGTTGCGACTCTTCTTGGCGTCGGTCTCGGCCTGGCGCTGGGGTGGACCCTGGGCGGCAGTCTGGTGTTCGGCGCGTCGCTGTCCGTGGCCAGCACGGTCGTGCTGCTGCGCGCGCTGCAGGAACGCCGCATGCTCGAGACCGAACGCGGACGGATCGCGGTGGGCTGGCTGATCGTCGAGGATCTCGCGATGGTCCTCGCCCTGGTCCTGCTGCCCGCATTTGCCAACGTCATGGGCGGCGACGGCAAACAAGTCGCGGTCGATCCTCTGGTTGCGCGCTTCGGCCTCGGCGTCGCCGGCGCCATCGCCCTCACCATCGCCAAGGTGGTCGCCTTCATTGCCCTGATGCTGGTGGTCGGCCGGCGGGTGATCCCGTGGATACTGCATCACACCGCCCACGGCGGCTCGCGCGAACTGTTCCGCCTGGCAGTCCTGGCGATTGCGTTAGGTGTCGCGTTCGGAGCTTCCTACCTGTTCGGCGTGTCCTTTGCGCTGGGAGCCTTCTTCGCCGGAATGATCATGAGCGAGTCCGAGCTCAGCCATCAGGCCGCGCAAGAGTCGCTGCCCCTGCGCGATGCCTTCGCGGTTCTGTTCTTCGTCTCGGTCGGCATGCTGTTCGATCCGAAAATCCTGATCGACCGCCCGCTCCCTGTCCTGGCAACGGTGCTCGTGATTGTCGTGGGCAAATCGTTCGCGGCCTACGTCATCGTGCGGATGTTCCGCCATCCGCCCGCCATCGCGCTCACGGTCGCGGCCAGTCTCGCGCAGATCGGCGAATTCTCCTTCATCCTCGCCGATATGGGGGTGGGCCTCAAACTGCTGCCCCAGGATGGGCGCGATCTCATTCTCGCCGGCGCGATCCTGTCCATGCTGCTCAACCCCATCGCGTTCTTCGCCGCCCAGCGTCTCAAGTCGCCCAAGGTCCAGCAGCGCGAGGAAAAGGAAGCCGAAGCCGCCGCGCCGCCGCACGTCCCCGCGGCGGAACTGCCCGCGCGAACCGCGCTCACCGGTCACACGGTGCTCATCGGCTTCGGCCGCGTTGGCGCCATCGTCGGCCAGGCCCTGCATGAAGCCAGCGAATCCCTGGTCGTGATCGAAGACGGCGACCGCGCGGTCGCGCATCTCCGCGCGGCGGAGATCGAAGTGATTGTCGGCAACGGCACGCGCGAAGATATCCTCGCCGCGGCCAACATCTCCGGCGCGAAGCGCCTCATCCTCGCCATCCCCAGCGGTTTCGAGGCTCTCCAAACCGTTGCGAAAGCGCGCGCCGCCAATCCCGGAATCGCCGTCCTCGCCCGCTGTCACTCCGACACGGAGTTCGAGCAGCTGCGCCGCCTGAATGTGGATGTGATCATCATGGGCGAACGCGAGATCGCCCGCGGCTTCATCGAGAATGTGTTGGGGGCTGCGGCCACGCCGGCCACGCCGCGGGCGTTGTAACGCGCACGCCGGTGACCGGGGAGGAGGAAGCGAGGAGTCGGCGCCGCCTAGACGGCTTTCGCCGCTAGCAGCTTCAGCACCTGCGCGCGTTGGCTTTCAACGATCTGCGCATTGTTCTCCAGGTGCAGTTCGTGGAACACCTGGGCGGCCTTGTCGAAAGCGTCGGCGGCGCGTTCGAGGATTTCCACGTTCTGCGCGGCTGCGCCTTTTTCCTTCAGCGCGGCGCCGATGTTCGCCAGCGTGGTCGCCCACACCAAGGGCGCCTTGGTGCGGGTCTGCACCTCGATGATCTTCACGAACACGGCGACGGCCCGGTCGAACAGGCCGGGCTCGCGCGTCAGGCGGCCCATGGTCACGAGCAATCCGCCCAGCGAATTCTGAATATCCGCCCAGCGCTGCGGCGCTTCGGTGATCGTCCAGATCGCCGTCGCGGCGCTGAACGCTTCCGCCGCTTCCTTCAATGGCGCGGCTTCATTGTTCGCCGCCGCCAGCGCGTGCAGGCCCAAGCCCAACCGCACCTTCAACGCGGCGAACTCTTCTGCGAACACATCCTTGCGCACCATGCTCAGCGCGGTGCGGTAATAGGCGATGCAACGCGCCAGCAACTTCGGCCGCCCCGCGATATCGGAAATCAGGATCAAGGCGTCGGCGATGTGCCCGCCGATCAACGCGCGCTCGTGATCTGTGAAGGCATCCATGCCCAGAATCAGCGCGCCCTGGTACACCACCACCGCACGCTCGAGCATTTTCAGATCGCCGGTGCGCGCGCCGTCCAGCAGCAGCAACGCGCCATAGCACGCCTGTGCGGTGGCGCATTCCGCGACGGTGCCCAGCATGTCGCCTTCGGCATAGTGCGCCGCGGCTTTCAACATCGGGCGGAACAAGGCGGCGCGGGCGCGCAGGCCCTCGCTCGATTCCACGTTCACCGCGGCAAGGGCTGCACCGAACACCAGATCGCTGGCGGCATCGTCGAAATGCGCCGGCACTTCCAAGCGTTCCAGCGCGGAGACCGACGCCCCGTGCGGCTGCACCGGCGTGCCGAGACTCATGAACCGCAAGCGCCACGAGACGTGCGGCGGGCCGTCCTTCTGCAAGGCCGCGCCGGTGATGGCTTCGCCCCAGATCAACAGGTCCGCGTTCTCGCGCTTCAGCCAGCGCCGGCCGAGGTCGAGCGCCATGGACAGGAACACGGACTGCATGTTGTCCGCCGCCGGCGCCGTCAGGGGCCGGTCGGCAAATCGAATGCTGACTCCCAGCCGTCCGGCCAGGCGGTCGTGAATGTGTTGCGCCGCGCGGCCGGTCGAGTCGCCCGCCAGGGGCGCGATCATGATGCGCAGGGGCTCGACGCCATAAAGGACGTCCACCGGGTCCTGCAGGGTATCGGCCAGCTCCAGCGGCCGGTCGGCCGCGTCCATGACCGGTCCCGCCGCCGCACCCGGCCGCAAACGGCGCAGCCGCTCCAGAAGACCCACAAACCCCATCGCATCCCCGTGCCGTCGCTTTTCGGACGGCTTTTATTCAGCGAATCAAAGTCTTAGCGGTGACCGGTTAAGAATCCGTTCTGGTCCGCTAGAAATCCGAGCAGCGTCCCTTGCGTTCCCAGTCCCCGTAGCGGGTCGGCTCCGGGCCTTTAGGTCCGCCGGTTTCGGGAGGCATTTCGGCGGGCGCGGAGGGCACGGCATGGGCCTGCGGCGGCTTCAACGCCGCCGCTTCCGGGCTCAAAGCAAGCGGCGGAACCGGGGGCCGAACTGGGGGCCGCGGGGGATGGGTCTCATCTGTCATGGCTTTTCCGTCGCATGAGCGTGAACGCCAGTCAAAAGGTTCGCCACGGTTCGCCCTTGTAATGCCGCAGGCGTGACTTAACTCTCCCCCTACGGGCGCCGCAGGAGGGCGCCTAACACCATGAACACATTCAAAGTTGGTCTGCTTCTCGCCGGCATGACCGGCCTGTTCCTCGCCGTCGGCTACCTCGTCGGCGGGCCCGGCGGCATGCTCATCGCGTTTGGAGTCGCCATCGCCATGAACGCCTGGGCGTATTGGAATTCCGACAAGGCGGTCTTGCGCATGTACGGCGCCCAACCGGTGGATCAAAACACCGCGCCGGATTTCCATGCCCTGGTGGCGCGGCTTGCCCAGCGCGCGGGCCTGCCGATGCCGGCGGTCTACATCATCGATAGCGAGCAGCCCAACGCCTTCGCCACCGGCCGCGATCCGGAACACGCCGCGGTCGCCGCGTCGCGCGGGCTCTTGTCCATGCTCAACGAACGCGAAGTCGCCGCGGTGATGGCGCACGAACTCACCCATGTGAAGAACCGCGACACCCTGGTGATGACGGTTACCGCCACCATCGCCGGCGCCATCGGCATGCTCGCCAACTTCGCCATGTTCGCCGGTGGTCACCGCGACGAGAACCGCGGCGGTATCGGCATCATCGGCAGCATTATGGTGATGATCCTCGCGCCCCTCGCCGCAACCCTGGTGCAGCTCGCTATCTCCCGCAGCCGTGAGTACGGCGCGGACGAAGGCGGCGCCGCGATCTCCGACGATCCGATGGCGCTCGCCTCGGCGCTGGAGAAGATCGAGCACTACGCCCACCAGGTGCCGAACTACGACGCGCAGGCCAATCCTGCCACGGCGCATCTGTTCATCATCAACCCGCTGGCCGGCACCGGCACCGACAACCTGTTCGCCACCCATCCGTCGACGGCCAATCGCATCGCCCGCCTGCGTGAACTCGCCGCCGGTCCCGGCCCATCTCGTGACGCGGTTTCGTACCAAGCCACCCCCCGCCGCGCCGCGCGCATCCCCGACAGCGCACCGCCGCGCCCAAAGGGCCCGTGGGATTGAGCGATCCCCCCTCCCCCTTGAGGGGAGGGGTCAGGGGTGGGGGTCGCTCCGCGCGCCGTGCTCACACGAAACTGCACACACCGTGACCTTTGACGAACCATCCTATCGGCGGTAACCGTCACGACTGGCTTGACGGTCGCCGCTATGTCGCATCCACACGCTCCCAATCCCGAAATTTCTCGCGCGTATTTCGCGCGTAAATGCGCGCGAGCCGGTGGTGCGATTTTCGTGTGATCCCCGAGTCGTTTTTCGGGCGCGCCGGTCCTGCGCCTTGACGCGCTCTGCCGCACAGGTCATCGGTGACGCCATGGAACCCAAGAAGCCCCTCCGCCGCGGCTATGTCGACGGCCGCTACGGCCAGATGCACTACCGCTTCGCCAAGCCGGACGCGCCCACGGGCAAGCGGCCGCTGCTGCTGTTCCACATGAGTCCCTACTCAAGCTTCATCTACGAAGCCTTCGGCGCTGAGATGGGCCGCGACCGGCTGACGCTGGCGATCGACACGCCCGGCTTCGGCGCGTCGGACCCGCCGCCGTCGGCCCCGGAACTCACCGACTATGCCGCCGCCATGGGCGATGTGATGGATGCGCTGGGTCTGCGCGACGTCGATCTGATGGGCTATCACACCGGCTCCAAGATCACGCTCGCGCTCACCAATCAGCGCCCCGCGCAGATCCATCGCCTCGTGAATGTCTCCGCGACGATTCTGACGCCCTCGGAACTCGCCGAACACAAAGAGACCTACGGCCCCGAAAAGGTCGCCGACGACGGCTCGCATTTCGTGAAGTGGTGGGAGACCGCCAAACGTTGGCGCATGAAGGGCGTGAGCAACGAGGCCCTGGCGGAACGTTTCGCTGTGCGCATGGGCAATCCGTCGATCTCCTGGTGGGGCCACCGCGCCGCGTTCAACTTCCTGACCGCCGAAGCGATGCCGAAGGTCGCGCAACCAATCCTGATCTTCAATCCGGAAGACGATCTCGTCGCGTTCACGCCGCGCGCGAAGCCGCTTCTGAAGAATCCCGCCAGCCGGATTCATGATCTACCCGGCTGGTCTCACGGCTTCCTCGATCTCAAGACCGCCGAGGTCGCCAAGATCGTGCGCGATTTCCTCGACGCCTGATCGGAGAGTCCCACCCATGCCCCTCCGCCGCGATTACGCCACCGGCCGCTTCGGCCAGATGCACTACCGCTACGCCAAGCCCGACGCGCCCACGGGCAAGAGACCGTTGCTCATGTTCCACATGAGCCCCTACTCGAGCTTCATCTACGAGATCTTCGCCGGCGAAATGGGCCGCGACCGGCTGGCCATCGCGATCGACACGCCGGGCTTCGGCGCGTCGGATCCGACACCGTCCGCGCCCGAGATCGGCGACTACGCCGGCGCGATGGAAGATGTGATGGATGTCTTGGGTCTGCGCGACGTGGACGTGATGGGCTATCACACCGGCTGCAAGATCGCGATGGAACTCGCGTTGCGGCGCCCCACCGCAATCCACCGTCTCATCAACGTTTCCGCCGCGGTCTACACAGAGGCGGAGCTCGCCTCACAGCGCGCCGCCTACGGACCCGAGGAACTCGCCGACGACGGCTCCACCTACGCGAATTGGTGGAAGAGCCGCGGGCGATGGCACATGAAGGAAGTCAGCAAGCAAGCCCATGCCGACCTGTTCGCCATCCGGGTCGCCAATACGTCGATCTCCTGGTGGGGCCATAATGCCGCCTTCAACTACCAAGCCGCCGTCGCTTTGCCGAAGGTCAAACACTCGATCCTGATCCTGAATCCGACCGCCGACGATCTCGCCACCATGACGGTGCGCGCCAAGCCGTTGTTGAAGAATCCCGCCAGCCGCATCCAGGACTTGCCGGGATGGGCGCATGGGTTCCTCGACGTCAAAACCACCGAAGCGGCGAAGATCGTCCGCGATTTCCTCGACGCCTAATTAGGAGCACACACCCATGTTGCGCCGTTCCTTCATTGTCGCTGCCATTGTTTCCCTCGCTGCGCCTGCATTCGCGCAAGACAAGCCGCTTGTTCTGCTCGCCGGCGCCACCGGCAAGAACGGCAGCGTGATCCTCGATCAGATCCAAACCAACCCCGCCTTCCGCGTGCGCGCCATGACGCGCGACGCCGCGGCTGCCACCGCCAAGTTCGGCAACAAGGTCGAGTGGGTGGAAGCGGACGTCACCAAACCGGAGACTCTGAAGGCCGCCTTCAAAGGCGTCACCTACGTGATCGACGCGGTCGCGGCCAGCAACAAGGACGAAGCCAACTTCCCGGTGAAGGTGGATCTCGAGGGCACGCGCAATCTCGCCGCCGCCGCCAAAGCCGTGAACGTGAAGCGCTTCGTCATCATCACCTCGTCCGTGTCCGGCCAGGTCGACAACCCGATGAACAAGCGCGGCAACGACGTGATCATCTACAAAGGCAAGGCCGAAGAGGCGCTGATCGCCTCCGGCGTGCCCTACACCATCATCGGACCGGCGGGCATGACCAACGAACCGGGCGGCGTGAAGGCCATCAAGCTTCTCCCCCGCAGTGAATACAAGATGGGCCAGATGATCACCCGCGCCGACACCGCCACCGTCGCCATCGCCGCGCTCACCAACCCCGATGCGGCGAATAAAGCCTTCTCTGTGAGCAATGCTGACGGCCCCGGCACCGCCGCGAAAGACATCTCGTTCGCCGGACTCCCCGCGAAGTGAAGTCTCCCGCCCGGACATCGCCTCGCGACCTTCCGCCCGAACTCGCCTCACGCCTTGCAGCTTTGAATGTGCTGCAAAGCGTGGTGGTAGACCGCCGTGCCGCTGACGAGACTTTCGACTACGAAGTCTCCGCGCTCCATCCGCGCGACCGCGCCTTTGTGCGCCTGCTCGTCGCCACCACGCTGCGACGCCTCGGCCAGATCGACGCGGTCCTGGCGCAGTTCGTCAAGAGTCCGCCGCCGGAGGTGATCCGCGACACATTGCGGCTGGGTGCGGCGCAGCTTCTGTTTCTCGGCACCGCCCCCCACGCCGCCGTGGCGACCACCGTCGCTGTTGCGCGTGCGCGCGATCAGGAGCGCATGACCGGCCTCGTCAACGCGGTGATGCGCCGCGTATCCGAGCAAGGCCCAGCGCTGGTGCAAGAGCAGGACGCCGCGCGTCTCAACTGCGTCGATTGGTTGTGGCAAAGCTGGGCGCGCACCTACGGCGAAGACACCGCCGCGGCCATCGCGCTCGCGCATCTCGGCGAAGCACCGCTCGATTTCTCGCTCACGGATGCGTCCACTGCCGAGATCTGGGCGCAGAAGTTGGATGCGTCCATCCTCCCCACCGGCGGTTTGCGCCGCTTCGCCCCCGGCCGCGTGCCGGAGATGGAAGGCTTCAAGGACGGCGCCTGGTGGGTGCAGGATGTGGCCGCGTCGCTGCCCGCCAAGATCCTGCTGCACGTTCTCCGCGGCACATCCTCGCCGACCGTCGTCGACCTTTGCGCCGCCCCCGGCGGCAAGACCGCGCAGCTCGCCGCAGGCGGTGCCACCGTCACCGCCGTCGATCTCGCACCGGAGCGCCTCAAGTTCCTGAACGAGAATCTGATTCGCCTGAATCTGAAAGCCGACGTCGTCACCGCCGATGCGGTCGATTGGCGTCCATCTGCGCCGGTCGATGCGGTCTTGCTCGACGCACCCTGTTCCGCCACCGGCACTTTGCGCCGTCATCCGGATTTGCCGCATCTCAAGCAAGCGCAAGACATCGCCGGCTTCGCGCAGAACCAGCGGCGCTTGCTGAAGGCGGCGCTCGATATGGTGAAGCCGGGCGGCCACGTACTTTACAGCGTGTGCTCGCTCCAGCCCGAAGAAGGCCCCGAGGTGGCGAAGTCCGTCGACGCGCCGCGCGTGCCGATCGCGCCCGACATGATCGGCGGCCTTACCGAGGCGATTACGTCAGCCGGCGAACTACGCACGCTGCCCTGCCACTGGGCCACCACCGGCGGCATGGACGGCTTCTACGGCGTGCTGTTCAAGAAAGCCTGATCACGTCGGTCGACCACCGGCGGGCTTCTCGATGATGTGCTCCAGCACGTCGACCCAGGTCCGGGTCACGGCGGCCCAGCTGAAGTACGTCTCGGCACGGACGCGGCTGGCGCGGCCCATGACCTCGCGCTGCGCCGGGTTCTCCGCAAGGGTGGTCAAAGCTTTGACCCACCCATCGATATCGTCCTTGGCGACCAATAGGCCATTGATGCCGTCGATCACGGCCTCCGACATGCCGGAGACCTTCGAGGCGATGATCGGAAGGCCCGCTGCCATCGCCTCCAGCAACGCAATTGGCATGCCGTCTTCACGGGCCGGCAGCACGAACACATCGGCGCTGCGATAGATCGGCGGCAGGGCGGCCTTGTCCAACCAGCCGCGAACATGCATCCGGTCGGCGAAATTGAAGCGCCCGGCCAAGCCCGCCAGCCGCGTCCACTCAGGTCCGTCGCCGGCAAGCACCAGACGCCACGGCAACGTATGCGGCAGCTTCGCGAGCGCCTGGATCAAGATGTCGAGACCCTTCTGGTGCACCAGTCGTCCGACGAACAGAAGCCGCAACTCAGGCCCGGCGATGTATGTCTCTTTCGGCGCGATGCCGTCGACGTCCGCGCCGGCGGGGATGACGCCGATGGGCTGGTCCGGCGCATGGCGATGCGCGAGTCTGGCAAACCCCTGCGAGCTTGCGACCACGGCGCCCGCATCCTGCCAGATACGGCGCAGCACCCCGCTCGCCAGCTTGCGCCAGCGCGCGAGTTCCGGCACGTCGAAGCCGGGCACGTCGCCGCCTTGCAGCGCAATCGCGTATGGCGCGCCGTTCGTGCGCTTCAACAGCCAGCCGACCGGGCCGCTCGGAATACCGGCGAACGCAAGCACGACATCGGGGCGCCAATGGCGCGCCAGCCCCGGCGCCACCAAGCCCGCGGACAGCATGAAGGCGATCATCTCCGGAACCGAGCACCGGTCCTTGTGCTGCCGGAACGCGAAGATGCGTCGCACCGTAATGCCGTCGGCGTATTCGATCCGCGGCAGGCGCCCCCATGCGGCGGTCAGCACAAACGGTTGGTGGCCCAGTTTCGCGAGCGCGTGGGCGATGTGATAGGTGGCGTTCGCGCCGCCGCCCCCGAGCGGCGGGTACTCGTGGTTGATCAATAGAATCCGACGCGGCGTCATCCTGGCGTTATACGGCCGAATGCTAGTCCGGGATACTGGCACATAAGGCTTCGTTCCCCGCGCCGTTGCGTTGGCGCAGCTCGAAGCTGCCGTCGCGCGCGGCGACATCGAAGCCGCCGTCCATCGCCGTCTGGAATGCCGTCATCTCCGCCGGGGCGGTTTCGCGCATGGCCGGGAACGTCGCTTGCAATACTTTCGGATCGGTCCAGGCGCGGTCGATCACCACCCAAGCCGCATCGCGCATCGCCGCTATGCAAGCTCCCCGATACTGCCAACCGGGACTGTACCCCGGCACAAACAGATCGTACGCGGCCACATGCGTCCGTGCGGTTAGGAACGGCAGCAGCGGCATGTAGGGATAGAACAGGAAGCGGTCGCCCGCTGGCGTGGCGGCGATCCGCGCGAGGATTTCTTTCAGCCCGGCTTGCCCTTGCAGACGAACGGGTCCGCGCGCGGTGTTCACGGTCTCAACAGAACGTACGGCCTTGGCATAGTCGGCGTACCCGATGAGCGAGGGCACGAGCAGTCCCAGCCCTATGCCCGCCGCGGCAAAACGTAACGCCTTTGGCCAGTGCGCAGCGATGCCTTGCAGCACGGCCGAAAGCAACGGCAAGGCCAGCGGCGCGGCCATGGCGATGTGGATCGTGTCCGGCCGTGGAAAGCAGCTGATGAAACCGGCAATCGCGAAGGCGACACAGATGTGAATGCGGCGGTCGCCAAAGACGCGCCCGCGGTCACGCGCGGCGAGATACAGCATCGCGAACGCCAACAGCGGATATAGCACCTGCATCGGCCGGTCCTGCGCCTGCGCCCCGGCACCGAACGGCACGCCCTGGATCGGCGAATAGTTCTGCGCCGGGAACAGGATCGCTTGCTCGAACGCCGCCCCCAACGTCCCTTGCACCGCCAGCGCCGCGATCAGCGCGAGCGGTACAATCGCGCAGCCGATGATGTAAGCGATCAGATTACGTCCACGACCCACGAACGCGTTCAAGGCCGCCAGCGCCGCCAACGCGCCCACCGTCGGCATCGTCATTCCCGCTGCGCCGATGGCCAGTCCGGCGATCAGCGCGTCACGCCGCGCGGTCCGCGGTGCGTCCACGGCGCGCAAGGCCGCGCCCACTGCCACCATCGCGAACATCGCGCACAGCCAGTGATAGCTCACCTGCGTCCAATAGCCCTGCGACATGACCACCCACGCACTCGCGATCACGGCCGAGAGCGGCGCGCGTCGCGACGCCGTGCGGCACGCGAGGAAGGTCAGGCAGGCGATGGCGGCAATGCAAGCGATGGCCAGCACCCGCGCCGACAGCCACGACACACCCGCGATGGCGAACCAACCTTCAAGGAACACCACGCCGCCCGGCGGCAGGAAGAAGAAGGTGTCGCGATAAAGAGCATGGCCATTCAGGGCCCGGTCCGCTGCGTGCAGCAGGATGCCCTCATCGCCCAGCCACGCCATGTGGTGCGCGAACGGCAGGCACAGCAGCACGGCGATCCCCGCAATGGCGAACAGCCACGCAAGATCGCGCCTGTTCTGCACCAAGCCGCTCATGCCGCCTTCCGCGCGATGGCCAGCAGCGAGGTTCCGAGCGGCGGGCTTTTCAGCAGCGCCGTCTCCACCGCGCTCACCGCCGCCAGCGCACCGTTGATCACCCCCGCCGGCGGCTGGAACCCCGCGGTCGTCACCGCATCCGTACTCTCGATGCCGCGCACGTACAGCTTACGCAACAGTGCGATCGGCACTAGGCTCAGGCCCCAGTAACGCATCAGCTGAACATTCAGATGCGCGGCGCCCAATGCGTGGCCCAGCATGGGCTTGTCGTAGCGGCGCAAGTGCCCCACCACCGTGTCGTAGCGCGACGACAGCGCTTCAAGCGCCGGTACGTTGATGATGATCGCGCCGCCCGGCTTCAGGTGGAACGCGGCTGACTCCAGGAACGCGCTGGTATCGCCGATGTGTTCGATCACATCCAGCAACAGCACCACGTCATAGCGCGCCGCAAGCTCGGGCCGCCGGTCGTGGATGTTGTAGAACAGCGTGCGCCCCCGGCAGGTCGCACTCATCTCCAAAGCTGTGCGATTGAGATCGCAGCCGTCGACCGTCCAGCGCGTGTTCGCATCAAGCGCCCGGCGCATGGCGCCATGACCGCAGCCGATGTCGAGGGCGCTCAAGGACGCGGACGCATCCAGGCCCGCATCCGCGAACGCCCGCATCAGGGCCGCGCTCCGCCAGCGCACCCAAAAATGATCGTCGTTCGCGATGTCGTACCAGACCTCGGCAAAGGCCGCGGCTTCGTCGCGCGACAGGATTTCGATCTCGCTCATGCACCTGAAAGTCACCGACTCTTCCCAGAGTTACAATAGGTGTGTTATGGCCTCTCGCATGCTAACGACCGCAACTGGTTCGGGGATCGCCGCCGTCACGGCCACCAAGCCGGGCTGCCGCCTCTCCGTCGTTGTGCCTTGCTACAACGAGTCCAAGGTCCTTCTCGAGCTCCATCGCCGTCTCACCGCCGCTTGTACGGCCGCGGTCGGCGCGGACTACGAGATCGTGCTGGTGAACGACGGCTCCCGCGACGATACCCTGGCCGTCATGACGGGCCTGGTGGCGGAAGACCGCAGAATCGTCGCCGTCAACCTCGCGCGCAACTACGGTCATCAGATCGCGCTCAGCGCGGGCCTGCGCTATTGCCGCGGCGCGCTCATCCTGATCATCGACGCCGACCTGCAGGACCCGCCGGAACTTCTGCCGCAGATGCTGGCGCTGATCGATCAAGGCGCCGAGGTGGTCTACGGCCAGCGCCGCACCCGCAAAGGTGAGCCGTGGTTCCGCCGCACGGCGATGAAGGTCTACTACCGCCTGCTCAAGCGCATGGTGGAGATCGACATCCCCCTCGATACCGGCGACTTCCGCCTCATCACCCGACGCGTGCTCGATATCCTCAACGCCATGCCGGAACAGCACCGCTTCATCCGCGGCATGATCAGCTGGATCGGCCTCAAGCAAGTGCCCGTCCTCTACGACCGCGACGCGCGCTTCGCCGGCGACAGCCACTACACTTACCGAAAGCTGCTCGGGCTTGCCTTCGACGGCATCACCGGCTTCTCGGTTGTGCCCCTGCGGCTCGCGTCGTACTTCGGGATCTTCTCGGGCATCGTCGGCCTGGCGATGCTGATCTACTCCATCGGCGGCTATTTCTTCGCCAATGCGCCGGTGGGCTGGGCCAGCCAGACCACCATCATCCTGGTGCTGGGCAGCGGTCAGTTGATCGTGCTGGGCATTGTTGGCGAGTATCTCGGCCGGCTCTATATCGAGTCCAAGCGCCGACCGATCTTTCTCATTGAAAGCGTCATCGGCGGCGAAGACAAAGCGCCATCGCCATAACCCGTCAGTCGAAGTTGATGCGTTCTTTGACGGTGTAGGGGCGCTTGTCGCGCGCCTCGAAGTAAATCCGCACCAGCACTTCGGCGAGCAGTCCCATCAGGATGCACATCACGCCGGTGATGAAGCCCAGCGTGAACAATAGCGGCAGCGGTGTGCGGTTCAGGTGCACGCCCTCGAACAGGCGCAAGTACACCGCCCATAGACCGGCGACGCCCGCGAGCCCGAAGAACGACAGCCCCACCGTACCGAAGATGTAGATCGGCTTGGTCTCGTACTGGGTGAGGAACTTCACCACCAACAGATCGAGCAGCACCTTGAAGATGCGGTCGAGGCCGTACTTCGATTTGCCGAGTGTGCGCGCGCGATGTGCCACGGGCAGTTCCGTGATCTTGGCACCCTGCCACTTCGCATAGATCGGCACGAAGCGGTGCATCTCGCCGTAGAGGCGGAAGCCCTCCAGCACCTCGCGGCGATAGGCCTTCAGCGTGCAGCCATAGTCGTTCAAGGGCACGCCCGAAACATAACTGATCAAGCCATTGGCGAGTTTGCTCGGCAGCGTGCGCGTGAGGAACGCATCCTTGCGATCCTTGCGCCAGCCGGAAACGACACCGTAACCCTCGTCGAGTTTCGCCAGCATCCGTGGAATGTCGCTGGGGTCGTTCTGCAGATCGCCGTCCATCGGCACGATCACTGCACCGGCGGCGTAGTCGATGCCCGCCATCATCGCGCCGGTCTGGCCGACGTTGCGTTTGAAGGAGATCACCTTGAAGCGCTTGTTCTGCGCAGCGGCTTCGCTGAGGGCGGCGAAGGTACCGTCCGTGGAGCCGTCATCCACGAAGATCACTTCATACGGCCGTCCCATGGGATCGAGGGCCGCCGTCAACGCAGCCGTCAACGGGCCGACATTGCCGGCCTCGTTCATCATCGGGATCACGACGGAAACCAGATCCGCGGACACGGGAACCCTCTTGCGCTATGCGCGACAGTTTTAAGGCGCAGGCGTCAGGATCACCAGCTTGAACTCCGGCCGCGGCGCGAAGGCAAAGCTGTGCTGGTCATAGGCGCGCAAGCCGTCGTCCGGATGGCGGAAGCTGCGCGCACCGCCTTCCCGCGTCAGCACCGCCTGGCGTCGCCAGCCTTGATCGAACAACACGCTGCGCTTGCGCAAGTCCGTGATCAGCGTTTCGACCGCCGGCGTATCGATCTCGCGGCCCACATCGGCGCGGAATTCCGAAATCACGCGACTCGCGCGCTCGTCCCATGGCGTGATCAGTTTCTTCGCCACCGGATTGAGGAAGATGTAGCGCAAGAGATTGCGATCCGCGCGCGCATCGTCGCGATGATCGAGCCAGCCGATGAAAAGCCGCGCCGCCGCGGCATTCCAGGCACACGCCGTCCACACGCGATCGAGCACGTAAGCCGGCGTCGTCACCGCCTGCACCGCACGGTCGAGGCCTTCGGGCACCTGTGCGGCGGTCTCCGCCGGCAGATGCGGATCGCGCTTCTCGGCGAGTTCGAACAGATAGCCGCGCTCGGCGACCGAAAGCTGCAGCGCATCCGCCAGTCGCGCCAGCGCGGCCGGTGAGACCGACACGTCGCGGCCCTGCTCGATCCAGGTGTACCAGGTCGCGCTGATGCCGGAGAGCTGGGCGATCTCCTCCCGCCGCAGGCCCGGCGTGCGCCGCCGCCGTCCCGCTGCCAATCCGGCGCTCTCCGGCGGCACGGCGGCGCGGCGCGCTTTCAAAAATGCAGCCAAGGCCTGGCGATGGGCGGTCATGGTGGCTTTAATACCAGGATAAGTGGTTATCTTGTACCAGTTTAAATTCTGCGCGAAACCTCCATCCCCACCAAGGAGGTTCCGATGTCTGCCGATACCCACCAGTCGCTGGTGACTCACCAGTTCAGCCCCGCCGCCGCGGCATACGTGACCAGCCCCGTCCATGCGACCGGCGAAGACCTGACGCAGATCGCCATGTCCATGCGCGATGCGAAGCCTGCGCGCGTGCTCGACATGGGTTGCGGCGGCGGGCACGCCAGCTTTGCGGCGGCACCGTATGCGGGTGAGGTGATCGCTTACGACTTGTCCGCCGACATGCTGGCCGCGGTGAAGGCGGAAGGCGCGCGGCGCACCTTGCCGAACATCGTCACGCGCCAGGGCGCGGCTGAATCCTTGCCCTTCGCCGACGCGCACTTCGATGCCGTGCTGACGCGCCTGAGTGCCCATCACTGGACTGACGTGGGCGCGGGCTTGCGCGAAGCGCGGCGCGCACTGAAGCCGGGCGGTCGCGCGATCTTCATCGACGTCACCGCGCCGGATCATCCGGGCATCGATACCTGGTTCCAGACGATGGAACTGCTGCGCGATCCCTCCCATGTCCGGAACTACAGCCATGCCGAATGGATGGGGCATCTGGCGGCGGCGCGCTTCCGCGTCGATGCCATAACGCCGCGCCGCATGCGGCTGGATTTCGCCAGTTGGATCGCACGGCTGTCCACGCCGCCGCTGCATGTTCAGGCCTTGCGGGCGCTGCATGCCCGCATGCCGGCGGAGATTGCGGCGTATTTCGAGTTGGAGCCGGACGGCAGCTTCACCATCGATACCCTCACAATCGAGGCCCATGCCGCGGTATAGTCGGTCTCCCGTGGGGAGGATTTCGATGCTGCGTCGCTTCTGCCTGATCGCTCTCGTCGCGCTCGCGCCAAAACTTGTTCTGGCAGCATGTACCATCCCGCCGGTGGCGACGAAGGGCGTCACCGGCTTCCAGGAAGTCGTGATCAGCGTCGGCCATCTCGAAGGCGCCATCAGCACCTGGCGCGATGTCGGCGGGTTCGATGTCGTGTGCCAAGGCAAGGTGAGCGACGACGTCGCGATCCTCTGGGGCGTGCCGAAGGGCACGGATATCGACGAAGCTGTCTTGAAGAAGCCGGGCCTTGGCCGCGGCCTCGTGCGCCTGGTGCAATTCCACGGCCTGCCGCAAGTGCAGATCCGCTCTGCCGCCATGCCCTGGGACACCGGCGGCATTTTCGATATCTATATGTACGTGAATGATGTGCATGCGGTGTTTGCCGCCCTGCGCGCCCGCGGCTGGCAGTCCTACAACGACCCGGTCACCTATACCCTCGGCGTGACCACCGTCACGGAGGTGATCGCGCGCGGGCCGAACGGCGAAGCGCTGTGTCTCATGCAGCGCGACGCGCCCGCTTACAACAAAGCCGATCATGGTCTCGACGCCACCAAGCCGCTCAACTTCGGCGCGCCCTTCAACGCGGCCATGGTGAGCAAGGACATCGCGCCGGCGGAACATCTGTTCGCCGATATCCTCGGCTGGAAGATGCATATCGGCGGCGATTCGAAGTCGCAGGCGCCCGGTGACAATCCGCTCGGCATCCCGAAGAACATCGCCATGTCGACGTCGCGCAAGTTCGGCGCCTATGCGCCGCATCCGACCGACCGCAACGGGTCGATCCAGGCGATGGCCAACATCGGCCTCGACGGCCGGGATTTTAGCGATCAGGCCCATGCGCCCAACCTGGGGAACCTCGTGCTGCGTGTGCCGGTGCCCGACATGAAATCGTTTGCTGCCGACTTCACCAAGAAAGGCGGCGTCATCTCCGCGCCTGCGCGCACGCTCGACCTGCCGCCCTATGGCAAGGTCGACATCCTCGGCGTCACCGCGCCCAACGGCGCGCGCCTCGAGTTCTTTGCGAAGAAATAGCTGATCGCGAGAGTTTGCGCGCGATCGGACGGAAAACCGGCAACCACTTTTCCTGATCGCGCGCCTAGCTCGGCTTATCTGCCGGCTCGAAGAATTCGATCCAGGCGCCGTTCGGGTCGCGCACGCCGAACACGCTCACCGCGCCATAGGGCAGCATGCCGACATCCTCGGGCTCGTATTCCAGCATCACGCCCTTGGTCTTGAGTTCTTCGGCCTTGGCGACCGCATCGCTCACCGGGAAGCGCGCCGCAATCACGCCCAGGTTCGGCGGCCGTCCGCGCAGGGAGAAATCCTCGCCCTGCGCGCCATAGAACGCCATCAGCGACACCGACCCGGCATGATCGTCGCGCGGGTTGTCGCCTTGCGGATGCAGGAAGGCGACCCGGCGATAGACGTTGTTGACGACATTGTGCGGCAGGCCGAACAGGTTCGGACCCGGCGGCCCCACCAGCCCCTCGTGGCGCAGATACACCTTGAAGCCGAGTTTGTCGGTGTAGAACGCCACCGTGGCGTCGAAGTCCTTCACGGTCGCGAACACGTTGAAGGCGTAGGACAGTTCTTTCAGATTGGGGAAGTTGCCCAGCGGCGGATCGAGGCGCTGCGCGATGTCCACGACTTCGTTTGCGCTGCCTTGCACCATCACGCGCAGATCTGAATAGCGTTCGTCCTGCACGGCGACCGGCTGCGACAGACCGTGCCACCCGCCCTGGCGGAATTGGAAATACTTCTGCCACACATCGCGCGCCCGTAACCCGAAGCCCGCGAAGCCGCCGGTGTCCCAAGCGCGCGCGCTCGGGCGCACTTCGTCCTGGGCAATGCCGCGGAATTTGATCAGCCGGACGAACCCAGACGGATCGCCCGGGTTTTGCAACACGGCCTCGTTGGCCTTGGCGCTTTCGGGAAGCTTCCACGCGGCCAGCATTTCCGGCTGGGTCGCGCCGCGATAGACGATGCGCCAGCCTGCCACCCGCTGATAGAACGCGACCGCCTGTTCCAGGTCCGGCACGCTGATGACGATTTCCTGAAAGCCCGCGTCGAGGCGCAGGCTCTTGCTGATGGCTTCGGCGCCATGCGCGCGCGGTGCCGCGATCGCTGCCACACCTCCGCTCAAGAACGTCCGCCGCAGCATTGTCGTCTCCTCTCGAAGCACCAGGATTTGCCAGGTGCAGCGATCCCGCAAGGGAATATTCGTGCACGCCGCTAAAGCGACTCCTCGGGCTCCGGCGCCGGCGCGGGCTTCGGCGGCTCGTCACGCAGCTCAAGTTGTTGCGCAAGGCCGCGGCGCCGATGCAGCACCCACAGGGATGCGAGCACCGTGGCGACCCCGCCGAGCGTCGTCGGCCAGCCGAAGCCGAAGTGCTCCGAGGCCCATCCGAACACCATCGCGCCCAAGGCCGGCCCACCGCGATTGACGACCAGCCACAGGCTTAGCACGCGCCCGCGCATGGCTTCGTCCACGCCCGTCTGCACAAGCGTTTGTGAGCCGGTGCCGCTGGCCACGTTGCAGAAGCCGACAATACCGAGCAGCAGGGCGGCGAGGATAAACGACGGTTGCTCGAACGCACCCAGAAGCGCGAACAGCGCGACCGCCGTGCCGTTGATCAGGATGGTCGCGAATACCATGGTCGACAGGCCGAACACATGGCGCCGCCCGGCGAGCATCAATCCGCCGATCATCGCGCCGATGCCCATGACCGAGGTGAAGGTGGCAAGGCCCGCCGCGTCCCGATGATAGACCGCGTCGACGAAGCCCGGCAGTAGGTCGACCACGCCGCGCGTCAACACCGAGGCTAACGCGAGCAGAATGATCAGCGTGCGGATCGCATCGTGGTTGAAGGTGTAGCGCACGCCTTCCATCAGGTCGTGGAAGAAGTGTTTCGGCGGTCCCCGGCGTTTCGGCGGCGACGGCAATTGCAGCTGCGTCAGCACGAACAGCAGCGGGAGATAAGACAACGCGTTGGCGAAGAACGCCCAGCCGATGCCCGCGCCGGCGATAATGAAACCCGCCAGCGCCGGGCCGACGAAGCGTGCGAGATTGAAGATCACCGCGGTCAAGGCGATCGCGGTGGTCATCTGCTCGCGCGGCACCATCATCGGGACCAGCGCCACACGGCTCGCTTGATTGAGGGACGCGGCCACCGCGCCCACGAACACCAGGGCGATGACCACCGGCGGATTCACCAGGCCGGAGATCGCCAGAATCCAAAGCACCAAGGCCTGCACGGCGGACACAGCCTGCGTGGTCATGGAGATGCGACGGCGGTCCCACCGGTCAGAGATCACGCCGCCCAGGGGCGTGATGACGATGGTGGGCAGAAATTCAGACATGGCCAGGATGCCGAGCCAGGTGCCGGATTTGGTGAGCTGCCACACCAGCCAGCCGACCGCGAGCCGCTGCACCCACATCCCGATCAAGGAAATGGTGCTGCCGACGGTGTAGATCGCAAAATTACGGTGGAGAAAGACGCGGCGGATCGCGCCGAACTCGAAGCTGAACATGCTCATGGCCGCGCTTTGTACGCGGGCGAGCCTGCCCGGTCCAGGCATGGACGCGCACCGGTCGGATGACGATCTTGCGGCACGCCTGCTTGCGGGACGCCCGAGCCGCACTTACGGTAGAATGACTCCAGGGTGTCGAATTCTGCGACGCCCACGTCCCAAAACTGTCCGAGAGCCCGCATGGCCCGCCTTCATCCCACCAAGAACGACATTTCCGCCAACCGTCGCCAAGCTGTCGTCGACCTGCTGCAGGCACGTCTGTCCGACGCTCTCGACATGTCGGCGCAGACCAAGCAAGCCCACTGGAACGTGAAGGGCCCCAGCTTCATCGCGCTGCACGAGTTGTTCGACAAGATCTACACGGACGTGGCGACATCAGTCGACGACATCGCCGAGCGCATCGTCGCCCTTGGCGGCACCGCAAAGGGCACCATTGCTGTCACGGCGAAGCAGTCGAACCTGCCGCCATACCCGCTCGACATTGCCGACGGCTTGGCCCACTGCCAAGCGATGGCAACGGCGCTGTCGTCTTTCGGCAAGCAAGTGCGCGCCGCCATCGACGATGCGGACGAACTCGGCGACAAGGACACCGCCGACCTGTTCACCGGCATCTCCCGCGGCGTTGACAAGAATCTTTGGTTCGTCGAAGCGCATATCCAAGCGAAGAAGTAGTCGCAGGAAGGAATCGTCCGCCGTGGACATCGAAGGCGGACTGATCGGCTGGCTGCAATCCCATCGCGCCGAACTGCGCTTGAGTGTGCGCGCCACCACCGCCGGCGTGCTCGCCTATTTGGTGGCGACATTGCTCAACCTGCCGCAGGGCTATTGGGCGGTGTTTACCGCCATCATTGTCATGCAGGCTTCCGTCGGCGGGTCGGTGAAAACCGGGCTCGATTGGTTTGTCGGCACCCTGGGCGGCGGCGTGCTGGGTGTGGCGATCGCCACGCTCGTGCCGGACCACGATTTCTGGACCCGTACCGGAGCGATCGCGCTGGCCATTGCGCCGCTCGCGCTTCTTGCCGCCGTGCATGCGAGTTTCCGCGTCGCGCCGATCACCGCGGTGATCGTGGTGCTGGGCCTGAACCCGGAACTCAGCCCGCTCATGTCCGCGTTCGATCGCGTCCTTGAGATCGCGGTCGGCAGCCTCATCGGCGTCGGCGTCTCGCTCGTCGTGCTGCCGGCGCGGGCCCATGGGCTGGCCGCAGTTGCGGCGGGTCAGGCGCTGGCGATGTGCGCCGCGTTGATGACCGTTTTGTTGGAGGCGGCGAGTGCTGGTGTCGCGGTGATGGACACCGCACCCCTGCATGATGCCTTACGCCGCGCGCTCACGCGCTTTGAAGCGCTGACCGAAGAGGCCGGGCGGGAGCGCGCCACGCGCCTCTCCACGGAACCCGACACAGAGCCTTTGGCGCGCACCCTGCGCCGCTTGCGCTCCGACCTGGTGATGATCAATCGCGCCGCGGCGGTGCCGCTGCCGCAGGATGTGGCCGCAAGGCTGGCGCCGGCGATCCTGCATGTGGCGCGTGCCGGGGTTGCGTTTCTCACCGACTGTGCGACAGCCTTGCGGGACCGCAAAGCCGCCCCGTCGCTGGCCGGCGTCGAGATCGCCATGGCGGAATTTACCACCGCCCTGGCGGCGTCTCGCCAGGCGGGCATCATCCGGGAGCTGCCCGACGATGCGGTCGGCCGGGTGTTCACACTCGGATTTGTGATCGAGCAACTGGTCCAAAATTTCAAGGACCTCGCCAACCGCACGCACGAGTTGGCCCGGGAAAGGCCCTAACCCGTCGATATATTTAAATTAATATATCGGTCCGGTGAAATCCGGCGCTTTGCTTACCTGGGGGGGTCCACTAACATCCCCCCGCATCACGTGGTCGGGGAGCCTCTACGCCATGATCGGGACGTCGCTGAAACTTCTGGGAATCGCATCCCTCGCGCTGGGCGGGGCTTACGCCGCTGAACCCGCTGCGGAAAAGAGCCAGGCGCCCACAGCGGCCACCACCACCCAAGCCGCCCAGCCCGGCGCCGCCCAGGATGCCGCCGCCAATGCGGCGACCCCGAACGACCGCGGCGAGTATCTTGCCCGCCTCTCCAACTGCGTGGCCTGCCATTCCGTGCCGAATGCACCTGCTTTCACGGGCGGGCTGAAGATGATGACGCCGCTTGGGGCGATCTACGCCACCAACATCACGCCAGACAAAGAGACCGGCATCGGCAATTACACCCTGGAAGATTTCGAGAAGGCGCTTCGCAAGGGCGTGGCGAAAGACGGCCACCGCCTCTATCCGGCCATGCCCTATCCCTCCTACGCCAAGATCAGCGACGAGGATGTGAAGGCGCTCTACGACTACTTCATGAAGTCCGTGCCGGCGGTGAAGCAAGCCACGCCGCCGAGTGAGATCCCGTTCCCGCTCAATATGCGCTGGCCCCTGGCGATCTGGAACGTGCTGTTCTTCGATGACAAGCCGTATCAGGCAAAGAAAGAACACGACGCGGCGTGGAACCGCGGTGCCTACATCGTGCAGGGCATGGGCCACTGCGGCGCATGCCACACGCCGCGCGGGCTGGCCTTCAACGAAAAGGGCTACGACGAAAGCGATTCCGACTACTTGGTCGGCGCTTCGCTCGACAATTGGTCGGCGCCGAACCTGACGCAAGCCCCCAACACCGGGCTTGGCCGTTGGACCCAGGACGAGATCATGGAGTTCATGAAGACCGGTAAGAACGCGCACGGCAGCGCTTTCGGCACCATGATCGAAGTGATCAACAACTCCAGCCAGTTCATGACCGACGAAGATCAGGTCGCCGTGGCAAGCTACCTGAAGTCGCTCAAGGCGCAGCGCGAAACCATTGCCGCGCCCTATCAGCATGATCCTCAAACCGCGATCAACCTGCGTAGCGGCAAGCTGGATGCGGCTGGAGCCACGGTGTACATGCAGTCCTGCCAATCCTGCCATGGCGCCGACGGCAAGGGCTATGCGCCCTATCTCCCGCCGCTCGCCGGCAACCCCTCCGTGCTCGATGCAGATCCGTCGTCCCTGATCAACATCACGCTCAACGGTTCGGCGCGGATCGTCGTCAAGGGCATGCCGGACTCCTACCGCATGCCGCAGTTCCGCGTGATGCTGTCGGATCAGAAGATCGCCGAGGTGGTAACCTTCATGCGCACCAGCTGGGGCAACAAGTCCGGCACGGTCACGGCGGCGCAAGTCGCCAAGATCCGCAAGGAGACCAACCCGGCCAGTGACCGCGTTGAAGTCCTGAGGATGAAATAGTGGCCGGCGGGCCCTCCCGCCGCGCCACGCTTGGCGGCCTCGCCACCGCCGCGATCTCCTCGTCCGCCAACGCACAACTAGGTACCGGGGGGCGTGTCATGCCGACTGTATTGATCACCGGGGCCAACCGCGGCCTCGGGCTTGAGTTCGTCCGCCAGTATCAGGCGCGCAAGTACAAGATCATCGCGACCGCGCGCAAACCGTCGGAAGCAACCGAGCTGCTGGCGCTCGCCAAGGCTGACAAGAACATCTCCGTCGAAGCGTTGGACGTGACCGACCTTGCCGCCATCGATGCGCTGGCGGCGAAGCTGAAAGGCGTGCCTATCGACATCCTGCTCAACAATGCCGGCGTTATCGGCAAGCCGCTCGAAGAGGTCTTCGGCAGCATTCCCTACAGCCACTTCGACGACGTGATGAACACCAACGTGCGCGGGCCGCTCAAGATGTGCGAAGCGTTCGTCGAACACGTCGCGGCCTCGCAGCAACGCAAATTCGCGGTGGTGACATCGGTTGAGGGGTCGGTCGCCTCGCAGAAGAGCGGCGCGCGCTATTTCTACAAGTCGAGCAAGGCCGCCCTGAACATGGCCATGCGCAACGTGATGTTCGCCGTGAAGGACCGCGGCATCCTGGTCGCCATGGTCTGCCCGGGCGGCACCGACACCGACATGATCCGCCAGCTCAAGATGAATATGAAATTCCGCGATCCCAGGGACGCGGTGCGCGATATGATCGGCCTGATTGACGCCGTCACGCCCGAGCGCAGCGGTGTGTCCTACAACTACGATGGCACCGTCATGCCTTGGTGAGCGCCGGCAGCCGGTAAGGCTCGGGTCGCTCACTCGCTCTCAATTATCTGATTTCAGCCCGCGTCTTCAGTGCGGGACCGGGGAACCTTTGCACACGCGTTGCGTTAGGGCTTAAGAGCGCAATTGCAATCTGGGCAGGCGCAGGCCGCAGTATGACCAACAGCACACATAATATTCTTAATTCATTTCAATCGTTTATCGGAAAACACGGTAACGATTATGCGGAGTGGTACGTCAGTACCTCCGAGGATCCGCGCGGCAGCCTGATCCACGAGCATAAGTTCCGCACGGGCGACACCGGCTTGCTGCGCCAAGCCCGGTCCCAGGCCCAGGCCGCCCAGGTTACCGGCGTTTTGACCGGGCTCGGTGCCCGGGGCGGGCCGAATACCAGGCCCGGGGCGCATTATGTCTACGCCTACAAGCTGAGCCCGCACACGCGGCCGTAAGCGTCCAGCGGGTCGCTCGCCGGGCCACACACCTAAACCGGTTCCCAGTTTTCCCATCGCGCGCTAATCATTCCGCCCGACACTGCGGAAATACACAGCGGACATGAGGGAAAAAGCCATGGCGAAATTCACATTCACACAAGCGGGCCTGCTGGCGGCCGTGCTCGGCGCGGCGACCGCGGCGCAAGCGGCAGAAATGTCCGCCGCCGCGCCTGCCGGCAAGGAGAAGTGCTGGGGTGTCGCCAAGAAGGGCGAGAACGCCTGCGCGTCGGCGAACGGCAGCCACGGCTGCGCTGGTTCCGCCAAGGTCGATTACGACGGCCAGGAATACAAGGACGTGACCAAGGGCACCTGCGAAATCATGAAGGGCAGCCTGAAGCCTTTCGAAGGCGTGAACCCGAAGCTGAAAAGCTAGGCCGGCCACGCGCATGGAACGGCGCAAGCTCGGCTCACAAGGCCTCGATGTCGCCTGCCTCGGGCTGGGCTGCATGGGGATGAGCTTCGCCTACGGCCCAGCGGACGACGCGGAATCGATCGCGACGATCCATCGCGCCCTCGATCTCGGCGTCGACTTCTTCGACACCGCCGAAATGTACGGCCCCTTCGAGAATGAAGTGCTGCTCGGCCGTGCGCTGAAGGGCAAGCGCAACCAAGTCGTGATCGCCACCAAGTTCGGCTTCAAGCTCGAAGGCAAGACTCGCACCGGCATGGACGGTCGGCCGGAACACGCCAAGGCCGTGGCGGAAGCGTCGTTGAAGCGCCTCGGCGTGGATGTGATCGATCTCTACTACCAGCACCGCCTCGACAAGACCGTGCCGATCGAAGAGACGGTCGGCGCCATGGGCGAACTCGTGCGCGAAGGCAAGGTGCGCTACATCGGCCTGTGCGAGGTCGGCGTGCAGGCCTTGCGCCGCGCCCATAAGACCCATCCCATCACGGCGCTTCAGAGCGAATACTCCCTGTGGGAGCGCAATCTCGAAGCCGATCTGATCCCGACGCTGCGCGAGCTTGGCATCGGCCTCGTGCCCTATTCGCCGCTCGGCCGCGGCTTCCTCACCGGCACCGTGCAGAAGGCAGACGAATATCCACCAGATGATTTCCGTCACAATGAGCAACGCTTCTCGGGCGAGAACTTCGACCGCAACATGAAGCTGGTGGATGTGGTGCGTGGCATTGCCGCAACGCATCGCGCCACACCGGCGCAGATCGCGCTGGCCTGGGTGCTGGCGCAAGGCACCGACATCGTGCCAATCCCCGGCACCAAACGGCGCAAATATCTCGAGGACAATGTAAAGGCCGCGGAGGTGAACCTCAGCGCCGCCGATCTCGCCGCCCTCGATGCTGCCGCACCTGCGGGCGCTACCGCCGGCTTGCGCTATGGCGCGGTCGGTATGGCAACCATCGACCGTTGATCTGAACCGTCGACCTACATGCCTTCGCGGAAGGTGACGACGATGTCGCCGACGAAATCTGTCTTCTTATAGACCCGCGCCGCCGGGTCGGTGATCACTTCCGCGCCGTCCGCGGAATGCCAGATGAAGAAGACATACGGCACTTTGCCGCCGAGCAGATCTGCGACGAACACGTTCCCAGGTTCATTCGTCAGCGCCGCCGCGATGGGCAGGATGGAAACCTGCGCACTGCGATTGGCACCCGCGCCGCAATTGCGCTCGAACACGATGGCTTTGAACTTCTGGTCCGGCGAGGGCAGCGTCTGCAGCGTGATGTTGCTGCACGTCGGCTTTTTCGTCGACGCATAGCGCGCGGTGTATTGGAAGGCGCCGAAGCTAACCGCCATGATGGCGATCACGATGGCGGCGGCGATGATGTCGCGTTGTTTCATGGGCGCATTCTTGCGGATGGACTGGTCCGCTCGCCAGCAAAAAAAGGCGCAGATGGGGCGTCGATCGCCACGACCCCGACCTCGTCCTGTGGGATGTCGCCGGATTGTTCATCTTGGGCGGATCCGTAGGCGCTCTGCTGGGCCAGCGTGTGAGATCGGCGCTTGCGGGGCGTTAAGGCGTCCTCACGCACGTCTTCGCTGAGCTCATCATTGTCACCGCAGCCGATTTCGCGTGGAAATCGCCTACATGAAGGCCTGCGGTGTTAAGGGCGCACCGGACGTCGATAGAGATTCATCAGCATCGGTTGCTCGAAGACGTAGTCGCCGCCCTCGGCGCGCCCCGCTTCAAACAGACGCCTGACCTCTTCCGTCTCGACGCGTTCGCGCTGAATGTCGTTAAACGTCTGCCCCGTCACCCGTGTCACCATCGCCTCGAAACTCTGGTAACGCGGAAACTGTGCGTATTGAAAACGTTCCTCGCTTTGGAATAGGCGCGATGCGGTCCGTGCGAGCGCGGCTTGCGCCTCGTTGCGCACCCGGGTTTCATCATTGAACGGACGCATGACCCTGAAATAGGTGCCCGTCATGGCCGGCTCGATCACGCAGAGGAACCCGGAGTCTGGCTTCAGAACGCGGGCCGCATTGCCAAGTGCGGCATCCATGGCCTCGACAGGAATGTGATGCAGCGAGCGGATGAAAAAGACGCCGTCGATCGATTCTGGTGTCACAGGAAGGTTCTCAGCCCGTGCCTCGATAAACGTCATGCGTAGGCTCGGCGGCGCGCTGCGGTTCTTTTCCGCCTGGATCGGGTCCGGCTCTACGCCCAAGACCGTCGCCCCCGCCTCGCAAAGCTCGCGCGAAACCTTGCCAGGACCACATCCGACATCGATCACACTTAACCCGGCGACGGTGACCAGCGCGCCAATGGCGGCGATGTCTGTCCTCTCGCCTAGATCCTTGCGTGTCATATTCATCGATCGGTTCCCTGTGAATTCCCCAAGCCCAGAGCTACAATAGGAGCGTGGGTCGGTGCGTTGGCAAGACCTTGACGCGCATCGCGGTGGCCTTTTCATAAGAGTTCTCTATCGAAGCAGCCGCTACCGGCCTCTCATGATCGGAGCGACGTCGATGGCCGATCGATCATCACATGCAATCGTGAGACTTTCGGAACGTACGATTTAGCCCAATCGCTGCTATCGAACTGGTGGTTGTGGCAGCCCGCTCCGGATGTGGCCCTTGCCTTCGATGTCCATCGACAACCGTGAGAAAACGGTCGCCGCGAGAATGTTGCGGCATTCACTCCAGCAACATGTAACGTGTCGGCAGCGTCGCATCGGAGGCTACTTTGCTACTCAAAAAATTTCGTATTGCGAGCCGTGCCATCTTGAAACGCAGAAGGTTCCTTAGTCTCTTCGCGTTCCTTGCGACTTTGTCCGCCGCGTCGGCAAATGCTCAAGTGCTAAGCCGCTCAGTGAATGAGCTGGGCTCGGCGTTACGCAATGTTTTCGATCTGCGACCCACCGATACGACAGACTGGCGTCTCGGAGTCGGTCCAGTCGCCAGCCCAGCGTTTGAAGGTAGTCGGGACTACAAGATTCGGCCCGCGCCGGTGATCTCTGTGCGTTATCGAGATGTGCTGACCGTCGATAACAACGAGGTCGATTTCACAGCCTTCAATCAGGTGGTGGACTTCGGCGACGTCGGTCAGGGCAAATTCGAAATCGGACCATCAGTTAATCTCGACTTCGGACGGCATGAGAGTGACAGCCTCGCATTGCGCGGCTTGGGGAATGTCGGTTTTAGTGTCGAGCTGGGTGCTTTCGTATCATTCACCCTCGGCCCGGCCGCGATTAATCTTGAGATTAGCCAAGATGTCGCCCGTGGACATAAAGGCGCCGATGCAGATTTAAGCGCAAACTTCACTCTCTATCGAAATGAGAGATTCGCGGTTGGCAGCGTCGCCACGCTTACTTGGGTCAGTGCCGCTTATATGAAATCCTTCTTCGGCATAACCGGCACCCAATCAGCGAAGTCGGGTCTGGCGACTTACCGGCCGGGCTCCGGTCTCAAGAGTGGAGAGCTTGGTCTTGTGGCGACATACGAGCTCTCGCCTCATTGGGAAATTCTCGGACATGCGACGTACAAACGCATGCTCGCGCCTGCCGCAGATAGTCCCCTGATCGCCCAGCGGGGCGACGCCAATCAGGCCGTCGGCAGCGCCTTCGTCGTTTATAAATGTCGGCAGCGCCTTCGTCGTTTATAAATATTGAGGTGACTCGCCGCGTGGCATACGTCCCGCTGCGACTGGGTTCTGCCTCAAGCTGTTAGGGAACGCGATGGCGCGTAACGTGGATCGCTTCGGCCATTCGGGGTTGGGGCACAAATATTTCTTGGAAGCCGATCAAGGTCGCGCATAGCTTCCGCGGCGCTTACGCCAAGAAAAAGGGCCCGGCAGCGTGGCTGCCAAGCCCTTGTTTCTATGGTGGAGCTGAGCGGGATCGAACCGCTGACCTCGTCATTGCGAACGACGCGCTCTCCCAACTGAGCTACAGCCCCGCACCATCAGACAAACCCGGCCACCGCGGGTGACCGCCGGGCCGGGAGGGGGCGGAGAATGGTTCGGTCGCGGGCGGAAGTCAAGGCGGCAACCCGGGGCACCAAACCGTTGATTTCCCGAACTGAAACTAGGGTCAAAACCCAATAAAAGTAAAGTATTGAGCGTTGAATCGGATAATGATTCTCTGAGTCCCTCAGTCTATGGCGAGGGTGAGGATGATGAGAAGCAACTTGTTCTGGCTCAATGACGAGCA
>CANJPQ010000030.1 GCA_947476275.1 Fidelibacterota bacterium
CGCCATTACAATACGGTGCGTCCGCATTCATCGTTGGGGTATCGGCCGCCGGCACCGGAGGCCATCGTCTGGCCAGCGGCAAATCCGGTGGATCGAGCCCGTGCTCTAAACTAACATTCCAATCGGATCACTCAGCGGGGGCCGGTCAGCCGTAAGGTGCCGCTCAATGATGTGATCATCTCCAAGATTCGAGGAAATGCCTTGTGGGGGTTTGAGCGATCAAATCTTATGTGCTCGATGTCACCTTGAAGGCCTCCCGGAAGTCTTACGCCATCCTCTACTAATATTATGAGCGGCAGACTCTTACCTATCGCGAGCCCAATTTCCTGAATGACCCAATCGGAAGTTTTCCATACGAAGTCATCGCCAGGTGCATAAAGGACGTTAGTGAATGGCAATGCCTTGAGCGCATTTTCCGCGACTGCTTTTTCATTTCTCGTGCATATCGCTATAAAGAGATTTCTGTCTGCCATAAGCGCCAACACCTTGTTGGCCACGAGCTTTGGCTCAGCAGGCTTCGCGTGATCCCAGACAAAGCCGGGGATGGTTTTTGATAGGGCGGTTAAGAAGTCCTGAAATGCCCTAACCACCATGTCGTCTCGATCGCTGAAACTGTGGCCGACGAACGCTTTTAATGCCGCCATTTGGCTCCCCATTCCGCACGAGTCTCAAAGTCAGTGTATCGGCAGATATAGCGGGGAAACTAAACACGCCGCGAGCTTTGACGCATCGCCGTTTCCGCGCTATGTTGCCATTTTGTTCTTTTGAGAAGGTGCCATGCGCACCCGCCGCCCCCTCAGTCCGCAATCTGTCGCGCCTCATTTGCGCCAACCCATGTGCAAAACGTTCGCGCGTAATTCGCGCGTAAATGCGCGCAAACGGTCGCGCGATTCCGGCGCCTTCAAGCCGGCCGCCCCGCCCGAATTTTCACCGCGTAATCACCGCGTAAATGCGCGGTGGCCGGGCCGCGTATTTTCGAGCCTTGCGGACGCGCGGTCCCCCTTGCACAAGCATCTGCCGCCCCGCGTCAACGGGGGCGGGTGGGGACGCTAGCCATGGCCATCGATACCGCGCTTGCCACGTCGACCGATCCGATCGCCGCCACCGCACCCGGCGCGCCGACCAGCGCATCCGACATGCCGGACCTGCGCCTGTTCGTGTTCGCGCTGTTCTTCATCTTCGGTGGCATCACCAGCCTGAACGACGTGCTGATCCCGAAGCTGAAGGACCTGTTCGTCCTGTCCTATGCGGAAGCGATGCTGGTGCAGTCCGCGTTCTTCGCGGCCTACTTCATCGTCTCGCTGCCCGCCGCGGCGATCGTGCGCCGCATCGGCTATATGCGCACCGCCGTGGTCGGGCTGCTCACCATGACGGGCGGCTGCCTGCTGTTCGTGCCCGCTGCGGCCACCGGCCTGTTCGTCACCTTCCTCGGCGCGCTGTTCGTGCTCGCCACCGGCATCACCATCGTGCAAGTGGTGGCGAACCCGCTGATCTCCCTGCTGGGTCCGCCCGCCACCGCCCATAGCCGCCTGACATTTGCGCAGGCGTTCAATTCGCTCGGCACCACCGTGTTTCCCTACGTTGGCTCGGCAATGATCCTCGGCAGTCTTGCGACAGTCGATGCGTCGGCGCTCACCGGCGAGGCGCTCACCGCCTACCGCGCGGCGGAATCGCAGACCGTGACGCAGGCCTATGCCGGGCTCGCCGTTGCGCTCCTCATCATCGCCGGCCTGGTGTGGACGCGCCGCAATCGCCTGCCCGAAGCCCCGCAGGAGCGCAACAGCATCCTGCGCGCGTTCGAGCTTCTGCGTCAGCCGCGCTTTGCCTTCGGGGCAGCCTGCATCTTCCTCTACGTCGGCGGCGAAGTGGCCATCGGATCGATCATCGTGAACTATCTGGAACGCGCCGATGTGCTCGGCCTCGACGAACTCGCCGCCGGACAGCACGTGCCGTTCTATTGGGGCGGCGCCATGGTCGGGCGTTTCATCGGCTCCTGGTTCCTGGCGCGCTATTCGCCGGGCAAGATCCTGGCCTTCAACGGCGGCATCGTGATTGCCCTGCTGCTCATCTCCGGCACGCAAGTCGGCGCGCTTTCGGGGTGGAGCTTGCTGGCCATCGGCCTGTTCAACTCGATCATGTTCCCGACAATCTTTTCACTCGCCTGCGAAGGCTTGGGCAAGCGCGCTGCCGAAGGCTCGGGCATCATCTGCGTGGCCATCGTCGGTGGCGCGATTGTGCCGCTGCTCACAGGTGCTGCGGCCGATATGGCCGGACTGAAAGCGGCCTTGATCGTGCCTGCGGTATGCTATGCCGCGATCTTGAGCTTCGGTATCTTTGCCCGCCGTCCCCATCACCAACATTCCCATCACGCCTGAGGTCCCCATGCGTCTCGCGAATAAAGTCGCCGTCATCACCGGGGCCGCAAGCGGCATCGGCAAGGAAATCGCCCGCGCCTTCGCCGCCGAAGGCGCGAAGATCGTCGTGGCCGATCTGGACGGCGCCAAGGCATCGGCCGCCGCAACCGAAGTCGCCGGCGCCAACGGCCTCGGCGTCGCGATGGATGTGTCGAGCGAGGAGCAGGTGGAAGCGGGCATGGCGAAAGCCATCGCCACCTTCGGCCGCCTCGATGTGCTGGTCAGCAATGCCGGCATTCAGACGGTCGCGCCGCTGGATCAGTTCCCGTTCGACAAATGGAAGCAGATGCTCGCCATTCACCTCGACGGCGCGTTCCTCACGTCGCGCGCAGCCCTTCGCCAGATGTACAAACAGGGCGACGGCGGCAGCATCATCCTCATGGGCTCCGTCCACTCGAAAGAGGCCTCGGTGCTGAAGGCGCCCTACGTCACCGCCAAGCACGGCCTCATGGGGCTCGCCAAGGTCATCGCCAAGGAAGGCGCCAAGCACAAGGTGCGCGCCAACGTCATCTGCCCGGGCTTCGTGCGCACGCCCCTGGTGGACAAGCAGATCCCCGAACAGGCAGCCACCTTGCAGATCTCCGAGGACGACGTGATCAAGAAGATCATGCTGAAAGACACCGTCGACGGCGAATTCACCACCCTTGCCGACGTCGCCGCGGCCGCGGTGTTCTTCGCGTCATTCGAGTCCAATGCGCTCACCGGCCAGTCGCTCAACGTCAGCCACGGCTGGTCTATGCAATAAGGTCTTTCTTCAGGCGGCGCGTGGTTAGCAGCAGGATCGCCGCGCTGATGACGTAGAAGATCAACCCGCTCAGGATCGCATACCGCAACGCTTCATCGCCGAAGCGTTTCGTGAGTACGTCGGACATGATGCCGAAGAACGCCGTGCCCAGGCCGAGCCCGATCAGGTTGTTGACGAACAGGAACGCCGCTGACGCTGTCGCCCGCATATTCGGCCCGACGAGTTGCTGAATGCCGGAGATGATCGGCCCGAGCCACATCAGCCCCAATGCCTGCGGGATGATGCACAACACGAACGCCACCGGCGCGCTCTGCGCCAGCACCGCGGCGGCATAGAACGGGATCGACAGAAGGAACGCGATCGCAGGGACGAAGGCATAGGCGCCGGGGCGCTTGCCGACCAGCTTGTCGGTCACGACACCGCCCACCCAGATGCCCGTGCATCCGCCGAAGAAGAGCAGGGCGCTATACGACAGTGAGGTCTCCAGCATCGTCAGCTTGAAACTCCGCAGCATGAACGACGGCAACCAGAACGCCATGCCGTAAGACAACGCGGCCGCCGATGACGCGCCGAGCGAAAGGCCCCAGAAGCTCGGCTTCGCCGCGAGCAGCGCGAGGGTTTCGCGCAGACTCGGTTGCGCCATTGTCGCCGGCGGATCGAACTGCCCGCGCGCGGGATCGCGCACGGTCAGCTTCAGCACGGGTGCCAGCACCACGCCGGCGAGGCCGACAACGATGAATGCGGTGCGCCAGTCGATCGACATGGCGATCAGTCCGCCGAACAGCACCCCCAACGCACCGCCGATGGGGATGCCGAACGAATAAAGGGCAAGTGCCCGCGCCCGCTCGTTGCGCGGAAAATAATCGGAGATCAGCGCGTACGCCGGCGCCACGCCGCCCGCTTCACCGACACCCACGCCGACGCGCGCGAGGAACAACTGCGCAAAGGAGCCCGCCGTGCCGCACAGCGCCGTGAACAGACTCCACACCCCCAAGGCAACCGTCATGATCCAAACCCGATTGAACCGATCCGCCAGCCGCGCGATGGGAATGCCGAGCGCGGTGTAGAACACCGCGAACGCAATCCCGCCGAGCAGCCCGAGTTGCGTGTCGGTCAGCGCGAGATCTCTTTTGATTGCAGGGGCGAGAATGCCGATGATCTGACGATCGATGAAATTGATCGTGTAAACCACGATCAACATGAACAGGACGTAGCTGCGATAACCGCGGCGTGGTGTGTCGTTCATCTCGCTCTCCCTCTCGCAGGTGCGGCGATGACGGCCGGCGATCTGCGTACTTCCTGTTCTGTCGCTGCAATTTTCCGTAATTGTTGCAGCGCACAAATCCCTGTGGCGCAGGCGTAACTATGACATCACAAACATGACAATGCTATCATATGAGAGTTGACTCATATCTCGTTTGGCGCGAATGCTGTGGCACTTCCGCAGATCGTGAACACACAAGGGGGATGCAGATGACCATCAACAAGCGCCAGTGGTTCGTCGGGCTTGTCTCGCTTCAGGCCGCGACCGCGCTGGGCTCGACCATGAGCGTGGCCCAAACCGCGCCTCAGGTGGCCGCCATCGAAGAAGTTGTTGTTACCGCGCGCCGCCGCGAGGAAACGCTGCAGGACGTGCCGATCGCCGTTTCCGCCTTCAACGCCCAGGCGCTCGAGAACATCGATGCCGCCAACATCACCGTGCTACAGCAGGTCACGCCCAACCTCACCTTGCAGGTTGCGCGCGGGTCCAATTCCACCCTCATCGCCTTCATCCGCGGCATCGGCCAGCAGGATCCGGTGTGGTCGTTCGAGCCCGGCGTCGGCCTCTACATCGACGACGTGTACATGGCCCGCCCGCAAGGCGCTGTGTTGGAGATCTTCGATATCGACCATGTCGAAGTGCTGCGCGGTCCCCAGGGCACGCTTTACGGCCGCAATACCATCGGCGGCGCGATCAAGTACGTCAGCCGCAGGCTTGGCGATGACGTCGAGGGCCGCGCTAAGCTGAGCGCCGGAACGTATGGTCAGGCCGACGGCGTGGTGTCGTTCTCCGCGCCGATCGCACCAACCCTGAAGGCCGGCGGCGCCGTCGGCTATTTCAGCCGCAGCGGCTACGGCAAGAACCTCACCACTGGGGCGGAGCACTACAACCAGAAACTGCTCACCGGCCGGCTCACCGCCGAATGGACGCCCAGCGACAGTCTGTTCGTGCGCGTCACCGGCGATCGTACGGTCGACAAGTCCAATCCTAATCACGGCCATCGCGAGGCGCCGTATCTCACGTCGTTGGTGCTGCCGGGCGTCTACGACACCCAGGCCGCCGGCCTTGGCGACAACAACTACGTCATGACCCAAGGCATGTCGGTCCTGGCGGAGTGGAAGTTCAGCGATGAGCTCACCGCGAAGTCCATTACCGCCTACCGCGAAGGCCACACCGATACGGTGATCGACTTCGACGGCACGCCGACGCCCTATCTGGACGTTCCCGCCACCTACGCGGATGAGCAGTTCAGCCAGGAATTCCAGCTGCTGTATCAGAGCGAGCGCGTGCAAGGCGTGGCTGGGTTCTACTACATGAACTCAGTGGCCTCGGGCGAGTTCGACACCGTCGTCGGCAATCCGCTCCTGGCGGTACTCGGTTATCCGCGCACCACCGCTACTTACGGTAAGACCCCGACGCGCAGTGTCGCGGTCTTCGGCGATGTCAGCTTCAATGTCTCCGACGCCTTGAGCGTGTCCGCCGGCCTGCGCTGGACTCACGACAAGCGCATCGGCGCGGTCTATCGCGCCGACTACACTGGCTTGCGCAGCCCCTATCAGGGTGCGCCCAACGCGCCGCGTCTGCTGGTCCGCACGGACTACCGCAATACGCGCACCTTCGAGCCGCTGACGCCGCGTGTGAGCGTCAGCTACAAGATCTCGCCGGACTTCACCACCTACGCCGCGTATAGCAAGGGCTTCAAGTCCGGCGGCTTCGATCCGCGCGGCGACGCCATCCTCACACCCACCACCTCCGCCGGCTTCAATGCGGAGAAGGTCAATTCGTACGAAATCGGCTTAAAGGGCGGCTCGCCCAACAAGACCTTCACCTTCGCCGCCGCGGGGTTCTACTCGCAGTATCGCGATCAACAGGTCACTCTGCAGAGCCTGGTCGGCACCACAGTCGCCAGCCAAGTTCAGAACGCCGGCCGCTCGCGCATCTGGGGCACCGAACTCGAAGGCACGGCCCACTTCACTAGCGAACTGAGCGCGACGCTCTCGCTGGGCTACACCAACGCGAAGTTCCAGCAGTATCTGGCGCTGGTCGGCACCACCGTTCAGGACGTCTCAACCCTACGGTTGTTTCAGAACACCCCGAAGTGGAACGGCTCTTTCGCTCTCACGTATCGACCCGAAGCTGATGTGATGGGCGGCGGATTGGCTATCACCGGTTGGGCGAGCTTCCGCAGCAAGTACTCGATGTTCGAGATTCCCTCGCAGCTCGACCAGAGCGGCTACGCGTTGGCGAACGCGGACATTGTGTGGACCTCCGGCAGCGGCCGCTACGAGATCGGCCTGCACGGCAAGAACCTCACCAACAAGCACTACCGTGTGGGCGGCTACAACTTCCCTGGCGCGACGCTTGGCAACACCATCACCGGTTATTACGGCCCGCCCCGGACCGTCACCGGATCGATCGGCGTGAAGCTCTAACCGGCTACGGCGGCATTTATTTCGCCATGGCTTTCCACTACGGTGCTGCGCCACTTGCCGGGAGGGGATCCCGGCAAGCGAGGGACGCAGCGGGACTGAGGGATGTCTGAAGCCGCGAAACGCGGGGCGCAGGGCCGCAAGTCGGTGCCGATGCCCAAGACTGAGCGCGGCGAGAAGACGCGCCGGCGCTTGCTTGATGCCGCCATCAAGGAGTTCGGCACCCGCGGCTATCACGCCGCCTCCGTGGTCAGCATCACGCAGCGCGCCCGCGTCGCCCAGGGCACGTTCTACATCTACTTCCGCAGCAAGGAGCGGCTCTACCGCGCGGTGATCGAGGAACTCGGTGCGTTCACCCGCCAGTGGATCGCCGAGCGCTTGAACCCCGCCCTCGATCCCGTGGCCTCGGAGGTCCAGCGCATCGCCTTGCTGGTGGACTTCGTGCGCGGCCACCGCTCGCTCTACACCATCATCATGCAGGCGCAGTTGGTGGCGCCCGATGTCCATCGCGGTTACTTTGAGGCGTTCGCCGCTGCCTATCAACAGCGCATTGAAGCCCAGGTGAAAGCCGGCGTGTTCCGTCGCGGCAATGTCGAGGAACGCGCCTGGGGCATGGTGGGCTTAAGCGCCTTCATCGGCATGCGCTTCGGCTTGTGGGACGACGACCGCTCGTCCCAGGAGATCGCCAAAGGCCTGTCGGAATTCATCACGGGCGCGCTCGCGGCGCACCCGGCCGACAAGAAGCGCTAAGGCTTCAGGTCAATCGTGTCGAAGTTCACGAAGTCCAGCACCGGCGCATAGTTCACGACCTTCGCGCTCACGGCGTCGAAATCCACCTTCTCCCACAGGAATAGGCCGGGCGGGTCGTCGTACTCTCGCTGCAGGGTCTCGCGATACAGCGCCTCGGCCGCTTCGAGATTGGATTGCGCCTTCGCCCGCGACGCCACTTCCAGCACCGCTTGATTGCAGGCGAAGGCTTTGCGGCCCGGCGACGGCTTCAGGCACATACGAAACCGGTAATCCAGCAGTGGGTCCAGTGAACGGATGCCGGTCTGGAACATATCCGCGGGCATGGTGCCTGTGAACATGTCGATGGTAAGTTGCGAGAGCGTGACCTGTCGGATGGTCACGCGAATCCCGACCTTCGAGAGATCTTCGGCGATACGCTGATACAGAAGAGAGTCGCTCGATCCCAACACGGCGAGTTCGATCGTCAATTCGAATCCATTGGCGAAGCCGGCTTCCTTCAGCAGCGCTTTCGCCCGTGCCGGGTCATAGGGGTAGGGCTTGATCTTCGGGTTGAAACCGAAACTCGTCGGCGCGGCCAGCTGCCCCGTGGTGTAGCTCGCACCCAGCAGCAAGCTCTTCACGATAGCCTCGCGATCGACTGCGTAGTTGATCGCCTGACGTACGCGCTTGTCGTTCAGCGGCGAGTTGGGCCGCGATACCAGATTGAAGGCGGAATAGTTGATCAGTGGCGTCGGCCGCACGACGAAGGCCGCCCCAGCGCCTTCCATGCGCTCCTTCGATTCCGCCGAGATGCTCATCGCCACATCGATCTGCCCGGCCAGCAGCGCGGATTCCCGCGCGGCCTCGTCCTTCACGATCAGCAATTGCACACGGTCGACCTTCGGCGGCTGCCAGGCATTGGGGTTGCGGACCATGTCCGCCTTGGCCGTTTGAAAGCCGGTGATGATGAATGGGCCGGTGCCCACCGGATGCGCGCTGAACGCGTCCGGGCCCAGCTTCTTCCACGCGGCGGGTGCGGCGATGAACCACACCGAGGCGTGGATCGGGAAGATCACATCGACTTCGCTGAGGGTAATCTCCGCCGTCAGGTCGTCGATTGCCCGCATGCGCGCGATATTCGTCAGATAGCTGCCGACGGTTTCCGTCTGACCGATGTCGCTGCTCAGGTGCTCATGGGAGACCACCAGCGCTTCGGCGGTGAACGGTTCGCCGTTCGAGAACTTCACGCCGGGGCGCAGTTTGAATGTCCAAACTTTGCTGTCCGCGCTCGACCAGGCGACGGCAAGGGCAGGGGACGGCTTGCCGGTCTTGTCCAGTTTCACCAGCGGATCGAACGCGGCTTCCTGCGGCAGCACCGCTGGCAGCGTTCCGCCGCGATAGGGATGCCCGGGCTTCAGGCCGAAACTTGTGGACGCGATGCGCAGCACCGATCCGCCTTCCGCCGCCTGCGCGGTCGTGGCAGCCAGGAGGAGAAGACCGACGATGGCGCTGAAGCGTCTCATGCGCTCAGCACGAAGTCCCGCAGTTCGGCGTTGAACCGTGCCGGGTCTTCCAGGAACGGCGAATGGCCGCAACCGGTGTAGGTCGACAACCGGCCCGCCGGCAGTCTCGACATAAGCGTATCAACCGACACCTTCGGCACAGTGACATCCTGATCGCCGACCGATACCAGCGTTGGGCAGGTGAGGCGCGGGACCAGATCGTCGTTCTGCGTGATCTTGCCGATCAACATCCGCTTCGCGTATGTGGGCAGCTGGTTGGTCAGCATCTCGACCAGCGCCTGCATCTCCGGCGCGACGCCTTTATGTGTGATGAAATCCGCCTGGCCGAAATTGGCTTGCACCACCTCGAGCGGATTATCGGAGACTGACCGCGCCTGGCTGGCCTTCAGCGCTTCCAAATTCGTGGGCCCCGAAGCGGGGCGTTCCACCAGCGCCGCCAACGTACCGACAAGATTGATCTTGGCGACGGACTCGATGCCGTAGGTCCGAATGTAATCCAAGATCACATGACCGCCGTAGGACCACGCCACGGCCGTGAAGCGCTGCACGCTGGCCGCGGCTGCGACGGCGTGGAGATCGCCCGCGGTCGTGTGCGGGCGGGCGTAGGTTTCCGCCGCCCACGGCTTCCCGGACGCGCCGTGCCCGCGCAGGTCGTACACGATCACGCGCAAGGCGTCGGTAAGGCCTGAGGTCAGCTGATGGACCCACGCCAAGCTGGAAGCGCCCAGCCCGTGGATGAGGATCACCGGCGGTGCATCGCGCGGCCCGGCTTCGCCCATGTGGAGGGGAACGCCGCCGAAGCCTTCGATGGTGCGGAACGTGAACTTGGCGCCGACCGCTTCCGCCGCCGTGCCGATGAAGTCGCGCATCTACGCTTCGCCCGGTTCCGGGTGAAGGATGCCGGCGCGGAGCAAGTTCTCTCTGCCGATGCGCATCGCCTCGACCATCTTCGCCTTGGATTCCATCGGGGCATCGAGGAACGAGTTGGCCGGGAAGAAGTCTGCCGCAGCGAAGACTTCTTTGTACGCGCTCGCGCGATGCCGCAGCAGGCGGTTGATGCTGTAGGGATCGCGCCGGGCCTCGCGCAGGCGTTCGATGTCGATCATCGCCGCCGCGCTGGTGCTTTCGCCCGGGCCGCCGGTGTTGGTCAATTCCATGCCGTTGTAGTCAATGATGCGGGAGTGGCCCATGTTGTGCTGTGCCGCGCCGCCGGAGCCGGTCGAGCCGCCGGCGTTGGCGGAAACGAAGTACACCATGTTCTCCGCCGCGCGCGCGATCCGGCAGGCGGTCCAGCCGGAGTGGCCGTAGGCGCCGTTTTCGCTGGTGGGATGCAGGATGACTTCCGCCCCGCGTAGCATGAACACGCGCGCGGCTTCCGGATACAGCACTTCGCCGCAGGGCATCATGGCGATGTTGCCGATCTCGGTCTTCGCCACCGGGAATGCGCCCTCGATGCCGAGCTTCTTGATGTAATCGTCCCAGATGTCGTGAGGCGAGACGCACTGCACGGTATTGATGCGGCGGTACTTCAGGATGACCTTGCCGGTGTCGTCGATCAGCACCGAACAATTGAAGTAGCGGCCCGGCCATTCCGGATCGTTCTCATAGGCGTTGAGGCCGATATAGCAGCCGAGTTTCGCCGCGGTTTCCTGCAGCCGCGCGATCTCCGGTCCGGGGATCGCGATGCAGGCCTTCTCGATCCACTCCTTCGCGGTCTCCTTGATCGGGAAGCCCTGCAGATTGAATTCCGGGAACAGGCACAACACCTTCGGCTTGTTCGGGCGCGGCCCACCCACCGACGACGTGATTAGTTCGATCCAGCGGTCGATCGAAGAATTGAGGATTGCCATGGCCTCGTCGCGGGTCTTCGCGAAGTTGAGACAATGATTGATCGTCTGCATACAGACGGCGCGCCATGGTTTGATCATAGAAGTCCCTAGAAGGCTTTGATTTTGGGGCCATCATTCGCGCCGGGTCGATGGGAAGCAATTGCGTTCGTGGCAATCAGATTTGCCACCTTGTAACAGCACGGAGCGGCTACTTCCGGGCGGCCCGCAGGGCGGTGCGGGCTTCGCCCATAAACGCGGTCAACAGGGCTGATTTTACGCCCCTTTTTCGCACAAGCATGCCGATCGGCAAGCTATCGGGGCGGAACTTGCGCCGCAGTTCGGCAAGGCGTCCGGCTTGGATGTCGGCGGCGACCGCGTGGCGGGAAGAGATCGCGATGAAATCCCCTGTGAGCAGCAACTGCCGTGTCAGACCCGGCGATGACGTGATCAGCGGGTGAAAGTCGACCGGCTCTCCCGCGGCGCTAAAACGCCGATAGTGCGACCGGATCATGGCCGGGCGGTTCGACATGATGATGCGCTCATGCATCATGTCCTCCGCCGTCACCACGCGTTTCTTCGCCAGGGGATGGCTCGCCGCGGCCACGTAAATCAGATCGCTTTTCACGACGGGCTCGAACAAAAGCTCATCGTGAATCAACGCGGACGTCATTGTGGCGATCACCACGTCCAGCTCTGCGTTCGACAACCGGTGCAGCAGGTCTTCGAAGCTGCTGTCGAGCACTTCGATGCCGGCTTTGGGGAAGCGCCGTAGCAGCTTGGCGATCGGCGCCGCCAATCCGAAATCCGCGAGATAGCGCACGACGCCGATGCGCAGCACGCCGGACTTCTGCTTGCCGGTGGCGGAAATCGCCACCATCGCCCGGTCATGCTCGTTCAGGATCGTATGTGCGTATTCCAGCAGCGTCGTGCCGAGGTCGGATAGCTTGAGGCCGTGGCCGGTACGCTCGAACAGCGAGCCGTTGACGGACAGCTCGAGCCGCTTGAGGCTGCGGCTTAAGGCAGACGTGGATTGCCCGAGGGCACGGGCCGCCTTGCTCAGGTTCTGATGCTCGGCCGCCGCAGCGAAGTGGCGCAGCTGGGTGAGTTCCATCCGGTCCTCGCATCGCCAATGACACCCCGGTCTACGGCTTCGGCGGGCGGGGGCCAATCCGTCCCGCGCGATGCGCTCACGTTCCGGGCGCTTTGCCAAAAATGCAAAACGGCCGGGCGACGTTTCCGTCGGCCCGGCCGTTCCGGTGAAAGCTTAGGCTTTAGACTGGCTTAGCCAGAATTAGAAAGTGTAGCCGGCCCGCAGACCGAAGGCCTGCTTGCGCGGCAGTTCGACGAACGCGGATGGGCCCACGCCGTTCAAGGTATCCGTGCCACGGCGTCCCGAAGCCCAATTCTTGTCGCCCAGCAGATTGGTGGCATAGATCTCGAACTTCATGCCTTTCTCGCTTTCGACGCCGATACGCAGGTTGACCAGATTCCGCGCCTTCACGTAGGCGAGGGCGGCTTCGTCGACGTAGATCTTGCCGATATGCACCAGGTCGCCGCGAACGTGATAGCGCCAATCGCCCGTCAGGGGCGCGTCCCACGTCGCCGCGAGCGAGCCTTGATTGGTCGGGTATTCGTAGATCGTCTTGCCGTTGGCGGTGGTCAGACCGGTGGCGGCCACGGCCGCTGAGCCGAGCAGGTAAGCGTCGTACTTCGCATCCGGCAGATCGAGGCTCAGGCCGAAGCTCAAGTTCTCGGTCACCGCGACCGTGCCTTCGAATTCGAGGCCCTTGATCTTTGTGTTACGCGCAAAGATCGGATTCAGGGTCCCGATCGAGATGGTGTTCGGTCCGACCTGGAACGAGCCCGTGTTGCAGGTGCCGTTGAGGACGATCACGCCCGGCGTGTTGCAGCTCACGATATACGGCGCTGTGTTCTTCAGGTTGTTCCACTTCATGTAGTACGCCGCGATGGAGTATTCGAACCAGCTGCCGTGGTGCTTGAAGCCGATTTCATAGCTGTTGAGCGTTTCCGGCGGCACGTTGCGGGAGAAGCCGGGCTGGGTGTTGATCGTGTTCTGCACGGCCGGGAATAGGCCGTCGTAGAACGCGTTGATCGCACCGGGCAGCTTGCCCTTCGACCAGCTGCCATACAGCGTGGTGTTCTCGATTGGGTGGTAGTTCACGATCACACGCGGCAGGAATGCTTTGTCGGCGAGTTCCGCCGGCGTGAGGGACTTGTAACCGCTGATCAGCGAGTCCGACTGATAGCGCCCTTCGAGATCGAGCGTCAGGTTCGGGAGGATGTCGAAGGACAGCGTGCCGAAGCCGCCGGTATTCACGTTGCGGTATTGGCCCGTCAGGATCGCCGGCGGATTGTAAGACGCCACACCGCCGATCGCGCTCGCGGACGCGATGCCGGCCGAGGAACCCAATTCCTCGGCGCTGAAGTGATTCACGCCCAACGACCACCGCAAGCGCTGCTCGCCGGGGGATGAGAATCGCGCTTCGACGTTGCGGTTGGTCAACACGAGCGGCGCGAAGACCCATGATTTCCCGTCGTCGTTGGTCGCCGAGGCGTACATCGACCGCGCCGAACTGGTCGAGAACGACGCATCGAGCTTGTATCCGCCGCCGAAGGTGTAGGTGCCTTCAACGCTGGAGCGCTGGACGCGGCCTTCGCTGCCGTTGTGGTTCAACGTCGGCACCTGATTCTGCATGTTGTCGCCGATCGGCTTGAACAGCGGGTTGTTCCTGTTCTTCGCCAGGATGTCTGCGATCAGGGTCGGATTGGTAGTTCTGCCGAACGCCTGCGACAGCAAAGTGCCGGCGTTGCTGGCGATCCGTGACGGGACGCCCGCGTCGCCCAGGAGCGGGATCGCGCCGCACCAATAGGGCACCGTGCCCGGTTGGCACTCCAGCGGGCTGGTCACTTCGACGCGCGAGGCGCTCAAGCTGACCACGGCGCCTTGGCTGTCGTGCTGGTAGGAGCGCACATGGCGCACGCGCAGTTCCAGGTTGTCGCTCGGCGTGATCACGGCTTGGATGTTGCCGTTCTCGGTGCGCTCGCGTCCGATGTCGGTGCCGTCCAGGTTGTGATAGTGCGCGCCCTTCTGGATCGCGGCGCCGCTGACGCGCAGCTTCACCTTCTCCATGATGGGCAGATCGACTGCGCCGCTGATGCGATGGCTGCTGCGGGTTTCCACTTCCGCCGTGACCGTTCCGCCATAGGTGTCGCCCGGACGCTTGGTCACGAAGTTGACTGCGCCGCCGAAGGTGCCGCGGCCGAACAAGGCGCTCTGCGGCCCTTTGATCACTTCGATGCGCTCGATGTCTTCGAACGTCAACGACTGCGCACCGCCCAGCAGGAACGTGCCGTCCAAGAACGACGAGCCGATCTGCAACAGCTGGCCGACGGCGCCGGCATTCATGCCGCGGAAGCGCACCTGCGGGGCGACGCGGCTGCTCTGCGCGATGCTTTGGGTGGCGTAGCGGAAGCCAGGGGTGCGGCCGTTGAATTCGGTGAGGTCGCGGATCTGCGCCTTCTCGAGGGTCGCAGCGGTGAACGCGGTCACCGACAGGGGCGCGGCAATCAAGCTTTCCTCGCGGCGGCGGGCCGATACGGTGATCTCTTCGATCACACCCTGTGCCGAAGCGACGCTGGGCAAAAGCGCGATTAGGGAAACGCACGCCGCAAGCGCTGCGCGGCGCTGCAGCCGGTGGGTTGAACGCGTCGATACACTTCGCATGATATTAACTCCCCCAAGGTGCCCGTCGCCGATGCATCGCGCGGCGTGCCGGTGACGGGCGGTGTGCAACAGAGCGGTGGCTGAACGGGGATCGGCGAGGCGATTGCGCGTGCGCAAGCCTAGCGCCCCCAACGCGCAGCAACGCCAGCGCAACAATCATCCTTAGGCGCATCGACCACGGCAATTGACTGGACGGCAATCTGCGGTGACAGAAACGCAAAGCGTGTCATTTATGCACGGACTCGGTTTGTCCAATTGAGGCCGCGTGCCGACGTTGCCGCGTCGCCCTATAGGTGCTCCAATCTGCGTGAACGGGCCTGACGGCTCGCCCGGCATCTATGGCGCTCCATGGCAATACCTCTGCACGAACTCTTGGCGTTGCCGCGGCTCACCTCGGTGCTCGATATCGGCGCCAATCCCATCGATGGTGAACCGCCCTATCTCCGCATGCTAGAACATAAGCGGTGTACGGTGATCGGGTTTGAGCCCCAGGCGGATGCGCTCGCGCACCTCCAGGAAAATAAAGGGCCGCTCCAAACCTACCTCCCCCATGCCGTCGGCGATGGCAGGTCGCACGAACTCAAGATCTGTCACGCCAGGGGAATGTCGAGCCTTTTGGAACCTGACCCCGACGCGCTGCGCCTGTTCAACGCGATGCCCAGCTTTGGCGAAGTGGTTGAACGACGCCAGGTGCAAACCCATCGGCTGGACGACATCGATCTGCCCGACATCGATCTCCTCAAGGTCGACGTACAGGGATCGGAACTTTCCATCCTTCGGGGCGGTCGAAAGACATTGCAAAACGCCGTGTTCATTCACGCCGAAGTGTCGTTCCTGCCGCTATATAAAGACCAACCGGTGTACTGGCAGGTCGACAAGGAACTCCGCGAACAGGGCTTTGTGCCGCACTGCCTTGCGCAACTGCGGCAATGGAGCATCGCGCCCTTCCTTGTGAACCAGGATCCCAAGATCGGTCTGAAGCAGTTGCTCGAAGCCGACGTGGTCTATTGCCGCGACTTCACCCGGCCGGACGCGATGAGCGTGTCACAGTGGAAGCAATTGGCCATGATTGCCCAGCACTGCTACGGCTCGGCGGATCTCACGCTGCATGCCCTGCGCATGTTGGTGCATCTGGGCGCATTGGGTGCCGGCGTCCCACAGCAGTTCATCGACGGTCTCCACGCCAAACAGGCGGGTGTGTCCTTCTCGATGGGACCGCTTCCCTAGAGTCAAGCGCGGCGACAGTCCGCACCTCAACTCTTGAACAGACCTATCGCCATGTTGGTCTGGATTGATTTGCGCACCCGCATGCTCATTTCATTGCTGAGCACCGAATAGATATTGTGGGCGTCGCTGAGGGGGGCGCCAAGGTCGGGCGATTGGCGGGTGAATGTTTCCCGGCCGGCCAAGGTGGATTCAAGCTGTCGCGCGAGATAGGACGGCGCGGTGTAGTGGAAAGGTGTTGCGCGCAGCTCTTGATTCGAAGCGACGAGAAATACGTTTCTCACCGGCTCCTTATCCGACGGGTCGGAAAAGTAGGCCATATTGGCGAAGGCCGCATGAACCGTTGCCAGGATGGCATTGCGCACCTCGGGATGCTCCCGGTCCTCGAACGCGTTCATCACGATCACCGCATTTTCCGTTCCGCACTGTTGGAGGGAGCGGAAGAATTCCTTCGACAGCAAGTAGTCCGGCACGCCGTCGCCGTGGAACATGTCGAACACGATTGCGTCGAAACGGCCTTTGCAATCGCGCACGAATGTCCGCGCGTCCTGAACATGGGTGACTCGGCCGTCTTCGCGGAAGCCAAAATATCGCTTCGCGATATCGAGTGAGTCCGGATTGATCTCGACAATTTCCGCGTGGTAGCGGGGCGGCGGAAAGTCCATCGGCACAAGGCCCGCCGCCAGCCCAAGGAAAAGGATGTTCTTGGAGTCCGGCGCGTATTGGCTCAGCAAGGCCGACAGCATATGGGGAAACAAGGCAATGCTTCTGCCGTCGCCAACCTGCACGGCATCCTGAATGATGCCGTCATTGATGTAGAACCGATACCTAGCGGGCCCCATTCCGACCTCGGCGACCTTGATCGAGCCGAAGATCGAATGACGTTCGTCCAGGATCGTCCATTGCCGCCCATCCGGGCCCGCGAACTGATCGACCGGGAACACGTACTCCTGAACCAACAGCCCCGCGCTCAGCGCGACGGCCACGGCAGCGAAAATCCATGATTTCAAATGGGCTCGGAAGCCGGAGAGGCAAATCCAGGACCCGGCGCATGCGACCAGCGCGGTCGCCAGCGAAAACAGCAACAGGCCCTTGGTATTGCTGAAAAGCGGGATGACCAGAAACGCCGTCAGCACCACGCCCGCGACAGATCCCAACGTGCTGACAAAAAACACGCGACCGGCGCCAGCGTCGCCGTTCTCGTTCTCGCCGGTCTTGGTCAACACGATGACGAACGAATTCAGCGCAGAAAAGAGCAACAACGGTGCCGCCATGAGGATGATCGCAGCGAGAAGGCTCCCCAGCACCAAATGCAAATTCATCAGCGCGGGAAAAATCCGCGGATAAAGCGCGGCCGACAGCGCCAGCGCCATCGACGCGATACTTAGGTAAAGAAGGAAGGTGACCCGAAGCCGATCCGGGGTCGACCGCCGCGCGACGACACCACCGAGGAAGTATCCGGCGGCGAGGCCCAGGAGCGTGATGCTCAGAATGCTCGCCCATATGTACAGGCTCACGCCGAAGTAGGGCGTGAGGATCCGGGACGACAGGACCTCGACCCCCAGGACGATGGCGCCGGTGATCGCTATGGCGATAGTGTAGAACATGACCCGCGCAAATGAGTGAGGTGGTGGACGAATGAGCTGCGATCGCGGTTTTCGCTCGGCTCACGCCGCGTGATCGAATTCGAATGATAGTTGAGCATCGGATTTTCGACCAGCATTGAGCGCACCGGCCGCGCGCGGTTCCGTCCTCTCGGCGCAATCGGCTTGCCACGGCGCGCCGTATTCAACGGCGTTGCGGCGGCTTCAAAACGCTTAGAGCGGTGCATCGCCCCCAAACGACAAGAGCCGCGGTTTCCCGCGGCTCTTAGTCATTTGAGAGAATGGTGGGCGATACAAGGATTGAACTTGTGACCCCACCCGTGTGAAGGGTGTGCTCTACCGCTGAGCTAATCGCCCGTCGCAAGGCCAAGGGGCGCGTTGTTAAGGCGTCCCGGGTGTGCGAGGAACCCGGGTTCTAAAGAGGGCAGGGGACGACGTCAACCGCCCGGCGCGCGCGGCTCCGGGATGGGCGGCCCCGGTCCGGCGGCGTGCGGCATGCGAGAACCGGTCCCAAGTCCACTTTTGCACTGAACCCCTTGCTCTATGACACTTTTTTCAGCCGCCAGCGTTACCCCAGCCGCAACCACTCCTTTTCCAGGCGCGGGCCCCGTGCCATTTTTGCGATCACCTCGGTAGTCCCCCGCCCCATGGCCAAATCCAACAGCTCAAAAACGCCCGCCGCCGCCAAAAAGGCCGCTCCCGTCGGATCCGGCCGCCCGACCGCCGCCATTGTCCTGGCCGCTGGCCAGGGCACCCGCATGAAGTCGCGCCACCCCAAAGTGATGCACAAGGTGGCCGGGCGCACCCTCGTCGGCCACGTGCTGGCGACACTGAAGGACGAAGCCGTCAGGCCGGTCGTGGTCGTGATCGGCCCGGACATGGGGCCTGTCGCCAAGGCGGTCGCCCCCCATAAGACTGTGGAGCAGACCGAACGGCTCGGCACCGGCCATGCCGTGTTGCAGGCCCACGGCGCTTTGCGCGGGTTCGAGGGCGACGTCCTGATCGTCTACGGCGATACCCCATTCGTCACGGCGGCCACCTATGCCCGCATGCGTGCGGCCCGCGCCGGGAAGAAGCCGCCGGCCATCGTCGTGCTTGGGTTTGAGCCGAAGGATCCCGGTGGCTACGGCCGCCTTGTCGTTGGCAAGAAGGGCCTGGAGCGTATCGTCGAGGTCAAGGATGCCTCGCACAAGGAGCGCAAGATCCGCCTGTGCAACTCCGGCATCATGCTGGTGGATGCCGCGGTGCTATGGCGACTCCTGCCGAAGGTGACGAACAAGAACGCCAAGGGCGAGTTTTATCTCACCGATCTCGTCGGGTTGGCGCGCAAAGCCAAATTCACCTGCGCGGTGGTCAACGGCGATGAGGACGAACTGCTCGGCATCAACAGCCGCGCCGAACTCGCCGAGGCCGAGGCCTTGCTGCAGGGGCGCATGCGCCGCGCCGCGCTGGAGAACGGCGCCACCCTCACGGACCCCAGCACGGTCTATTTCAGCGCCGATACCGTCGTCGGGCAGGATGTGGAGATCGGTCCCTTCGTCGTGTTCGGCCCAGGCGTCGTTGTCGCAGATGAGGCGGTCATCAAGGGCTTCTGCCATATCGAGGGCGCCTCTATCGCGCGCCGCGCCGTTGTCGGTCCCCATGCGCGCCTGCGGCCGGGGGCGGAGATCGGCCCCGATGCCCACGTCGGCAATTTCGTCGAGATCAAGAACGCGGTGCTGGAGCAGGGTGCCAAGGTCAACCATCTGACATACGTCGGCGATGCGCGCGTCGGGCCCGCCGCCAACATCGGCGCGGGCACCATCACCGCCAATTACGACGGCTTCAATAAGTCCTTCACCGATATCGGCGCAAAAGCCTCTATCGGCTCCAATTCGGTTCTTGTCGCGCCGGTGAAGATTGGCGACGGCGCCATCGTCGCCGCCGGCGCGGTGGTGCGCAAAGACGTGCCCGCCGATGCCCTGGCGGTCAACGAAGGCGGCCAGAAGAACCTGGCCGGTTTCGCGCCGCGCTACCGCGCAAAGAAGAAGGCCGAGAAGGCCGCGCGCTCGGCCCGGAGGAAGACGTGAGCGACGCGCAGGCGTTGTCTGCGTTGTGTTCCCTGACGAACTGGTTACGAGGCTAAGGCATGTGCGGAATCGTCGGTGTGATCGGCCGGAACAACGCGGCCGACTGTTTGCTGGATGGGCTGCGGCGTCTGGAGTACCGCGGGTATGATTCCGCCGGTATCGCCACCCTCGTCGGCCACGCGATCCATCGCCGCCGCGCCTCGGGCAAGATCTCCCAACTCGCCAAGCGTCTCCACGCGGAGCCGTTGGAGGGCACGATCGGCATCGGCCATACGCGCTGGGCGACCCATGGTGTGCCCAACGAATCCAACGCGCATCCGCACGCCAACGAGAAGGTGGCGGTGGTCCACAACGGTATCATCGAGAACTTTCAGGAACTGCGCGCGGAACTCGAAGGCAAAGGGCACACGTTCGCCAGCGACACCGACACCGAAGTCGTCGTCCACCTGATCGCGCAGTATCTCAACGAGGGCCTGGAGCCCGAGAAGTCCGTGCAGCGGGCCATCGGCCGCCTCGACGGCGCGTTTGCGCTCGCCATTCTGATCGCCGATCAACCGGATGTCCTGTACGGCGCGCGCAAGGGCAGCCCGCTCGCGGTGGGTTACGGCAGCGGCGAGATGTATCTCGGCTCCGACGCCATGGCGCTTGCGCCCATGACCAACCAGATCACCTATCTGGAAGACGGCGATTGGGCGGCGATCACCAAGGACAAGGTGGTGATCCACGCGCGTGACGGCCACGTAGTCGAGCGGGCGATCAAGCAGACCGCCGTTTCCGGTGCCATGATCGGCAAGGGCGAATACCGCCATTTCATGCTGAAGGAAATCTACGAACAGCCCCAGGTGCTGGGCGATACCCTGCGCACGCTGTTCAACCCGGTGGAGCGCTCTCTCACGCTGCCGGACATGCCGTTCGATCTGGCGAAGATCAACCGTGTCACCATCGTCGGCTGCGGCACGGCCTATCTCGCCGGCCTCGTCGGCAAGTATTGGATCGAGCGCCTGGCGCGGGTGGAAGTGGATGCCGACGTCGGCTCGGAATATCGCTATCGCGAACCGCCGCTGACCAAGGGCGGGCTCGGCATCTTCATCTCCCAATCCGGCGAGACCGCCGACACGCTGGCGCCGCTGAAATACTGCAAGTCGCAAGGACAGCACATCATCTCGGTGGTGAACGTGCCGGAAAGTGCGATTGCGCGCGAATCCGACGCCGTACTGCCGACGCATGCAGGGCCTGAGATCGGCGTCGCCTCCACCAAGGCGTTCACCACGCAGTTGATGGTGCTCGCCTCCTTCGCCATCGTGATGGCCCGCGCCCGCGGCGCTATCGATGCCAAGGCGGAAGCGCGGCTGTCGACCGCGCTCACGGAAGTGCCCAGCCGCTGCGCCGAAGTGCTGGCGGCGGATGCGCATATTGCCAAGATCGCCGAAGAGATCGCTCAGGCGCGCGACGTGCTTTATCTCGGCCGCGGGTCGTCGTTCCCGCTGGCCCTCGAAGGCGCGTTGAAGCTGAAGGAAATCTCCTACATCCACGCCGAGGGCTACGCCGCCGGCGAGATGAAGCACGGACCAATCGCGCTCATCGACGAGCATGTCCCGGTCGTCGTGATCGCGCCGACCGACAGCCTGTTCGACAAATCCCTGTCCAATATCGAGCAGGTGGTCGCCCGCGGCGGCCGCGTCATCCTGATCTCCGACGAAGAAGGCTGCCGCCGCGCCGGCAAGAACGCCGCGCACACGATCTGCATCCCGAAGGTCGACCCCTTCGTCGCGCCGATCCTGTCCGCGATCCCGATCCAGCTGCTCGCCTATCATACGGCTGTGCTGAAAGGCACCGACGTGGATCAGCCCCGCAACCTGGCCAAGAGCGTGACGGTGGAGTAGGCGCCGGCCGTTCCAGCGCCCTCTATACTCGACGCTTCAGCGAGCAAGGGTCGATCGATAGGCCGTTGCCTAACAACAAGTGGACCCCGGCCTTCGCCGGGGTGACAGCTTGTGCTATGGCGAGGGCAGAGGACCTCACGTTGCTTCTTACCACCGCGCTTCTCATCAAGATTGTCTGCTCCATCCTGGTCGCGCTCATTGCGATCTATGCGGCGGAGCATTTGGGCCCCGTCTGGGGCGGAATGATCGCGGGCATTCCCTCCACCGTCGGTCCCGCCTACATCATCCTCGCCATCGACTACGGCGACGCTTTCGTCGCCGACAGCGCGCTCGCCAGCGCTGCGGCGATGGTGGCGACATTTCTGTTTCCGACCGCGGCGGCGCTCGCCGCGCGACGCGTCAATCCCTGGTTCGTTCTGCCGATCACCTGGGCGGTGTGGGCCACCGCAGCCGTGGCGGTGAAAGCCGTGACATGGACCCTGCCGCTCGCTGTTGGCGCCAATCTCGTCGTCTTCATTGCGGCGGTCGCCGCCACGCACCGCATCGCGACGGAGCCGGTGGAGGTGCCCGCGGTCGTGCGCCGCTGGTACGACTTGTTCCTGCGCGCCATTCTTGCCGGCTGTTTTGTTGGCTTCGTCACGGCGGCCTCGGCAGTCCTCGGTCCCACAATGGCCGGCATCCTCACCATGTTCCCGATCGTGTTTTCGACCCTGTGCGTCATTTTGCTCAGCCGCATGGGCCCGCACGTCGCCGCGGCCACCTTCGCGAACTGTATCTGGCCCATGCTGCCCTTGCCGCTCGCCCTGGGATTGGTCCATATGACGGCGGTACCTTGGGGCTCGGCGATTGCGCTTAGCCTTGGGCTCGCTATCTGTATCGGGTGGAACGCCGCGCTGATCCTGTGGCGCCATACGCGTCCCGCCCCAGCTCTCTGAAGAGGCTTCCCATGGCGAAGTACGACTACGACCTCATTACCATCGGCGCCGGCTCTGGCGGTGTGCGGGCCTCGCGGCTGTCGGGCAAATACGGCGCCAAGGTCGCCGTCGTCGAGAACAGCCGCGTCGGCGGCACTTGCGTCATGCGCGGCTGCGTGCCCAAGAAGCTGCTGGTTTTCGGCGCCCACTTCGCCGCCCATTTCGAGGACGCCGTCGGCTACGGCTGGACCGTAGACGAAGCGACCCACGATTGGGGCGCGATGATCGCCGCCAAGGACAAGGAACTCGACCGTCTCCAAGGCGTCTACAACCGCATGCTGCGCGACGCCAATGTTGAGGTGATCGCCGGGCGCGGCGTATTGGGCGACGCACACACGGTCGAGGTCAACGGCAAGCGCCTGACGGCGGAGAAGATTCTGATCTCCACCGGCGGCTGGCCGGTGGTGCCGGACTTCCCAGGCAAGGAACACGTCATCACCTCCAACGAGGCGCTGGATCTGAAGGAGCGCCCCAAGCGCATCGTGATCTTCGGCGGCGGCTTCATCGCCGTCGAATTCGCCGGCATCTTCGCGGCCCTCGGCTCGGAGGTGCACATCGTCATCCGCGCCGGCCAGATCCTGCGCGGCTTCGACGAGGACGTGCGCGCCACCCTCGCGAGCGAACTTGAGAAGCAGCACATCAAGATCCTGCGCGACAGCACCATTCGCTCCGTCGAGCCCTGCGCCGACGGCAGCTATTCCGTCATGCTCAACATGGGCGAGGAGATTAAAGCCGACAAAGTCATGTTCGCCACCGGCCGCGCGCCCAACACCGCCAACCTCGGCCTCGAAGCGGCCGGCGTGAAGCTCAATGCCCGCAACGCCGTCGCGGTCGATGCGGACAGCCGGTCGAGCGTGGAGAACATCTTCGCCATCGGCGACGTCACCGACCGCATCAATCTCACCCCCGTCGCCATCAACGAAGGCCGCTGCTTCGCGGAGACCTTCTTCAATAACAACCCGATGCAGATGGATCACGCCAACGTGCCCTCGGCGGTGTTCACCCATCCGCCGGTGTCGGTGGTCGGTCTCACCGAAGAGCAGGCGCGCAAGAAGCACAAGGTGCGCATCTTTATCTCGCGCTTCAAGCCGATGGTGCACACCCTGTCCGGCCGCGACGAACGCACCATGATGAAGCTGATCGTCGACAAGGCGACCGACAAGGTACTCGGCTGCCATATGGTCGGCGAGGACGCGCCGGAGATCATTCAGGGCCTTGCGGTTGCCATCAAGTGCGGTGCGACCAAGGCGCAGTTCGATTCCACTGTCGGCATCCACCCGACCGCGGCGGAGGAGTTCGTCACCATGCGCGACGCGCTCCCCGACAAAGAGCCCGCCACGAAGGAAATGTAAGCGATGAAAATCGATCTCACCGGCAAGCGCGCCATCGTCACGGGCTCCACCGCCGGCATCGGCTATGCCATTGCGCTGGGGCTCGCCGCCGCCGGGGCCGAGGTCGTCATCAATGGCCGCACGCAAGCCCGGGTGGAGGCCGCCATCGCCGCGATCAAGCAAGCCGTTCCAGCCGCAAGCTTGCGCGCCGCGGCGGCGGATGTGGGCACGGCGGAGGGCTGCGCCGTCCTCGTCAAGGCGGTGCCGGCTTGCGACATCCTAGTGAACAACGCCGGCATCTTCGCGCCGCGCGCCTTCGAGGAAATCACCGACGCCAACTGGATGCACACGCTTGAGGTCAACGTCCTCAGCGGCGTGCGCCTGTCGCGCGCTTATATCGGCGGCATGCGCGAAAAGAACTGGGGCCGCGTGGTGTTCATCTCCAGCGAGTCCGGCCAGCAGATCCCGAAGGAGATGATCGACTACGGCGTCAGCAAAGCCGCCCAGATCGCCGTCGCCCGCGGTCTCGCGCAGCATCTCGCCGGCACCGGCGTGACCGTCAACACCGTCATGCCCGGCCCGACGCGCTCCGAAGGCGTGGAGACGTTTCTGGCCGATCTCTCCAAGCAGACCGGAAAATCGCTCGCGGAGATCGAGGCGGACTTCTTCAAGTCCGTCCGCCCCACCTCGCTCATCCAGCGCTTCACCACCACCGAAGAGGTGGCGAACATGGTGGTCTACGCCTGCTCGAAAGAGGCGTCCGGCACCACCGGCGCGCCTTTGCGCGTCGACGGCGGCGTCGTGCAGTCGATCGTCTAATCCCCAGCCTGCTTCGCTGTCAGCCCCACGCGATCGAGCAGGATCGTGTCCTGCGCATGGGCATAGCCCTGCACGCGCGGCGACAGGCCGTCGAACTCCACGTCCTGCCACAGCAGCAATCCCGGCGGACTGCGCTGTTCGTACGCGGCGACTTCACCGTAAAGCCGCCGCCGTGCCTCGACATCCTGCTCCGCGATCGCGCGGCGCAGCAGCGGCAACAGTTCCGGGTCGCAGTGATAGGGCGCGCGCCCCGTCGCCAGGCCCAGGCAGGCGCGGAACCGATAGTCCGTCATCGCATCCAGTCCGCGCGTGTACATGTTGAACATGTTGGTGGTCCAGGTGCCGGCGAACATTGTCTGGTTCAGCTTCACCGCCGGCTCCGTGCGCAGTTCCAGCGCCACGCCGACCTTCCCCAGGTCGGCGGCGATCTGCTGGTAGTACAGAGCATCCGACCCGCGCCCGACCGAGGTCGTCATCGCAAGCTTCAGTCCGTTGGGGAATCCCGCTTCGCTCAACAGCCGCTTCGCCGCAGCTGGATCGTAGGGCAGGGGCTCCAGGGCCGCGTTGTAGCCGAACGATCCCCGCGCCGCGAACTGGCTCGCCTGTGCCGTCGTCCCCTTCAGCACCTGCCGCACGATCGCTTCGCGATTGACCGCCATCGTCAGCGCGCGGCGCACCCGCGCATCCCGCACCGGCGACATCGGGTCTGTGGTCACGAAGCCCAGGAAATGCACCAGCGTCGATGGGCGGGCGTGAAACACGAAGCCTGCGGCGGTGACCGCCGCCTCGTCTTCGGGCGCCAGGCTCAGCGCGATGTCGATAGCGCCGGAGGTCAAGGCCTGCACGCGCGATGTTGCATCCGCCACCTGCAGGATCTGCAAAGCGTCCACGCGCGGCCGCCGCCACGATTGGCTGTTGGCGCGCAGCGTCATCGCGTTGCTGGTCCGCGCGGTGGCGACGAACGGTCCGGTGCCGATGGCGGTGCGATAGGTCTCGCGCGTCAACGTCTGCCAGTGCTTGGGCGCCGGAATGCGCCACAGGGCGGCATGCAGTGGGAACAGCGGGTCCGGCTCGCTCAAGCGCACGCGCGCCGTCAGCGCATCCACCGCCTCGGCGCCGACGACCTGATACAGCATGCTGCCCACCGTCTCGGTACGGCCCGCCACCGTCGCCATGTGCTGCGCCGACACCACCAGCGCCTCGGCCGTCAGCGGCTCGCCGTTGGAGAACACGATCCCCGGGCGCAGACGCACCAGCCACGACGTGGGCGATTCCAGCGTCCAGCTGGTCGCAAGCGCCGGCGTCACGGTGCCGGCCTCATCCACCGCCGTCAGCGCATCGAAGATCGCCTGGGCGGGCGTGGCGATGGGCTGGGAAATATCCTGATAGGGGTTGCCGGCGTTGCCGGTGATCAGGCTCACCCCCACCCGCAGCGTCGCCGCCCCAGCCGGGTCGGCGCCCAGCAATAGGCTCATCGCCAGCACGATGGCGCGGGTCGGCGGCGCGCGACGTTTCATAGGTCCCCAGGGCTCACGGACGTCTCCGTCGCCGGCAGCGTAAACCACGCCACGCCCGACTCGCGATCTCGCCGTTAACAGGCCCGTTATTAACCACACGGCCAATCAGGAAAAGATATATCTAAAGTTGCGTTCGGCTCGCGCATGGCGCGAAAAAGTGCCCGTAATTCGAACATTTCTAACACTTTTCCCCGTATTGCGCCCCAAAGCTGAACGCGACGCCGCGCGTTAACACTTTGGCGAGTACCACGCCCTACGCCTCGGTCATTAACCAGTCACGAGCCCGCCGCCCAATGCTCCAAGATCTCCGGTTCCTTGTTGTCGACGACGACCTCACCGCCACCGAAGGCGTCAAAGCCTTGCTCAAGAAGCTTGGGGTACGGCATGTCCATACCGCGATCTCCGGCGGTGAGGCCTTGGAACTCCTGACCGGCAAGAAGTACCACTTCGACTGCGTGATCACCGACGTGCACATGCCCATGGGCAACGGCCTTGAGCTTCTGCACTACATCCGCACCTGCACGGTGGTGCGGAACTTCCGACCCGACATGCCGGTGGTGATGATGTCCGGCATGGCCTCCCCGAAAGTTGCATCCACGGCACGCATGCTCGACGTCAGCGCGTTCCTGGTGAAGCCGTTCAGCGTTCACGCCCTGCAGAAGGCGGTCTTCGCCGCCCGCCGGCGCACGTTCCCCCTCGACTACCGCCGCTACCTCGGCCTCGACGCGGAAGCGCTCCAGGTCGCCTAAGCGCCATCGCGGCGCTCTCGTTCGGGATTTCATTGGGATGAGCGTCGCCCACCACCGTCGTCCTCAGGCTTGACCGGAGGACCCAGGGCCACGCGCACCGATTGCGTCCTCTGAAAACAACCGTTGAGACACTGCGACATCTTGCTGCCTTGACTTGGCGGCACCTTTCGCGCGGTTTTTGGTCCGCCCGCGGTGAAGAAAGTCAGGCGTGTCGTTCTCGGTTTCCCTCCCACGTCATGCGATCCCTCCCGCTCGCGCCCACCGTCGCGGCGGCCGCGCAGCTCTGGCTTTCGCCGTTGTATGTCTCCACATCGCGGCGTTCTTCGCGCTGTCGGATATCCGCGGCCCCGCCCTGATCGCGCGCGACGATCTCGCTATCACGTGGATTCCCATCCTGGTGCCGGAACCGACGCCCGCGCCCACGCCCAAGTCCCGTCTCGATGCGGCCGCACAATCGCCGTCTCCCCTCAGCCGGAAGAAGCAGCCCGCCGCGCCCGCCCTCGCTCTGCCGCAGGCCCCGGCGGTCGACACGCCGCAAACTTTCACGGGCCTGCAGAACTATGTCCTCTGCGGCCTGGGATCGGACGTCACGCGCACCCCCGCCGAACGGGAACGCTGCGCCGGCGTGCGCCGAAAGTTCGTGCTGGACGATTTGCCGTTACGCGCGCCGACCGAAGAGGAACGCCGCCGCGCCCAACAGCGCGAGCACGATCACGCCGTCCAACAAGCGCCCGTGCTGCTGCCGTGCATCAACGGCGGCATCGACATCCTGTGCGTTCTCTCGGGCGCGGCCACCGGCGGCTTCAAGATGGGCAGCTACGCCAACCAAAAATCCTCCCGCAAACGCGGCGACGTGCCGAGCGGACCGAAGCCGGGCGGGTTTTGAGGGGCGCGCGCAACACGCATTGCCGCGGCAACCATTCACCGTCGTTCGTGCGCTCGACCCGGGAACCTCACAGCAGCAACGCCTGAACGTCATCGTTATATTCCGCTAGACATATCGAACGGCGCCCGCTTATAAGCCCGTCTTAGCGATATATCCGTAAAGATATATCGATTGAGGTCTTTCGATGCGGGGGCAATTATGACGACCTTTGGTATCAGCGCACGTTGGCTGCTCGGCGCTAATCTCTTGATCGCGGCAACAGTGCCGGTTCCGGCGGTCCTCGCCGCCGACTCTGCGACCCAGCTCGCTGCAGCCGGCAGCTTGGCAGGACTTGAGAGCATCACCGTCACGGCCCGTCGCCGCGAAGAAAATCTGCAGTCAGTGCCGATTGCCGTTTCAGCGATCACCGGCGAATTGCTTGAGCGCAACGGCGCGGTGAATACGCAGGCGCTGTCGCAGCTGGTTCCGTCGCTCTATTACAACTCCGCAAATCCGCGCAACACGGCCTACACCATCCGCGGTCTAGGTTCGAATACGCTGTCCGTCAGCGCGGCGAACGACGGTATCGAGCCCGGCGTGGCGTTCTACGTTGACGGCGTCTACCACGGCCGACCCGCAACGGCCGCCTTCGACTTCACCGACATCGCGCGCATCGAGGTGCTGCGCGGCCCGCAGGGAACGCTGTTCGGCAAGAACAGCACGGGCGGCGCCATCAGCATCGTCAGCCGCGCCCCCACCTTCGACCGCGAAGCCGACGGCGAGGTCTCTTACGGCAGCGATCAATTCATCCAGGCGAAGGCGAGTTACAACGGCGGTATCACGGACCACGTCGCCGGCCGCCTCGCGGCGCAGATCACGAGACGCGACGGCCTCGCCCGTAACGTCATGACCGATCGCAAGCTCAATAACCTGAACAACATCGCCGTCCGCGGTCAGCTATTGGTCGAGGCCAGCGACAATCTGACGCTCCGCCTGATCGGCGACGTCTCGGATCTGGACTCGGATTGCTGCACGCAAAGCTTCCTGCGCATCGGCACCAGCTTCCGCAGTGCCGCGCGCCAGTTCGCGGGCCTCTCGGCGGCGCTGCCGGCCCATGGCTTCCCGGCCTACGTACCGCCCAGCACCAACGTGTTCGACCGCCTCACTGACATCGATGCGCCCTTGCATATCAACACGCAGGACGGCGGCCTGTCCCTGAACGCCGATTGGAATCTGGGCAGCGCCACGCTCACGTCCATCACCGCCTGGCGTTATTGGGATTGGGATGTCGCCAACGACCGCGACTACATCGGCGTGCCGATCCAAACCGTGCAACGCATTCCGTCGCGCCAGGATCAGTACAGCGAGGAACTGCGGATTGCCTCCAACGGTGACGGACCGTTCAACTATGTCGGCGGTCTGTATGTCTTCACACAAACCATCAACGGCAAGCCGACCAGCGTGTACGGCCCCGCGTCGGCCTACTGGCTGATCAGCACCACCACCTTCGCCGCCGTCGACCGTCCGGACAATCTCACCGATGGCTACGGCCAGTACGGCACCTCGCACTTCAAGATGAACAGCTACGCGGTCTTCGGTGAGGCGAACTACAAGGTCACCTCGCGCCTGACCGCGACGTTGGGCTTGCGCTACACCTACGAAGACAAGACCGGGGACTACGCCACCGTCGTCAAAGGCGGCCTGCCATTTTCCACGCTGCCCGATCCCGTCACCTGCACCAGCCTCAACGGCGCTGTGCTGAACAACCGCGACAACGCCAAGCTCTCCCTGTTCCGCCCGCAGTGCTATTCGGTGAAGAACAGCGGTGGCAATGTGTCCGGTCGCGCGAACCTGGCCTACCAGGTGACCGACGACGTGATGGGCTACGCGAACTATGCCCGAGGCTACAAGTCCGGCGGCCTCAACATGTCGGGTCTGCAGCTTACCGGCGGCACCGGTGCGGGCGCGAACCAGCCGGCGCTCGATACCGCCGTCATTCGCGACGAACGCAACAACACCTACGAACTCGGGCTCAAGTCTTCGCTGTTCGGCGGCCGTGCGACCGCGAACCTCGCGGGCTATTGGACGATCGTGAAGGACTTCCAGGCCAACATCGCCACGCCGGTCACCGGCAATAACGCGGCCCCTCTGCGCACCTTCCCGGCGAACATCCCGGAAGTGCAGGTGAAGGGCTTCGAAGCCGACGTTGCGGCGCAGCTGTTCCCGGGATTCACCGCGCGCGCGTCGCTCGCTTATGCCGACGGCAAGTACACCGACTATCCGGCCGGGCCTTGCCCGCTCGAATGGCAGAATACGAACGCGGTGGGCAGCTGCCAGCCCTTGAACCCTGCCGGTCTCGCCATCACGACCGTGAATCCGCGCGGCAATCCCACAATCCCCGGCGCCTACGTCATCACCGGTCTGCCGCTTGCGGGCCTATCCAAGTGGGCGGGCACCTTGGGTTTCGACTACACCGTGCCAAGCAACGGCGGCGAATTCCTGTTCAGCGGCGATATGAACATGCGCTCCGGCTACAACGCGGATACCACCAACTCCATCTACACCTACATCGACGGCTACAGCGTCGTGAATGCCAGCTTCGGCTACCGCTTCAACAGTGGTTGGGAAGTGCGCGCGTTCGCCCGCAACCTGTTCGACCGGAATTACGTCACCGCGCTCACGATCCAGACGGGCAACTCCGGCCTGATCCTCGGCCAGGCCGGCGACCCCCGCATGGTCGGCGTCACGCTCCGCGTGCGGATGTAGGCACGCCCAGCGCGCAGAGGGTGAGGGCTGCACACACCGCGACATTTGACACGATGTCACACCCGCAATATGTTCATTATTTGTTCTTTTTGAACACAGTGAAGTGCATGCGGCCCACACCACGCCATTCACCGAAAAATTCTGCGCGTATTTCGCGCGATAAAACGCGCGGGGGCGGCGCTCGCCTTTCGGCGCTTAACCCAAGTCTTTGGCCGCTTTTTGCCTCCCCTGCGCCAAAATCGTTCGCGCGTAATTCGCGCGTAAATGCGCGCTGGGCGGCCGAGATTTTCGCGCCTGTTTTGCGCGTAAAGCACGGCGAAACGCCCGCCACCCCTCGAGTTATCCCCAGGGGCTGGCAAAACCGGCCCCCGGGCTTTAGAACATCGCCTCCTAAACCCCCGGCCCGCCTCACAGGTCGACCCTGGAATGGCGCGCCGGCATTGCCTATTTGAGGCTCGTGATGGCTATCAATCCCGCCCAGAAGTGGAGCCGCGACAGCTGGCGCTCCAAGCCCATCGAGCAGGTGCCGGTGTATCCGGACGCCGCCGCTCTGGCTGCGGTCGAGAAGCAGCTTCAGAACTACCCGCCGCTGGTGTTCGCCGGTGAGGCGCGTCGCCTGAAGACCGCGCTCGGCCGCGTCTCCGAGGGCAAGGCGTTCCTGCTCCAGGGCGGCGATTGCGCGGAAAGCTTCGCCGAGTTCCACCCCAACAACATCCGCGACACCTTCCGCGTGCTGCTGCAGATGGCCGTCGTGCTCACCTTCGGCGGCGCGCTGCCGATCGTGAAGCTCGGCCGTCTCGCCGGCCAATTCGCCAAGCCGCGCTCGTCGCCAGATGAGACCATCGGCGGCGTCACGCTGCCGTCCTATCGCGGCGACAACATCAACGGCATGGAGTTCACCTCCGCTGCGCGCATCCCCGATCCGCAGCGCATGGTGCAGGCGTACAACCAGTCCGCCGCCACGCTCAACCTGCTGCGCGCGTTCGCGCAGGGCGGCTACGCGGACCTGCACAAGGTCCATCAGTGGACGCTCGGCTACACCGGCACGGCGCAGGCGCAGGAATATGCGCGCTTCGCGGACCGCATCCAGGAAACGCTCGAGTTCATGGAAGCTTGTGGTTTGACCGGCGAAACCGTGCCGCAGATCCGCGAGACCGAGTTCTACACCTCGCACGAGGCGCTGTTGCTGCCTTACGAGGAAGCGCTGACGCGTAACGATTCCACCACCGGCCAATGGTACGGCTGCTCCGCCCACTTCCTGTGGATCGGCGAGCGCACGCGCCAGCTCGATCACGCCCACGTGGAATACATGCGCGGCATCCAGAACCCCATCGGCGTGAAGGCGGGTCCCAAGACCACGCCAGACGAGCTGCTGGGCCTGATCGATGCGCTCAATCCGCACAACGAGGCCGGCCGTCTCACCGTCATCACCCGCATGGGGGCGGAGCGTCTGTCGGAACATCTGCCGACCCTGCTGCGCGCCATCCAGCGCGAGGGCAAGAAGGTGGTGTGGGTGTGCGATCCCATGCACGCCAACACCATCAAGGCGGCCTCGGGCTACAAGACGCGTCCGTTCGACAAGATCCTCGCCGAGGTGAAGGCGTTCTTCGCCGTGCATCGTGCGGAAGGAACCCATCCGGGCGGCGTGCACTTCGAGATGACCGGCACGGATGTCACCGAATGCACCGGCGGTTCGCAGGGCGTGACGGAAGCCAGCCTGGGCGATCGCTATCACACCCACTGCGACCCGCGCCTCAACGCGGCGCAGGCGCTGGAGCTTGCATTCCTCATCGCCCAAAACCTCCGCGACGAACGCCGCCACATGCAGGCCGCCGCCGCGAAGGACGCCGCTGTCGGATAGAAAGAAACCAAACCCCTGGATGCTCGCGATCCTGCGGATCGCAAGCATGACGGCATCCTAGGAAAATTCTTCGTCATCCTTGGCCCGCAGGGCCGAGGATCCAGAGGTTTTAGGTTTCTGGTTTTTTGCGCGGATCATCAGTGACCGACTCTCTCACCATCGCGCTTGCGCAGATCAACCCGACCGTCGGCGATGTCGACGGCAACGTCGCGCGCATTGCCGAAGCGCGCGCCGCGGCGAAGGGCGCCGATCTCGTTGTCGCGCCGGAGCTGTGCGTCAGCGGCTATCCGCCGGAAGACCTCGTCTATCGCGAGTCCTTCCTCGACACCGTCAAAGCCGGCGTCGACAAGCTCGCGGCGCTCACCGGCGATAACGGACCCGCACTCCTGATCGGCGCGCCCTGGCGCGACAACGGCCAGACCTTCAACGCCGCCTTGCTGCTCGATGGCGGCAAGATCGCCGGCATCCGCTTCAAGCATCATCTGCCGAACTACGGCGTGTTCGATGAAGCGCGCGTGTTCACGCCCGGCCCGGCACCGGGCCCGATGGTGTTCCGCGATGTGCGTCTCGGCGTCATGGTCTGCGAGGACATGTGGTTCGAGGACGTCGCGGAAACGCTCGCTGAGTCCGGCGCGGAACTGCTGATCGTGCCGAATGGTTCGCCGTTCGAATTGGACAAGCCTGACTTTCGCCTCAACCACGCGGTTGCGCGCGTCACGGAAACCGGCCTGCCGCTGATCTACGTCAACCAGATGAGCGGGCAAGACGACCTTGTGTTCGATGGATCGAGCTTCGTCTTGAACGCCGACCGCTCCCTCGCTGTGCAGATGCCGGCGTGGACGACGACCGTCACGCTGACCACGTGGACGCGCACCGGCAAGACCTGGACCTGCGCGCCGCAGCCGCTCGCGGCTCCCTTGGATCGCCTGGAGAATGTCTATCAGGCCATGGTCCTGGGCTTGCGCGACTACGTCACCAAGAACCGTTTCCCCGGCGTCGTGCTCGGCCTCTCCGGCGGCATCGACAGCGCGCTCGCCGCCGCCGTGGCCGCCGATGCGTTGGGGCCGGAAAAAGTCCACTGCGTCATGATGCCGTCGCCCTACACGTCCCAGGAAAGCCTGGACGATGCGGCGGCCGTGGCGAAATTCCTCGGCGTGAAGCTCGACACCGTGTCCATCGCCCCGGCCATGAACGCCTACTACGCCATGCTGCGGCCGCTGTTCACCGGGGTCCAGGCCGACATCACCGAAGAGAATATCCAGTCCCGCGCGCGCGGCATGACGCTCATGGCGCTGTCGAACAAGTTCGGCAAGATGGTGCTGTCCACCGGCAACAAGAGCGAAATGTCCACCGGCTACGCCACGCTCTACGGCGACATGTGCGGTGGCTACGCGGTACTGAAGGACGTCTACAAGACCACCGTGTTCGCCGTGTGCCGCTGGCGCAATGCGCACAAGCCCGCGGGCGGGCTCGGGCCGACCGGCCCGGTGATGCCGGAGAACGTGATCACCAAGCCGCCGACCGCCGAGTTGAAACCGAACCAGAAAGACCAGGACACGCTGCCGCCCTATGAAGACTTGGACGGCATCCTGAAAGGCCTGATCGAAGGGCAACTCGGCATCGCGGCCGTGGCGGCGAAGGGCTACGACGAAGCGACCGTGCGGCGCGTCTACAGGATGTTGAAGAACGCGGAATACAAGCGCCGCCAGGCGCCGCCGGGCGTGAAGATCACGCACATCGCTTTCGGCCGCGACTATCGCTACCCGATCACCAACGGCTTCAACGACAACGCCTTTAACGACCTCGCCTAGGAGAGGCATCCATGCCTGCCGTGTATGTAGCCCAGAGCCCGACCCAGCAGGAGTGGGGCAGCGATGTGGGCATCAGCAAAGACCTCTACAAGGTCGGCCTCGCGGAAGCGGACGGCGAGGCGGCCGCGAAAGAAGCCGTCGACGCGCTGAATGCCGAGAAGGTCTGCGGCCAGGTCGACTGGCTCCTGATCGGCACGAAGGACTTTGCGATCGAGAGCGAAGAGGCGTTGATCGCCAAGCTCGCCGACCGCCAGAAGATGATCGATCCGAATTACTATCCCAAGCTCAAGGGCGTGCGCGGCATCTTCAAGGTGAACGTGCGCAACGTCGAAGCGCATCACGTCATCAAGAACACCATGGAAGGCAAAGCCTCCAAGGTGCCGAAGCTGAAGCCCAAGGACATCGCAGAATATCTTCTCTCCGCCGTGACCTAGCGCATGACGACGTTCAAACGCAGTGCGCAGGAAAAGGGACGGCTGCCGTCGCCGCCGGTGAAAAACGCACCGGCCGTGATCCTGGTCGAGCCCCAACTTGCGGAGAACATGGGCACCACGGCGCGCGCCATGATGAACTGCGGGCTGTCCGATCTCCGCCTGGTCGATCCGAAGGAGGATTGGCTGAGCGAGCGCGCCTTGGCGGCTTGCTCCGGCGCTGACCGCATCCTCGAAGCCGCGCGGCGCTTTACGTCCACGGAAGAGGCGCTCGCCGATCTGGAGATGGTCTACGCCACCACCGCCCGCCGGCGTGAGATGACCAAGCCGGTCATGACCGCCCGCGCCGCGGCGGGCCATATGCGCGATCAAGGCGATCGCAAATTAGGTCTGCTGTTCGGCCGCGAGCGCTCCGGTCTCACCAACCACGAGATCGCGCTCACCAACATCCTGGTCGAGGTGCCCCTCAATCCGGAGCATTCCTCCCTCAATCTCGCCCAGGCCGTCCTGCTGGTCGGCTACGAGTGGTTCACCGCGGCCTACACCGGCCCGGACGCCCTGGTGACCGCCCGCACCCAACTTGCCGACAAGAAAGAGATGGAGGGGCTGTTCAAGCACCTGGAGGACGAACTCACCATTTGCGGCTTCCTGCGCAACGACGAGATGAAGCCGGCGATGGTCATCAACCTCCGCAACATGCTCCAGCGGGCCGAACTCACCCAGCAGGAAGCCCGCACCCTCCACGGCGTCATCAAGGAATTACGCTACGGCCGGCGCCCCGACCGGCCCGTCCGCCAGCCCGGGTACGCGAACGAGAGCAATAAGCATTTGAAATTACAGGAAGAATAGGGCCCAACGCCCGGTTTGACTTCACTTCCGCGATCCCTATACTCCGCCCGCTTTCACTTCCGGGAACGAGATGGCTTAAGCCATCCGGCTCGCTTGAGCCCTACCGGGACAAAAAAAACAAATGAAACAGGATCAACACGATGACGAAGCGTACGGAATCTAAATTCAAAATTGACCGCCGCCTCCAGGTCAACCTCTGGGGTCGCGCGAAGAGCCCGATCAACAAGCGCGAATACGGTCCCGGCCAGCACGGGCAGCGCCGCAAGAAGCCGTCCGACTACGGCGTTCAGCTGATGGCGAAGCAGAAGCTGAAGGGCTACTACGGCAACATCTCCGAGAAGCAGTTCCGCAAGTATTATGAAGAGGCGATGCGCCGCAAGGGCGACACCTCCGAGAACTTGATCGGCATTCTCGAAAGCCGTCTCGACGCCATCGCATACCGCATGAAGTTGGCCATCACGCCGTTCGCGGCGCGCCAGCTCGTCAGCCACGGCCACCTCGCCGTGAACGGCCGCCGCGTGACCATCGCCTCCTACATGGTGAAGGTCGGCGACACCATCGAAGTGCGCGGCAAGTCCAAAGAACTCACCGTGATCAAGGAAGCCACTGAGTCGGCCGAGCGCGATGTTCCGGATTACGTCGAGATCGACCATTCCAAGCTCACCGGCACCTACAAGCGCGCCCCGAAGCTCTCCGATGTGCCGTACCCGGTGCAGATGGAACCGAACCTCGTGATCGAATTCTACTCGCGCTAGTCCGCGACGATCCAAAGATGCGGCAAGCGGCTCCTGCCTCACGGTGGGAGCCGTTTTCGTTTAGAGTCCCCGCGCGATGACCTCACCTTTCGGCATATTCGGCGCACCGCATCCCGATTGCGCAACGATCCCGGCAGACGCTGTGCAGCTGTCACCGCTCGTGCCTGGCGCGGCGGCGCTTGAGGATGCGACAAATCTCTCCGGCATGGTCATGGCGGCGCCGCCGGGAACGGTGGAGCGCCGATACGTGCTCGCGCTTGCTCTGCGCGCCCTCCAGCCCGGCGCACCGTTGACGGTTATGGCCCCCAAAGAAAAGGGCGGCAGCCGCCTCGCCAAGGAGCTTGAGTCTTTTGGCTGCACTGTCGAAGCGACCAGCCGCCGCCACCAACGCATCTGCCAGACCGTGCGCCCTGAATCGCCGGACGTCGCCGCCGCGATCGCCGCCGGCGCGCCGCGTCTTGTGAACGGTCTGTGGACTCAGCCCGGCATCTTCAGCTGGAACCGGATCGATCCCGGCACCGCACTTCTGCTGTCGGCCCTGCCGTCGCTGTCGGGCCGTGGCGCGGACTTCGGCTGCGGCATCGGCGTCATCGCGCAGGCCGTGCTTGTAAGCGCGAAGGTCACCCAGATCGATCTAATCGATATCGACGCCCGCGCGATTGCGGCGGCGCGCCGCAACGTCACAGACCCGCGCGCGACATTCCACTGGGCCGATGTGCGGCGGAGCACGCCGCTCAAGAACTTGGACTTTGTCGTGATGAACCCGCCGTTTCACGATGGCGGTCTGGAAGACAAAGCCTTGGGCCAAGCGTTCGTTCAACAGGCCCAGCGCGTCTTGCGTCCCGGCGGCGCGGCGTGGCTGGTGGCGAACCGTCACCTGCCGTATGAAACCACATTGGCCACAGACTTCGCCTCCGTCGCGCTGCGGGCGGAACGCGATGGCTTCAAAGTTTATGAGGCGCGGACATGAGCGGCACCGCCCGGCTCGATCGCCTGCTTGCCAATCTGGGCTACGGATCGCGCACGGAAGTGCAGCGGCTTGTCGATGCCGGCCGCGTCCTTCTCGACGGCGTGCCGGTCGAAGACGCCAGCGCGCGGATTGCGGTTACCGCCGACCTGCCGTCGCGCATGCGCATCGACGACGAACCGCTCGATCCCGTGGCGGGAATGGCGCTCATGTTGCATAAGCCCATCGGCGTCACATGCTCACATAAGGAAATTGGCCCGCTGGTCTACGGTGTTCTGCCGCCGCGCTGGCGACGCCGCGAGCCCGGTATTTCCACTGTCGGTCGCCTGGACAAGGAAACCTCCGGCCTCTTGCTAATGACCGACGATGGCGCCCTGCTGCACAAAATCATCTCGCCGAAGCACCATGTCACCAAACACTACGTGGCCACGCTGGCGCGGCCCTTGCGCGGCGACGAGGCGGCGCTCTTCGCGGCGGGCACATTGATGCTGGAAGGCGAGGCCAAACCGCTCGCGCCGGCAGCATTGGAAACCCTTTCGCCGACATCGGCGCGTGTGACGGTCACGGAAGGCCGCTATCATCAGGTGCGACGCATGTTCGCGGCGGTCGGAAACCACGTCGAGGCGCTGCATCGCGACCGCATCGGGGCGCTGGCACTTCCGGCCGACCTCGCGCCCGGCGAATACCGCCAGATGTCGCCGGCGGATATCGCCGCGATCTTTGCCTAACGTCGATCGAGGACCTCCCATGACTTCGCGTGCAGCGTCTCCAAGTCGGTTAGATGTCGCGGCGTACGTCGCGGAGTTGGCCGCGCAGCCGGGCATGACCGCGTCGCGTCTGTTTCGCATTCTGATGCACGACTGGGCAGCATCGGAGTTCGAGGGCGAGAAGAATGCCGTCAACCGCGTCGCGGCGGAGAAGCTCGGCTGGCCCAAGTTCCAAGACGGCATGCCGATGTATCGCCTGACGCCGGTGAACGGCTTCAATGTCATCGTCCCGGTACACGCCAACACCGAGACCATCGTCGCGACCGTGGCCGATCGTATCGGACCGGACACGCAGGCTGTCATCGAACTCGGCTGCGGGCCCGGCCGGCATCTGTTCGATATTCGCGACCTGGTCGAACATCGCTTCCCGCACTTGAAGTATTTCGGCACCGATATCTCCGACGTCGACCTCGGGATCTGCCGTCAAGTCGCGGCACTGGAACCCGTGCGCGCGGCGATCACGTTCCATAAGTTCGACCACCTGGCGCCGGATTTCAGCTTCATGACCGGCCTTAAGAACGTCGTGTTCTTTACCTGCCATACGATCGAGCAGGTCACCACCATCACGGACAAATTGTTCTTGGGCATGCTGGCTGCGGCGGAGACGTTCGTGTGCATCCATGAGGAGCCTGTCGGCTGGCAACTCAACGACGAGGTGCTGGCGGCGGTACAGAACAATGCCTTCCCGACGACGCCGCGGATCGTGAAGCCGTTCCAGCCGGTTGACGACTATGCCGCCGCCGCGACCCCGGTGGGCTCGCGCTGGAACCTCAATCTCGTCCCGGTGCTGCGCGACCTCGTCGCCCAGGGCAAAATCAAGATCGAGCGTGTCGATAAGCACTGCTCGGGCATGCACCTTTACAATCCGACCACGCGTATCGTCTGGACAAGGGCTTAGCTTCGCCTTTGACTTTGTCGCGAGCCGCGGGTCCAATGATGCGGGGAGGGCCGCGTCATGCCACTGCATTGCGAACCAGCCGATTCGGAATTCGACGGGTCTTGTTTGATCTGCGGGCCATCGGGTGGTCCACCCGATCCTCGGCGACGCCGGTTCTTGGCGGCGGCCGCCGCTCTCCCGTTTGCGGCTGCGGTGCCGGCACAAGCTGCAGCACTGCCGAAGGTGCCAAGTGGCACCTTCGTGGTCGATGCCGGGTGGGCCCTGGTTGAGAGGGACGGCGCGCCGGTCCTTCAGCGCGATACCTCACTCGTCGTGCGCGATGGTGCGATCGAGGAAGTTCGGTCCGGACTGGGAAACACCAAGCTCCCGCGCGTCGATGCGCGCAATCTCCTCGTGCTGCCCGGGTTCATCTCCGGTCACACCCATGTGTGCTGCGGAACGCCGACACGTGGCCTGATCGAAGCCGGGCGTTCCTATCGTCGTCCACTCGACCTGATGCATGAGCTTCCCGACGACGAGCTTGACGCCCTCACGGCCATCAATCTCGCCGAACTGCTCCGCAGCGGTTGCACGACGCAGGTCGAGATGAGCCTGACGCTGCGTGAAGCTGAGTCTTATGTCCGCATCGCAAAGGCTTGGGGCGTGCGCGGCTATCCAGGTCCGATGATCCCCGACGGCACCCGCAATACGCCGATCTGGAATCGCACCGACGACAAGGTGCTGTTCGCGGCGGACGATGGGACGCTGGCGGATATCGCCAATGCCTTAAAGTTCGCAAAGGCGCATATGAACGCGAATGGCGGGCTCATTCGCCCGATGATGTGCGCCCATGCCACCGACACGCACACCGAGAAGACGATGACGGCCTTGGCTGCCGCCGTGCGGGAACTCGGCACGGGCTTGCACATCCACCTGTCCCAGGGCGGCGGGGAAACGCGGAAGGTCAAAGAGCTTTGGGGCATGACCCCGGCGCACTGGCTGAAGAAATTCGGCTTCTACGAGTTCCCCGTATTTGGCGCGCATATGACCGGCGTCGAGTGGGAAGGCGACGGACCTGTGTTGCGCGACGGTGGCGTGATCTACGCCCATTGCCCGTCCGGCGGCGGCGCCGGCGCCGGATCGCAGCCCTATCCCGAAGCCCTGGCGGCGGGCGTCAAGGTCTGTATCGGCATCGACACGCACTCGAATGACTATGTCGAGGACATCAAGCAGAGCGTGATCGTCGGGCGTCTGCGTGCGCGGCTGCTGAAGGGTAAGACGCCGACGCCGATGCGGGAGCCGACCATCTGGGATTCGATCAACGGCGCGACGCGCATTCCCGCCGACGGGTTGCGGCGCAAGGACCTGGGTCGGATTGTCGCCGGCGCGCGCGCGGACCTGACGATGATCGACGTGAGTGGTGCACTGGTCGGCTCCGGCGCTTTGCCGCCCGAACCGCTGAACAACCTGCTCTATGCCAACGGCATGATGGTCCGCCATGTCATGACCGACGGCCGCCTGCAGCTCTTCGACGGGCGCCTGATGGTGGCCGACGAGCGCCAGGTGGCGGAGGCGGGGGGCCGCGTCGTAACCAAGCTATGGAAGAAGCTCGCCGACGAAGGGTTCTTCGAGCGCACATAAAAAAAGGGCCGCAAGAAGCTGCGGCCCTTTTCGATCCTTGTGTGAAGGCCTAGTTGGCCATCGCGACTTTCTTTTCGTCCATCAACTGCTGCAGTTCGCCGGCCTCGGCCATCTCGCGCACGATATCGCAGCCGCCGACGAATTCGCCCTTCACGTAAAGTTGGGGGATCGTCGGCCAGTTGGAGAACTGCTTGATGCCGTCGCGGAGGGCGGCATCCGCCAGCACGTTCACGCCCTTGAACTTGACGCCGAGGTGGGTCAGCACCTGGACGACCGCGGCGGAGAAGCCGCATTGGGGAAACATCGGCGTGCCCTTCATGAACAGCACGACGTCGTTCTCGTCGATATCCTTCTTGATCGCATCGAAAGCGGGATTTTCGTTCATGGCGTCCTCACACTGATTGGCCGAAAGGCCTTGGCGCGGTTATAGCAGGTTAAGCGCCCGCGGGCACCGAGGTCGTCAAAGCCAGGGCATGCAGTTCGTTGCCCATGCGGCCCTTCAGGGCGGCATAGACCATCTGGTGTTGCTGCACCCGGCTTTTGCCCTTGAAGGCAGCGGTGACCACCGTGGCGGCATAGTGATCGCCGTCGCCGCGCAGATCGTCGATCGACACTTGGGCATCCGGAAAGGCCTGTTTGATCAGGCTTTCGATATCGGCGGCGTCCATGGCCATGGCGGGCGTCCTTTAGTTCTTGCCGCTCATATAGGTCGGGAACCAGCCCTCATGCAACTGTCGCAGGTCGGCCAGGGAAACCGCGGTTTCGTCTGCCAAAACGATGTCCTTGCCGCCGGTCACGCCCAGCATCTGCACCGGGATGTTGACCGGCTCAGCCTCGCGCAGGATGGCCGTGGCGTCGGCGGCCTTGACCGTCAACACATAGCGGCCCTGGTCCTCGCCAAACAGGCGGCCATGGCGCGGCACGCCTGGGTCGTTCAGCAGGCAGCCGATGTTGCCGGCGAGCGCCATTTCGGTGAGGCCCACGACAAGTCCGCCGTCGGACAGATCGTGGCATGCGGTCACGCGGCCGGCCTGGATGAGATTGCGCACGAAATCGCCGATCAGCTTCTCGTGCTTGAGGTCCACCGGCGGCGGCGCGCCTTCTTCGCGGCCCGCAACTTCGCGCAAGTACAACGACTGGCCGAGCCAGCCACTCGCGGTGTCCTTCTGGCCGATAAGCAGGATCACGTCGCCCGGCGCCTTGAAGGCGACGGTGGTCATCTTGTCGAGGTCATCGATCACGCCAACACCGCCGATGGCCGGCGTCGGCAGGATCGCGTTGCCGTTGGTCTCGTTGTAGAGCGACACGTTGCCCGACACGACCGGGTAATTCAAATGGCTGCAAGCCGCGCCGATGCCTTCAATCGCGCCGACAATCTGCCCCATGATCGGCGGCTTCTCGGGATTGCCGAAGTTGAGGTTGTCGGTGATCGCCAGCGGCTTGCCGCCGACGGCGGTGATGTTGCGCCACGTCTCGACAACCGCCTGCTTGCCGCCCTCAAACGGGTCGGCCTTGACGTAACGCGGCGTGCAGTCCGTCGAGATGGCGAGCGCGCGATTGGTGTTGTGAATGCGTACAACCGCCGCATCGCCGCCGGGGCGCTGTGCGGTGTCGGCCATGACGATGCAGTCGTATTGCTCCCACACCCAACGGCGGCTGGCGATATCGGGGCAGCCCATGAGCGTCTTGAGCGCGTCGCGCCAGTCGACCTCGGTGACGTCGGCGGCATGCAGCACCGGTAGCGGCTCAGTCGCTACCCATGGGCGGTCGTATTCCGGCGAAGCCTGGGCGAGGGGATCTATCGGCAGATCGCCGACCACTTCGCCGTGATGCTTCAGCACCATGCGGCCGGTGTCGGTCAGATGGCCAATGACGGCGAAATCGAGTTCCCACTTCTCGAAGATCTTGCGGGCGAGGGCTTCCTTGCCCGGCTTCAAGATGATGAGCATGCGCTCCTGGCTCTCCGAGAGCATCATCTCGTAGGGCGTCATGCCCTCTTCGCGCTGCGGCACTTTCTCGAGGTCGAGTTGCACGCCCATGCCACCCTTGGAGGCCATCTCGAAGGACGAACTGGTGAGGCCGGCGGCGCCCATGTCCTGGATCGACTGAATGGCGTCTGTGGCCATCAACTCCATACAGGCTTCGATCAGCAGCTTCTCGGTGAACGGATCGCCGACTTGCACGGTCGGGCGCTTCTCTTCGGAGTCCGCGCCGAATTCGGCGGATGCCATGGTCGCGCCGTGGATGCCGTCGCGGCCGGTCTTGGAACCGACGTACACAACGGGATTTCCCGCGCCGGCCGCAGCCGAATAGAAAATCTTGTTCTGGTCGGCGAGACCCACGGTCATCGCGTTGACCAAGATGTTGCCGTTGTAGCTCGGGTGGAAGTTCACTTCCCCGCCGACGGTCGGCACGCCCACACAGTTGCCATAGCCGCCGATGCCGCTCACGACGCCTGACACGAGACGGCGTGTTTTGGGGTGATCCGGCGATCCGAAGCGTAGGGCGTTCATGTTAGCGATCGGGCGTGCGCCCATGGTGAACACGTCGCGCAGGATGCCGCCGACGCCCGTCGCCGCGCCCTGATAGGGCTCGATGTAGGACGGGTGGTTGTGGGACTCCATCTTGAAGATGGCCGCCAGCCCGTCGCCGATATCGATGACGCCGGCATTCTCGCCGGGGCCGCAGATCACCCACGACGCTTTGGTCGGGAGGGTCTTCAACCACTTCTTCGATGACTTGTAGGAGCAGTGCTCCGACCACATCACCGAGAAGATGCCGAGTTCGACCAGGTTCGGCTCGCGGCCGCCCAGGATTTCCAGGATACGGCCGTATTCTTCCTCGGACAGACCGTGCGACTTGATGTCGGCAGGTGTGATCCGCGCATTCGGAACGCTGGTCACGAGAGCGCCTCCACGAGGCCGTCGAACATCTTGCGGCCATCGGCGCCACCCAACACCGGGTCGGACATGCGTTCCGGGTGCGGCATCAGGCCGAGCACGGTGCGCTTTTCATTGAAGATGCCGGCGATGTTGCCGCGCGAACCGTTCAGGTTGGTTTCGTCGGATACGTCGCCCGCCGCCGAGGCGTAGCGGAACGCCACCTGGCCCTTGTCCTCGATGGCTTGTAGGGTCGCGTCGTCGGCGAAGAAGTTGCCTTCGGCATGCGCCACCGGAATGCGGATCACTTCCCCGGACTTGTAGCGCCGGGTGAAATCGCTCTTGGTCTGCTCGACGCGCAGGTACACATCCTTGCAGATGAAGCGCAGGTCCTTGTTGCGCAACAGCACGCCCGGCAGCAGGCCCGCTTCGGTTATGATCTGGAAGCCGTTGCAGATGCCCAGCACGCGCGTGCCCTTGTCGGCGGCGCGCTTGATCTCGCGCATGATCGGCGAATGGGCGGCCATGGCGCCGCAGCGCAGGTAGTCGCCGTAGGAAAATCCGCCGGGGACGACAATGAAGTCGACTTTGGGAAGTTCGGTGTCGCGGTGCCACACCATCTTGGGCGGAGCGCCGATGCTTTGTTCAACGGCGACCGCGGCATCGCGGTCTGCGTTCGAACCTGGAAAAACGATGACCGCGGCTTTCATCGCTTAATCAATCACCTCGACGGCGTAATTCTCGATCACCGTATTCGCGAGCAGCGAACGGCACATCTCTTCGACTTCTTTCTTAGCCGCGGCGGCATCGCCGGCCTTCAGCTTCATCTCGATGAATTTGCCCTGGCGCACGTCGGACACGCCGCCGAAGCCCAGGCCGTGCAGCGCGTTCTCAACCGCCTTGCCCTGGGGATCGAGAACACCGTTCTTCAAGGTAATGTGGACGCGCGCCTTCAAGACAATCGTCTCCGTTATTGCAGCGTAGATGGGCCTTTGACGTCGGTCGGGCCGCTTTCCGGCAGGATCCCGAGACGTCGCGCCACTTCCTGATAGGCTTCCTCGATACGGCCGAGGTCGCGGCGGAAGCGGTCCTTGTCCATCTTCTCGTTGGTCTTGACGTCCCACAGGCGGCAGTTGTCCGGCGACAATTCGTCCGCCAGGACCACCTGCACGTCGCCGCTCTCGTGATAGAGACGGCCGAACTCGACCTTGAAATCGACCAGGCGAATGCCGATGCCGAGGAACAGGCCGGAGAGGTAGTCGTTCACGCGCAACGACATGTTCAGCATCTCGTCGATCTCATGGATCGCCGCCCAGCCGAATCCGGTGATGTGCTCTTCCGACACCATCGGATCGCCGAGCTGATCGTTCTTGTAATAGTACTCGACGATGGAGCGGGGCAGGCGGGTGCCTTCGGGGATCGCAAAGCGCTCGGAGATCGACCCGGCAGCGACATTGCGCACGACCACTTCGACGGGGATGATCTCGACTTCCTTCACCAGCTGCTCGCGCATATTCAGGCGGCGCACGAAGTGCGTCGGGATGCCGATCTCTTCCAGCCGCGTCATCAGGTATTCGGAGATGCGGTTGTTGAGCACGCCCTTACCGGTGATCGTGCCCTTCTTCTTGTTGTTGAAGGCAGTCGCGTCGTCCTTGAAGTACTGGACCAGCGTGCCGGGTTCCGGGCCCTCGAACAGGACCTTGGCCTTGCCTTCGTAGATTTGCTTGCGACGCGCCATAGCGGCTTCCCCAGGGTGGTGACGATCGGCGGCCGGGTGGCGCAGACCTGCGACACTAGGCCCGGAAAAGGCTCTTAAATACGGCCCCCGCCCCGCCTAGGAGGGCTGGATATAGCAGGTGAGCCCCCCGGGGACAACGATAGGTCGGGCCTGTGGAAAACTCTGGTTTTCCGGCCCTCTAGAGCCCAACGGGCTGAAACGCGGTGCTCTCCGGCGGGCCTGCCGCGAAGCGCCAGAGGGGCCGCGTGTGCCCCAGCCCGTGGGCTGCCGCGACCGACGGCAAGGCCAGTAGCGACGCTGAGGAGGTGCCAAAGCCGCTCTCCATCTGAAAGCTCATGGCATCGGCTGCTTTGCCGCCGCCGGTGGCGCCGAGCAGGGATTCCCAGGCCTGCCAGTCGCCGCCGTCCGGATCGGGGACCTGGGCCCCCTCAAAGGCCGGCAAATAGGCGGCGATTCGCGCGTCATTGGGATCGTTGCGGTTGCCGGCGGTGAACATGGAGAGGCCGGGCGGGATGCGCTCAACCCGCACGCCGGCGCCGGTTTCCTGCCCTACCGCCGTCAACGTCAGCCACCAGGCGTCGCGATTGTCCGCGATGACGAGATTGAACGGCCGATAGGCCGTAGGATCGATTCCGCTCAGTGCTTTCGCCGCATCCACCGCATCCGCGTGGTCGAGGGCGTCCAGCACCAATTCGCCGCGGCTGCGCTTGTTCGGGGCGGGACCGAGGGAGCCGTGGCGATTGAGAATGCAGGCGACAACGCCGGTCTCGTTCAGACCCATCCAGGTGCCCCCGGCAAGCTCGTCCAAACCGGCGACGACATCTGGCCGATCGGCCCAGTGGCGCGCCGGCGGCTGCCAAGGCCGGTCCCGCATCTCGTCACGATTCGCGCCGAGCAAGATCGGCCAGGGATGATCCGGTCGCCGAAGGAGGACAACGGTGCACATTGATGCCGATCAAACCCCTTTTCACGATCACGTCGTTGTCATGCGGTTGAACCTACGCCCGACGGTCGCTATATCCAACCTAGGCACCCCCGGAGAGATATTCCATGAGCGACGCATTCAACGACCGCGAAAAAGGCTTCGAGCGGAAATTCCAGCTCGACCAGGATCAGCAATTCAGGGCGCTGACCCGCCGCGACCGCCTTTTCGGGCAATGGATTGCCGGGCATCTCGGCATCACCGGCGACGCCGTGGCCGCCTATGCCACGTCGGTCGTCGAATCGAACTTCGAGAAGCCCGGCGACGAAGACATGCTCGATAAAGTCCGCAACGACCTGGTCGCCAAGGGCGTGTCCGTACCCGACGCAGACCTGAAGGCGAAGTTGGTCGCCTTCCAGAATGAGGCCGCGGCCCAGATCGTGGCGGAGAAGAAGTAATTGGGCTTCTGTCGTCCTCGGGCTCGGCCCGAGGACGACCAGAGTGTCTACCCAAACACGCGCTTGAAAATCGTGTCGACGTGTTTGGTGTGGTAGCTCATGTCGAACAGGGCTTCCAAATCCTTCGGCTTTATCTTGGCCGTCACGTCCGCGTCGGCCTGCATGCGCTCGAGCAGCGTGCCGCCTTCGTTCCACACCTTCATCGCGTTGCGCTGTGAGATGACGTAAGCGTCTTCGCGGCTGATGCCGGCTTGCGTGAGCGCGAGCAGGATGCGCTGCGAGAACACCAGGCCGCGCATCATGTTGAGGTTGCGGTCGATGGCGTCGGGATAGATCACCAGCTTGTCGACCACGCCGGCCAGCCGCGCGAGTGCGAAGTCCAGGGTGATGGTCGCATCCGGGCCGATATAACGCTCAACGGAAGAGTGCGAGATATCGCGCTCATGCCACAGGGCGACGTTCTCCATCGCCGGAATGACATAGCCGCGGATGACGCGCGCAAGGCCGGTCAGGTTTTCAGTCAGCACCGGGTTGCGCTTGTGGGGCATCGCCGAGGAGCCCTTTTGGCCGGGCGAGAAGTATTCCTCTACCTCGCGGACTTCCGTGCGCTGCAGGTGGCGGATTTCCGTCGCCAGGCGCTCGATCGAGCTCGCGATGACGCCCAGGGTCGCGAAATATGCGGCGTGGCGATCGCGTGGGATTACCTGCGTCGATACGGGCTCGGCCTGCAGGCCCATCTTCTCCGCGACGTATTCTTCCACGAACGGATCGATATTGGCGAAGGTGCCGACTGCACCGGAGATGGCGCAGGTGGCGATTTCCTCGCGCGCCGCCAGCAGGCGCTTTTTATTGCGATCGAACTCGGCATAGAAACTCGCGAACTTCAGGCCGAAGGTCACCGGCTCGGCGTGAATGCCGTGACTACGGCCCATCGCCACGGTCATCTTGTGTTCGAACGCGCGCTTCTTCAGGGCGGCGAGAACGTCGTCGATATCCTTCAGCAGGATGTCGGTCGCCTGGACAAGCTGCACCGACAGGCACGTATCCAACACGTCGGAGGACGTCATGCCCTGGTGCACGAACCGCGCCTCGGGGCCGACGTGTTCGGCGAGATTGGTGAGGAACGAGATGAC
>CANJPQ010000031.1 GCA_947476275.1 Fidelibacterota bacterium
AGCAAATGCGGCTTGACGCTGCGCCATGGCCAGCGCAAGAAAGTGTTGTACGGATAAAGAGTTAGAGACGGACAGGGCGTAGTTCAGTTGGTTAGAACGTCGGCCTGTCACGCCGAAGGTCGCGGGTTCGAGTCCCGTCGCTCCCGCCACTTCCCTCTGCGCTCTTGCGCCTCAGAAACGACTAGCCCTTCGGGCCGCGCGGGCACGCCCTGCGAATAAATCCGCCGACGGTGTCCGCCCACAGCTGGGGGTGATCAAACGTCAGCAGACCCGCTTGTTCCGGGATATCGATGCGCTCGAAGTCCGGCCGGAGTTGCCGCGCCCGACGGACAGAGTCCTCCAAGTGGTCGCCGCCGACCGACATCAGCAACGTGCGCGCTTTCACCTGTTTGATGCCCTGGACGGAATCGTAGGCCCGGCTGACGAAGGTCCGGCCCGTGGTCTCGCCGTACCAATTGAAATCGCCGGACAGAAGCGTGCCGATCATCAGCCACTGCATGGTTTCAGGCGAGCCCTGCAAATGGTCGTACTTACCGACCGTCCGTTGCCACCAGGCTGCGATTTGCCGACCGTCGCCGTAGATCCGGGTGTCCGGCGCCGGCGCGTTGACGCGCTCCTCGAACTCCTCGGGCGAATAGACCGGAACGGATTGCAGCACCAGGCACGAGGTCCGCTCCGGGTGGTGTGCCGCGAACGCCAGCGCGACCGTGGCGCCGGTGTGCGTGCCGGCTACCGCGGCCTGCTTGATGCCGAAGTGGTCGAGCATTGCCTTCAGGCCGTCGGCATACTCTTCGCCCGTGAGGGCGTGATCGGGCCGCTCAGAAAACCCGAATCCGGGAATGTCGACCGCGATAGCGCGAAAGCCTTGCGCCGCCAGCAGCGGCTGAATCCGCGCAAACTCCACACTGAACAATGGACCTTGATGCAGCAGGATCACGGCCGGTCCCGTGCCGAGCGACCAAACATGGAGACGCCCCAGCGGTGTCTTCACGTATTCCGGCGTGCCGCGCATGATGTGCAGCCCTTCGAAGCCGGCTTGGGTGACAACACCCTGCGTTTGGGCTGGCGTTTGTGCCGCGGGCGCGTGGAAAGGCAAGAGAACGCCGACAGCCAGAAGGACCGCGGTGCTCATGACCGCGGCCGATATTCGTCGCAGCCAAGCCGCAGTCGCAGACACGTATTCTAACATCCGGCCGATGGAGGGCATGAAGATCTCCCGATGGCGCGCCGGCGCGGCGCGGCCTGCGACTTTGCCTCCGGCCGCGAAGGCATACCAGCTTTTCGACGTGGCCCGGATATCACCGCAAGAACCTGACAGCATGGACATGTCGCATCCCATGCCTTCGGATAAATTCGCTTGACCTACCGCGACCCTATGGCATGAAAACCCGCATGAACCGCGCGCTTTCTCGCGCCCATCGCGACACTCGGGAGTCGCCCGTGAAATCCCTCTACTTGCTTATCCTGAGTCTCCTGCTCGCTGCACTTCCGGCGCACGCGAAGGATTTGGCATTGGTTGCGGGCGCGAGCGGCGGGACCGGACGGCTCATCGCCGAGGCCTTACATGCCAAGGGAATTGCCGTGCGCGGGCTCACCCGCGATCCGGCAACAGCGCCGAAAATCGATGGCGTGACTTGGGTGGCGGGCGACGTAACCCGGCCTGAGAGCCTGGCACCCGCCCTTGCAGGGGTGACCATCGTCGTCTCGGCCGTCGGCGCGCGGGAGGCGACCGGACCCAACAGTTTCGAGACCGTGGACTGGCAGGGCAATCGCGCCCTGATCGATGCCGCGGTCGATGCGAAAGTACGCCAAATGCTGCTGGTGACCGCGGGCAGCGCCGGCGAAGGCGCCTGGACCGACCCGCGCCTCGCCCGCTTCGGCGGGAGCCGGAACTGGAAGGCAAAGGCGGAGACGCATCTGCGCGATTCCGCGTTGGCGTACACGATCGTGGCGCCCGGGGGATTGCGTGACTATCCCGCTGGCCAGCAGGGCGTGAAACTGCGCACCCGCTCGGAATACATCGTCGGCCCGGTCGCCCGTGGCGACGTCGCCGCGCTGATCGCGGCCTGCTTCGACAACACCGCGTGTTTCGGCAAGACCATCACCATCGTCAACGACCCGCAGGCGAAGCCGGGGATTCCGGCAGCTGCGTTGCAGGCCTTGCCGACCGATACGCCCGAGACCATCCGTGCGCCCGCAGCCGTCGGGCAATGAGGACCCCATGAGCCTGATCGATGACGTGGTTATTCTGTCGGGCGTCCGTACGGGCATCGGCAGCTTCGGCGGCAGCCTGAAGGACATTCCGCCCACGGAGCTCGGCGCGAAATGCGTGCGCGAGGCAGTGAGCCGGGCGCAGATCGATCCGAACGAGGTGGGCTCGTGCGTATTCGGCAACGTCATCCACAGCGAGCCCCGCGACATGTACATGGCCCGCGTGGCCGGCATCGGCGGCGGCCTGCCGATTGGGACACCGGCGATCACCGTGAATCGCCTGTGCGGGTCCGGCCTGCAGGCGATCGTCTCCGCCGCACAGCAGATCATGCTCGGCGACGTCAGCATTGCAGTGGCCGGTGGCGCGGAAAGCATGAGCCGTGCGCCTTATTCGGTGCCCGCCGCGCGCTGGGGCCAGAAGATGGGCGATGCGAAAGTGACCGACATGATGGTCGCCGCCCTCCACGATCCTTTCGGCAACGGGCACATGGGCATCACCGCGGAGAACGTCGCCGCGAAATGGAAGGTGACCCGCGACGAGCAGGATGCCTTCGCCCTTGAGAGCCAGAGGCGCGCCGTCAAAGCGCGCGACGCCGGCTTCTTCAAGGACCAAATCCTGCCGATCGAGATCGAGACCCGCAAAGGCAAGATTGTGTTCGACAAGGACGAATACATCCGCGACGACGCAAGCGCGGATGGTTTGCGCGCGCTCAAGCCGGCGTTCAAGAAAGACGGGTCCGTGACCGCGGGCAATGCTTCGGGCATCAACGACGGCGCAGGCGCCGTGGTGCTGATGTCGGCGAAGGACGCGCAAGCGCGGGGGCTGAAGCCCATGGCGCGAATCCTCGGCTACGGGCATGCGGCGGTGGAACCGAGCGAGATGGGCATCGGTCCGGTACCGGCGGTGCAGAACGTCATGAAGAAGATCGGCATGAGGGTTTCGGACATGGACACCATCGAGTCCAACGAAGCCTTCGCCGCCCAGGCAATCGCCGTGATGCGTGACCTCGGCCTGCCGGCCGACAAGACCAATCCCAACGGTGGTGCCATCGCGATGGGTCATCCGGTCGGCGCGACCGGCGCGATCGTCACCGTCAAAGCGCTCTATGAGCTCAAGCGCACGGGCAAGAAATACGGCCTGATCACCATGTGCATCGGTGGCGGCCAGGGCATCGCGATGGTGATCGAGAACCTGAACTAGGAGGCCGACCATGGCCTGGGCCATCCTCGTCGTCGCCGGCTTGCTCGAAGTGGTGTGGGCCTACTTCATGAAGCAATCCCACGGCTTCACGCGTTTGAGCCCAACGATCTTCACCTTTCTCGCGATGTTCGCGAGCTTCGGCCTGCTGGCCGTCGCGATGAAATCGCTGCCGCTCAGCACCAGCTACACGGTCTGGACCGGAATCGGCGCGGTCGGCGCGTTCCTTGTGGGTGTGACGATGCTCGGCGAACAACTCACGCCGTTGCGTGTGCTGGCGGCCGCGATGATTGTCGCCGGATTGGCGCTGATGAAACTCACCAGCACCGAAGCGTAATTAGAAGAACATCGACATGATGCTGGTGCGCGTCGGGTCGTAGACGCTGAACGTCTTCTTTGTCTCATCCTCGTTCTTGACGCTTTCGGCGACGAGCTTGCCGACATCGGCGCGCGACACATAGCTGAATGCCTTCGCATCGCCGACCAGCTTGGCCTGGCCGCTCGCGGGTTTGTCGGTAAGACCGCCTGGCCGGACAATGGTGTAATCGAGCCCGGAGGCCTTGAGATAGGCCTCGGCCTTGCCCTTATCGATGATGACGTTCTTGAGGAACTTGCGGGCGAGCCAGGGCGCGGCCATCTCGCTATCGCCGACGCCGATCGTCGACACCATGATGTAGCGCGGGATGCCGGCTTTCTTGGCGGCATCGATGACGTTCTTGTTGCCCTCATAGTCAGGGCTCGGTTCGCCGCGCCGCTGCCCGAGAGTCGAAATGACGACCCGGAACGGCGCCGAACTGAAGATGTCCTTGAGTGTTTCGGCGGCCAGCACGTTTCCGCTGACGACGGTGACGCCCATGCCTTTCAGTTCGGCATTCTCCGGCGATCCGTGGGTGACGACCGTGACATGCTCCTTCATCGCCACCAGAGTCTTCACCGCTTCCAGCCCAACGCCGCGGGTGCCGCCGAACACCAGCACGCCGCCGGCGCGCGGCAGCGGCAATTCCTGCACCGCAACGATCGGCGCGGCCTTGGGTTTGGGCGGTTCGGTGGAGTCGCCGGGCTGGCCCATGTCCTGCGTGACCCCTGTCTTCACTTGCGCCGCGGCGGGGAAAGCCAACGCGAGCAGCAAGGGGATCACAAACGCGCGAATGACACCGGTCATGACAGCCTCGGGTTTTCTGGGAAGGCAGACAGTGTCGGTGGAACACTTCGCTTTGTCGAGCCTGTCCAGGATGCGGCTTCCCGCGGAACGACAGTTCCAACCGGATGTTCCCCTGGGCTAAGGTCGCCCATCCATTGTCCGATTTCGGGAGGAAACATGTTCGTCCGTACGGTCGTCGCCGCAGCCCTTGCGGCAAGTTTTGCGTTGCCAGTCCTCGCTGCGGACAAAGGCACCGTCGTCGTCGTCGGTGCGGGCCGGAGCGGCACGCCGCTCACCAAGATCCTGCTCGACGAGGGCTACAAAGTGCGCGTGATGGTTCGCGACACCGCCAAGGCCGCTGAATTGCCGGCTGCGGCGCAGAAGGTGCAAGGCGATGTCACCAAACCCGACACCCTGCCCGCCGCACTCAAGGGCGCGGACTACGTGATCTCGACCATCGGCTCCACCGGCGACGCGCTGCCGGAAGACGTGGACTTCAAAGGCGTTGCCAACCTGGCCAAGGCCGCCAAGGCGGCGAAGGTGAAGCAGATTGTGCTCATGTCCTCGACCAGCGCCGGCGACACGAATCCCGAGACCTTCCTCAACAAGCGCCGCAGCATGGTGCTGATGTGGAAAGGCAAGGGCGAGGAAGCTGTGCGTGAATCCGGCGTGCCCTACACCGTCGTTCGGCCGGGTGGCCTGGGTGAATGCGATCCCGGCAAGAACGGGCTCAAGGTGGCCGACCCCGAAGGGCTGACGGGGGAGCGCTCGTGCCGCTCCGACATCGGCCTAGTGATGGCCGCATCGCTCAACAACAAGGACGCGCTGGGCAAGACCATCGGCGTGGTGACGGATCCGAAGGCGCAACCGGGTGCCTGGAAAGCCGACATCGCGAAGGTCAAAAAGGACAACGGCAAGCCCGTCGGTCCATAGTCTGCCGCGCGCCGAACATGCGGGCCGCCTAGGCTGATCGGCGGCGATACAGCACGGCAATGCCGAGCGCCACGAACACCGCCGCCGCGGGCAGCACCCCGGCGGCGACCCGCACCGCGTCGAGGGCAGCCGCGCTCTGTTCGACCTTCGGGCCGGTAAAACTCGCAAATCCCGCCGAGGACAGCAGCAGGCCCGTCACCAGCGGCGAGAGGGCGAAGGAGGTCTTTTCCACACCGGCGAACAGGCCCGCCATCGTACCGGCGCGGCTGGCACCGTGCTGGTCGAAATCCTCCTGGATCGTTTCCGGCAGCATTGCGGTCGTCACCAGCACGATGCCGCAGAAGCCGCTGCCCATGACGATGGCGCGCAGATTGAAGATCAGATCCGTCTCGGTCGGACCCGAGGCCATCCACGACAGGCACGCGAGCCCGTAGACGAGCAAAGCCACCATCAACACCGTGCGCTTGCTGTAGTGCAGCAGTGCCCAGCGCCACGCCGGCACGGTCACGATCGTCGCCACATGGTTGATGGTGCCGAGCCAGGCCACACCCACCGGCCCGCGCTCGGTGATGTAGGCGTGGAAGAACAGGCCGACCGCGGCATGACAGGTGATTCCGAAAATCGCGGCGAGTTTGACGAGCAGCAGAATGACAAGATTGCGCTGCTTCAACACAGCAAGGTTGCCTAGACCCTGACGGGCCTGCGTGACGGCGCCAGCGCGCGCTTTGGCTGTGCTCAGCGCCGAATACAACATGCCGGCGGTGACCAGCCCCGCCATCACGATCGCCATGTCGCCGAAGCCGGCGCGGTCGTTGCCGAACACTTGCAACAGATATGGCGCCAGCGCCGAGGCCGCCAACCCGGCGATGCCGGTGAAGACCGTGCGATAGGACATGAGCGAGGTGCGTTCGGCGTCGCTGTCGGTCATGTCCGCCGGCATCGCGAGGAACGGCACCACGAACATGGTGTAGCCGATGTAGAACAGCACCAGGGTGGCAGCGATATAGGCAACCATCAGGTCCCCCATATTCGGCACGTTGAACATGGCGAACACCGACAACCCGGAGATGAACGCCGCGCTGAACATCCACGGCCGCCTGGCGCCCCAGCGCGTGCGCGTTGAATCGCTGACGATTCCCATCAGGGGGTCGAAGAACATATCGATCAGGCGAATGCCGGCAAGCAGCGCGCCGGCGACGTCCGCGCGCACGCCGAGCGTGCCGACCATGAAGTAGAGGTACATGACGTTGACCAGGATCATCATGGTCACGTAGCCGAGCGCGCCGCTTGCCCAACCCACCTTCAAGGGGAACGGAACGGCAGCAGAATCAGTCGTGCTTAGAGGCTGAAATTTGGCGCGAACGGCGTCCATCGTGTCCCCGGGGCGGCCTGAGCCGCAGCGGCACTAGACCGGTCGGCCTCCCGGGCGTCAAGCGCGGTCGCGCTGCGCGGGCACTTAGGCTTTTTCGAACAGGCCGATCAGCTCATTGCGCTGCGCGGCCGTGAGCACCTTGCCTTGCCCTGCAATCACGTTTTCGCGCATATGGGTGGGATTGCGGGTGGCTGGAATCGCGGCCGTGACCGCCGGATGGCTGACAACGAACTTGAGCAGCAGTTGCGCCCAGGTGGTCACGCCTACGTCTGCCGCCCATCCCGGCAGGGGCTTGTTCTTCACGGCGTTCAGCACCCGCCCGCGTCCGAGCGGCAGGTTCACCAGCACGGCGATGCCTTTGTCTGCCGCCATGGGCAAGAGGCGCTTTTCCGGGTCGCGCACGTCGAGAGAGTAATTTAGTTGGATGAAATCCAACGGCTCCTTGCCCATCCACTCCGCCAAGGCCTCTTGGGGGCCTTCGATGAAGTGCGTAATGCCGAGATAGCGGATGCGACCCTTGGCTTTCAGGTCACGCAACAGGCCGAGCTGGGTCGCGGTGTCGCGCAGATTGTGGACCTGGATCAGGTCGATCTTGTCGGTGCGAAGTTTCTTGAACGACGCCTCGTTCTGGGCAACGCCCTCCTCTCGGCTGCTGGCGCCGACCTTGGTGGCGAAGAACACCTTGCTGCGGGCATTCAGGTCCGCGACCGCCTGGCCGGAGGTATTCTCCGCATCGCCGTAGGACGGCGCGGTGTCGATGATGGTGCCGCCGGTATCGAGCAGGGACTTCACCACCTCGCGACGCTGGTCCGCGCTGATGTCGTCGAAGACTTGACTGGTCCCCAACCCGATCACCGGCAGCTTCTCCCCGGATTTCGAGATTGCGCGCAAAATTGGCGCGCTATCGGCGGCATGTGCCGGCCCTGCCGCATAAGCAGCCGCTGCGCCTGCCGCAAGTCCGAGAAATTGACCGCGAGAAAGATCACGAGACATGGTTGTCGCCTTTGTGCCGGAAGCGGGGTTGCAATAGGATTTGGGAAATCCAATCAGCGCCGGAGGAAAACACCGCATGCTAAAAGAGTTTCGAGAATTTGCCCTGAAGGGCAACGTCATCGACCTTGCGGTTGGTGTTATCATCGGCGCCGCCTTCGGCAAAATCACGACATCGCTGGTCAACGATGTGATCATGCCACCCGTGGGATTGCTGCTGGGCAAAGTCGACTTCTCTAACCTCTTCATCAGCCTCTCCGGCGAGCACTACAACACCTTGGCGGACGCGAAGACGGCAGGCGCGCCGACACTCAACTATGGCCTGTTCATCAACACGTGCCTCGACTTCGCGATCGTGGCGTTTGCCGTGTTTCTGCTGGTGAAGGAGATCAACCGTCTCAAGAACCGCATCGCGCAGGAAGCCCCGGCGGCCTCACCGACCGAGCGCAACTGCCCGCTGTGCCTGACACCGGTGCCGATCCAGGCGAGGAAATGCAAGGCATGCACCGCGGACCTGCCGCCGGTCTAGCGAGACTCTGGCGCGTGGTCGGGGCGCAACCAGCGTACGTGAAAAACGTTTTAGCCTTGCCGCAAACCCGCGGAAAACCAGCGTTTTTCGCGCCTGATGCGAGATTAAATAGCTGTTACCACGATTGATTGAAAGGCACGTGCGGCTAACATCCAGGGCCGAGCCGCCACACGGCTGACGCCTGCCTCCGGACCCCCTCGGATGGCGTCAAACCTTCCAGAACAAGAAAGGCCGTCATCCCATGTACCTTCGTTCCTCCGGCACCGACCGCGCGTCTGCTCGGACCCGCGTGGTTCGTGACTCGATCGTCGCCGGAACCGCCGCCCTGCTGATGCTGGGCGCCGCACCCGTGTTCGTCCCCCAAGCCCATGCGCAAAGCGTACCGACACGCGACGGCGTGCCGTCGCTCGCGCCGCTGGTCGATCGCGTGGCCCCCGCCGTGGTCAATGTCGCGGTGAAGAGCAAAGCCGAGATGCCCGATACGTCGGGGATCCCGCCGCAGTTGCGCCCGTTCTTCGGCATTCCGAACGATGAAGGCGATGAGCAGGGACAGCAGCGCCCCGGCCAGCGCAAGGCGCCGCGCGAGCGTCAGCTGAACTCGGTCGGGTCCGGCGTCATCATTGACAAGGACAAGGGCTACATCCTCACCAATCACCATGTGATCGACAAGGCGACGGAAGTGTTCGTCACCCTGAAGGATGGCCGCGAACTGCAAGCCAAGATCATCGGCAGCGACGAAGGGACCGACGTTGGCCTTCTGCAGGTGGAAGCCAAGAACCTGACCGCGGCACCGCTGGGTGATTCCACCCAGCTCCGGGTCGGCGACTACGTCGTCGCCATCGGCAACCCGTTTGGCCTCGGCGGCACCGTCACGGCAGGCATCGTCTCCGCGACCGGCCGCGCCGGTATGGGCATCGAAGGCTTCGAGGACTTCATCCAGACCGACGCCTCGATCAATCCCGGCAATTCCGGCGGGCCGCTCGTGAACCTGCGCGGTGAAGTGATCGGCATCAACACGGCGATCTTGGGCGGGCGCGGCAACATCGGCATCGGCTTTGCGATCCCGGCCCACATGGTCACCGCGGTCGTGTCGCAACTTGCCGCCACCGGCAAGGTCAATCGCGGCGTCATCGGCGTGTCGATCACCGACATCCTACCGGAAATGGCAAAGAACCTCGGACTTGAGAACACCCAAGGCGCGTTCGTGAACGCCCTGGTACCGGGGTCCCCTGCACAAGCCGCGGGCGTGAAAGCCGGCGACGTGATCACCGCTGTTGACGGCAAGCCGGTCCGCACTTCGCAGGACCTGAAGAACCGGCTTGGCCTGATGACCGTGGGCACCAGCGTCGAACTCGCCGTCAACCGCGACGGCAAGAAGATGAACATCAAGGTCGCCATCGGGAAGAGCCCGACGGACAAGAAGGAGGCCGCCGTTACCGATCTGCCCAACCGCGAAGGGTTGGACGGCGCCTCATTCGACGACGTCGACCCGAGCGACAAGCAGCGCGGCGTGCGCGTGACCGAGGTCCAGCGCAACAGCGCCGCCTGGACTATCGGCCTGCGGCCGCGCGATCTGATCGTCGCGATCAACCGCACGCCGGTGAAGAGCTTGGAAGAATTGACGACGGCGCTGAAGACCTCTCTGCGGCAGACGGTGCTTTCGATCCGTCGCGGCGAGGGTGCGGCCGCCGAGGATTTCCGAGTGATCCTGCCGTAGGCGGGGGCGCCGGCGAAGACCAAGAAGGCCCGCGAGCAATCGCGGGCCTTCTTGCTGCTTAAAACGGATCCTGCTGCAGCACGCCGCCGTCGGCGACGATGCACTGGCCGGTGACGAACTTCGCGGCCTTCGAGGCCAGGAACAGCGCCACGCCGGCAATGTCGTCGGGCTCGCCGAGGCGGCCGAGCGGCGTCTTGGCGGCAAAGGCTTTGCCGGCGGGGCCCTCCCAAAGCACCGTCGCGAAGTCCGTCGCAATGAGGCCGGGCGCAATGGCATTGACGCGGATGTTCTGCGGGCCGAGTTCGATGGCGAAGTTGCGGACCAGCTGTATGTCCGCCGCCTTCGATACGGCATAAGCGCCTATATTGCGCGAGCCGGCGAAGGCCACGACGCTCGACAAAAGGATGATCGAACCGCCGCCTGTACCCGCCATGCCGGGCGACAGCAGGTTGATGAGCTTCAGGTTCGCACCCACGTTGGTCGTCATCACCTTCTCGAAGGCGCGGTCATCGACTTTCGACATAGGGCCATAGACGGGGTTCACCGCCGCATTGCAGACCAGGATACTCACTGGCCCGAGCTGGCGTTCGGTTTCCTTCGCAAGATTCTCTACCGCCGCCATATCCGACATGTTCGCCGGGATCGCGATCGCCGTACCGCCGGCGGCGGTAATCTCATTCACCACGGCCGCGCAGGCATCGGCCTTGCGGCTGGACACGACGACCTTCGCGCCTTGCGCCGCAAACATCATCGCCACGGCCTTGCCGATGCCGCGGGTAGATCCGGTCACGACCGCGACCTGCCCCGCGAGAGAAAAGAGATTCATGTGCGGCTCCATTCCTTGAAAGTCTTACCTTCGGCCGCCAGCTTCGTCAGGAGCGGCGCGGGTGTCCAGTAGCCATAGTCGTTGCCTTGGACCTTGGCAAAACGTGCCATGCCATCGACGACGGCCTGCAGACCAATGGCATCGCCGTGAAACATCGGGCCGCCGCGAAAACGCGGGAAGCCGTAGCCGGCGCACCACACCACGTCGATATCGACGGATCGCAGCGCAATCCCTTCGTCCAGAATTTGTGCGCCTTCCGTGATCAGCGGAAAGAGACAGCGCTCCACAATTTCCTGATCGGTAAAGGTCCGCTGCGCAATCTTCAGCCGGCCGGCTTCGTCACGTATGAGCTGTTCGACCTCCGGATCGGCTTCCGCACCCTTTTCGCCATACTTGTAGAAGCCCTTCTTCGTCTTCTGGCCGTGGCGGCCCAGGTGATGGAGTTTGTCGCCGATGAGGCAGTAGGTCGGGTCCGGCGGCAGATTGGCGCGGTTGCCCTCGCGGGTGAGAAAGCTCACGTCCACGCCGGCGAGATCGATCACCGCGTGGGGTCCCATGGCCATGCCCCAATCCGTCAAGGCCTTGTCGACCTGCTGGACCGTGGCGCCTTCCAACAGCAACCGCTGGCTCTCGCGCACATAGCCCTCGAACATGCGATTGCCGATGAACCCGAAGCACACGCCGGAGAGCACGGCGACCTTGTCGATTTTCTTGCCGGCCGCCATGAGGGTCGCAATCACGTCGTTCGCAGTCTTGGCGCCCCGCACCACTTCCAGCAGGCGCATGATGTGCGCCGGTGAGAAGAAGTGCGTGCCGATGACATCCTGCGGACGCTGGGTGACGTTGGCGATCTGGTTCAGATCGAGCGTCGAGGTGTTCGACGCAAGGATCGCGCCGGGTTTGCACACCGCATCGAGTTTGCGGAAAATCTCCTGCTTGATGCCCATATCCTCGAAGGCCGCCTCGATCACGAGATCGACATCCTTCAGGGCGCCCATGTCGAGCGACAGGGTCAGGCGGTTGAGGCGATCCTCGCGCGCTTCGGGTTTCAGGCGCCCCTTCTCCACCTCGCGATCGTAGATCTTGGTGATGGTGTTGCGACCGCGCGCGAGCGCCTCTTCTTTCGCTTCCGTCACAGCAACGCGATACCCCGCGTTGAGGAAGTTCACCGCGATGCCCGCCCCCATCGTGCCGGCGCCGACCACGCCCACGGCCTCGATCGGACGCAAGGAGGTGTCCTTCGGGATTCCGGGGATATGCGCCACGGTGCGTTCGCCGAAGAACAGGTGCCGCAGCGCCTTTGACTGAAGGCTGTCTTTCAACTCGGCATTGAAGGCACGCTCTCGTGCAAGGCCCTCGCGGAAAGCGACTTTGGTCGCCGCCTCGATCGCATCCACCACTGTCGGCGGCGCGGGAAAGCCGCGATTGCGCTTCTTCATCGCGCCGCGCTGGGCCTCGAAGAATGCCGGAGTTTGCGGGCCGCCAGGGAACGGCTGTTCGCTTGTGCGTCGGGGTGCTGTTCCCGTCAGCCGCTTCGCCGCGGCACGGGCCGCCGTCATCAGATCGCCGGATGCGATCTCATCAACCGCGCCTTTCTTCAGCGCCTCCGCCGCACTCATCGGCTTGCCGCTGCCGGCCGTGGCGATGGCGGCTTCAACTCCGATCAAGCGCGGCAGGCGCTGGGTGCCGCCCGCGCCGGGGATGATGCCGAGCGTCACCTCCGGCAATCCCACCTTCGCCTTCGCATCGCAGATCCGATAGTGGCAACCCAGTGCGACCTCGAAGCCGCCGCCGAGCGCCGTGCCGTGAATCGCGGCGACGACTGGCTTCGACCCCGCCTCGATCTCGTCGATGACCTCGCCGAGCCATGGGTCCTTCGGCGGGGCATCGAACTCTTTGATGTCCGATCCGGCCATGAAGGTCTTCCCGGCGCCGTGAATGATCAGCGCTTTTGCGGCGGCGTTGGCGAATGCGTTACGCACGGCGCTTTGCAGAGCAACCCGCACAGCGTGTGAGAACGCGTTCACCGGCGGATTGTCGACCGTAATCACGGCGATGCCATCCTCGATGGCAAGGTGCACTAATTCGGCCATCCTCGATCCCTATGTGAAAAGCTTCATGCCGCGCTGGACCGCGGGCCGCGCACCGATCCGCTCCGCCCAGCGCGCGATGTTGGGGTAGGGCGTGAGACCCTGCGGCAGGTTCTTGCCGGATGTGACAGCGACGGGGTAAGCCGAGATATCGGCAATGGTATATTCATCGCCGACCAGCCACGTGCGGTCCGTGAGTGCGCGGTCGAGCATGACGAAGGCCTTCTCCGCCTCGCCGCGGAAATAGCCGATGGCGGGTTCGATCTTGCCCGGCACGACGCTCGTGAACATGAAGATGCCGCGGAAAAGCGGACCGATGTTGGCGGAGATCGCCGACAGCCACTGCAACACCTCGGACCGGCCGCGCGTATCCTTGGGCAGGAACCGTTCGCCTTTCTCTGCGAGGTACATGAGGATGGCCAGGGTCTCGCCCACCGCGAGATCGCCTGCGCCTCGGTCGACGATCGCCGGAACCCGGCCGAATGGATTCATCTTCAGGAACGGCGCCTGGCGGTGGACGCCGGCCGTCAGATCGACCAGATGGGGCGTGTAGTCCAGTCCTGTCTCTTCGAGCAGGATTTGAACCTTCTGCCCGTTTGCGGTCGGAACCGTGTAGAGATCGATCATGCGGGGAAATCCTGATTGCGGCGTGGGACTATAGCCAATTCTTGGGCATACTGCGCAAAAGGGAATCGGGATTTCACGGGGTCTATAACGATGCAACGCTCAGCCGTGCCCAAGGTGCGCGGTCGGTTCGGAAACGTACGACTCGCTGCCGGGATCTTACTCGCGCTGGTGTCGGCGGCAGCACGTCCAATGACGGCCCTGGCGGATGTGGACCGCGTCGAGGTGCTAACCCGCGGCGTGGTGGCCGATGGCAAGGCTTTCGGCAACGTCGGCCCCTACGAGTGGGTGCGCGGACGCCTGTATCTGACCGAAGAAGCGGCGGCCGTCGAAAACCAAACAATCGTCGATATCAAACTCGCACCCCGCGACGGCCAGGGCCGGGTGCACTTCGCGACCGACTTCATGCTGATGCGTCCGCTCGACCCCACGCGCGGGAACGGACGCCTTCTGTACGAAGTGCCGAACCGCGGCAACGTCGGCGCGCTCTCGTACTTCAACAGCGCCACCGGCGGCAATATTCCGGTGACCGCGGAGCAAGCCGGCACCGGCTTCCTGATGGAGCAAGGGTACGCGGTGTTGTGGACCGGGTGGACGTGGGACGTGCCGCCGGGCGGAGACCGCCTGCGCGCGGACCTGCCGATCGCCTCGGAAGGCGGCAAACCCATCACCGGCCTGGTCAACGGCGAGATCACCGTCACCCAGGCGACATCGACGGCGAAACATACCGGCCTTGCTTCTCTCGGCTACGAGCCGGCGCGCCTCGACGACCCGGAAGCCAAGCTGACCGTGCGCGACAGCGCTTTCGGCACGCGCAACCCGATTGCGCGGGAGCGCTGGTCCTTCGGACGGAGAGTCGAGGGACGCGTGGTGTATGACCCGTCGCTGATCACACTCGAGGGCGGCTTCAAGCCCGGCCAGATCTACACCGTCACCTATGCCGCGCGCGGGCCGCATGTCGCTGGCCTCGGGCTTGCGGGCATTCGCGACGCGCTACTGTTCTTCCGCCATGAAAAGGCCGATCGCTACGGCAATCCCAATCCGATTCTCGAAACAGGCGGCGAGTTGCCCAAGGCGGTGCTTGCCTTCGGGCACTCCCAGTCGGCCCGCGTGTTGATCACCATGATCGCGCAAGGGCTGGCCGCAGACGGACGTGGGCGTCTCGCGTTCGACGGCGCGCTACTGAGCGGTGCCGGTGCGGGCAAGGGCAGCTTCAACTATCGCTTTGCGCAATCGAGCCGCCACTTCAGTCCGGACGTGGAACTGGATTTCCCGACCGACTGGTTCCCGTTCACAACCGCGCAGGAGACCGACCCGGTCACCAACGCCAGCGCAAGCCTGCTCGACAAAGCCACCGCGGCCAATGCAGTGCCGCGCATGATTTTCGTTAACAGCGCCACGGAGTATTGGGCGCGCGGGGCGTCGCTGATTCACGCTGCCGTCGACGGCAGCGCCGACATCGCCGCCGACCGACGGGCGCGTGTGTATCTCGTCGCCGGCGCCAATCACATTCCCGCCTCCGGCGGCGACCGCGGCGATTTCGCCCACTGCCGCAATCCGCTTGACCACCGCCCGGTGCTGCGGGCGATGCTGATGCATCTCGATGGCTGGGTGACGCTGAAAAAAGACCCGCCACCCTCCATCGTACCAACGCTCGCCGACGGCACGCTCGGCAAGCTGAGCGCCTACAACGAGGCCATGCCGAAGTTCTCCGCGCTGCGCCTGCCGTCAAAGCTGTTGGAGCCGCCCCGCCTCGACTTCGGCCCGCAATTCGCCGACGGCCTTGCGACGATTGTGCCGCCGAAAATTGCCGCGAAAGCGTTCACCGCACTCGTGCCGCTGCCCGACACGGACGGCCTCGACCGGGGTGGCATTCGTATGCCCGAGTTGGTGGCGCCGCTCGGCACGTACACCGGGTGGAACCTCCAAAACGCCGCCACCGGGGCGCCAGAGCGTATTGCCCGCTGGTCCGGAAGCTTTGTGCCGTTCGCACGCAATGAGAACGAGCGGCTCGCCACGGCCGACACACGGGCCTCGATTGCCGAAAGGTATCCGAAACGGGACGCCTATATCGAAGCTTACGCCGCCGCCACTTTGGCTTTGGCAAAGCAGGAGTTGATCGTCGGCTCCGACATCAACGGCATGATCGACCGCGCCGGCGCGTTCTATGACAAGATCATGGCGCGCGACCCCGCCAGCGAGGCTTGCGAGTTCTAAACCGCGGCGCCTATCCTTTCGCCATGAGCGCGTTCAAGTGGCCATGGCGGAGCGTGCAGGAAGGCGCCCGTGCGGAAGACGACATTCCGCGCGGCAATTTCTTGCGCAGCGTGGCCCTGTCGGTGACCTTCCACGCGGGCGTGGTCGCGGCCTTCTTGATCGCGCTTCGCGTGATGCCGCCGGTGGAATTGCCGCCTGTGGCCAAGGTGATCCTGATCAACCTTGTGGCCCTCGGGGAGATCACCAGTTCGCCGCGGGCGGATGAGAAGGCGGACCTGCCCCAGAGCCAAGCCACAGAGCACGCCGACGTTCCCGACCCGCGCGCAATACCGACGGCGCAGAGCGCACCGGCGCAGAAGATTCTGCGCCCGGCAGACCCCGTGAACACACCTCAGGCAGCCGATGCTCCGGCGAAGGCCGCGGCCGTCGCGCCGCTGCGGCCGCAGCCGGCCGACGAATTGAGCGCACGCTTGCAACAACTCGCGAAACTCAGCCAGCCGGCGCCGCCACAACCACCCGCACCGAAAGAACAGGACGGAACCGGCGTCTCCAATCGTACCGTCGCCAGCGATGCGGCCATCGGGACCGATGCGACCTATCGCGTGAAAGACTATCTGCGCGCGCAGATCGAGCGGCGCTGGAACGTGGCCGTCCCGCAGGCGAGAAATCTCACTGCATCCATCCGCCTCGAAATTCAGCCGGACGGGACCGTTCTGCGCGCGGAGATCGTGGTCGACCAGGCACGGCGCAACAACAAAGCCTACGAGGAATTCGCGCGCAGCGCCCGCAATGCCGCCCTGCTCTCCTCACCGCTCACACTGCTGCCCGGCAGCTACGCCATCGCCAAGGACATCGTGATCGATTTCGACGCGCGGCGACTGCTCCGCTAAGGCAGATCGCGCGCCAGCCGGAAACCCGCATAGGCAGAGTAGTCGAAATCCTGGCCGTCGGCGGCGCCGCGGCTACGGGCCGCCGAGCGCACGAACGCCGGCAAGGTGCTCCAGGCGCCACCACGAATGACTTTCTTGGTGCAGTCGCCGCTCGCCCAGGCGTGACCGTCGCTCGGGGCGCCAATATAGCTTTCGTTCCAGCAATCGCCCACCCACTGCCAAACATTACCGAGCATGTCGTAAATGCCGAACGCATTCGGTCCGAAGGTGCCGACGGGAGCCAACTCGCGGCCGGTCCAGGTCTGGCCGCAGCCGTTGCAGTTGGCATTCTCGACGCCGATCTTTTCGCCCCACCAGCGCGCGGTCGTCGATCCGGCGCGGGCGGCATATTCCCACTCCGCCTCGCTGGGCAGACGATAGGGGCCCTCGCGCGTCTTGCCCGTCGCCTTGCGCACCTTTTCGTTCAGCCACGCCACGTAGCCTTGCGCGTCGTTCCAATTGAGACAGATCGCCGGCCAGCGCGGCGGAAGGGTCACGAACGGCGGATAGGCAAGGCCGCCGCCGGGGGAATTCCAGCTCATGCCGATGTAGCGGTCGCAGGGCGCGGGTTGGTAGCCGGTTGCGCGCAGGAACTGCGCAAATTCCTCGATGGTGACGTTGTACTTGCCGAGCGCGAAGGCGCGCACCGACACGGGGTGTTGCGGGCCCTCCGTATCGAATCGCCCGGCCTCGGTTACGGGACTGCCCATGGTGAACTTGCCCGCCGGAATCGCCACCATTTCGGGGCAATCCGGGCATTCGCGGAACTCCCGGTCTATGGCGCGCGCAGAAGGAGTCAGCGCAAAAAGGACAAAGATAAAAAGCATAAGCCGCATGGCGGCAGCCTAAGGCGCGCAGGCTCAGCGGTCTAACGTGATTTTGCCGACATGACGCCGCGAGGCTCCACAGCGCTCACTTCACCGTGAAAGCGAACTTCTTGTAAATCGCCTTCGCCGTGTCGCTCATCATGAACGCGCGGAAGTCCTGTGCGTCCTTGCCGTCGTGACCGGCAACGATGGCCAGCGGATAGCTGATCGGCGGATGACTGTCCGACGGGAACGTCCCCACGACGACGACCTTCTGCGACAACGCCGCATCGGTCGCGTAGACCGCACCCGCCGCCGCCTCGCCGCGTTCGACGAACGCAAGGGCCGCACGCACGTTCTCGCTACCGATCACGGACTTCTCCACCGACGCCCACACGCCGAATTTCTCTAGCGCGGCCTTAGCGTACTTGCCCGCAGGAACCGAGGCCGGATCGGCCAGCGACAATTTGCCGGTGCCGAGCGCCTTGGCGAGCGGGAAGCCCTTCTCAATCTTCAGGGTGATCGGCTTGGCGGCGGGGGCGATCAGCACCAGGGAATTGGCGAGCAGCGACACCCGCGACGACGGCACGATCAGACTGCGTTGGGCGAGATAGTCCATCCACTCTTCATCGGCAGAGATGAACAACGCCGCCGGCGCGCCGTTCTCGATCTGCTTGGCGAGGGCCGAACTCGCCGCATAAGAGAATGTGGGCCTGGCCTTGCCGGTCGCCGCGTAGGCATCGCCAACCGCGTTGAGAGTTTCCGTCAGGCTGGCCGCCGCAAACACCACCATCGGATCAGCGGCGCGCGCGGGCGCACACGCGATCGCGACCGTAAGAGCGAGCATTGCGCCAAAGAGCCGGTTCATCGTGATTTCCCATTCTGCCGGTACGTCCGACCGATATATCTGATGGGATATATCGTTGTCCAGCACGCGTGCTGAGAAGGTCTACGCAGCATCGCGATGTGTAAGCCCCTCCCAGCGGACCGTCGCGCGGGCGCTCGAACACCTCACGGCGCGTGGGGTCGGCTAGAGCGCCAAGCCGCTAAATGTCGAGACGGTAAACCCGCTTCGCCGTGCCGCCGAACAGGGCCGCCTTCTCCGTCGGCGTGGCCTTGGCGGCAATGGTCTTGAATACGTTCCAAATGGTTCGGTAGCTGCACACCGGCGCGTCGGAGGGATAGTTGCTCTCGAACATGCACCGATCCACGCCGAAGGCGTCGATTGAGGTTTCGATATACGGCTTCCACAACGCCGCCAAATCCGCAGCGCCAGGTTTTGGGTCGCCCGCCGCCGCTGGCGGGCCGGGCAATCCGAAGCCGCCGAGCTTCACGTTCACGTTTGCGCATGTGGCGAGAAGGCGCATGTCGCGCGCCCAGGTCTTGAACACGTCCGCGCGGGGCCGCGGATTGAAGCCCATCATGAACGGCATAGACGCATGGTTGAGAACAATGGTCGTTTCGGGAAACCCACGCGCCAGATCGACCAGTTCGGGCAGCTGCGGATCGTACCCCGTGCCGTCATAGCTCAAACCGTGCGGGGCAAGCTGCGCGAAGCCTTGGCGGAAAATAGGATCCGCCAGGAGATGCGCCGGCTTCGGGTTCATCCCGCGCCCGGGCATCGGCACATCGGTGTGGGCGTAGTTGTAGCGAATGCCTTTGAAGCGCGCCCCGGCGATGCGCATGTGCATCTCCATGATTTCACCGGCACGCGCGCCGAGTTGCAGGTCCACGTTGCCGACGATACCCGCCACAGCCTTGATCGGACCATACGCGCCGCTCGCGCTCATGGCCGCCTGACCGGTGGCAAATTCGGTCTCGCCCAAGCTTCTCAATTCGGCCGGACCGTCGGCGCGGTACATCGACCCGGCTTCTATGAACACCGTGGCAATGATTTTGTGGCCGGTGTTGAGCTGCTCCAGCAAGTCGGGCAGCAGGAAGTGCGAAAACGCACTCGTTGCGCCCGGACGGTCCCACATGTGGTGATGCGGATCGATGATCGGCAGATCGGGCTCGATAATCGGTTCCTCTGCCGCCAGCACAGAATTGGCGATAGCGCTGGCGCTGGCGGTCGTCAGAAACGCCCGCCGTCGCAACTGCATCACAGCGTCTCCAGGAACCGCACAGGCTGGCCCTGGGGTGGACCATTGAGTTCGCCGTCGCGCATCACGATACGGCCGCGGATGATAGTGGCCATGGGCCAGCCGGTGACAGCCATGCCGTCGAAGGCGGTCCAGGCGGCGCGGCTGGCGATCCAGTCGTTGGTGATGGTCTTCTTGGCCTTGAGGTCGACTACGGTGAAATCGCCGTCGTAGCCGACTGCGACACGCCCCTTCCCCACGGCGCCGAAGATGCGCGCAGGCCCTGCGCACAGCAGATCGACCACGCGTTCCAGCGTGAGCTTGCCGTTCGCCATGTGATTGAGCATCAGCGGCACGGTGGTCTGCACGCCCGTCAGTCCCGACGGACTACGCGGATAGGGCCGCGCCTTTTCTTCCTTCGTGTGGGGCGCGTGGTCGGAGCCGATACAGTCGACGATGCCTGCAGCAATGCCGGCCCACAGCGCATCCTGGTGACGCTGCTCGCGGATGGGCGGGTTCATCTGCGCGAACGTGCCGAGGCGCTGGTAGCACTCGGGCGCGGCCAGCGTGAGGTGCTGCGGCAGCACCTCCACCGTGGCGATGTCCTTGTTGCGGCCGAGGATCGCGATCTCTTCCGCCGTGGTAACGTGCAGCACATGGACGCGCCGGCGCGCGGCACGGGCGAGCTTGAGCAGCCGCGTGGTCGAGCGCACGGCGGTTTCGACGTCGCGCCATTCCGAATGCATCGATGGATCGGCGCCGTCCTTCACCAGCGCGGCGCGCTCCGTCAGGCGCATGTCGTCTTCGCTGTGGACAGTCACGCGACGATGGCCGTGTTTCAGCACGCGCGCCACGTTCTCGTCGTCCGCCACCAACAGCGAGCCGGTGGAGGAACCCATGAACATCTTGATGCCGCAGCAGCCGGGAACGCGCTCCAGGGTGCCGAGCTCTTCGGCATTCTCCGGCGAGGCGCCGACATAGAACGCAAAGTCGGTCCAGGCGCGACCGGTGGCGCGGGTGACCTTGTCCGCAAGCCTCTCCGCCGTGGTGGTCGGCGGATCGGTGTTGGGCATTTCGAACACGGCGGTGACACCGCCCAGCACCGCGCCGCGGGTGCCGCTTTCCAGATCCTCTTTGTGGATCGGGCCCGGCTCGCGAAAATGCACCTGCTCGTCGATCACGCCCGGCAGCACGGTCAGACCCTTGGCGTCATAGGTCTCCGCGGCTTTAGCGCCGCGCAAATTCCCGAGCGCTGTGGTGACGCCATGGCGCACGCCGATATCGGTGTTCACGAGGCCGCCCGGCGTAAACACCGCGCCGTTGGTGATCACGAGGTCGAATGTGTCGGTCATGAACGCACCTGTCCGCTATTGCAGGGCGGCGAAAACGTCGCCGGCGCTGCGTCGTCCCAGGATATGGCGCTGGTGCCACAATGCATAGAACAAGAGCATCCACAGCGCGTTGCCATGCTTCGCTTCGGAGGCCCGGAACAGGACCTCCACCGCCTCCGGCCGGCAGACTTCGGCGATGCCCGCTTGGCGCGCCACCAAAGGGGCGAGACGCGGCCCTTGGGCGGCGATCCAGGCCCCGACCGGCACGGTGAAGCCCTTCTTCGGCGCAAGGGCCGCCGCGGCTGGGCAATGACGGCCGAGCCATTGCCGCAGAATCCATTTCCCGCGATTGCCCTGGATCTTCAGCCCGCGCGGCAAAGCGAACGCCGCCGCCGCCATGACCGGATCGAGGAAGGGCACGCGCCCCTCCAAACCGTGGGCCATCAGGCAACGGTCGAGCTTGGCGAGCAGATCGTTGGGCAGCCAGGCCGCACAGTCGGCGGCTTGCAGCGCTTGCAACCCCGAAAAGCCCGCGCGCGCGACCTGCGTTTCGATTGCATCGATGCCCATGCGCCAGGCGCCCGGGGACACGCGCAGCACATCGATCTCCGCCAACTTGTGGGACCGCCACGGCCGCTTGCCGAACGGCCATGGCCGCAGCGCCGTCCGATAGCGCCCATAGCCCGCGAGCAATTCATCCCCGCCCTCGCCGGTCAGCACCACCTTCACGTCACGCGCCGCCTGACGCGCAAGCAGGTATGTCGGCACGATGGCGTAATCCGCCGCCGGATCGTCCATGGCGGCGGCGATGGCCGGAAGATGCCGCCAGAAATCCGCCGCGGTCACCTCTACTTCGACATGCACTGCGCCGGCGGCGGCGGCGACCGCGCGCGCCGCCTCGCGTTCGTCGGCGACGTCCGTACCCGGGAACGCCGCGGTGAACGCCAGCACGGGGGCCGCGTTGATGCGCGCCATCATGGTCAGCACGGCTGCGGAATCGATGCCGCCGGACAGGAACATGCCGAAGGGGACATCGGTGCGTTGATGGGCCTCGACGGTGTCGTGCCACGCCGTATCGAACGCGGTTTCCGCCGCGGTGATTTCCACAGGCCGTTCGCCGGCCGTTAAAGCGGGCAATATCCGGCGATGTGCGATGCGTCCGCGTTCGATCACGATCGCCTCGCCAGGCAGAACGCGGAATATCCCGGTGAACGCGGTCTCCGCCCCGGTGGTAAATTGCAGCGCGAGCAATTCGTCGCGCGCGGTTGCGTTCACCGCCGGCGCCACAACCCCCGCCGCGATCAGCGCCTGCGGTTCCGATGCGAAGGCGATCCCGTGCTCCGCTTCTGCGTAGTAGAGCGGCTTTATGCCGAACGGATCGCGCGCCAGCACGACGCGGTCCGCGGCAGGATCGTGCAATGCCAGCGCGTACATGCCGCGCAGCCGCGCCAGAAACCCCAGACAGTCCTGCGCGGACGTGCCGCGCTCGTACAGATGCAACGGCGTTTCGCTGTCGGACCCGGTGACAAAGGCCGCGTTGGGCATGGCCCGACGCAGCGCCGGATCATTATAGATCTCGCCATTCACGATGATGGCGACATCGTCGGCTGCGACCAGCGGCTGCGCGCCCCCCGCCACATCGATGATCGACAGACGCGTATGCACGAGGGCGCAGCCGCCGTGGACGCGCATGCGATGTCCGTCGGGCCCACGATGCGCGAGCGCCGCTTGGAGCTTGTCGAGAACGGCCGGCGCAGGGGCGCTTCCGTCGCGGATGATGAGACCGGCAATTCCGCACATGCCGGCAGTATAGCGGCTTAGCTTATGGTGTCGCGCCGGCTGGGGTGCCCGATGGGGCGCCAGATGGGGTGGCTGACTCGACGGGCGGCTTAGCAACGAGTTTGTCGAGCAGTTCGACGTACCGGGGCATGATTTTGCCCATCACCCAGCTGTCGGCGAACGCCTGGGCGCCGGCTTGGCCGAGTTTCTGGGACGTCGCCGCATCCCGGGACAGCATCTTGATCGCCTCGGCGAGATTGATCGAATCGCCCACCGGCACCAGCAGCCCGTTCTCGCGCTGGCGGATTAGTAGGCCCGGCCCGAGGCTATCGGCGGCGATCACCGGCACGCCGGCGCTCCAGCCTTCCATCACCATGTCGCCGGTGTCGTCCTGGATGCCCGGCGAAACCATCATGTCCGACACGGCGAGGAACGGCTTGAGATCGTCCTGCCAGCCGAGGAAGCGTACCCGCGGTTTGATGCCGAGTTCATGCGCCAGCGCTTCAAGTGCGGCGCGCGCAGGTCCTTCGCCGGCGATCCACAGATAGAACCCCGACAGGCGCGCAATCGCGCGGATCAAGACATCGACGCCACAGTCGGCATCGAGTTCGGCGGCGCAGAATACAAGTTGAGTCGTGGTCGACGTGAAGTAGGTCTTGCGTTCCACCGCCTTCTGCGCGGTGCGGCCCGCGGCCGCCGCCGCTTCCGGGCCGATCAAGGACGGCACGACATGTACGCGGCCGTTCGACCAACCCGCAGCGGTCGCCTTGTCGGCGCGCGCTTGCGAGGCGGCGACGAGATGATCGCACCCGGACATCAGACTGGCGTCGAACGCGCGGTCCATGCGGCCGAGGTGGACGTGTTCGCCCGGCTCGGTCATGGCGCCCATCTTGGCGGACCAGGACAACACCACGTTCGGCGCGAACTTGCGGATCTCGCCGTTGATCGTGCGACGATCCATGAAGGCAAAGCGGCCGGGGAATTGAATTTCGCGCGTGGTCACGCCGATTGCACGCAGCCGTTCGGCGCGCGCATCATCGGTGGTCAGCAGGACATGCTGCGTGACGCCTTGCGCCTGCAAGCCGCCAAGCAAGCGCTCGAACTGCTGTTCGGCGGCACCGGCCTTGGTGCCATTTAAGAGATGGACGATCTTCACAGCTTTAACCCCTACGCGGCCTTTAATTAGCGCGCGCACGGTACGCGCGCCTAGCCCCTTTGTCGCTCAAACCCCCGTGCCAGAAGGCTTTTGAAGGCCTCCGCCACAGCCTCCGGCGCCAGAGCCGCGAGATCGCCCCCCGGCGCCCTTACGGCCATGCCGCCCCACGGGGCGTAGCGTTCGGCATCGGTCGCCCCGAACAGGGACAAGGCCGGCAATCCCGCCGCCGATGCCAAATGTGACAGCCCGGAGTCGTTGCCCACGAAGGCTCGGCACCGGGCCAGGCTTGCATGGACGGTCAACAGGTCCGGCTCTGCCACAAGCTTGATCCGCCGCTCCGCGGGAACCGCTGCAAGCACCTGCTCTGCGCTGGCTTCGTCGCCAGGTCCGCCGAACGCGGCAACGCGCCACCCCTCGCAAGGTCCGCCGGACCCGAGCAGAAGACGCATGAGAGCGGCAAAGCGTTGCGGCGGCCACGTCTTTTCCGGCAACGACGCCACCGGCGCAAGCGCCAATACGGGCGCGCCGTCCGGCACGATGCGCGCGGCGAGGTCGCGGTGACGCGCATCGACATACACGTGCGGGTCGAGAGGCCCCGCATGACCGATCACAGATGGCAAACTCACGACCCGCGGTCGCTGGTCCATCCGTCCGACGACACGCCTTACGCGCGCCTTCAGGAAGAACCCCAGGAACGAGTTGCGGATATCGATCACTGTGTCCCAGGTCGTGCCGCGGACGTCGCGCCACAGATCGAACCAGTGCAGATCAAATCTGCGCTTTCGAAACGGGATGACGCGATCGAGCCGCGGCACCGCGGCGAACAAGGGCGCCGCGAGTGGTCCGCAGACGATGGTGAAGGTGGCGTCGGGATTCTGGTCGACCAGCGCCTTCAGGACGCCGGTGGAGATGACCGCATCGCCGATGCGGGTCGAGGTGATGAAGAGTATCCGCCTCACCCGCCCAGCTCAGCAACGATCGCTTCGACTTCCATCGCCGCGATCTCCCACGTCCGGCGGTTGGCAAGATCGCCCGCGGCCTCGCTCATGGATTTATGGACGGCATCGTTGCGCAGCAGTTGCAGCGCGACATTCGCCACCGCCGCGGCATCGGGCACGATAAAGCCGGTCTGCCCGTTGATGATGCGCTCCTCCAGGCCGCCGATGCTGCGCCCCACTGCGGGCGTTCCGGCGGCTTGTGATTCCGTCAGCGTCCAGCAGGCATAATCCTGCGCGTGGCCGGGATAGAAGTGGATACGGCTCTGGCGATAGACCTCCGCCATGCCGCGATCGCCGCGCGGGTCGATCACCACCACGTTTGCGCTGCTCGCAAGCCGCACGCGTTCGAGCACCGGCTTGACCGGGTCCGGCACCTCTTCGCCGCGCATGCCCTTGGCGAGCACCGTGGAATAGATCGCCAGACGCGCTTCGTTCATCTGCGGGTAGATCAGCTGACGCCAGATCTCGGTGATCCACACCAAACCGTGCAGCGGGTGTGTCGTCACCACCGCGTGTGGCGGCACGGGCCCGGGTTCGCTGACCGGCGTCTCGTGAAGCGTCTCACCGCCGTACTCCGGGTACGGATCGACCGCGGCCGGCGCTTCGTAATATGTCGCGCGGACCGCAGGCGGAACGATCCGGGATTTTAGCGCACCCGTGTAGGCGGCGGCTTGCGCCCGGCTCACGAACAGCAGGGTGGGCGAGAACGATTCCCACAACGGATTGTTGGCCGCGGCGGTCAGGTAGTCCGGCTGCGCGACAACCCACAGCAAGCGATGGCGCGCCTTGCGCACCGCGCCGAGCAGGCCCGGCTGCCGGAAGGCGATGACCACATCGGCCTCCATGGGCCGGTTCTGCAGCTCATCGAGCGGCTTGTACTGCACGCCGTCGGCCGTCACCGGGTAAGGCGTCTTATTGAGCACCGTGACGGTGTGGTCCCGGCGCGCCAAGCCTTCGGCAAGGCTCGCAAAGGCCTTTTCGGCCCCGCCAAGGGGCCTGCGGGCGGAGGTGTACCCGTCAAAAGGAACAGAATCGTCGATCAGAATGTAGTGCATGGCACGGTTATAGCGGGGGTCGGGGACCCGTCAAACGCATTGCGCGTTGAAATCTCATGCCCCGACTTGAGCCAGGACCACGCGATGTATCATAAACGCCTTTTCCTGCGCGAATTGCATGGTGGCTCCCCAATGCCGGTCCACGCTCTCCTGCCCCACCGCGCCCTGGTCGCGGTGCGGGGACCCGACCGGGTCGGCTTCCTGCAAGGCCTGGTATCCAACGACGTCGGCCGGGCCAAGAACGGCACCGCCATCTGGACCGCCTTCCTCACGCCACAGGGGAAATTCCTGCACGAGTTCTTCGTGTTCTCGTGTCCCGACGAGGCCGGGGAAGACGTGCTGTGGCTGGAATGCGAGACCCTGCGCCGGGGCGACCTAATCCAGCGCCTGTCCAAATACAAGCTGCGCTCCAAGGTGGCCATCGACCCGGACGATTCCCTGGTCGCCGGGGTCACCTGGGACGAGCAGCCGGTCGGCACCGAAGGCGCACTCACCCGCGTGTCCGGCGGCGTGATGTACGTGGACCCGCGGCTCGCGGCCGCCGGGCGACGTTGGGCCTTGCCGAAGGATGCGGTGGGCCGCATCTGGGCCGGCGTGCCCGTGGGCTCGCCCCAAGACTACGATGCGCACCGCATGTCGCTGGGCCTGCCCGACGGCAGCCGCGACATGGAGGTCGAGAAAGCTTTGCTGCTCGAGAACGGCTTCGAGGAGTTGCGCGGCGTCGACTACGGCAAGGGGTGCTACATCGGCCAGGAGCTGACGGCGCGCACGCACTTCCGCGCGCTCATCAAAAAGCGTCTGCTGCCTGTGAAGGTGAGTGGGATCGCCCCACCGCCGGGCAGCGACCTCACCACGCGCGAGGGCGCGGATGCCGGCGAGATGCGCAGCGCAATTGGCGATTGGGGTCTCGCGCTCGTGCGCCTCGACGCGTGGCGCAAAGCGCCCGACGGTGTGCTTACCGCGGCGAATGGCGTGAAACTCATCCCGGCGGTCCCCGACTGGATGCGCCTGCCGGAAGAGAAGACCTGACCGGCAAAAATTGCCGGGCAAAACCGGCAGATGGGTCGGCCCGCGCCTCACAAGGCGCTGAGACCGGCGCAAATTCCCAATTCTTAATAGCCCCTTAAGTGCCTGGGCGTATTGGCACAACACTTGCTTATAGGTAAGCCGGCACCGCGTGTTCGCTGGAGGGAATACGGGCGCCAGGCAAGCTTTTGGGGCGCGTTGTGGTATCGCCAGTTTCTTCGATGACGCTGCGTGAGGTTGCGGATCTCAACGAGACCGCGATCCGTGGGCTCACGGCTGCCGACATCTCGGGCTTCACCGCGAACCAGATCGGCGCGTTCACCGTCACGCAGATCGAGCAGCTGAGCGGCACGCAGCTCGGCAGCCTGTCCGGCACCCAGATGAAAGGGCTCACGGCGACGCAGATCGGCGCGCTGAGCCCTGCACAGATGAGCTTCAGTGCCGGCCAGTTGTCGGTGCTGCTCAAGGCGCAGTTCCAGGCGTTCGGCGCCGACGAGATCGCCGCCTTGTCGACACAGCAGATCAAGGGCCTGACGCCCGCGGAAATCTCCGGCTTGACGCCAACTCAAATGGCCGTGCTGGCACCGACGCAAGTCGCCGCGCTGACGTCGGCGCAAGTGAAAGCGCTGACGGTGAACCAGATCTCTGCACTGAACGGCAGCCAGTTCGGCGCCCTGACCGAAACCCAACTGACGTCCTTCAGCGCAAGCCAGATGCGCGGCTTCTCCGGTACGCAGCTTGCCAACTTGTCCTCGGATCAACTCGGCGCGTTGACCGGGACCGGACTCGGCGCCCTGAACGTCACCCAACTTGGCAGCCTGACCGAAACGCAGATCCAGGCCCTCAGCCCGGCGCAGCTGCGCGGGCTGACCGGCGCGCAATTGAACAATCTGGCGGCGACCCAGTTCGCAGCCCTGACAGGGGCGCAGATCTCTGGCCTCGCCACCAATCAGATCAAGGCCCTCAGCACTTCCGAAATCGGCGCGATGAGTGCGACACAATTCGGCGCGCTGACCACGCCGCAGATCGGCGCGCTGGCCCCCAGCCAACTGCGCGCCCTGAGCGATACGCAATTGACCGCCCTGACCGCGACCCAGATCAAGGGGTTCTCGGCGGCGCAAATCGCCGCTTTCGCGCCGGATCAGGTCGGCATGCTGTCACAAGACCAGGTCGGCGCCATCTCGACGGTGCAGATGCGCGGCTTCACCGCCAACGAACTCGCGAGCTTGTCGACCCTCCAGATGGATGCCCTCAGCGCTTCCCAGATCAATGCGCTCACGCCCGCACAGATCAAGGGGCTGACGCCGACGCAGCTCAATGAACTCGAGACCACGCAACTCAGCGCGCTGGTTCCCGCGCAAGTGGCGGCGATCACGTCGGCACAGTTGAGCAGCCTCGATCCGGCGCAACTCGCGCAGCTTTCGGTGGCGCAACTGCGCGGCATGACCGCGGCGCAAATCTCTCAGCTCAGCGACGACCAGGTCGGTGCGCTGTCCACCAGTCAGGTCGCGGGCTTGCTGCCGACGCAAGTGAAGGGCTTTACGATCACGCAGATCGCGGACCTCTCCGCCACCACCTTGTCTGCCTTCACCGCAATCGAACTCGGCGCGCTGACGCCTTCGCAAGTGCGCAGCCTTTCCGCGACCCAGATCCAGAGCTTGAGTGCAGTGCAGGTCCAGGGTTTCACCGCCATACAGGTGACGGCCCTGACCGGCGATCAGGTCGCGGCGTTCTCAGACGAACAGATCACCGCGATGGCCCCGACGCTGGTGAAGGGTCTCGGCGCCGCCAACTTGGCGAGCCTCGATCCGGACCAGCTGGCGCTGTTCACATCCACGCAGATCGGCGCGATCAGCCCCGGCCAGTTCCGCGCGCTGACCGCAACGCAGATCGCCTCGTTATCCGTGGCGCAGGTCGCGGGTTTGAGCGTCACGCAGCTTGCGGCGCTCAACACCGGTCAGCTCGGCGCACTCGTCCCGTCGCAGATCGCCGGCTTGGGACTCAAGCAGATCCAGGCATTCACGATCACCCAGATCGGCACGCTCAGCGCTGCCCAAACCGCTGCACTTTCCACCGCCCAAGTCGGCATCCTGACGGCGACTCAGCTGCGCGGCTTGACGACGAGTCAGATCGGCTTCCTTTCGCCGGCGCAGCTCGGCGCCTTGTCCTCCGGGCAGATCAGCGCGCTCACGCCGCAGCAGATGCCCGGCTTCACGGTCACTGAACTTGCAGCCCTCGACAACACGCAGTTCAGCGGCCTGTCCGCCACCCAACTGGGCGGCATGACGACGACGCAGATCGCGAACTTGTCGACCGATCAGATCACCCAGCTGACGCAGACACAGATCAATGGCTTGCGCGCATTGCAAATGGGCGCGATGACCCTGACGCAGATTTCCGTGCTGGCGACGACCCAGATTCTCGCCCTCTCGCCCAACGGCATCACCGGACTGACGAGTACGGAGATTGCAGGTCTCAGCTCCACCCAATTCGGTGCACTGACGGCGCCGCAGATCGGCGCGCTGACAACCACACAGATCGGCGCGCTTCCCACATCGCGCATCGCCGCCCTTTCGATCACCCAGATCAAAGGCCTGAATGGCGCGGAACTGGGCGCGTTCTCCGCCAGTCAGATCGATGCGCTGACGACGGTCCAGGTCGCGTCCCTCAACACCACCGCGCTCGACGGCCTGAGCACAACACAGATTGCCGGCCTCGCACTCACCCAACTCGGCGCGCTGACCGCAGCGCAGCTTACCAGCTTGTCAACGACGCAGCTCAGCAGCCTGTCAGGCGACGCCGTCGCTGGCTTCTCGACTACGCAGTTGGTCGGGCTCGGCACAACCGGCATCACAGCCCTGAGCAGCACGCAGTTCGGCGCTTTGACCCCGACACAAGTCGCCGGGTTGACCCCGTCGCAGATCGCCGGGCTCTCCACCACATCTTTGGGCGCGTTGACCTCGGCGCAGATCGGCGCCCTGACGTCGGCGCAGATCGCGTCCATTCCGGCCAGCAACCTCAACACGCTGACCACGACCCAGCTGAACGCGCTCTCGCCCACACAGTTTAGCGCGATCGCTGCTGTGTCGAACTTGGGCACCACCCTGATCCCGGCCCTGACGGCCGGCCAGATCGCCGCGCTGACAGCGGCGCAGATCCGCGCCATGACCGGCGTTGCGGCCGGTGCGCTGACCACGACGCAGATCGCCTTGCTCAACACGACCCAGATCGCGGCCTTGTCCGCGGCGGGCGTGTCCGGCTTGACGACGAATCAGATCACAACCCTGACGACGACGCAGATCGCCGCCTTCGCGACGACGGCACTCAATGGCCTCACCCCCACCGACGCCGCGGCACTGACGACGACGCAGTTGGCCGCGCTGAGTTCCGCGCAGGTGGCGGGCATCGGCGCGACCGCCATCGGCGGTCTGGAGACCAGCCAAATCCAGGCGTTGACGCCGGCACAGTTTACGGCGCTGACCGCCACCCAGTTCGGCGCCCTGAAAACCACACAACTGGCGGCCTTGGCGCCGACATACGTCGCGGCCCTGACCGTGACGCAGGTGAAGGGCCTGAGCGCTGCGGCCCTCGGCGCGCTCTCCACGACGCAATTCGACGCCCTGAGCACGACCCAGCTCTCCGCCATTTCAAGCACCGCGATGACGGGCATCACGCCGACGCAGATCGGGGCCATGACGCCGACCCAATTCGGATCGCTGACCACGACACACATTGCGGCCCTCACCGGAACGCAGATCGCCGGCCTGAATGCCACCGAGATCGCCGCGCTGGACACGACGCGTTTGGGCGTCATGAGCGCCGGCCAATTCGGCGCGCTCACGACCACGCAGATCGCCAGCCTCGCCACCACTCAGCTCACGGCCCTGAAAGTGAGCCAGATCCAAGGCATCACCGCGACCGAGATCGGCGCCCTCAGCCCCACACAGATCGCCGCGCTGTCCACCGCCCAACTGTTTGGCCTGCCCGCCAGCGCCATTGCCGGACTTCAGCCGACGCAGCTTGTGGCCATGAGCAACACGCAGCTGCTCGCGTTCTCGGCGAGCGCCGTGGCCGCGCTGACCGCGACGCAGGTCGGCGCATTGGCGCCGACGCAGATCGCCGGCTTGAACACCACCGAACTCGCCGCCCTGTCCTCCACCGGCATTGCCGGCCTGACGCCGACACAGATCAACGCGTTCGCCACCAGCGCGATTGCCGCTTTGGGCGCGGGCGCGATCAGCGGCCTGAAGGCGACGCAGATCACCGCGTTCGCGTCCACCCAAATCGCCGCCCTGACGTCGAGCCAGCTCGCGCAGCTCAACGCGACCGCCGCCGCAGCCCTCACGACGACGCAATTGAGTGCCTTGAGCGTGAGCCAGGTGGGCGCGCTCGGCGCAGCGGCGATCAATGGACTGTCGTCCGATCAGGTCAATGCCCTGACGGCAACGCAACTCGCCGGTCTCAACGCAACGCAGATCGGGGCTTTGTCGGAGACCGGCCTCACGGGCCTGAGCACCACCGATATCGGGGCGTTGACGGCAACCCAAATCGCGGGCCTGAGCACCAGCGCATCGGCGCTGTCCAGTGAGCAGATCGGCACGTTGAACACGACGCAGATCGCCGCGCTGTCCGCCACTGCGATGAACAGCCTGTCGGCCACGGAAATCGCGGCCTTCACCGATGCTCAAATGGATGCTCTGAAGGCCACGCAGATCGCCAACCTCTCCCAGGGCGGCGTGAGCGGCCTGACGGCGGCCCAGGTGGCGAAATTGGAAGCGACTCAATTCGCCGCGCTGACACCTGTTCAGATGGCGTCGCTCTCCCTCGATGGCGTCACCGGCCTCACCACGACCGAAATCACCGGCATGAGCACCAACCAGCTCGCCGCGCTGTCGCGCATCCAGCTGCGCACGCTCAACACCACGCAGGTTGGCGCGCTCGTCACCAGCCAGATCGCCGCCATGAGCACTGTGCAGGTTTCCAACTTGGCGGTGACGCAGCTCGGCGCCTTGTCGCAGACCCAGTTCGGCGCATTCAGTTCGACGCAGATCAACGCGCTGACCGTGACGCAGGTGCAGGGTCTGACCAACAGCCAGGTGAGCGGCATGAGCTTCGCGCAGGTCGATGGCCTGAGCACCACGCAGATCAGAGCATTCACGATCACCGAGATCGGCGCGCTGTCGCCGACTCAAATATCCGCCATGCTGCCGAGCCAGATCGCCGGCTTCACATCAACGCAGACCGACGCCATGACCGCCGCGCAGATCGCCGCGGTGCAGGCGGCGCGCGCGTAGCAAAGAAAAACGCCGTCACCTGACGGGGTGACGGCGCATTCTTATCCTCGCGAGACGGCCTTACTTTTTAGCGGACGCGGAGCCCGCACCGTTCGCGCTGGCGCCTGAGGCGCCGGCGTTGCCGGAGACAGAGCCGTTGCCGGATGTCGTGGTTTCAGGGCCCTTGGTGCTGGTGCTCACGCCGCCGGTAGCGCTGGTCGCTGACGAAGCGGTGGACTTCGTCTTGTCGCTCACGTCAGCGGCCTTGTCTTGCGCTTTCGCGGCAGGGACTTCTGTTTTGGCTTGCGCTTTTGCTTCAGTTTCGGCGGCCTTGGCCTGAACCTTGGTTGCCTTATCGGCCGTCTTGGCTTCAGTTTTCGCCGCCGTGTCGGTGACCTTGGCCGTGTCGGTCGCCTTGCCGGCACCGCCAGCGCTACCGCTCAAGGGACCTGCGCTCAGTCCGCCGGTCGCACCGCCTGCAGCGCCGCCGACAGCGCCGAGTTGCGCCATCGCCGGGGTGGCCATCAACGCCGCCGCAGCGACGGTCAGCAACACTTTGTTCAACATGGTGATCGCTCCTATGGGGATCAGGGTTCGCGGATGGTGCGCCTAGAGAGACATCCGCACTGTGCATTTGTGACTAGGCACAGGTTTAATCTGGCCCCCGATTGCGCCGGAAATGCCGTCGAATTGCGTCCCAACAATGGCACGTCGAGACGCAAGCAGCTCCGGTATTGGAACTTGATAACGCTGACGAACCTACGGGTTTCGCCAATGTTACGCCGCCTTTGCGGACTGCTTCTTGGCATCCGTCTCCGCGAGGGCGGCTTGCGCCGCCGCCAGGCGGGCGACGGGCACGCGGTAGGGCGAGCAGCTGACGTAGTCCATGCCGATGCGGTGGCAGAAGGCGATGGAGTCCGGATCGCCGCCGTGTTCGCCGCAGATGCCGACCTTCAACTCGGGCCGCGTCTTGCGGCCGCGCTCGGTGCCGATCTTGATCAACTCGCCGACACCTTCCTGGTCGAGGGAGGCGAAGGGGTCGCGCTCGTAGATGCCGCGACTCTTGTAGGTCTCGATCAGCGGCGCGCAGTCGTCGCGGGAGAGGCCGAGCGTGGTTTGCGTCAGGTCGTTGGTGCCGAAGCTGAAGAAAGCAGCACTTTCCGCGATCGCCGTGGCCTGGAGGCAGGCGCGCGGCAGCTCGATCATCGTGCCGACGGTGTAAGCCACCGTGACGCCGGCGGCTTCGAACACCGCCTTGGCAGCGTTCTCGACAACCTCTTTCATCAGATCCAACTCGCGCTTGGTGCCGACCAGGGGGATCATCACTTCCGGCAGCACGACCTTGCCTTGCTTGGCGACGTCCACCGCGGCCTCGAAGATGGCGCGGGCCTGCATCTCGTAAATCTCCGGATGCGAGATGCCGAGACGCACGCCGCGATGCCCGAGCATCGGGTTGGTCTCATGCAGCTTCACAAGAAGCTCGCGCACAGTCTCCACCGCCACATGGGCGGTTTCGGCGACTTCCACGATCTCTTCTTCGGAGTGCGGCAGGAATTCATGGAGCGGCGGGTCGAGCAGACGGATGTTCACCGGCAGGCCTTCCATGATGGTGAACAGCTTCACGAAGTCGCCGCGCTGATGCGGCAGGAGCTTCGCGAGGGCCGCGCGGCGGCCGTGGGCGTCCTTCGCCAGGATCATCTGGCGGATGGCGAGGATGCGGCTGGAGTCGAAGAACATGTGCTCGGTGCGGCACAGGCCAATGCCTTCCGCGCCGAACTTGCGGGCGGTGGTGGCGTCGAGCGGGGTTTCCGCATTGGCGCGCACCTTGAGGCGGCGGATGCGATCCACCCAGCCCATGAGGATGCCGAAATCGCCGGTGAGTTCCGGCTGGATGGTGGCGACCTTGCCGAGGAAGACTTCGCCGGTGGAGCCGTCCAGCGTAATCATGTCGCCCTCGCCCAAGACTTTATCGCGGACGCGGAAGGTCTTGGTGGCGGGGTCGATCTGGATATCGCCGGCGCCGCAGACGCAGGGCGTGCCCATGCCGCGCGCGACCACGGCGGCGTGGCTGGTCATGCCGCCGCGGGAGGTGAGGATGCCCTGGCTGACATGCATGCCGCCGATGTCTTCCGGGCTGGTCTCGCGGCGAACCAGAATCACTTTCTCGCCGCGCTTCACCCAGTCTTCGGCTTCCTCGGCGGTGAACACGATGCGGCCGGAGGCGGCGCCCGGCGATGCGGGCAGACCGCGCGACAGCAACTGGCGCGGCGCTTTCGGATCGAGCATCGGGTGCAAGAGCTGGTCGAGCTGCGCCGGGTTGATGCGGCGCACGGCTTCGTCTTCGGAGATCAGGCCTTCCTGCGCCATGTCGACGGCGATCTTGAGCCCGGCGGCGCCGGTGCGTTTGCCGTTGCGGGTTTGCAGCATCCAGAGCTTGCCCTTCTGGATGGTGAATTCCATGTCCTGCATGTCGGTGTAGTGCGCTTCGAGCTTGTTGCGCAGATCGACCAGCTGGCCGTAGAGGGCGGGCATCGCCTCTTCCATCGCCGGCAGCTTTGAGTTCTGCGCATCCTTGCCGGCAATGGTGATCTGCTGCGGCGTGCGGATGCCGGCGACGACGTCTTCGCCTTGGGCATTCACCAGATACTCGCCGTAGAACAGGTTCGCGCCGGTGGAGGGATCGCGGCTGAAGCACACGCCGGTGGCGCAATCGTCGCCCATGTTGCCGAACACCATGGACTGCACGGTAACGGCCGTGCCCCAGCTGTCGGGGATCTCATGGAGCATGCGATAGGTGATGGCGCGCTGGTTCATCCAGCTGGAGAACACCGCGCCGATGGCGCCCCACAGTTGTTCATGGACGTCCTGCGGGAACGGCTTGCCGATTTCCTCCTCGATCTTCGCCTTGTAGCTGGCGACGAGGGATTTCAGATCGTCCGCATCGAGCTGCGTATCCAGCGACACGCCCTTGTCTTCCTTGGCGATCTCCAGGATGTGCTCGAACTCGTAGTGGTCGACGCCGAGGACGACGTCGGAGTACATGGCGATGAAGCGGCGATAGCTGTCGTAGGCGAAGCGCGCGTCCTTGGACTGCGCGGCAAGGCCTTCGACGGTCTCGTCGTTGAGGCCCAGGTTGAGGATGGTGTCCATCATGCCGGGCATGGAGGCGCGCGCGCCGGAGCGCACGGACACCAGAAGCGGGCTCTTCACGTCACCGAACTTGGCATCCACATGGCGCTCGATCTCACCGACCGCGGCGATCACCTGGTCCTTCAACTCGGCCGGGTACGTCTTGGCGTTGTCGTAGTAGGCGGTGCAGACCTCGGTGGTGATGGTGAAGCCCGGCGGGACCGGAACGCCGATGGCGCTCATCTCGGCGAGGTTGGCGCCCTTGCCGCCGAGCAGGTTCTTCATGCCGACGTTGCCTTCCGCCGTGCCGGCGCCGAAGGCGTAGACCCACTTGCCCGGGCGCAGGGAGGTGACGGAGTGCGCTTCGCCAGAGGCGGGGTACAGGTCGGGGCGCAGCTGGTGGCGCGTGACCTTGCCGCCGGTCGCCTGCTCCACGGCAATGGCGCGCTCCGCCGGCACGCGCTCCCACTGGCTGATGGCCTGGGAAGTGACGTTGATCGCCCGCGCCAGGGCGGCAACGCCGCCCGCTTCGGTAATCGCCCGTTCTAAAGCCTCATCGCGCATCGGTAAGCCCTTTTTGCTTACGTAAGCTCTTACAGCTTACGTACCACCACAACTATTACTTACCTAGTAAGTTGCAGGGAAGGCGAAAGTAAGGCGCGGAGCGAAATATCTGGGGATAAGCCATGGCGCGGGATTGCCTGCCGGGCGAGTCGTTTTCCGCGTAAATACGCGGGAATTACGCGGGAGAAATTTCGGGACCAGCAGCATTCAAAAGCCCATTTCGGAACAAAATGGGAACATATCATGCGGGTGGGGGGCCCGAAAGTGTTGGATGCGAGCTTACGCCTGGGCCCGGTAGCTTACTTGCGCTGCTTTGGCGCTAAAGCGGCTTCGATGAACCGGTCGGGCTCGCCGTCCCGCCTTGGCTCCCGCTGCCGCGCATGGCGCCGTCGTCGGTGGAACCGGTCGCCCCTGGCTCATTTGTGACGTCGCCGCTCGGATGAACGCCTTCACCCGGGGCGGCAATATCAGCTTCGGTCGCCGTTTTGGCGGCCGGCGCGTTCAGCGGCTGCTGGCCTTGATTGCGCTGTTCCCAATTTCTCAGGGTACCGGACGGATTCATGCTGACCTCACGCCGCCGATGGCAGGCGATGTTGCGACTTGGCGAAGAACACAACCCAACGCTCGCGGGCTTTGTTCCGCCGCGGGCGCTCGCCTTCGGCGGGGCCGGCATTCAGCTCAGTGTTCTGTGTCGCCTGTCCAGCTCTTCAAGAATGAGATCAGGCGCTCTTCATGATTGAGCGGGTCGCCCGCGGCTTGGCCTTCTTCTGTCCAAGGGGCGAGTTCTTCGAGAGCAACGGCGAAATCGGCCAGGTGTTTTTGTGCAATCGCAGAGCCCGCGTCGACGGCGAGGCTTTCCTGCATCTTGCGAATGCTCCTGGCCAGTTCGCTGTACTTCAATTGGCCGCCAGCGGACAACGTGCCGATCAAGGCCATCGACAGATGGACGCTGGCGAGGTTGGCTTGCCGCAGTTCAGAGATGCGTTGCAGGGCAATCGTGAGTTCGCCGGCGAATTGACGCAGCAGCGCGAACGCTTGGTCCAGAGTTCTGGGATCACTCTCACTCATGAAAAGCCAACCTCGGTGATGCCGTCATCAGCGGTGAAAACCGCTAGCCTTCAACCACGCTGAAATCCGCGACCTTGCCCATCGCGCCGCCGATGCGGGCGAGGAGTTTGAGGCGGGCGGTGCGCTGCGCCTTGTCGGGAGCGTTGATCATGACCTTGTCGAAGAATACGTCGAGAGGGCCGCGAACGATCGAGAATGAAAACATCGCTTGGCGAAAGTCTTCGTTGTCGAGCGCCATCTGAGCTGCCAACCCGGCAGCCTCTAACGATTTGAGCAAAAACTCGCCCTCAGCCGCACCGAGTTCGTTGGAAGTGACTTCACCAGAATATGTCACTCCGTCCTTTTTCTCTTCGATGCGCACGATATTGGCAGCGCGCTTATAGGCGATTAGAAGGTTCCCGCCATCATCGGTATTCAGGAACGCCGTAAGTGCCTCTACGCGCGCAATCAGGCGGACGAGGTCGTCCTCGTCGCCAAGCGCGAACACGGCGCTGACGAGGTCATGGCGCACGCCCTGGTCCTTCAAATGGACTTTGAGGCGGTCAGCGAAGAAAGCCAATAGGTCAGTGGCTACTTTGTCAACGTTCCCATCAATCTTGCCAGCGTAGCTATCAGCGGCGTCGGCGAAAACCTGACGTAGCGGCAGGCGCAGCTTGTTTTCGAGAATGAGACGAATCACACCCAGGGCGGCGCGGCGCAGTGCGAAAGGGTCCTTCGAACCTGTCGGCTTTTCGTTGATGGCGAAGAAGCCCGCGAGCGTGTCGATCTTGTCGGCCAAGGCGACTGCGACGCTGACCGGCTTGGTGGGGCACATATCGTTCGGCCCCTGCGGCGAATAGTGCTCGGCGATGGCGTCCGCGATCACGGAGGACTCATTGTCATTGAGCGCGTAGTAGCGCCCCATGATGCCTTGCAGGTCCGGGAATTCGTTCACCATATCAGTTGATAGGTCGGCCTTGCACAAATGTGCGGCTGTCATCGCGTCAGTCACATTTGCACCCGGAATCATCGGGGCCAATTTCATCACAAGCGCCTGAATACGGTGAACCTTGTCGTGTACGGTGCCCAGCTTTGCCTGAAAAACACGCTCTTTGAGCTTTTCGACGCGAGTTTCCAGGCGCCTGCTGCGATCCTGGTCCCAGAAGAACTTCGCGTCGGACAGGCGCGCGCGCAGCACTTTCTCGTTGCCGGCGATGACTTCCTTGCCGCCGTCCGCGTTGACCATGTTGGCGATGACGCCGAAGCGGGCGGCGAACTTGCCGTTCGCATCTTCAAGCGCGAAATACTTCTGGTGCTTGCGCATGGCGGAGGTGAGCACTTCCGCCGGCACATCCATGAACTTGGCGTCGATGGTGCCGAGCAGCGGCACCGGCCATTCGACCAGGCCGATGACTTCCGACAGCAGGCCGGGATCGTCGCGCACGACCAGCTTCTCGGCCTTCGCCAGCGCATTCAGACCGTCGGTGATGACAGCGGCGCGCTCGGCGGCGTCGATCAGGACATGACCGCCTTGCTTCAGCTTGGCTTTGTATTCTGCGAAGGTCGCGACCTTGATCTCGGCGGGGGCCAGGAAGCGATGGCCAACAGTGGTATCGCCCGCGGTGACGCCAGCATAGTTCACCGGCACGACCTGGCCGTCGAACACGCACACGATGCGATGGAGCGGCCGCACCCAGCGGGTCGGGTTGGTGGCCCAGCGCATGGACTTCGGCCACGGCAGCGCGGCCATGGCGGCTTCGACGATTTCCTTGAGCACCACAGATGTGGGGCGGCCGGCCTTCTTGATGACGGCGAAGTAGAACTTGCCCTTGGGCATGTCGCGCACTTCGGCCTGGTCGATGCTCGTCAGGCCGCTGCCGCGCAGGAAGCCTTGGATCGCCTGATCGGGCGCGCCGACGGCGGGGCCTTTGCGTTCCTCGGAGACGTCGGCTTGGGTGCTGGGCACGCCTTCGGCCACGAGCGTGAGGCGGCGCAGGCTGCCGAAGGACTGGATGCTGGACGCGGCGAGGCCTTGCGCCTTCAGGCCGTCACCGACGAGACGCGCCAGATCCTCCGCCGCCTTCGCCTGCATGCGCGCGGGGATTTCCTCGGAGAAGATTTCGAGAAGGAGTTCAGCCACGGGCATCGACCTCCTTCTCTTCTGTCATCGCCCGGTTTATCCGGGCGATCCATTCATCAGCGCGCACGGCTCGTGCGTGTGGCGCGATGGATTGCCCGGACAAGCCGGGCAATGACACACAAAATAACCTACCCACGGGCGTTGCTCCCGCTTCCGGCCAGCCAGGCTTCGCAGCAGGCTTTCGCGAGCGCACGGACGCGGCCGATGTAGGCGGCGCGTTCGGTGACGCTGATGACGCCGCGCGCGTCGAGCAGGTTGAAGGTGTGGGACGCCTTGATGCACTGGTCGTAGGCAGGCAAGGCGAGCTTGTGACCGAGGAGCGCGTTGCACTCCTTCTCGCAGGCCTTGAAGCGATCGAACAGGATCTCCGTGTCCGCCACCTCGAAGTTGTGCTTCGAGTATTCGACTTCGGCGCGATGGAACACGTCGCCGTACTTCACGCCGCGTCCGTTGAAATCGAGGTCGTACACGTTGTCGACGCCCTGGATGTACATCGCCAGGCGTTCGAGGCCGTAGGTGAGTTCCACTGCCACCGGATCGCAATCGATGCCGCCGACTTGCTGGAAGTAGGTGAACTGGGTGACTTCCATGCCGTCGCACCAGACTTCCCAGCCGAGACCCCAGGCGCCCAAGGTGGGGCTTTCCCAGTCGTCCTCGACGAAGCGGATGTCGTGCGCCATGACGTCGATGCCGAGGGCCTTGAGGCTCTCCAGATAGAGCGCCTGCGGATCCGGCGGCGACGGCTTCATGATCACCTGGAACTGATAGTAGTGCTGGAGCCGGTTCGGGTTCTCGCCGTAGCGGCCGTCGGTGGGACGGCGGGACGGCTGCACATAGGCGGCGTTCCAGGATTGCGGCCCGAGGGCGCGCAAGGTGGTGGCCGGGTGAAAGGTGCCGGCGCCCATCTCCATGTCGTAGGGCTGGAGGATGACGCAGCCCTGATCGCCCCAGAACTTCTGGAGGGTCAGGAGCAGGTTCTGAAAGCTGTGGTTGGCGGGCGCCATGGGGGTCCGATCCGGGGTTGCCCGGGTTGTCCACAGGCGGGCGGCGGAAACTACCGGCCACACATATAAAGATCAAGGCGCGCTGCGGTGGAGAAAGCGGTCGAAAAGCCTAAGGCGTACAGGTACATGGCCGACCGGCCGGGGCGTAGGTGCCGCACTTGGGGCAGCGCACCAGCTCAAGCGTGGCCGGGGGCTCTTTCCGGGGGTCGTACGCGGGCTCCGGGGGCGGTTCGGCGCCTTTGCGGGTTTGCGCGCTTTGCTTGGCGGCTTTGACGCCCTTGCCGAGGGCGAAGAAGAACTTTTCGAGGGGCGTCGCCACGGTGACTAGAGGCCGAAGCGGGCCCAGAGGGCGCGCTCCTCCACGGCCGACATGAGTTCGCCGGCCCAGCCGGAGATGCGCGCGTCGTCGCGGCCGACGTCGGAGGGGAAGTAGCGACCGAAGCGGCGCTGCAGCCAACTGGCGGGACGCTCGATGTTGTAGAAGCGCACGTCCGGCCCGTACTTGCGGCGCACGATGGTGCGCAGGTCGCCGAGGCCGTCGACCAGGCCGAGTTCAAGCGCGCGTTCGCCGGTCCAGACGTCGCCGCTGAACAGCGTTTCGTCGTCCTTGGAGAGACGCTCGCCGCGGCGACTTTTCACGAAGGCGACGAACTGGCGGTGGATGTCGGCCTGGATGGCGTAAAGGCGCTGGATGTCGTCCGGGTTCTCGGGCTTGAAGGGATCGAGCATGCCCTTGCGCGGGCCTTGGGTGTAGACGCGCCGCTCGATGCCGATCTTGGCCATCAACTCGGGAAAACCAAAGGACGCGGTGATGACGCCGATGGAGCCGACCACCGACATGGCGTCGGCGTAAATCTCATCGGCGGCGAGTGTCAGCCAGTAGCCGCCGGACGCGGCGATATCCTCGGCGAAGGCGAACACCGGGATTTTCTTTTCCTGGGAGAGCTGGCGGATCATGCCGGCGATCTGCGCGGACTGCACCGGCGAGCCGCCGGGCGAGTTGATGACCAGACACACGGCGCGCACGCGTTTGGCAAAGGCGCGCTTGATCGACTGTTCCAGTGTGGCGAGCGACAGACCGCCGCGGCTGAGACCGCCGCCCATGCCGATGGCGCCGCGCAGGCGCAACACCGCCACCGCCGGCGCCGGATTGCGGCTGCCCGGCAGGTCGTAGCGGTTCCAGAGGTCGTTGATGGTGTCGACGATGGCCATATATCTCTCAGCTTACCGAGGCGCTTAACTTACCTAGCCTTAGGGCGACATGGGAAGCGGCATGGCATCGCGCAAGATGGCTTGCGCCGCCGCAGTGTAGGCGCCGTCGGGTCCGTGCAGGATGAATGCCGGAAGCAGCGTGTCGGGTGTGCGGCGCTGTTTGCCGGCATCGACGATCACCCGGCTGGCGCGTTCGGCGCTGCGGGGCTGGATCGGCAAAACATGGATGTCGCCGGTGGCGCCATTGAGCGCGGTGAGCACATCCGATAGCCGATCGGCGCGATGGATCATGACGAGGCGGCCTTTGGGCTTCAGGCACTTCAGGCAGCCGGCGATCCAGGTGGCGAGATCGACGTCGCTCTCGTGGTTGGCGGCGGCGCGAAAGGCGTTCGGTGCCTGCGTGCCGTCGGCGGCATAGGGCGGGTTGGTGATGACGAGATCGCACACGCCCAGCAACCGGGACGGCGGGGCTGCGATGTCGCCCTCCATGATCTGCACGCGGCCTTCGGCGTGATTGAGCGCGATGGCGTCGCGCGCCAACGCCGCCATGGCGGGATCGCGTTCCAGCCCGGTGAGGCTGACGCGATTGCAGCGCGCGGCGAGACTGAACAGCGCGGCCCCTGCCCCGCAGCCCGCGTCGAGCACTTCCCAGCCCGGTACGGGTGCGGCCGCGGCGGCCAGCAGCACGGGATCGATCGCGGCGCGATAGCCGTCCGCCGGCTGTCGCAGGATGACGCGGCCGCCGAGCAGGCGATCTTCGGTGATGGCAACAGACACGTGTTCAGCCACGAGCGTTGTCAGCCAACGGCGGGAGTTCTTCCGGGCAGAATTCGGCGGCGACGTCGCGGGCGTCGGCGAGATCGTCCTCGTGCACCATGAGGCGGCGCGGGATGAAGACACCGCCGGGGTAGAGTGCGTCGATCAGGCCGTCGAACTCGAACACCTGAATGCGCGCCTCCGCCAGCGCCGCCTTGAGGGCGGATATCAGCACCGGATCGCCGCTGCGCAGCAGTTCGACCATGAGATCTCCCAGAAAGTCGCTTTTATGAAGCTTACGCTGCCTTGCCAGCTTTCTGAACCTCCGCCAAGACCCCAGAATATTAAGCTTTTCGCGCAGTTGCAGGCAGGCGCGCGGGGGCCTATTTTTGCGCGGCTTGGCCAGGGGGGCCGGCGTATCACTTTTGCCGTGAAATTAGGTGCCGTGTGGCGACCGTCGTCAGTCTAGATGCCCAACGCCGTAAGCAGCCCAAGGCGCTCGACGCCCTGGTTGCGCTGGTTGAGAACGACCTGAAGGCGGTCAACCAGACCATCGTCGCGCGCATGCACAGCCCGGTGGCGCTGATCCCGCAATTGGCCGGACACATCGTCGCCGCCGGCGGCAAGCGCCTGCGGCCGCTGCTGACGCTGGCCGCAGCCCAGCTGTGCGGCTACGGCGGCGAGCGGCACATCAAGCTCGCAACCTGCGTCGAGTTCATCCACACCGCAACGTTGCTGCATGACGACGTGGTGGACGACAGCGCCCTGCGCCGCGGGCAATCGAGCGCAAACGCGATCTGGGGCAACCAGTCGAGCGTGCTGGTGGGCGACTTCCTGTTCAGCCGCGCGTTCGAGCTGATGGTGGAAGACGGCTCCCTGAAGGTGCTGCAGATCCTGTCGCATGCGTCGTCCGTAATCGCGGAAGGCGAGGTGCATCAGCTCATCACCTCCAACGACACGCAAACCAGCGAAGCGCAATATCTCGAGGTGATCCAGTCCAAGACCGCGGAACTGTTCGCGGCCGCCGCGCGCATCGGCGCGGTGGTGGCGGATCGCCCGGACGTGGAAGAAGAAGCGCTGCGCGCGTACGGCCTCAACCTCGGCATCGCGTTCCAGCTGATCGACGACGTGCTCGACTACTCGGCGCGTCAGGCCGAACTCGGCAAGACCGTGGGCGACGACTTCCGCGAGGGCAAGATCACCCTGCCGGTCATCCTCGCCTTCCGCCGCGGCGACGAGGGCGAGCGCGGCTTCTGGAAGCGCACCCTGGAGAGCCTCGACCAGCAGGAGGGCGACCTCGCCCGCGCCATGGAACTGATGAAGGCCCACAACAGCCTGACCGACACCGTGAACCGCGCCCGCCACTACGGCGCGGTCGCCCGGGACGCGCTCGGCCTGTTCCCGGACAGCGCGGTAAAGACCGCCCTGCTGGAAATCATCGATTTCTGCATCGACCGCGCCTACTAGGCGGCCCGGGGAGCGGGGCGCTAACCCTTTGGCAGGCTTGGCCTAGACCCGGCCTTGCGGCCCCCTGCCCCAGCGGCTATAAGGCTCGCCTTCGCGGGGGAGACCCCGTGGCGACCAGTACCGGAGTATAGCTCAGCCTGGTAGAGCACTGCTTTCGGGAGGCAGGGGCCGGAGGTTCAAATCCTCTTACTCCGACCAATCAAAAGCCCAATAGCTTCCGAACTAAACGGCCTTCTCAGAAATGGGAGGGCCGTTTTGGTTTTGGCCTATCCCCACCCTATCCCCACGAGATCGGAACGCTGCCGATCCGGGAGCCAAGGCGCATTGAGCCAGATACCGGCTCAAATGCTGCTCGCTCATCCCCGGTTTCAATCGCCTAGCGACGTTGAGCCAATAAAACGCTAGCGACACCCAGTTCAGCCGAACTCATCGCAACCACAAAAACGTCGCTGAGCCTCAACGGTGAGTGAACTGGCCCAACGCACGGGAGAGCCCGCATATAGGCGCCTACGGTCACCGCTGGCCGTTCTAGGTGCATGGGGTGGGGCATGGGCCAAGGGGGCACCCTGGGGATACCCTATTTATAGGGGACCCAGATAATTTTCATTTTTTCGAATGCAAACCACTTTGCGTTATGCCGCTTTCGAACTGCGGCTAGATGAACATATCTAATTCGAATTCGATTTTGGGGGGCCGCCTGCTAAGTGATTCAGAGCCGAAGCAAACCGCGCAATGAAGTGGTTTGCAATTAAGTCACCGCACGCACTGCGGCGTGATCCACCATAAAGCCCTATGCCAAAACCACTTTGGCTACTCGCACCGGCACAGCCACAACCAGTAGCGGCCTGCATCACCCGAATCACAGGCAGCGAGAGAATCTCGTCTCGACCTGCACTCTTTACGAAGGGTATCATCGCAATTGAATTTCGAGAGGCTTTTACGCTTTAGTTGCAGGGCGGCTTATAGCCCAAAGGAAGCTGGCCCATGAACAAACAAGAAATCTTGGTGCGGCGGGGAAGCTGGACTGCTGCCTTATTTTTAATGGCGTTGAACTTGTCCGCTAGGACTGTCACCGCGGAGGAGGCGACGCGGGATCCTGGTCAATCCAATTCCCAGCCCGACTTCTCTGCTTATGATTGTTCTGCCATAGGCTCTCCCGGAACTGGGGCAGTGATCCATTTTGGTCAGATAGTCCAGGGAACGTACTATGAGTGGTATCAATATCACAGCAGCACAGATAGCCGACTGTCGTGCATTAGCCTGCTAAAGCCAAAAGCAAAAACGCTAGATATTGCAGAAGCAAAAGCTTTCATTGCCATCTCTGCCGCAGTGGGCGTTGCTACGCCTAGCGCGCAGGAAAGAGCGGCACAAACGGGCATCACATCCGACTCCATTGCGCCGCCCGCAGCACTGCCCCGCGCTTACTATCCCGAAAAATCTCAATCGGGATCTTCTACGCCCCTACCCCCCCCGGCCGGAGCGCAATTCCCAGCGCAGAACGAAAATCAGAATTCAACGACGACTGCCCCTCTACCCTCTAACGATAAGGGTGGGACGATTGTACCCAGGGCCGACGCAACACCTGAACGTCAACAGACAATCGGAAAGGATGATCGCTTTAGGGTTACGCCCAACGGCTACCCTTCCGCCACGATCGGTTATCTTTTGGTCGCATATCCAGATGGAGATCGCGCCAGTTGCACAGCCACGCTTGCCAGCGCCTACGTCGTGCTAACCGCAGGCCACTGCATTCATAACAATGACCACGGCGGTTGGGCCAAAGAAATCTCATTTTATCCCGGACAAGATCAGGCAGCGAACGGGCAAGTAATTAGACCTTACGGGGGAAAGTCCGATTGGAAATGGGAGCGCGCAACGCTGGCCTGGAGTAAAGTATCAGGACCGTCGTTGCATCCCATTGCGGACTACTCAAGTGACTACGCGGCCGTCCAGTTCCGAACGCCGTTCACGTTCACAAACACTTTTATGCCGGTGGTTTTCAATGGCACCGACGGCGTAAACAACGCGGGGTATCCCAACACCGTCGGAGGAACGACGAATAATCTGGCCCAATGGGCATCAGTCGGCGCAGAAGATTCCACTTCCATCGCGGCTCTAAGAACGATTCATATGCGAGAATTTTTGCTGGATGTTTCTCCAGGTAACAGCGGTGGCCCTTTCTGGACATACTATCCCAGCACCGGACAGCGAGCTTTTGTTGGAGTCGTTTCGTATGGGGACGCTCTCAACGATCAGGGGGGAGGCCCCTGGTTCGATGGCTGGAACCAATCGCTCGTTGCTTCTTGGATAAGTTGGACACCGGAATCTGATAACCAAAATCTGCCTGCATCTCCTTCGGTTTCAGGACTCCGAGTACCAAGTATCTTTGGATCTGCACAGGCAGGATCGCAATCTTATATCCGCCTGTTCAATCCAACCGCCAATGCGGGCACGGTTCAGCTTACTCTTGCGGACGTAAATACAGGGGAAGGTTTGGGAGTCTGGACCAGCCCCAGCATCCCCCCGACTTCCGAACTACAATTCAGCATCTCTTCGATTGAACGTTCCGCTAGTCCGCCAATTTCCCCAAGAAGCTACTACTCAATTTCCGCACGCCCCACCTTCGACGGTTATTTTCAAAATGTCCTATGGAACTCGGGTAACGGCTCCCTCACCAACCTAACAAGCTGCGCTACCAAGGTCACGGCAGACCCGACTGTATTGGTCGGAGTTCACAGCTCTTTGCTTCAAGCCGGATACCCGAGCTACGTCGTAGTTCACAACACCGGCTTGACGGCAGCCAACGTTACGCTTGGCATTTACGACGCGGGCACGGGCGCCAAATTAGGGACATATGTAACGCCGACAATTTCCGCAAACGGGCAGCACATTCAGACAATGACTAATATCGAAGGCCGCGCCTCGCCGCCTATAAGGCCGACCAGCGCCATGTATCATTACATCGTACGGGCAGAAACACAGTTGGACGGCGAGCTTCAGCACTTCGTCTTCAACGCTTCTTCGGGTGTGATTACGGATATCTCTTACTACTGCTCCATGTCTCCGGCCCCCAGCTCATAAATAATACAGCGGAACAAGAGAGCAAACAGCCGCAGCCGTTTTGGAAAGATATCGCTATTGGACGCATGAATGCTTAGCGCTCAGACCCATCGAAAATTTCCAGATCAGAACCACTTTGGAAAATTAGGGATGCGCGGATTTTACATGGCGCTGGCCGTTGCCTTGACATACGCCGCGCCGGTATCTGCGGAACCATCAAGTTCAACGCCTCCGGTAGTGAGCGCGCCATCGGGGCCTTATAAGACAAGGGCTGCTTCCGTTCAGTTGCCTTATTCGAATCTGGATGTTTTCCGTTTGCTCACAAGGCAACCCGTCCCAGACGAGACAGTAACGCTTACTGCGCCACCGGAGATACCAGTTGCACCACCATTATCGATAACAACCAACCAGGATTTAGAAACCTCTCCATCTTCTGGTCGCCGGGTCGAATCGTTTTTTGGAAAATAGGTCGTACGGAAGTTCGACAGTTGAACCTGCTCGTGGCTATCGGATCCTTAATCGCCGGATAGCGCTTTGCGCTTGCTGCAGTTGCTCGGGTGTAAATGCCGCCGCAAGCTCGTCACGAGACCTGATGGCCGCTTCGCGGAGCTGTTTTGCATTGACTCCCTGATAGGCCGCCGGAGCTATTCCGATTGCATTAGGATCGCCAAGGCGATTGCTGGCGACGCTGAACCAGACGTATGTGTTTCGGCATGGAATAAGGACCCCGTTTAAGGGGTGATCGGCATTCAAAAGGGCCCCCCTTAGACGCAGGGGTTCAGACTGCCCTCCGATGAACTCGGAGGACATGTGGGGATGTTGGTCGTGGAGACGATTGCCAAGATTCGTC
>CANJPQ010000032.1 GCA_947476275.1 Fidelibacterota bacterium
AAAGCGGTTGGATTTGCTCCCATTGCTCGTCATTGAGCCAGAACAAGTTGCTTCTCATCATCCTCACCCTCGCCATAGACTGAGGGACTCAGAGAATCATTATCCGATTCAACGCTCAATACTTTACTTTTATTGGGTTTTGACCCTAGGTTCCCGTAGCGCTTCACGAAATCGACGTGCTCAGCGCTTGCATCCAACGCGGTGAAGCGAATTTGACGGGCGCGTAAGATGCGACCGACGATCTGCCCGACGCGGCCGAAGCCGGCGATGATCACCGGGTTCACGTCGTCCGGCATGGTGTCGTAGACCGCTTCTTTCGGTCGCGTGAACCACGTGCTGATGCGATCGTTCAGCATGGCGATGAACGGGGTCGCCGCCATCGACAAGCTGACCACAAGTATCAGAAGCTCCGACAGCTTGCCGTCCAATACGCCTGCTGCGACCGCAACGCCGAATATGACGAAAGCGAATTCACCGCCTTGCGGGATTGCGGCCCCAAGGTTGCGCGATGTGCCGCGGTTCAGACCTGCGAAACGACCGACCGCGAAGGCGATCAGCGCCTTGATGACCAACAGCGCGATCACGAGGCCGAACACCATGAAGGGTCGCTGAGTGATGAGGCCAAGGTCGAGGCCCATGCCGACGGACATGAAGAACAGCCCGAGGAACAGGCCTTTGAACGGGTCGATGTCGGCCTCTAACTCGTGGCGGAATTCTGAGTTCGCCAACAGCATCCCGGCCATGAAGGCGCCCAGCGCCATGGAGATGCCGACCCACTCCATCACCAGCGACGTGCCGGTCACGATAAGCAACGCAATGGCGGTGAACAACTCGCGCACACGCGTGCGCGCCATGATCCGTAGGGCGGGGCGCAACAGGTAGTGCCCGCCGGCGACGACCGCGATCATGGCGCCGGCGACTTTCAGAAGGGTAATCCACTCAGGATCGCGCGGTGCATCGGCCGCCACGTCGCCAAGCAACGGCACAACTGCGAGGATCGGAATCGCCGCAATGTCCTGAAACAGGAGGATCGCGAAGGCGGCGCGGCCATGTTTGGTCGCGAGTTGATTGCGCTCCGCCAATGTCTGCAGCACGAAAGCGGTTGAGGAAAGCGCGAGTGCCAGACTCAGGATGATTGCAGTCTTGACGTTGACGCCGGCGGTCATGGCGATCGCGCCGAGGACCGCGGCCGTTAGCCCCACCTGCGCGCCGCCTAAGCCCAGGATGCGCCACCGCGCCGACCACAGGCGCGCGGGTTGCAATTCGAGCCCGATGATGAACAGAAGCAGCACCACGCCGAATTCGGCGAGATGCGAGATCGCCTCGACGTCGGTGACCAGGCGAAAGGCAGCCGGCCCGATTAACGCGCCCGCGACGAGATAGCCGATGATCGCGCCGAGGCCCAGGCGCTTGAAGATCGGAACGACGATGACCGCCGCGCCAAGAAAAATCGCCGCTTGCCCAAGCATTTCCATCATTGAGTCCTTTGCGTGCGGCAAGAATGCGCCGCCTGCGAAGGCCGCGCGAAGCAGGCCGTCATCTTGGGGTGCGAAGGGCCGACCCGCAACGGGTCGGTAAAAGTTAACCTTCCGGGCCGAGCACCGGACGAAGTTCGCTCTTGCGCGGTGCGGGATCGGCGACGCCGCGGTCCCGCTCCATGTCTGCCAAGCGTTCCTCGAGCTTGTGGATTTCGGTCATGAGGCCGTAGATCGCCTTCGCGGTCGGATCAGGCAGGTCCTCGCACGCACCATAGGCGGCGAAGGTGCCGGTGGTGACCGCACGAGGCATGGCGACTTGCGCGGGAATGCCGACCACCGTCACGCCCGGTGCCACGTCCTTCAGCGCAACGGCATTCGCGCCGACGCGGGCGCCGCGGCCAACGGTGATGGCGCCCAGTACCTGGGCGCCGGCGCCGATGATGACGTCGTTTTCTATGACGGGGTGGCGGCGGCCGGTCTGCGCGGAGGTGGCCGCGATGCCGCCGAGGGTGACGCCGTGATACAGCGTCACGTCATCGCCGACGATGGCGGTTTCGCCGATGACCACACCAGTGCCGTGATCGATGAATAGCCGATGTCCGATGGTGGCGCCGGGATGGATCTCGATGCCCGACAGCCAGCGCCCAATCTCGGAGACGAAACGCGCCAGGAACGTGAACCCGGAGCGCCAGAACGCGTTGGCGATGCGATGGAACACAAGCGCCCGCACGCCGGGATAAAGCAGCGCGATCTCCCACAGAGACCGTGCAGCAGGGTCCCGCTGCTTAATGGCGGTAAGCGTGGCCCCGATACGGCGAAGCATAGACGACATCCCACAAAACACGCGGCGTGGCGGGTCGGTCTTCGACCTCTCACGCGCCGCTACGCGACGGCCCCATTGGTTGGCTGCGGACGCAAAACGACAGAACTGCCCTCTACCAGACCCCCCGCCCAGCGTAAAATAAAAATCTTCTGGCGCTGGACAAATGGCCCCAAAATAGATGAATTATCTCCAAAGCTGCGGTTGGCGGAGAAATCGTTCCCGACTCGGCGGCGGTCCCGCTGACTTCCGCCTCCCGCCCCTAGGCCGAAAGACACAAGCGCGCTTGAACTAAGCGCTGCTTACTCCCGGAGAGATGGTGATGGACCCAATCGACCGCAAGATACTCGCGCTTCTGCAGAACAACGCCGGCATGGCGATCGCCGATATCGCCACCAAGGTCGGCCTGTCGCAGACCCCATGCTGGAAACGCATCCAGAAGATGGAGCAATCCGGCGTGATCAAGTCGCGTGTGGCGCTGCTGGATGCGAAAAAGCTCAACCTCGGTCTGACGGTGTTCGTCATCATCCGTACCAATCAGCACGACGACATCTGGCTGCAGAAGTTCGCCCGCGCCGTGAAGGACCTGCCGGAGATCACGGCGATCTGGCGCATGGCGGGCGACATCGACTACCTCCTCCGTGTGGTGGTGCGCGACATGGAAGCCTACGACGCCTTCTACAAGCGCCTGATCAAGCGCGTGCCGTTGAACGACGTCAGTTCGACCTTCGTCATGGAAGAGATCAAGTACACCACCGCGCTGCCCCTTGAAGGTCCGGAATTGCGGCCGGCCTGACCGATCCTCGTGGACGGAATGACGACAGGCCGCCATGCTGGCGGCCATTTCTGTTGTCCGTGAGTCCATGACGGCGTCATCCGAACTTGAACACTTGGGCCTCGCGCAGCAGGCCGTCGCCGCGGGGCGATGGGCCGATGCGGTTGCGTATGCGCAAGCGATCCTGAACGGCAGCGCGCCTGAGGTTTTCTTCCCCGCATTGCAGCTGGCCTGCTGGGCGCAGGCCAACATTGGCGGGAAACCAGCTGCGCGAGAGTTGTATGTCCTCCATGCGGCGGCAATCTGGCGGATGCTTGCACTTGCCGCCCCCGATCCGGCATGGCTGCGGGGCGCGCTGGACGCAGCGATCCTGGCCGAGGACTTCACGACCATTCGCGCGCTGTTCAACAAAATATATCAACCCGCCTGGGAAGGTATCGACGTTGCCGCTTCCCCGCACATGCCGCTGGCGGCGTGGTCGCAAGCCTCGGGCGTCGCCCTGACGACGATCGAACCTGCGCACACGGAGGCGGACCCACATGGTCGCTGGCGCTACGAGGCCGAAGCTGTCACCGCGCTTGCGGTTGACGGCGCCGAGATTCTGTTGGGGTGGGATTTTGTCGTCACGCCCAACGGTGTTGTGCTGAATGACAGCGGCTATGCGTCGCTAGCGATGACACACGCCGCCTGTCCGCACTATGTCGGTGTGGATCGTGTTGTGCATTCCTGGCAGCCGGCCGCGGTGGATGTGGATGCGGACGTGCTGGTAATGTCTGCGCCGCCCGATTTGTTCATTGGGCATTGGATCATCGATTTTCTGCCGCGGTTGCGTGCGCTGCCGGCGGCGAGTGACTTCAAGATCGTGATACCTGATGAATTGCCGCAGAAGCTGCGCGATCTGCTGGCGCTCTTCGGGATTGTGCTGGAACGGTTGATGCCGTTGCCGCGCGGCCGGCGTTATCGCTTCCGGCGCGCGCTTGTCGTGCATACCGGCGATCCTCACAAGCCGAGCGCCGCCACGGTGCAATTCGTCGGCAACGCGTTGCGCGCGCCTGAACCGACGGACGTACCGCGCCTGCGCCTCCACCTCCTGCGGGACACGGCGGCGCGCAGCATCGCCAATCGGGTGGAGGTCGATGCGCTCCTCGTGCGATATGGGTTTGAAACCGCCGCCCTCGCCACCCTCTCCATCGCCGACCAGCGCGAGCGTTTGGGTCGCGCGGAGATCGTGATTGCGACCTATGGCTCCGATCTGCTTGCAAATCTGTTCATGCCGCCCGGGGCGCATCTGATCGAACTGAATTACGATCCGGCGGCCCTCGACGCCGGCGCCGCGCCGCGCAGCGCGTTCCTGGCTGTGGATCATCATCTTCTGACCTGCCGCCGCGCTGCGCACAGTGCTGTGACCGGCCATCGCAAGGATTCCGATTTTCTCGTCGATTGTGTTGCGTTGGAGACGCTTCTCCGCGATATCCTCGTCGAAGCATGACGGCACCCAGTCTCATTCTCGGCGTGAACGGCCAGGACGGCGCACTTCTGGCGGCGCACCTGCTGGCGCAAGGTGTGCCGGTGCATGGCGGTGTGCGGCCCGGGAGCAGTGGCGCATCGTGGCGACTGCGCGAACTGGGTATCGCCGATAAGGTCACGCTGCACGAGACCGATCTCCTCGCTGCCCAATCTCTCGGCGGCCTCATCGGCGATCTGCGGCCGGCGACGGTCTATCACTTCGGCGGCGTTAGCACTTCGCTTGAGTCGTTCGACGCTCCGCGCTTTGTGCTGGAACAGAATGTCATCGGTACGACCAATCTGCTGGAGGCGATCCGCACCGGATCGCCGGAGACGCGGTTGTTCTATACGTCGAGTGCGGAGATCTACGGCGCCGGGGCGACAGAGTTGATTGACGAGACGCGCCCACCGACGCCGCAGAATCCCTACGCCATCTCGAAGGCCACGGCGCAGCAGTTGATCCAGGCCTATCGCGCGCGCCATGGCATGTTCGCGGTCACCGGCATCATGTTCAATCATGAGAGCGCCTATCGCCCGCGCCGCTTCCTGACCCGCAAGGTCACCTACACGCTCGCCCGCCTGCGCCTCGACGGCGGCGCGCCGTTGGAGTTGGGGGCGCTCGACTCCTGCCGCGACTGGGGCGCGGCGGAGGACTATGTGGCTGCGATGGTCGCGACCCTCGCATGCGACACCGCCGCCGATTATGTGTTCGCGACGGGTCGCAAGACGCCGGTGCGTGAGTTTCTGCGCCTTGCTGCGACCGCCGCCGGGTTCGATCCGGAGTTTTCGGGCGAGGGAGTCGACAGCGTCTGCCGCGATCGTAAGACCGGGCATCCGATCGCGGTCGTGTCTCCTCAGTTCTTCCGTCCGAACGACACCTCGGCGCTGATCGGCAATCCGGTGCGTCTCAAACAGGCGACCGGATGGGCGGGGTCGCGGGATGTGGCGGCGCTGGCGGCAGACATGATGCGCGCCGATCTCGACCGGCGCAAAGCGGGTCGCACCGACTACTAGAGCGGCTTCTGTTCGCGCAGGCGCGCGGCGATGCGCGCGGCTTCCGGCAGAGCGGCTTTGGCGAGCGGCTTGAAGTTCGCCGATAGGGTTGCGCCGACGCGACTCACGGCGGACCGGGTCTCCGCATCGCGCGAACGCGCGGCCAGCGCGGCAATGGTCCGGCCGGCAACGTCGATATCGTTAAGATGGCCGAGGGAGTCCTGCAAGGCCTTCAGCAGGCGACCGACGCGGTCCACGCGCCGCGGCGGCAGAAGGGCCGCGAAGAACTCGAAGCCGTAGCGCGCCTTCTTGATCTCGATGCGCAGATCGTGGAGTTCTTCCGGAGAAGATTGGCCGATCGTCTTTGCGCGCTTCTGGATCTTCGCCAGCCGACGGTTCAGCGTGGTGCGGGCAAAGCCGCGCGCGCCGGCTTCGCCATCGTCGGCATTCCGACCCGTGCGCCAGCCCTGACCATCGACCCATGTCGACAAGCGGGTCATGAAGCGGCGATAGCGGCGATCGGTGAGCGCATCGGCAAGGCGGGCGTGCGCGGCGCCGCGGGCTTCACGAGCGCTGCGCATCATCACCGCGACTTGCGGATCCGATACGGCGGCATGGGCGACCGGCAGGGAGAGTTCGCCGAGGAACACGTCGAGATCCCGCGCCGGTCCCAGCAGGTCGCCGAGGTCTTTCGCCTCGGCCTTCAGCCAGGCGCGCTGCGTGGCTGGGATGTAGTCCTTGAACAGGGTGAGCGCGGTGCGGAATCGGCGCAAGCCGACGCGGAACTGGTGCACACCTTCGGGATGATGGCCGGCGACGGCGGCGGCGAGGTTGGCGTCCCAGTGATCGCGGCAACTCGCGGCGATGGCGGCGATGGCGTCGTCCACCGTCGCGTTGAGCGTCAGCGACACTGTCCGCGACTTGTGCCACGGCGCGCCGGCCGCAATCGGCGCGACGGTCAGGCGCTTGCGGGGCGCCGGCTTCGCGACTTTGCCGACGCGCGCGGTCTTCCGCGCCGCTCGGATGGGCGATGCGGATTTGCGCGCGCGCTCGGGTGTAGACGTGGCCGGCATGGGCGGGACCCTAGGCAGAAGTCGGGATCGCAAGCCATCTACTGAGGGCTGTGGATTGCCTGAATAACGGGGATAATGCGGGGCTGTGAATCATGGGGATAACTTAGGGCCGCGGGGGTGGGCCCCCGGGACGTCCCCCGGGCAGGCTGTCCGGGTCGGCCCCAGACGGTGCGAGCCGCTTCACCAGCGCAAACTGCGTCGCTTCGACCTGGAGGGCCATGTTTGAAACCGCCGCCGCGGCGTTCCATTCGTCCAGGCCCATCGCCTTGTCCTGCATGGACGTGGTCGAGTGGTGACCCTTGAGCAGGGTGTTCAGATAGACGTCCATGAACCCGGCGATGGTCGCACCGAAGGTGCCCCAGTCCCGGCCGTTGCCGGCGCGAAACTTCTCCGCGCCGCGGTTCAGTTCGTCGAGGGCGCCACGGCTCGCAGACAGGCGATGGTCGAGGCTCGCGAGCACGGCCGGGCCATCGGGCGAGGCGGACGCGTGCGGCAGCAGGAAATCGTGGATGCGTTGGTCCTGCGCGTGCAGCCGGTCCATCGAGGCTCTGATGTAATCGACACACGCGCACAGAAACTCAAGCGGCGGCGCCTTGCCTGCATTGGTCTGCTCGACCACGGCGGCGAAACTCTTACGCACCTGGCCGAGCCGGCGGCGTTCGCGCTCAAGCTGAATGCGCGACGGCCACTTTTCCGGCACTGCGGGCGCGCCTGCTAACTGCATTTGGAAAACCCACAGCTGGTGCAGCTGTCGCACCCTTCCTGGCGGACAAGCGCGAACGTGCCGCACTTCGGGCAGGCGCGGAAACGCTTGTCGCGGCCAGAGTCTCTTGCGGCGTCTTTGAGGCTGACGACTTTGCTATCGGGCGCCTTCGGTTCCGTTGCTTGCTGCAAGAAGCCGATCTCCGCCATGTGGCGCGCAATCACGTCGCCGATCGCGGCAAGCAGAGACGGCACGTAGCGGCCGTTCATCCACTGGCCGCCGCGCGGATCGAACACGGCCTTCAGTTCTTCCACCACGAAGGTGATATCGCCGCCGCGACGGAACACCGCCGAGATCATGCGGGTGAGCGCCACGGTCCAGGCGTAGTGCTCCATGTTCTTCGAGTTGATGAACACCTCGAACGGACGGCGCGTCATGCGGCCGGGCGCATCTTCCACCATCACGTCGTTCACGGTGATGTAGATAGCGTGGTCGCTTTCCGGCCAATTGAGCTTGTAGGTGGCACCCGGCAACGCCTCCGGACGCGCCATCGGCGGGTCGTGCGCCTGAATCTGTTCGGGCATGGCGACTTCCGGCGCGGGCGCGGGCGTCTCCTTGCGCACTTCCAGGACCGAACCGCGCGTGGCGTTCGGGCGATAGGTGGTGCACCCCTTGCAGCCCAGCGCATAGGCCTTCTTGTAAACATCCTCGAACGCGGCGAAGGGGAAGTCCTCCGGCACGTTGATGGTCTTGGAGATCGAACTGTCGATGTAATCCTGAACGGCGGCCTGCATGACGAGGTGATCGTCCGGCGCCAACGTTTGCGCATCGACAAACGCCGGCGGCAACGCTGCATCCGCGCCCTTCAGGCTGCGGAACAGGCGATAGGCGTAGTCGCTCACGTCCTCTTCGCGGCGCGTGCCGTCTGGCATCAGGACGCGGCGGGTGTATGTGAAGCTGAACACCGGCTCGAGGCCCGAGGACACGTTGTCCGCGAACAGGGAGATCGTGCCGGTGGGTGCGATGGAGGTGATGAGCGCGTTGCGGATGCCGTGTTTGGCGATGCCGTCGCGTAACCCTTGCGGCAATGCGGCGATGGTGGGGCCGGCGAGATACTTGTCGCGATCGAACAGCGGGAACGCGCCCTTTTCGCGCGCGATCTCGATGGACGCGGCCACAGCGGCATCGCGGAACGCTGCCATCCACGCACGCGTGGTCGCCACCCCTTCGGGACTGCCGTAGCGCGCGCCGCACATGATGAGCGCATCCGCCAAGCCCGTGACGCCGAGGCCGATACGTCGCTTGCTCTCGGCTTCGTGGCGCTGTTCGGCGAGGGGGTAGTTGGAGACTTCGATCACGTTGTCGAGCGCGCGCACCGCGACCGCGACGAGATCCTTCAGGGCCGTTTCATCGATGCGGGCCTGCGGCGTGAACGGCGCCTCGACCAGCCGCGCGAGATTGATCGAGCCGAGCAGACAGGTGCCATAGGGTGGCAGCGGCTGTTCGCCGCAGGGGTTGGTGGCGGCGATGTCTTCGCAATAGGCCAGCGGATTGCGGGCATTGATACGGTCGATGAAGATCACGCCGGGCTCGGCGGTGTCGTAGGTCGCGCGCATCATCTTGTCCCACAGCGCACGCGCGCTGACCGTGCGGAACACGGTGCCGCCGAATTGCAATGGCCACGGCGCATCCGCTTTCACGGCGTCCATGAAGGCGTCGGTGGCGAGCACGGAGAGATTGAAGTTGGTGAGGCGGCCCGGCGCCTGCTTGGCGACGATGAAGTCTTCGATGTCGGGATGGTCGCAGCGCAGCGTCGCCATCATGGCCCCGCGGCGCGAACCGGCGCTCATGATCGTGCGGCACATGGCGTCCCAGACGTCCATGAACGACAGCGGGCCGGAGGCATCCGCACCCACGCCTTTCACCAGCGCGCCCTTGGGACGCAGGGTGGAGAAGTCGTAGCCGATGCCGCCGCCCTGCTGCATGGTGAGGGCCGCCTCGCGCAGGTGCGCGAAGATGTTGCCCATATCGTCGCCGATGGTCCCCATCACGAAGCAGTTGTGCAGGGTGACTTTGCGGCCCGTACCCGCACCGGCAAGGATGCGGCCGGCCGGCAAGAAGCGGAAACCGGCCATCGCGTCGTAGAAGCGCTGCGCCCATCCGGCGCTGTCGGCTTCGTTCACGGCAAGCGCGTCGGCGACGCGGCGCCAGGTGTCCTCGACGCTCTGATCGTTGGCGCGCGCGTCTGCGGCGGCCCCCGCCGGTGCCTTGAAGCGGTACTTCAGGTCCCAGATCTGATGGGCGATGGGCGAGGGGTCGACCCCGTCGCGGCGGCTGGCGTCGTCAGGCATGGCACTTACACCAAAAAAGGTCTGGCACTCGAAAGTCGGGCGAAAATCGGAATGCCGTCAGTTTAACCCGGCGTCGGGGCCAGAGTCCCACCACCCTACAAAGCCCTGGTTCATCTGGGGTGAACGCCGCCCCCGTGCGACCGCGATAACGCGCGAGCGCAAGCCGCGGAACGCGCGAAATCGACCCAAAAACCGCCGTTCTCCCGCGCGGTTTATCGCGCGGAATACGCGCGAAAATTTTGGCGACCATGAACCGGTCAACCGGCATGGGAGAGTCCAGAGAATAAAACAGGAACTTTTAGCGCGATTCGGGTGGACCGTCAAAGTGCACGGCGCGTGCGGAAGGATGGGCTAGGGGGCGGCGCGGCGGTCCAGTCCGGTGGCGCGGATCAAGACAAGCGCGAGCGCCGCTCCAACCGCTTGGGCCGCGATGAAACCCGCCACATTTCCAGGCGCGATGCCCGCGAAGGTGTCGGTCAGGGACCGCGCGATAGTGACGGCCGGATTGGCGAAGGACGTGGAGGACGTGAACCAATAGGCGCCGGTGATGTACAGGGCCACCGCCGCGGCGGTCGTCGTCACACCGTGACGGGTGCTGCCCCAAATGACGACCAGCAGGCCCGCGGTGGCGACAGCTTCACCGATCCATTGTCCCAGGCCGGTGCGCACATGGGTGCTGGCCTGCACCAACGGGAGATCGAACATGGCATGGGCGACAGCCACGCCGCAGACCGCGGCGGCGATTTGAATCGCGACATAGGGTGCCACGCGCCGCCAGGGGAAGCCGTCCAACAGCGCCGCGGCGAGCGTCACGATCGGATTCATGTGCGCGCCCGAGATCGGCGCGAAGGTGACGATCAAGGCGTAGAGCGCGCCACCCGTCGCAATCGCGTTGGCCAGCAGCGCGATTGCGATATTCCCACCCGCCAAGCGCTCGGCGGCGATGCCGGAGCCAACGACGGCGATCAAGAGCATGGCGGTGGCGATGAACTCGCCGAGCAGGGCGCGCGACAGCGGCACGTTAGGCATTCTCTGTCGTGGGCTGCAGCACGCCAGCTTCGCGGACCATACGCTCGATGTCCGCGCGCCCGAGCTTCTTGAACTGGAACGTCAGGAAGTACTGAATGCGTGTGTCAAAAATGCGATAGGCCTCCCGGAACGCCAGCGCACGTTCCGCGGCGTTGCCTTCGGCAGCGGCGGGATCGGGAAGGCCCCAGTGCGCCGTAATCGGGTGACCGGGCCAGATCGGACACACCTCGCCGGCCGCTTGGTCGCAGACCGTGAAGATGTAATCCATACGCGGCGCGTTGGGGCCTGCGAATTCATCCCAGCTTTTGGAGCGCATATCGTCGGTGGGAAGGCCTTGTTCCTTGAGCAGTTGAAGTGCGAGGGGATGAACTTGGCCCTTGGGGAAGCTGCCGGCGCTGTAGGCGCGGAAAGCTCCGGCGCCGCGCTTGTTGAGGATGCCCTCGGCGAGAATGCTGCGTGCGGAATTCCCCGTGCAGAGGAACAGTACGTTCTTTACCTGCTCAGTCATTGTGTACGGCCCTTTCGAATTTGAGACGCATCAGCCTTAACGTCTCGATGCCTAGATGGATCTTTGGTTCACGCGTTTTGAAAGTTCGGCGGCGCTTTCTTTGCGCTCGGAGTAGCGGTCTACGAGATAGTCGGCGCGACCTCTGGTGAGGAGCGTAAACTTGATGAGTTCCTCCATCACGTCGACGACCCGGTCGTAGTAAGGCGAGGGCTTCATGCGATTCTCTTCATCGAACTCTAGAAACGCCTTTGGCACCGACGACTGATTGGGAATCGTGAGCAACCGCATCCAGCGCCCGAGAATCCGAAGCTGATTGACCGCGTTGAAGGATTGCGAACCGCCGCTCACCTGCATGATCGCGAGCGTCTTTCCTTGCGTGGGTCGCGCCGCCCCCAATTCCAAGGGAATCCAATCAATCATTGCTTTCATGATGCCAGTCATGGCGCCGTGGCGCTCCGGCGAGCACCACACCATTCCCTCGGACCATGAAACGGAGTCGCGGAGTTCCTGGACTTTGGGATGGGTGGCGGCCGCGTCGTCCGGCAAGGGCAGGCCGCTCGGATTGAATGTTCGCGTCTCGGCGCCAAACAGTCGCAAGATCCGCGCAGCTTCTTCCGTCAGCAATCGACTGAAGGACCGTGCGCGAACCGACCCATACAGCAGCAAGATGCGCGGCGGATGCACCGCGCTGCTTTCAGCAAACAGTCGGCCTTGATCAATTTGCTGAAAGCTATCGCGATCGATATTCGGCAAGAGGCTGAGGGATTCACTCACGGCGCATTCCAAACGTGGTTCAAGGCTCATGCTGACTTTTTGCGCGGTTTGGCTTTTCTAGGCGCGCAAACCGGCGCGCACACCGCGAGATTTCCACCGCAGCAATTCTCAGTGAGATAGCTCACGAGCGCATTCATCTGCGCAAAGTCTGCAATCTGTATGATTTCCCGCCCGTTCCGCCGCGCTTTCGCGAGCCCTGCGTGTTTGAGTTGGGACAGGTGAAAGGACAGCGTCGCGCCGGGCATTTTTAGTTTTTTTGAAATCCAGCCGACCGTCAGGCCGCCGGGTCCCGCTTCAACGAGCATGCGGTAAATCGTCAGGCGACCCGGATGGGCCAGCGCGCCGAGCGCGCCGACGGCGTGTTCTATTTCCATATATCCAGAATAATGGAAATTATGGGGAAAGTAAGCCAGGGTGTTGTGAAGCTTTAGGGTCAGGTTGCCTGAACCGGGAATACGACCGCTGTTTACTGCGGCAAGGCCGCCGCTTCGAGACGGGTGCGCAATTCCGTCAGCATCGCGTCCTTCTGTAGCCCTGCGGGCAATGCCGGCAGGAATTTGAAGGTGATCGTGCCGGGCAGCTTGAGGATTCGTGTCTTGCCCCAGAGGCGGCCGGAGTTCAGCGCCATGGGAATCAGCGGCACTTTGCAGTGGGAGTAGATCGCGGCCACGCCCGGGCGATAGGGAGCGCGCACGCCGTGCAGTGTGCGGGTGCCTTCCGGGAAGATGACCAGTTGGTCGCCGCGCGCCAGCGCCGCATCGGCGGCGCGCAGCATCTTGCGCATCGCGGTCACGCCTTTGCCGCGGTTAATGGGCACCATACCGGCGCGATACATGTACCAGCCGATCATCGGGATCCATGTCAGTTCCTGCTTCAGCACCATCACGGGACGTTCGAGTTCGATGAACATGCGGAAGGTCTCGTAGGACGCCTGGTGCTGGGCGGCGACGATGCATGCCCCTTGCGGCAAATGTTCGCGGCCTTCTGTCGTTGATTTGATGCCCGCGACGATGCGCGCGAGCACCATGATCCCGCCCGCCCAGATGCGACAGGCGACCAGCGTGCTCGGCCGCGACACCAGCAGCGGCAGGAACACCACGCAGCAGCAGAACGACCACGTCACGAACGCGACGAGATAGAGCCAGGATCGGATCCAGGTCCCGAGCGAGACCTGTTCTTCCGACATTTGAACTTCAGTCATTGTGCGGGCCGATCCGACTTTGCTTCCGCCGACGGGAACAGACGTTCTGCAATCGCGGCGGTGCGGCCGTGGGGCAGATCGTCTTCCAGACCGAGCTGTTGCCACATCCAGGTGACGGCGAATTTGGAATATTCGCGCGCGATCAGGCTCGCGGTGCCGGGCCAGCGCCACCAGTCGCTTTTCACATGGGCCGGGAACACCGGGTGCGGAATGATGCGCAGTTCGGGCATCGCGCTGCGCAGTTCCAACAGGCTGCGGCGCATGTGATAGCCCGCCGTCACCAGCCGGATCGAGCCGACATGATGGCTACGCGCCCATTCGGTGGTCTCGGCGGCGTTGCCGGGCGTGTTGGTCGCGGTGCCGGTGGAGATGCGCGCGACCAGCTCCGGGTCGGACGCGGCGCGGCCGAAGAGTTGGTCCGGCTTGATCGCGCCGCCGACGCCGGAGATGTAGAGGTGTTCCGCGCGTCCCTCGCTGAGCAGCTTCAATCCGGTTTCGATGCGCTCGCTGCCGCCGGTCAGCACGACGATGGCGTCGGTATGCGTCTGCCCGTCCGGGACGGTGTCGGGAATGGTGGCGGCGAACCACACCAGCCCGGCGCACCACGCGAGTGCGACGAGGGCGGCGAACGCACCCAGCCATTTCAAGAACGTCGTCATCCGGTGAGACTACACGAAGTTTGCGGCTTCAAACCATCGTGCGCAGCGCCCGGCGGACGGTGACGTGGGCCGCCCCCATGGCGAGCACGCCGGCGACGATCGGGAGTGAGGCCAGCAGCGCCCAATGCGCAATCGGCAAGCCGACGTTCGGCAGGACGGACGTATCGACGCGTCGCGCCAGAAGCGCGATCACGCCCAGCGTAGGTGCGTATAGCGCGAGGCCTAGCAGGCCGCCCGCAGTCGCTTGGCCGAGGGCACGACGCGCGAACTGTCCAGCGATGTCGTCGTCGCGCGCGCCGACGAGATGTAACACTTCGATGACGTCGCGGAACTCGGCGAGGCTCGCGCGCGTGGCGAAGATCACCGTCAATCCCAGAGCCGCGGCGATGATTCCCATCAGCGCCAGCGCGATCATGCCGACGCCCTCGGCGAGATTGCCGACGCGGTTCAACCAGACGCGGTGATCGTCCACCAACGCCGTCGGTGCGGCCTTCATGATCGCATCGGTGACGCCGCGCGTGTCGGTGCCGGGCTTGAGCGCCACGTCCACCAGCGCGGGCAGCGGCAGATCGCTCACCGCCTCGCCGCTGCCGAGCCAGGGCTCGAGCAGCGCCACGACCTTGGCGCGCGGCACGGCCTCGACCCGCAAGACGTCGGGATGGATCTTCAACACGCCGAGCACGGCGGCGACGTCTTTGGGGACGTCGTTGGGCTTGCCCGGCTTCTCCATCGGCGCCGGCACCTGCACAGTGAGGGTGCCCGTCACGCTGCGGTTCCAATGCGCGAGCAGGGAGCCGGTGTAGGCATTCACGGTCGCGGCGATGGCGGCCATGAACACCAGCACCATCACCAGCCACTGGATGAAGCGGCTGGCGGCATTTTTTTGGATCGGGAGATCGGTGCGGCCGAACAACGCCATGGTCAGCCTTCGCCGAGGATCGAAGCAGCCGGCTTCAGTGGCGGCAATAACGTCAGGCGTCCGCCGTCGAGATGCAGGCGCGGGAACGGAAACCGCGACACCAGCGATTCATTGTGGGTGGCGACCACCACGCTCGAGCCGAGTTTGTGCAGTTCGACGAACAGCGCCATCAGGCGCACCGCAATCGTGTCGTCGACGTTGCCGGTGGGCTCGTCGGCGAGGATCAGCTTCGGGCGGTTGACCACGGCGCGCGCAATCGCCACGCGCTGCTTTTGTCCGCCCGACAGGGTCGGCGGGTGGGCGTCCATTTGCTCGGCGAGGCCGACCCACTTGAGAAGTTCAGTGACGTCCTGGGTGACCACCGCCTCCGGCACGCGGGCAATGCGCAGCGGCAATGCCACGTTGTCGAAGGCGGAGAGGTGGTCGAGCAGGCGGTAGTCCTGGAACACGACCCCGAGGCGGCGGCGCAAGCCGGCGAGCTTGTTGCGCGAGGCCCCCGTAACATCCTCGCCGAACAGCTTGAGGGACCCGGCGGTGGGACGTTTGGCGAGGTAAAGCAGGCTCAGAAGCGAGGACTTGCCCGCCCCGGACGCGCCGGTGAGGAAATGAAACGAGCTCTGCGGCAGGGCGAGGTTGACGGCGCTCAACACCGGGGTCGCGCCATCGTAGGAGAGATCCACGGTGTCCAACGCCACCGTGTCGCCCTCAAAGGGCTTATTCTTCTTCCGATTGAACGCCACTGCCTGCCCGCCGAAGGTTGTCTGCCGAAACGGCTAAAAAGCCGTGCCGGGCCACTGTTTAGGTCGCATTAACATGCTCTGTGTACTATAAAAATTCGCAGGGGAGCGTTAGTCGCGGCAATGCGGATCACTTGTCCGAACTGTACCGCCCACTTTGAGATTCCATCCGAGCTTCTGGGACGGAAGGGCCGCTCGCTGAAATGTGCGAGCTGCGGCCATTCTTGGTACCAGACGCCGCAGGTCGAAACGATCGATCTGGCGGAAATCATGGGCGAAGAGTATGCCGCCAAAGCCAAGGCCGATATGGGCGTTGGCAAGCCCAGCTCTGCGCCCGCGCCGGGTCAAAATCTCCAGCAACGGCCGCCACAAGGCCCCCAAAACCCCCAACAGCGTCCGCTTGGCATGGCGCAGCCGCCCTCGGGCGTGCAGGCCGCAGCCCTTCCCGGCGGTGCCGTGTCGCTCATGGGCAAGCCGCCGCCGCCACCACCGCCCGGCGGTTGGCAAACTGCACCGCAGATGCAGCGCCCCGGCGCGCCACCCCCCAACGCGCCCGCGTGGTACCAGCCGACCCCGGTGTCCGGCCCCGGCGGCCCTGGCGGTCAGCAGGCAGCCGCTCCCTGGTACACCCCCCAGGCGGCGCCCGGTCAGGGTGGCCCCGGCGGTCAGCAGGCCGCGAATTGGTATCAGCAGCAGCCGCCCCCAGGAGCGGCCGGACCGGGCGGCCAAGCACCCGCCTGGTACAACAATCCACAAAATGCCCCGGGTGGTGCCCAGGGCGCGCCTGGTGGCGCGAATTGGTATCAGGGCCAGCCTCAGGCGGGTCCTGGCGGCGCACCGCCGGGGAGTGCCGCGTCCTGGTACAATCAGCAGGCGCCCGGGGGCGGCCCTGGCTATCCGCAGCAGCAGCCCGGCGTCCAGGCAGCGGCCCTTGGCGGCCGGCCCGTCGGCGCAGGCGGCGGTCCCGCGCAGGTCGGTGCCGCGGCGCTCGGCAATTCCATGATGGGCGGGCCCGGCGCACAAATTCCCGGCCAGGGGGCGGTCTCCTGGATGCAGCAGCCCGGTCAGAATGTCGGCCAGCCGCCGCCGGGCGCGAATATGGGCGTGATGCACATGCAGCGCCCGCAAGGCCCGACGGCGGCGCAGATGGGCAATCAGTCGATGATGGGCCAGGCCGGCGCCGGCGCCGTGGGCGACGCGTCGGTGTCGTGGATGGGGCCGAACGGGCAACAGCAGATGCCGGGCGGCGTGCCCGGCCAATCCATGCAGTTCCAGGGCCCGAACGGTCCTGGCGGCATGGCGGTCTCGCAGATGACCGGCGCGCAGGTCGGGGCCCCGGGCATGGGCGCGACGTCCATGATCGACGGCAGCGTCGTGCAAGCGCCGGGTGTGCCGGGCCAGTCGATGGTGGGCAACATGCCGCAGGGCCCGGGGTTGGGCGCGATGTCGCAGCTGTCCGGCCAGCAGATCGCCGCACCGGGGCAGGGTGCTGTGTCGCAGCTCTCCGGCGATCAGATCGCCGCACCCGGCGCCGCCGCGGTGTCGCAGCTTTCCGGCGACCAGGTCGCCCCCGGCGATCCGGCGCGCTCGATGCTCGATGGCTCGATGCAGCAGGGCCAGGCCGGCCAGTCGATGATGCAGGCGCCGGGCGCCGGCGGTCAGCCGGGCCAGTCGATGATGCACGATGCGGGGGCCGGCGGCGCAGCAGCCCAGTCCACGCTTGGCCCGAATGCCGCGAACCCAACCGCACAACAACAGGCCGGCGGGATTGTCGGCCCCGACGGCAAACTCGTCACCGATCCGACCAAAGCCAAGGCCGACGCCACGCTTGTTCCGGGCGAGGCCGGCGCGGAGGGCGAAGAAAAGCCGTCGCTGTTCACGAGCGCAAAGGAAGACGAGGAACTGGTCGATCCCAATGCGGACCGTCCGGACTTCGGCAGTACCGAAGAAGCCGCCGCCGCCGAGGAAGACGGTGCGGACGAAGGCGAGGATGAAGACGAGGAAGAAGCCGCGGCTGCCACCAAGCCGCCGCCGTTCAAGCCGTCCAAGTCGATCGATCCGGCCTACATCACCGCCGGGCTCATGATCTTCGCCACGTTGGCCTGCGGCAGCGTGGTGTATTCGCAGCGCGCCGCGCTGATGAAGATGTGGCCGGGCTTCGCCGCCCTGTACGAGAAGACCGGCATGGCGCCTAAGAACCCTGGCGAGGGATTGCGTCTCGCCCAGTCGGGCATGCGCCTGCAGCGCATCGGCGGCGTCGAGACGCTGGTGGTGAAGGGCTACATCTCCAACATCGGCCAGACCGCGCGCGACGTGCCGAACCTGCGCCTGCAGTTGATCGACGCGACCAACGTCGTCGTGCAGGAAGTGAAGAGCCCGGCGCCGAAGGCGAGCCTCGATCCGGGCGGCAGCGTCGATTACGAGATGCGTCTCGAATTGCCGGACATGGCCAAGGCGAAGAACGTCGTCGTCGCCTGGGATGCCGGCTAGCGCCCGCTGATTCAAGATTGCGCGCGGGCTAGCTAAAACTCTTTCATCAAGCGCCGCAGGTATTCCTGCTCGGCGGCGGGCCGGGTTCGGTCGCTGGCGCGTTTGCGGATCTCTTCCAGGATCGCACGCACCCGCTGCGACATGCCTTCGGTGTCGGGACCGTTGGGCACATCGACCTGTTCGCCGTCGTCGGCGCCGTTGCGCGGCCCGAAGTTGTTGAGGCTGCGCTGGCCGGGCATCTGCACCAGGCCCGACATGCCGTTCTTGGACATCGCCTGCATCATCTGTTGCGAAGCCTCCTGCATGCCGCTTTCCATCTTCGACAGCGCCTGGCCCTGGGAATCCGCGCCGGACTTCCAGGCACCCGCCTGCAAGGCTTTCTCCGCGTTGCGCATCGCGCCGTCGGCCTCACCCATGGCGCCGGGTGTCTGGCCGGTCATGTTGGACATTTTCCCCATCAGCTCGCCGAGCTGCTGACGCAACTGCTGCTGCTTCTCGGCCGCCTTTTGCGCGGCGTTCTGATCGCCTTTCTGGTTGCCGTTCTGCCGTGCCGCCTGAATCGCGTTCTGGCGGACCTGGTCGAAGCTTTCGTTGAGCAGCTGCGACTGTTTCTCGGTCATCTCGCGCATCTGCTGCATGAGCTGCTCGGCCTGCTTCATCTCGGCGTTGTCGCCCATGTCGCCGCCAGCGGCATTGCGCAGGGTCTGCAGCATGTTCTGCAGTTGGCTGAGCATCTGTTTGGCGGCATCCTGCGCGCCCATCTGCGACAGCTTGCGCAGCTGTTCCATGGCTTGCGCGATATCGTTCGGGCTGACCATCTTGCCCTGCTTGTCCATGCCGGCGAGCTCGCCGCCTTTGTTGGGCATGCGTTCTGCCAGCGCCCGCGTGTAGTCGGCGAGCGCGCGGCGCAGGTCGTCGACCAGGCGGCTGACTTCATCCGGCGACGCGTTCTGCTCAAGCGCTTGCTTCAACGCCTGCTCGGCGGCTTCGAGGCGTTGCTCGGCCGCGCCGAGGTTGCCGTCCTCGATGCGCACCGCGGTCTGCCAGAGCAGTTCGGGCATGCCGTGGAGCGCGTCCTGCGGCGTTTGGTAGATCAGGCGGTATTTCGCCGACGACAGCGCCAGGAACACGACACGGTCGCCGTTGTAGGCGCCGGGCCGGTCGAGCAGGCGCGCGAAGGCATTCGCAGCAGGTTCGGCGTTCTTCTCCGGATCGGCGGCGAGCTCCTTGCGCCAGCGCGCGATCTCCTGCGCCACCGGATTGCTGAAGGTGCGTTCCGGCATCGTGAAGGCGACCGCTTCAGTGGTGGCGGTCTGGCCGGCTTGGTCGGTGGCGGTGAGCGTCAGCGACGCCTTCAATCCCGCCCAGGGATGCGCGCCGATGTCGTGGGTGGAGGTGTGCGCGGTGTCCTTCGCGCCGCCGTCTTTTGAGACGACCATCGGCACGGAGAGCGCGATCTCGATGCGATCGTCGCTGCCGGGCCGCGTGATGGTGCCGGTGACGGCCTGCAAGCCGTGGTCGTCACGTGCGGTGTAGTCGATGCGCAGGCGGCCGCGTCCGACGTCGCGCGGCGGGGCGGCGAAAGCGATGCTGGGCGCTTCGTCCGCCAGCCAGTTGATATCCCAGCCCGCGAGCACGCGCGCGCCCTGGCGCACTTCGAGGCGGTTTGCCTGGGGCAGCACCAGTTCGGCGCGATGGCTGCCGGAAGTTTCTGTGCTTTCGTCGGCGGCGTTCATATCGCTCAGCGACACGACCGATGCCGGCTGCTTCGGTGAGGTCAGCGAGAGCGTCGTCGCGCGGTGGGTGCCGGTGACGACGACGAGGGCTTTCGAACCGGCGGCCACGTCGATCTGCTTGGGTGCTGCGGTCGCGCTCGGCACTTCGAGATAGAGCGGCGCCTGGTTGGTATAGGCCGGCGGCGTGATCCAGAGTTTGACGGTGACCGGCACCGCGCCTTCGCCGAGCGCCGGCGTGACGGCGCGGGCGAGGCGGTTGGGTGCATCGCGGCCGGTGCCGACCAGCGCGATCGCCAGCAATAGGATCGCGACCGCGCGGAGCGCAAAGCCGTCGCGGCGGGCCACTTCCGGCGCGGGCCAGGGCGAACGCAGGCGCTTCAAGGCGGCGCGGGCGCGGGCCTGATGTTTCCACCACAGCGCCATCTGCAACGGCGACGCACCGACCGCGAGCGAGTCCTCAGCGGTCGTCAGCGGGCGATGGGGCACGGGCGACGCGGCTTCGAGCCGCGCGCGGGCTTCAGCGCGCTGGGGCCAGAGAAAGCCGCGCAAGCCGCGCCAGCCGAGTGCGCCAGCGGCGGTGGCGATGGCCATGAGCACGACGAGATGAAGCACCGGTGGCAGGGACGGGAAAACGTCCGTGAGCGCCAGGGCGATGGCGAAAGCCAGGAAGGTGGCGACCGGCCACAAGCCGATCCACAGACGCTCCCACGCCACCGCCACCCAGGCGAGGGCGAGGCGGATTCGGACGGCAACGGATTTGGCCGGTGGGCTCATAGGGTCAGTGTAGGGGGTGATGTCCCCCCGCAGCAACGTACGGGGTTGTGAAGGGCCGCGGCCGCGACACGCGGCGCGAGCCTTGTATCAATCCAGCCACACCGGAAGTTGTTCCAGGGCCATCATCTCGTCGAACGACGGCCGGCGGCGGACCACGGCGAACTTGTCGCCGTCCACCAGGACCTCGGGAACCAGCGCGCGGGCATTGTAAGTTGAGGACATGCTCGCTCCGTAAGCCCCCGCAGTCATGAAGGCGATGAGATCGTCCGCGGCGAGGGGCGGCAGGTCGGCGCCCTGAGCGAAGCGGTCGCTGGTCTCGCACACGGGCCCTACCACGTCGGTCGGCAGAGGGTCGCCGCCGTCGCGGTGCTCGCACACCGGCAACATCTCGTGCAGGGCACCGTACATGGCCGGGCGCACCAGGTCGTTCATGGCCGCGTCCACCACCGTGAAGCGCCGCGTGGTGCCTTCCTTGATGAGTACGACACGGGCCACCAGGATGCCGGCATTGGCGACGATCAGGCGTCCCGGCTCGAATGCGAGTTTGCAGCCGAGCGTGCCGACCGTGCGGCGAACTACCTCGCCATAGGCCGCAGGCAGCGGCGGCGGTGAGTTGCTGGCGTGGTCGTAGGGCACGCCGAGACCGCCGCCGAGATCGAGGTGGTCGATGGTCATGCCCTCGTTGCGCAGCATGAGCGCGAGATCGCGCACGCGCGTGAACGCCGCCTCGAACGGATCGAGATTGGTGATCTGCGAGCCGATGTGAACCGCAATCGCGGTCGCCTTGAGGCCCGGCAGTTTGTTGGCCTTGCGGTACATCTGCGGCGCCAAGGTCCACTCGATGCCGAATTTGTCTTCCTTGCGGCCGGTGGTGATCTTGTCGTGACCGCCGGAGTCCACGTCCGGGTTCACGCGCAGCGCGACGCGGATGGTGGTGTTGGCCGCGGTGGCGACGCGGCTGAGCATTTCAAGCTCGGCTTCGGACTCGACGTTCACCTGACCGATGCCTGTCGACACGGCGAGTTGCAGTTCCTCAACCGTCTTGCCGACGCCGGAGAACACGATCTTCGAGGGATCAACGCCGGCCTTCAGGGCGAGCCGCAGTTCGCCGCCGGACACCACGTCGCAGCCGGCCCCCAGGTTCACCAGGGTGCGGATGACGGCGAGATTGGCGTTCGACTTCACCGCGAAGCAGATGGTGGCGTCCAGCCCGCTCAAGGCTTCGGCAAAAACCTTGTAGTGCCGCGCCAGCGTGGCGGTCGAATAGCAATAGAACGGCGTGCCGACAGCGTCCGCGATCTGCGGAATCGGCACTTGCTCGGCGTTCAGGATGCCGTTGCGATAAGCGAAGTGATGCATCTGCGGGGTCTACTCGCGCGGGTACTGGCGGGGATAGTCCGCGCCGCGCGGCGGAGTCAGTTTCTCTTTGCGGCCGCAGCCTTCGAGCGCCAAGGTCGTGAACACCAGCGCGAGACAGATCAGGGCGTTGAGGCGGCTCATTGCGGCTGCTCCTTGAGGAAGCGCTTACGCGCCGCGGCGGCTTGCGCGCGCACGTTGTCCGGTGCCGTGCCGCCGAAGCTCTTGCGGCTTGCGGCCGAGGCTTCGACCGTGAGCACGCTGAACACATCCTGCGTGATGCGCGGTTCGACCGACTGCATGTCGGCAAGGCTCAGCTCACCCAGATCCACGCCTTTGCCGTCGGCGAGTTTCACCGCCGCGCCGGTGATGTGATGCGCTTCGCGGAATGGGATGTTGAGCTTCTGCACCAGCCAGTCGGCGAAGTCCGTCGCGGTGGTGAAGCCGGCGGATGCGGAGGCGCGCATTTTCTCCGTGTCCGGCTTCATATCGTCGATCAAGCCCACGGTGGCGGCAAGGCAAAGCTCAAGCGTGTCGAAAGCGGCGAAGGTGGCTTCCTTGTCTTCCTGCATGTCCTTGGAATAGGTCAGCGGCAGGCCCTTCATCACCGTCAGCAGCCCGAACAGATAGCCGAAGATGCGCCCGGTCTTGCCGCGCACCAGCTCGGCGGCGTCCGGGTTGCGCTTCTGCGGCATCATGGAGCTGCCGGTGGAGAAGGCGTCGGTGAACTTGATGAACCCGAACTGTGCGCTCGACCAGATCACCATCTCCTCGGCCAGGCGCGACATGTGCACCGACAGGATCGCCGCGGCGGACAGGAACTCGAGCGCGAAGTCGCGGTCGGACACCGCGTCCATCGAGTTGTGCATCGGCTGGTCGAAGCTGAGCTTCTCCGCCGTCATGTGGCGGTCGATCGGGAACGACGTGCCCGCAATCGCGCCGGCGCCGAGCGGGCATTCGTTGAGGCGCGTGCGCGCATCGTTGAAGCGGCTGCGGTCGCGGCCGAACATCTCGACATAGGCCATCAGGTGATGGCCGAAGGTCACCGGCTGGGCGGCTTGCAAATGCGTGAAGCCGGGCATGATGGAACCGGCATGCTTCTCGGCTTTGTCGATCAACGCGCGCTGCACCTTGGCGAGTTCCTCGTCCAAGGTCTCGATGGCGGCGCGCACCCACATGCGGAAGTCGGTCGCGACCTGATCGTTGCGCGAGCGCGCGGTGTGCAACCGTCCCGCCGGCGCGCCGATCAGATCGGCGAGGCGGGACTCGATGTTCATGTGGACGTCTTCCAGGCTGCGCTTGAAATGGAAAGCGCTGGTGGCGATGTCCTTCTCGATGCGGGCGAGGCCTTCCTGGATGGCGAGGCCGTCCGCTTCGGTGATGATGCCTTGGGCGACCAGCATGGCGCAGTGCGCGCGGCTGCCGCGCACATCCTGCTTCGCCAGCCGCTGGTCGAATTCGATCGAGACGTTGATCGCCTCCATCACGGCGGCTGGTCCGGCGGAGAACCGCCCGCCCCACATCTTGCTGCTGGTCATATTCGCGTAACCTTGGGTCGCTTGATCTTGGCGGTGTCCATGCCGCGCTCTATGCTGCGCCAAATCAGTGAGGGCAGCATGACACGTAATGGAAAAATACTGGCGTTCGCGGCGGTGATTATCATCGCCGCTGGCGCGGTTGCAAGCATTGCCCTGAAAAACCAACCGGAAATGGCTGCGGCGCCCAAGTCAGCCCCGGCGCCCGCGCCCAAGGCGCAGGCCGCCGCAGAGCCGGTCGACCTGTCGAAGCTGAAATACCTCGAGACGCCGGTGCCCGCCGCCGCGACCGCGTTCACCGACGGCGCCGGGGCGTCCCACACCCTGGCGGACTTCAAGGGCAAGGTGCTGGTGGTCAACTTCTGGGCCACCTGGTGCGCGCCGTGCGTGAAGGAGATGCCGACCCTGGATGCCCTGCAGGCGAGCATGGGCGGCGACAAGTTTGCGGTGATCGCCATCAATCAGGACCGCGAGGGCCAGAAGGTGGCCGAGCCGTTCATCGCCAAGAACGAATGGAAGAACATTGCGCTCTATGTCGAGCCGTCGGCGCGCTTCCAGAAGGACGCCCGGATCATGGGACTGCCCACCTCGATCCTGATCGACAAGCAAGGCAACGAGGTCGCGCGCCTGGAAGGCACGATGGCGTGGGACGCGCCGGAAGTGAAGGCGGAGATCCAGAAGCTGACTGAGAAGTAGTGGGCTTCTGCTGCTCTTCATCGCGTACGAGCAGTCCCGCGTGTGAAGATGCCGGCGGTGCGTTATCCCAGCTGAATGCTCGTGCCTTCGCGCTCGAACCTGCGGCGCATCGGTAGGGCCACCGCGAACGCGAAGAACGCGCCGGCGATGACGTCGCTGGCGTAGTGGGCGCCGACGATCACGCGGCTTGAGCTCACCACCACGGCGAACAGCAACAGCGGCACGCGCCAGCGCGGGAAGATGTAGGCGAGCGCGATCATGGCGGCCCAGATCGATTGGGAGTGGCCCGACGGGAAGCTGCAATCGTCGTACCAACGGTCGAAGGGCGTGTAGTCGGCAATGCCTTCGTTCACCAGCATCTTCGGGCGGCTGCGGCCGGCGATGACCTTGATGAGGTTGATCAGGATGCCCGAGGCGACCATGGACGCGATCACGTAGAGCGCGGCGCGCAAGCGCTGAGTGTAGAGCGTGTGCGCTTCGGGCGAAGCGTCCAGCTTGCGCTGACGCCAGGCGAGCAGGATGCCGACGAGGGCGACGGCGTACCAGATGGCGCTGTTGGCGAGATCGGTGATGACCTCGAAGACATTCACGAAGGTGGTCTTGCGGTACTGCGCCATCCACAGCGCGAGAGGATGGTCGACCCAGATCATCAGCGCCGCGACGGCGATGACGGTCGCAAGAGTCGCGAGCGTGATCTGTTGGCGGTCACTCATCGGCTTTTTTGATCGTCAGGAGCGTGAGCGCCACGTTCGTGCCGTTCGCGTAGTTGAAGCCGGCGACGACGGCGCCGGTGGTCATCGTGTAGCCGTTTTCGGTCACGGACTGCCGGAACGCTTCCACATCCGGTGCATCGACCGCGGCAAGGGTGCCGGGATTGGCCATGGCTATGCCCGCCGCGCCGGCGGAATCGGAAATGCGGGTCTTGGTACCGAGCAGGAAGATCGCCGACGGTTCATGGAAGCCCACCAGCACCACGGGACCGGTCGGCTTCGCGCGGGCGACTTCCACCGCGAGACGCGGCGCGACCCACAGCTTGTCCGCGCGCGGGGCGATCATGTCCACCAGCACGCCGGAGAAGGCCGCGCCGATGAGGCCAAGCGTGCCGCAGGTGGCGAGGGGCAGCAGGCCGCCGACCGTCACGGCGAAAAGGGCGGCGATGGCGGCAATTGCCGCAGCGAGAATCGCAAGGGTGCCGAGGCCATCGGAATAGGTCTGCGCGGCCCAGATCACCCCGGCGGCTAGGACGAGGCTGACCAACGCCCACAGCACGCGCCACGCCATGCCGAAGGGACGCCGCAGCGCGCCCTGCCAGCGCCGCGAATCCTGCACGGCGGCGCCCAGCAGCAAGGCGGCGGCGGGCAGCAGCGGCAGCACGTAGTGCGGCAGCTTGGTGGGGATCGCCTCGAACGCCAGCCACGCGGGCACCAGCCAGGCGAGGCAGAACCGGATCGCGGGCGTATTGCGCGCCGGCCAGACGGCGATCAGCGCGATGGGGATCACCAGCGACCACGGCCAGGCGGTGGCGGGCATCAACGCCATATGCGTGCCGGGCAGGGCGCCGTGGCTTTCTTGGCCGCCGGCGAGTTTGGGCAACACGTCCTCGCGGATCGCATTCATCAGAAAATTGCCGTTGCCGGGTTCGATCAGGGTGAACAGCCAGGGCAGCAGCACAAGACCGCTCAGCGGGATGCCCCACCAGGGCTTGAGGGCGCGGACCAAAGCGAGGTTGCGGTCCGCGGCACAGAGGGTCGTGCCGGCGGCGCCGACCACCACCAGCACCGCCGGGCCTTTGATCAGGATCGCGGCGCCGGTGGCGAGCCAGAATGCCGCCACCCAGCGTGTGTCGGCCTTGTTGTTTTCAGCGACCGCGACATAGACGCGCGCGAGGCCAAGCATCGCCAGCGTCGTGAATCCGAGCAGGGCTGCGTCTGTCTTCGCGAGATGCGCTTCCACCAAGGTCAGCGGCAGCGTGGCCGTCATCAAACCCGCCACAAAACCGGCGCGTTCCCCGAACAGGGCGCGTCCGGCGCCACAGGTGAGCAACACAGCGAGCCAGGCCATCAATGCCGACGGCACGCGATAGGGCCATGCGGTGTTGAGCGGCTGGCCAAAGGCTTTGACCGAGGCCACTTGCAGCCAGTGAATGCCAATGGGCTTCTTGGTGCGCGGCGCGTCCTGCACCTTGATGTGCACGTAGTCGCCGCTTTCGAGCATCTGCTTGCTGGCCTGCATGAAGCGCGCTTCGTCGCGGTCCGTCGGCGCGAGACTGTCGAGACCCGGCACGAACAGCAGCAGGCACAGCACGGTGAGCACGAGATAGGGCACGTACCCGCGTTCCGCTGCCCGCAGCAGGCGTCCGAACGTGCCTTCCTCTCCGGGCAGCGCGCGCTTTACCAACGGCAAACGGCCTCCCTCGCGGGAGGCCGTTGCAACGTCGGCGAGTGTCGAGATCGCGCGCAAGTGTTAGCGCGTCGGAACGGGCTCAGGCCCGCTGTAATCGTAGAAGCCCTTGCCGGTCTTGCGGCCCCACCAGCCGGCTTCGACGTATTTCACGAGCAGCGGGCAGGGGCGGTACTTGCTGTCCGCCAAGCCGTCGTACAGCACGGTCATGATGGCGAGGCAGGTATCGAGGCCGATGAAGTCGGCCAGTTCGAGCGGGCCCATCGGGTGGTTCGCGCCGAGCTTCATGGCGTTGTCGATGGCGCGCACGGTGCCGACACCTTCGTATAGCGTGTAGATCGCTTCGTTGATCATCGGCACCAGGATGCGGTTGACGATGAAGGCAGGGAAATCTTCCGACGACACGGTGCTCTTGCCGAGCTTTTCGGCGAACACCTTCACGGCGGCGAAGGTGGACTCTTCGGTGGCGATGCCGCGGATCAGTTCGACCAGTTTCATCACCGGCACCGGGTTCATGAAGTGCAGCCCCATGAAGCGTTCCGGGCGGTCGGTGACGGCGGCGAGGCGGGTGATCGAGATCGAGGAGGTGTTCGAGCACACCAGCGCGTCCGGCTTGAGGTGTTCGGTCAGCGCGCGGAAGATCTTCTTCTTGGTCTCTTCGGCTTCGGTCGCGGCTTCGACCACGAGGTCGCGGTCGCTCATGACTTCGAGGCCGGTGGCGGTCTTGATCCGCGCCAGCGCTGCCGTCTTGTCGGCTTCGGTGAGGGCGCCCTTCTGGACCTGGCGGCCCATCATCTTGTCGATGTTCGCGAGGGACTTCTTGAGCGCGTCCTCGCTGATGTCGGAGATCGCGACATCGAAGCCGCCGATGGCGCAGACCTGCGCGATGCCCGAGCCCATCTGGCCGGCGCCGATGATGCCGACCTTGGCGATGGTGATGGGCGTCTTGGAGGCCTTGGTGGGCCCGGTCTGGAGCGTCGTGCGGCCGACGGAATCGTTCATGTTGTGTTGGTCCTCAAACGAAGGGCGGTTCTGCCCGTTACAGCGACTTGGTCAGCTCCGGGACGACCGTGAACAGGTCGCCGACGAGACCGTAGTCTGCAACTTGGAAGATCGGCGCTTCCGGATCCTTGTTGATCGCGACGATCACCTTGGAGTCCTTCATGCCCGCGAGATGCTGGATCGCGCCCGAGATGCCGACGGCGACATAAAGCTCAGGTGCGACGATCTTGCCGGTCTGGCCGACCTGATAGTCGTTCGGTACGAAGCCCGCGTCCACGGCCGCGCGGCTGGCGCCGACGCCGGCGCCGAGCTTGTCGGCGAGGGCTTCGATGATCTTGAAGTTCTCGCCCGACCCCATGCCGCGGCCGCCGGAGACGACGATCTTGGCAGAGGTGAGTTCCGGACGTTCGGACTTGGACAGGGCGGCTTCCTTGAAAGTGGACACGCCCGGATCGGCCGCCGCGGCGACGGTCTCGGTGGTGGCGCTGCCGCCTTCTGCTTTTGCTTTGTCGAAGGTGGAGCCGCGGACGGTGATGACCTTCTTGGCGTCTTTGGACTGCACGGTGGCGAGCGCGTTGCCGGCGTAGATCGGGCGCACGAAGGTATCCGCCGAGACGACGGCGGAGATGTCGGAAATCTGCGCGACGTCGAGCAGGGCGGCCACGCGCGGCATCACGTTCTTGCCTTGGGTGGTGGCGGCGTGGAGCAGGTGCGTGTAATCGCCGGCGATGCTGACGATGAGCGCGGCGAGCGGCTCGGCCAGCGCGTTGGCGTACTGGGCGGCGTCGGCGACGCGCACCTTGCTCACGCCCGCGATCTTCGCGGCGGCGGCGGCAGCAGCGGCGCAGTTTTGGCCCGCCACGAGCACGTGGATGTCGCCGCCGATCTGCTGCGCGGCGGTGATGGCGCTCAGCGTGGCGGCTTTGATCCCGCTGCTGTCGTGGTCGGCAACGACCAGATTGCTCATGGGATCACCTTGGCTTCGTTGCGGAGTTTGTCGATGAGGGCGGCGACGTCGGGCACCTTGATGCCGCCTTGGCGCTTGGCCGGTTCTTCCACCTTCAAGGTGACGAGGCGCGGCGCCACGTCCACGCCCAGGGCATCCGGGGCGAGCACTTCGATCGGCTTCTTCTTCGCCTTCATGATGTTCGGCAGCGAGGCATAGCGCGGCTCGTTCAGGCGCAGGTCGGTGGTGATGACCGCCGGGGTCTTGAGGGAGATGGTCTCAAGGCCGCCGTCGACTTCGCGGGTGACCACGGCCGAGCCGCTTTCGACCACCACCTTCGAGGCGAAGGTGCCCTGGGACCAGCCCAGGAGGGCGGCGAGCATCTGGCCGGTCTGGTTGGAATCGTCGTCGATCGCCTGCTTGCCGAGGATCACCAGGTCCGGGTTTTCCTTGGCGACGATCGCCTTGAGCAGCTTTGCCACCGCGAGCGGCTGAAGCTCGGCGTCGGTCTGCACGAGGATGCCGCGATCTGCGCCCATGGCGAGGGCGGTGCGGATGGTTTCCTGCGCGGCCTGCGGGCCCATGCTGACTGCGATGATCTCGGTCGCCTTGCCGGCTTCCTTGAGGCGCACCGCTTCTTCGACGGCGATTTCGTCGAACGGGTTCATGGACATTTTGACGTTGGCGAGTTCGACGCCCGTCTTGTCCGCTTTGACGCGAACCTTGACGTTGTAATCGACCACCCGTTTGACGGCGACGAGGACTTTCATGAACGATCCCGATGGCTGTTCGCGCAAGACGTCTGAAGGCTGCTGAAGGTCCCCTTGCGGAGTGTTTTAGCGACCCTCAGTTCCTCCCCTGGCCGGCGGAAAATTCTCGCGTCCGGCCCCCAAAAATCGGCGAACACCACTAGTCTTTCGCCCAAAGTGTGTCAAACGAAATCATGTTGCGCTGCAGCATGAAAAACCCTTCGATATCAATCGCAAAGCCGCGCTTTGCCTGGGTTTGCGATGAGCGCGTCCTAGCGGTTCGCGCCGGGTACCCACAGGACATCGCCGTCACCTTTCGCGTTCAAATAGCGCGACAGCACGAACAGATGGTCGGAGAGGCGGTTGGCGTAGATCAGGGCCAGGCGGTTGAGCTGATCGGTGCGCTCCGCCGCCGTGATGGCGCGTTCCGCCCGGCGTACGGTGGTGCGCGCGATGTGGAGGTATGCCGCGGCAGGTGTGCCGCCGGGCAGGACGAAGGACTTCAGGGGGCTCAGGGTCTCGTTCATCGCGTCCATCTCGTGCTCGAGCCGGTCGATCTGGTGCTGGACGATCCGCAAGGCAGCCCCCGGCGCTTCGTTTGGCGCGGGCGGAGTGCATAGGTCCGCGCCCAGGTCGAACAGGTCGTTCTGGATGCGCGCGAGCATCGCGTCGGCTTGCGTGTCGGCGGCTGTGTGGAGGCGTGCCACGCCGATCACGGCATTGGCTTCATCGACGGCGCCGTAGGCTTCGACCAGCGCCGAATCCTTCGGAACGCGGCTGCCGTCGCCCAGGGAGGTCTCCCCCTTGTCGCCGCCGCGGGTGTAGATGCGCGTGAGTGTGACCATCGATTCCTCGTTGTCCGGGCGAAGAGTGTACCCGCGATTTCGCATACATGCCGCAATGCTCTATTGTCGGCAGACACTATTGAGGACACCCACCCGCGTGAATCGGCTCTCGCCGACACTGTCGCTCTACCTCGCCCGCCAGTTCACGGTTGCGTTCCTGGCGGCGCTGGGGGTGATTGTCGGGCTGATCATGCTGTTCGACATGATCGAACTGCTGCGCCGCACGGTCACGATCGACATCGGCCTCGCCGCCCTGATCGGCATGGCGCTGCTAAAGATGCCGCACACGGTGCAGGAGACCCTGCCGTTCATCGTGCTGATCGCCATGATGTTCGCGCTGTTCCGTCTGGCGCGCAGCCACGAGCTGGTGGTGATCCGCTCAGCCGGCGTGTCGGTTTGGCAGGTGCTGGGGCCGCCCATCCTCTTGGTCGCCGCCGTAGGCGTGCTCAATGTCGTCTTCTTCAATCCGATCGCCGCAGACATGTACGAGACCTATCAGCGGCGCGAGGACATGATGCTCGCCCGCGGCGCGACGACATTGAATGTCGGCGAGGGCGGCTTGTGGTTGCGCGAAGTCCGCGGCGACGTGGCGTCGATCGTCCACGCCGACCGGCTGCACCAGGACGGCAGCGTGCTGCGCTTGCGCGGCAACGTGACGATTTTCCTGACCGACACCCATGAGGGGTTGCAACACCGCTATCAAGCGCCGACCGGCGACATCCTCGACGGGTTCATCCGTCTCGACGACGCGGTGGAGCTGGCTCCCGGCAAGACCGCGATAGACCATAAGGAATTATTCCTTCCCAGCGGCATCACGGCGGCCAAGGTGCAGGACAGCTTCGCGTCGCCGGAGTCCATGTCGATCTGGAGCCTGCCGCGCTTTATCCGCTTCTCCGAGGAGGCCGGCTTCTCGGTCATCCCGCACCGGCTCTATTGGCAGTCGCTGCTGGTCTCGCCGTTCATGCTGCTGGCGATGACGTTGCTGGCAGCGGTGTTCTGCCTGTCCGCCACCACGCGCGCGATGACCTGGACCATGCGCGGGCTCGCCGGGCTTGGGGTCGGGTTCCTGTTCTACTTCTTCAACCGCTTCACCTATGCGCTCGGACTTTCGGCGACATTGCCGATCGTGCTGGCGGCCTGGGCGCCGACGGTGATCACGATGCTGCTGGGGCTGGGCTATCTGTTCCACCGCGAGGACGGCTGATGACGCCATCGTGGCAACGCATATGGCATCCCTGGGGGTGGCTGTTGCTTTTGCTCGCCGTCATCACCGTGATGCCGGGGATCGATTTTCGCGTCACCGGGTGGTTCTACGATCCGCAGCTCGGCTTCGCCGCCGGGCAAAACGCGGTGACCGAGTTCGTCCGGCGCCACATTCCGCGCCTGATCGTCGTCAGTGCGATCGTGTTCGCGATGGTGACGCTGACGCCGCTGCTGCGGGGCGGGCAAGCGCTGGCGGAGATGACGCTGCGCAAAGCGGGCTTCCTGGCGGCGACCTTGATCATCGGCCCGGGGCTGATCGTGGAAAGTCTGCTGAAGCCGAACTGGGGTCGCGCGCGGCCCGATGAGATCGTGGCGTTCGGCGGCACGCTGCCCTACACGCCGCCGCTGTGGCTCTCCGACGCGTGCAGCCACAATTGTTCGTTTGCGTCCGGTCATGCGGCGGTGGCGTTCTGGCTGACGGCGTATGCCTATCTCGTGCCGCCGCGCTATTTCCGTTCGGCGATGGCGGCGGGGCTGCTGTTCGGCCTTGCGGTCGGGCTGGTGCGCATCATGCAAGGCGCGCATTTCGTCAGCGACGTGATCTACGCCGGCGCGATCGTGGCGGCCGTGAATGCGTTGCTCGCGCGGTTGATCCTGAATCATCGCGGCAGCGCGGCATGAAGAAGGTCGTCCTGTCCAAACTGATCAAGGCGGCGACGGCAGCGGTGACCCCGCCGTGGCGGCCGTTGAACGCGCAATACCCGGCGCTGGCCGGCTTCGATGCAGCGAGCGTGGCCGGCCAAAGCGGCGTGATCGCGGTGTGGCATCTCGGCGTGCGGCCTGCGTGGCTGCGGGTCGCCGGCGGCGCGGATGTGAGTGCGCTGGTGCGGGCGGCGCAAGCAGACGGGGAGATCCGTACCGCCGAGGCCCACGGCGGTGTCTACCTCGCCTGGGCGCCCATGGCGCTGCCGGCCGTGGCGGGTGCAGTCGCTTCCCTCACCGCGCAGCTTGAGCTTGGAAAAGCCTCTCCACCGGAGGGGGCCGCTCCGTTTCCGCTACCGCCCGGCAGCCGCGTCCCGGCTAAGATGGGCGCGACAGGAGAACATTCATGAGCAAGATGCAGAAGATCTACGTCGATACACCGGTGGGGCAGGTGCACGTGCGCTCCCTGGGTGAGGGCGCGCCGGTGGTGTTATTGCACCAGACGCCGTGGTCCGGGGTGCAGTTCCAGAACGCGCAGCCGCTGATCGCCGCGGCCGGCTTCCGCGCCATCACAGTCGATACGCCGGGCTACGGCATGTCGGACAATTTCGCGAGACCGCCCAGCGTGGCGGATTACGCCGACGTGCTGCCGGCCGTGTTCAAGGGGCTTTCGCTTCCGAAGGCGGCGGTGGTCGGTCATCACACCGGGGCGTCGATTGGCGCCGCTTTCGCCGCGCGGCATCCCGCCCTCGTGAGCCGGCTCGTCTTGCACGGGGTGCCGCTCTACACGGCGGAGGAACGGGCCGAACGGCTGGCCCGCCCGCACTTCGATCAGACCCCCAAGGAGGACGGTGGGCACCTGCTGCGCCGCTGGGAGATCGCGCGCAAGATGAGCGCCGCGGCGAGCTTGCAGGCGGTGCAGACCTCGGTGGTGCAGTTCTTCTCGGCCGGCAAACTTGAGTGGTACGGCCACCACGCCGCGTTCAGCTACGACATCGCGCCGGACCTGAAGGCGATTAAGGCGCCGACGCTGATCATGTCCAACACCGGCGACAGCCTGCACATGGTGGTGCCGCGTGTGAAAGAACTGCGGCCGGATTTCCACACTGCCGAGATGCCCGGGGGCACCTATCACGTCGTGTTCGACGAAGCCGATGCCTGGAGCAAGATCGTCGTGAATTTCCTGAAAGCCGACGGATGAAATCGCGCCGCGGATACGTCTCTCATCGGTCGGGCCAGGTGCACTACCGCACCTATTGGCCCGACAGCGGCAAGAACAATCTGGTCCTGGTGCTATCGCATCAGTCGCCGAGTTCGTCGCTGATGTTCGAGGCAGCCTATCCGCACCTCACGGCGGCGAACGTGATGTGCGTGGCGGTGGATACGCCGGGCTTCGGGATGTCGGACGTACCGGACCCGCGGCCGTCGGTCGAGGACTATGCGGAGGTCTTTCCGGCGGTGCTGGATCACTTCAATCTCAAACAGGCGCACTTCCTTGGCCATCATACCGGGGCTGCGAACGTGACCGCCTTCGCCGCGCGCCATCCGGAGCGGGTGACGTCGCTTATCCTCAACGGCCCGCCGTTGTTCTCCGAGGAAGAACGGACGGAGCGTCTGAAAGGCTATTTTGGTCCCGTTGCACCGAAGGAAGACGGCAGCCATCTGGTCCAGCGCTGGAACGGGCGCCTGAAGGCGACGCCGGGCTACACGAACCTGTATGCGATGCAGCGTAATTTCTTAGGCACATTGCTGGCAGGGGATACGTTCTGGTACGGCCATAAAGCCGCGTACGAGTACGACATGATGCGCGACTTCAAACGGCTGAAGACGCGGACCCTGCTGCTCACCAATACCACCGAAGACCTCTACCAAATCACCCAGCGCGCGCGGGCTTTGCGGCCGGACATGGCCTATGCGGAACTGAAGGGCGGCACCCACGACATCGTGGACGAGCAGCCGGAAGCCTGGTCCGCGGCCGTGGCGGCGTTTATTAAGCAAAGCTAAGCGGGCCGATTACCCTATCGGGGCGTTTGAACCGGATCGAACTCAGTGAGGGCGCCCATGCCGGTCAAGACTGCAGAACGCCACCTTGCCACCACAGATGCGCGCGTGGTCCCCGACGTCACGGTCGCCGGAATCGCCACGGCTTATCCGCCTTATGTGCTGCGCCAGGAAGAGATCATGGCGCAGGCGACGCAGGTGTTCGCGCATCGCCCGGCCTTGATGGCGCGCATGGCGCGCAGTTACGGCAATGCCGGCGTACACACACGCAATTCCTGTGTGCCCTTGTCGTGGTACGCAGAGTCTCACGGCTGGCCGGAGCGCATGAAGCTCTATGAGGAAAATGCGGTAGCGCTGCTGACAGACGCAGCGCGCGACGTGATGGCGCAGGCCGGTGTTGCGGCGAGCGACATCGCCGCCACCGTCACGGTGTCCTCCACCGGCGTCGTTACACCGAGCCTCGATTCCCTGCTGCAAGGACCGCTTGGATTGTCGCCGACAACGCAGCGCCTCCCTGTGTTCGGGCTCGGCTGCGCAGGCGGCGTGATCGGCCTTGCGCGCGCGTCCGCACTCGCCCGCGCGATGCCGGAGCAATGGATCTTGCTCATGTGCACGGAGTTGTGCGGATTGACGTTCCGCGCCGGCGACGACAGCAAGTCGAATGTGATCGCTACCACCATCTTCGGCGACGGCGCGGCGGCGCTGCTTGTGCGTGCCGGCGGTGCTACAGCGGCGCGTCGTGCGATCGTGCGTGCCTGGGGCGAGCATACGTGGCCCGATAGCCGCGACGTCATGGGTTGGGCCGTGGAGGACGACGGGCTGGGGGTGATTTTCTCGCGCCACATCCCGACCCTGGTGCGCGATCAGATGCGCCCCGTCACGGATGCGTTCCTGGCGAAACACGGACTGACGCTCGCCGATATCGATGGGCTGATCGTGCATCCCGGCGGCGAGAAGGTGCTCAATGCACTGGAAGAGGCCTACGCATTGCCGCCCCATGCGCTGAACGACGCGCGTGCAGTGCTCGCGGACCACGGCAATATGTCGGCGGTGACCGTGCTGGCGGTGTTCGAACGCGCGCTCAAAAGCAATCCGCCCGGACGCTATCTGATGATCGCGCTCGGCCCGGGCTTTTCCGTCGGCATGTGCCTGGTCGATTTGACATGATCGTGTCGGCGTGGATCCCGTGGGCGATCCTGGCCGCTATTGCCGCACAGCGGATCTCCGAACTTGTGCTCGCACGCCGCAACACAACAGCGCTCCTGGCGCGCGGGGCGACCGAAGCAGGCGCGGGGCACTATCCTTTCATCGTTGCCGTGCACACGTTGTGGCTCGCGGCGCTAGTGGTGTGGGTGGCGCGCACACCGTCGCCGATCGTGGCGCCCTGGCTCGCGGCCTATGTCGCGCTCCAGCTGTTGCGCGCTTGGGTGCTGATGTCCCTCGGCCCGTATTGGACGACCCGTGTGATCACTTTGGCAGACGCGCCGCTGGTGCGGCGTGGGCCTTACCGTTTCGTGCGCCATCCGAACTACGTGGTCGTGATCGCCGAAATCGCGGTGCTTCCGTTGGTTTTCGGCGCGTGGCCGATCGCGCTGGTGTTCTCGATCCTCAATGCCGTCGTGCTCGCTGTGCGCCTGCGCGTGGAAAACGCGGTGCTTAATCGTCGTCCGACGCATTGAGCGCGGCCTTTGCAATCGCAAAGCTGAAGCCGGCCCGGGCCAAGGCGCCGAGGTCCTTGCGGTCGGTATCCTTATCGCGAGGTCCGGTGCGGTGGGGCCCAAGCCGCCGCCGCCGCACATACGCGATGGCGGCTTGCAGGGCGGGATCCTCACCGGTTGCCGTGGTCTCGGTGTCGGCGAGAACCTGCGCGACGACAGACGCCGCGATTCCTTTTGCGGCCAGCAGGGCACGGATCTTGCCGGGCCCCTTGCCGAGGCGTCTGAGCGCAGCCGCGCGTCCCTCCGCGTAGGCGGTGTCATTGACCGCGCCGCTGGCGACTTGCCGCGCGACGACCGCTTCGATCCAGGCTTTCATGTCTGCGCGCGTGGCTCCCGGCTTCTCGCCGTGCGCCCGCAACGCCTTGTCCACCCGTCGCGACAGGACACGCTGGAGGTGAGCCGCGGTCGTGCTGTAGCGCTGAAGATAATAGATAGCGATATTGTCGAGCCGCTTTTGGGTCATCGGCCGAGGTCCGCGCGGCGCACGTTTCGGCTTTGGTGAATCCGGACCCGGTTTGCGCGGGGAGCGTGTCATCGCTCCATCCTATACCGCATTGCGACGCGCATGACACGAAGTGGCGGCAATGCTGTGTCATCTGTGGTTTGGGTGGTGGCAAAAAGCTGAGGTGAAACTGTGGTTTTTAGTTTGCGCGACCGAAGGCGTCCGTATGATCGCTGCGGTTCGCGCACATATCGAGGAAGCCCCTTCGGGACTGCAATGTTGACGAGATGGCCTTTTGTGGTCGCGCCGTTGTGGGGCGTGGCGGTCTTGTGCGGCGGGGGTTCAACGCCCGCGCGAGCGGACTGCCAGCAGAACGGCACCACGGTCACCTGCACCGGCGTCGACAACAACGGCTTTGCCAGCGGCGCTTCAGGCTTGCAGTTGACGGTGGCGCCCCAGACCACCGTGCGCAACGCGCCGAGTTCCGGCTTCGACGGCTATTGCGGCGATCCGGAGGATCGTCTCGGCGGCCCGACGATCTCGCTCGGCAACAGCGCGAGCGTGAACAATCAGGGCTTCTTGTACGGCTTCGGCATCTGCGGCCAAGCCATCGACGTTGGAGGCTCGTCGACGGTCACCAATTCGGGCGCGATCTTCACCAACCAGGCGCTGGCATTCGGGATCAGCACCGGCAACCGGGCGACGATCACGAACACCGGCAGCATCACCACCCTCGGCACGCTGTCGTACGGCATCTGGACGGGAGACGACGCGCGCGTCACGACCGGCGCCGGCAGCAGCATCGAAACCGGCGATGCCGGCGCCATCGGCATTCTCGCCGGCGATCGTTCCACGGTCATCAATGGCGGCCGAATCGATACCGTCGCCGGCGACGGTATCAGTGTCGGCGCGCAGTCGGTCGTGACGAACACCGGCAACATCACCGTCACCACCGGTCAGATTGCCGCCATCCGCGGGACCGGAGACAACATCGCCATCATCAATCGCGGTGGCCTGTCGGCGATCAACCAGCGCATCTCGATCGATCCGGGCGCCGCCGTGGCGATCACGGGCGCGAACGCGATCTTCGAGAACGGGGGGTCCGTGATCGGGTCCTACGCCGGCCTTGCCCTCACGGGCTCCGGCAACATGACGATCAACAACACCGGCGCGATCCAGGGCGGCGGCGAGGCTCTGCTGCGCGATCCGTCGACGACTTACAGCGGCGGCGTCATCATCCGCGGCACCGGATCTGTGGCGCTGAATAATTCTGGAGTCATCGAGGGACTCAACGGCCGCCAAGCCCTACGGAGCGATGTTCCGATCCAGATCGACTCCCGCGGCACGTTCAACGGCAACGTGACTCTGTCCAGCGGCGACGATTTCGTCACGCTCCTCTCTGGCAGCGAGATGAATGGCGTGTTGGACGGCAACGGCGGCAATGACCGGCTCGTCGTCAACAACTTCGGATTTCTGCGCCAGCCCGTGCGCAATTTCACGTCGCTCACCAAGCTCGGCAGTCTGACCTGGACACTGCAAAGCACCACCACGCTCTCGGGTGATGTTTTCGTCTCAGCCGGGACCCTCCTCGTGGATTCAAGTGCGCGGTTGACCGTGCCGCGCGTGACGGTCAGCCCCAATGCCACCCTGACCGGGAATGGCCGGATCGACGGCGCTGTCAGCAATGGCGGAATCATCACCGTGGCGTCCAGCACAGCCGGCGCGGCGGTGCCCAGCACGTTCACGATCGCCGGCGATTTCACGCAGACCGCGGCGGGTATCCTGCGGCTAAGGACGCTCGTGACCGGCAGCGATACGCTGCTGATCGGCGGCGCGGCGAACCTGGGCGGCACGCTCATCATCGACAGCCCGCAACGGTATCGTGGCGGCCAGTCGTTCCAGATCATGCGCGCGCTCGGGTCGTCCATGACGACCACCGGCGCGTTCAGCGCGATTCAGGTCGCCACCACCACGTTCGTGAAGCCGGAGATCGTGTCCTCCGCCGCCGGCGTCGAACTGCGCCTGACCAAGTTGCCGTATGCGGCTGTTACCACCACCGTCGCGGAGCGCGCGGTTGCGAATATGTTCGAGCGGCAGACCGCGCCTGGAGCGCTGCTCGCGCCGCTGGTGGCGGGCTTCGAGACCGGCACGCTGGCGGATGCCGCCGCTGTGTTCGCGGCGTTCGCACCGGAGACCGTTCCGGCGGTCATCGCTAGCGGATTCGCCGGCCTGTCCACGCTGCGCGCGGCGCGTGACGAGAGCCTCGCGCAAGAGGCCGATGGGCGATGGCGCGCTTGGGGCACGTTCGCGCGCCGCGACGGCCATGTGCGTACCGGCACGCCGGTGCGGGCCTATGATTCCGTCCTCACCGGTGGTGCTGCCGGCGCGGACTTGGCGATCGGCAACGGACGCATCGGCCTCGCGCTCGGGCACTTAAGCGCCGACAATGCCTTCTCCGACGGCGCGAAGGCGCGGCTACCGCTGACCACGGCGTCGATCACCGCGGTGATTCCAGTGGGTGTGTTCGGGCTCACCAGCCACGCCGCCTTTTCCTTTGGCTTCGGCACGGGGCGGGTGTCGCGGGTGCAGGTCCTTCAAGGAACGGCGCGCGGCCTGACGGCGCGCGCCACGACGACCGGCTGGAGCTTCGATGGCGGCGTCGCGCGGCAAGTCGCTCTCTACGGCGTCACGCTGGCGGCGCACGCCGATTTTGCCTACGCGCGGGTCTCCGTGCGTCCGTTTGACGAAGCCATGCCGCTGGGCGTGCGCACGGGCTGGGGCGCCACGAACTCCCTGACCTCGGATATCGGTGTCCATGGCGAAATGGCGTTCGGTCGCCTGCGGCCGTTCGCCGGCGTATCTTGGGTGCAGGAATTGCTGACGACGGCACGGCGCGTGTCGGCCAGCCTGATCGGTGTGCCTGACAGCGGTTTCACGATCAGCGGTGCGAGCCCGCGACGTGCGCAGGGGTTGGGCGATTTGGGCGTGGCGGCCGACGTGCTGCCGGGGTTGCGCTTACAGGCCCGCTACCAGACTGCCTTCAACGATCCGCTCGCGGGCCACCGCATCACGGCGGGGGCCGTGTGGCGCTGGTAATTTGAGGCTGTCGCGGGGGTTCGTTCTCCCGTAAATGCTAGAGCATGAAATTTGAAGCCATCCTCGCCTTGCATCGGGCCGGGCAGCTGAAGGAAGCGGAAGCCGGGTATCGCGCGCTGATCGCGCAGAATACGCCGATCGTTTCGGCCTTCAGCAATCTTGCCGCCATTTGCATCAAGACCGACCGGGTCGCAGAGGCGATTACGCTGCTGAAGGAAACCGTGCGGCGCGATCCGGAATTCGCGCAGGCATTCTACAATCTCGGGCTGGCGCTTCAGAAGCAAAGCCGCAACGCCGAAGCGCTCGAGGCCTATGGGCGCGCCATCGCGCTCGAGCCGGGCTTGATCGACGCCCACGCCAACCTCGGGATTTGTCTGGGGGCGTTGGCGCGCTATGACGATTCCATCGCCAAGCTGAAGCAAGTGCTTGCAGCCGCGCCAACCCACTTCGAGGCGTGGACCAATCTTGGACGCGTGCTGTCGATCGTCGGCAAGCCGCAGGAAAGCGTCGCCGCGCATCGCCGCGCCATCAAGATCAAGCCCGACGATCCGCGCGGTCATTCCAATCTGGCGGCAGCGCTGTACGACGCCAACCTTCTGAGCGACGCCCAGGCCGAGAACGAAGCCGCGATTGCGCTCGATCCGGCGCACTACGTCGGCCATCTCAACTGCGGCAATATCGCCAAGGACCGTGGCCGGCCCGCCGAGGCCGTCGCACGCTATGAACGCGCCATCGCGCTGGAACCGACGAAGACAGAGTCCCACGCCAATCTGCTCTACACCTTGTCGCTGACCCAGCACCTGCCGTGGGCGGACTATTTCGCCGCGTCCAAGCGCTACGAAGACAGCCTGCGGGCCGACATCCGCGGGGCGGTGCCGCCGGCGCGCCCAATCGACATGACCCGAAAGCTCCGCGTCGGCTTCATGTCGGCGGAGATCGGCAATCACGCGGTCGCCTTCTTCCTCGAAAGCTATTTGCGTAGTCACGATCGCGACAAGATCCACGTCTCCCTGTACCCGACCATGTGGCGCGCCGAGGCGCGTCGCGATGTGCTGCTGGGGCTTGCGGACCAATGGCGCAGCCTCGTCGGGCTGGACGACGATGCCGCGGCACAGATCGTCCGCGACGACGCCATCGATATCCTGATCGACACCACGGCGCACATGATGGGCGGGCGCATGGGCGTGATCATGCGGCGCCCGGCGCCGGTGCAGGTACACTACATCGGCTTCCACGGCAGTCCGGGTCTGACCGGGTTCGACTACTTCATCGGCGATGATGTGGTCACGCCGCCCGCGTGCGATGCGCAGTTTGTCGAGAAGGTCTGGCGCCTGCCGCGGTTGTGGGTCGGCTTCAACGTGCCCGAGGATGCACCGGACCCGGGCGAACGCACACCCGGCGCGCCGATCACCTTCGGCTCGTTCAACACGCTGGCGAAAGTGCGTGAGGAAACCCTGTCCGCCTGGGCCGAGGTGATGCACGCCGTGCCGGGCTCGCGGCTGCTGATCAAGGATCGGCTGTGCGCCGACGATGTCAGCCGCAACCGGGTTCTGGACACCTTGGCGCACAACGGCATCGCCGCCGACCGCATCACGCTGCTGCGCTCCGTGGCGACGTGGCGGGAGCACATGAGCCTGTACGACCAGGTGGACGTGGCGCTCGATGCCTTTCCGCTCAACAGCGGCACGACGGCATTCGATGCGCTCTACATGGGCGTGCCGCTGGTGACGATCCGCGGCACATGGATGGGCGGGCTCATGAGCGCGGCCATCCTCCAGGCTCTAGGCCATCCGGAATGGATCGCCGCGGACCGGGCTGGGTTCGTGCGCATCGCCACGGGCCTTGCCGCCGATGCGGACGCCCGCGCCGGGATCAAGAAGACCCTGCGGGCGGACGTTGTGCGCAGTCCCATGGTCGATACGCGCGGACTGTCGGTCGCCCTGGATGAGGCGTTCCTCCAGATGGCAGATCGAAACAACGCAAGTCTTGCCAGGGTCGGCCCGTCAGCCTAATCCTGGGCCGGTCATGAACGAACTCAGCCCGCCGAAACCGAACCATCTGCCCACGAACACCGCAGTATTCCTGGGGCCGCATCCGCGACGGATGGGGTCCGTGAACTGGCGCGGCATGTGGGAACTCTACAAGAAGGAAGTGAAACGCTTCTGGAAGGTCGGTGTGCAGACCGTGGCGGCGCCGGTGATCACCAGCTTGATGTTCCTGCTGGTGATGGTGTTCGCGTTCGGCCGCAGCGGCACGAGTGTGGCCGGCTATCCATTCGAGGAGTTCCTGGTCCCCGGCCTGGTCATCATGACGATGATCCAGAATGCATTCGCCAACACGTCGTCGTCGATCCTGGTGTCGAAAGTCCAAGGCAACATCGTCGACGTCTTGATGTCGCCTCTGAGCGCTTTCGAACTCACGGTCGCCTGGACCATGGGCGGTGTGACACGCGGGCTTGCGGTCGGAGTCGCCGCCATCGCGACCATGTCGCTGCTCGCGCCCCTCCACCTGCACAATCTCGGGCTGGTGCTGTTTCATGCCGTCGCCGGCTGCCTGTTCATGTCCACGGTCGGGGTGCTCGCGTCGGTGTGGGCCGACAAGTTCGATCACATGGCCGCGGTGACGAACTTCATTGTCACGCCGCTGACATTTTTGTCCGGCACCTTCTACACCATCGACCGGCTGCCCCACTGGGCCCAGTTCATGGCCCACTACAATCCGTTCTTCTACAATATCGACGGCTTCCGGTACGGCTTCCTCGGCCAAAGCCCGAGCCAGCCGGTGCTGGGCGTGGTGGTGCTCACCATGCTTAACGTGGTGCTGCTGACGTGGTGCTTCCTCATGATCCGCAGCGGCTACAAGCTCAAGGCCTAGGGCCACCCCCGACGGTTGACAAAACCACGCTTTGGCGTATTGATTGGGCGCTCGGGTGGCAGTGATGCCGCCCGTATTTTTTTTCGTTCAGTAAACCGGCCGCGTGACGTGCACGCGTACATCCGTCGCCGGTGAGGCGGGGGGCGAGCGATGAATATTTCCCCAGTGATGCCGACGTACGCGCGGGTGGACGTCGCGTTCGAGCGCGGCGAGGGCGCGTGGTTGATCGCGACCGATGGCCGACGTTTTCTCGACTTCGGCGCCGGCATTGCCGTGAACGCCTTGGGCCATGCCCATCCGCACCTGGTCGCTGCCTTGCAGCAACAGGCGGCGAAGCTGTGGCACACCTCCAACCTGTACCGCGTGGAGGGCCAAGAGAAACTGGCGGCGCGGCTCGTGGAGCATTCGTTCGCCGACACAATGTTCTTCTGCAATTCCGGCGCGGAAGCGATGGAGTGCGCGATCAAGACCGCGCGCCGCTTCCACCAGGCGCAAGGGCAGAAGGACAAGTACCGCGTCATTACGGCGCGGGGCGCGTTCCATGGCCGCACGCTCGCGACGATTGCCGCCGGCGGCCAGGCCAAGCACCTCGACGGTTTCGCGCCGGTGGTGGACGGCTTCGACCAGGTCGCGTTCGGCAACCTGAATGAGATGCGCGCGGCCATCACGCCTCAGACCGCGGCAATCGTGGTCGAGCCGATCCAGGGCGAGGGCGGAATCATTCCGGCAAGCGCGGACTATCTCAAGGGCCTGCGAGCCACGGCGGATGAGTTCGGCCTGCTGCTGATCTTCGACGAAGTGCAGTGCGGGTTAGGCCGTGCCGGCAAATTATTCGCTTACGAGTGGTCGGGCGTGACGCCGGACGTCATGGCGCTGGCGAAAGGGTTGGGCGGCGGGTTTCCGGTGGGCGCCTGTCTCGCCACGGAACGCGCGGCAAAATCCATGACCGCCGGCCTGCATGGCTCAACTTTCGGCGGCAATCCTTTGGCGATGGCGGCGGCGAACGCGGTTCTCGACGTGATGCTGGAGACGGGCTTCCTCACGCATGTGCAGGCAACCGCGGATCATCTGTGGAAGCTGCTCGGTGCGCTCGTGCAGAAGCATCCCAAAGTATTCGCCGAGGTGCGCGGCAAGGGCCTGATGATCGGCCTGAAGTGCATACCGCCCAACGGCGATGTGGTGAACAAGGCGTTCGCCAACGGCCTGCTCACGGTCGTCGGCGGCGACAATGTGGTGCGGTTGCTGCCGCCGTTGATCATCGGCGCGGCCGAGGCCGAAGCCGCTGTGGCGATCCTCGACCGCGCCGCCGCGGAGTTGGCGGCCTAAGGCCGTCATGCGAGGACCCATGGCCTCAGCCCCGAAGCATTTCCTGGATCTGGATGTTCTGCCGCCGGAGACCCTGCGCGGCATCCTAACGGAGTCCGCGCGCGTCAAGGCCGCTGGCCGGACGAACGCGGCGCCGCTGGCCGGCCGTACCCTGGCGCTCCTGTTTGAGAAGCCGTCGACGCGCACGCGGGTGTCGTTCACCGTGGGTATGCAGCAACTGGGCGGCAGCGCGATCACGTTGTCGCCGTCGGACACGCAACTCGGCCGCGGCGAGACCATCGCGGACACGGCGCGGGTGCTGTCGCGCTATGTCGATGCCATCATGATCCGCACCTCCGCGCCGGAGAAGATGAACGAACTCGCGCACTACGCGACGGTGCCGGTCATCAATGGGCTCACGGATTTCTCTCACCCCTGCCAAATCATGGCGGACGTGATGACCTACGAGCAGCACAAAGGCCCGATCAAGGGGGCGGTCGTGACGTGGTCCGGTGACGGCAACAACGTCGCCAACAGTTTCATCCACGCCGCCGCCCAATTCGAATTCGAGTTGCGCGTGGCGTGCCCGAAAGGCCTTGAGCCGAGCGCGGCCGCCATTGCCTGGGCGCGCGATCGCGGCGCGAAAATCAGCGTCGGTAATGATCCGGTTGCGGCGGCGCGCGGCTCCGACTGCCTTGTCACCGATACCTGGGTTTCCATGGGCGACGAGGCGGGCAATCGCCACGATCTCCTGAAACCTTTTCAGGTGAATGAGGCGTTGATGTCCGTGGCCAAGCCGGATGCGGTGTTCATGCACTGCCTGCCGGCGCACCGCGGCGAAGAGGTGACGGCCGGCGTCATCGATGGTCCGCGATCCGTGATTTGGGATGAAGCCGAAAACCGGCTGCATGCCCAGAAAGGGATTCTGCTGTGGTGCCTCAGCTGACGGACGTTGCAGCCAACGCCCAGACCGACAGCGACGTTTGCATCTCGTTCCTGATCAACGGCGGCGCGTTTCGTGGACGCTTGGTGCGCCTGAACGCCACCGTGACCGAGATCCAGAGCCGCCATCAGGATCCGCCCGAAGTTGCCAACCTGCTGTCGGAAGCGATGGCTGCGGCCGTCGCTTTGGCCGGCGGCCTCAAGTACGAGGGCGTCTTCACGCTGCAGATCCAGGGCAATGGCCCGGTATCGACCCTGGTGGTGGATGTCACCTCCGGCGGCGATGTGCGGGCCTGGGCTCGCTTCGATGCGGAACGCTTGGCGTCAGAACTCAGCCATCGCCGCCCCGGTGGGCTTGCGCCCCATCTGCTGGGTGTCGGGCATCTCGCGTTCACGGTCGATCAGGGGCCGGATACGGAACGCTATCAGGGCATTGTGGAGCTTGGCGGGGGTAGCCTCGCGGATTCCATCCACAACTATTTCCGCCATTCCGAGCAGCTGGAGTCCGCCATCAAGATAGCGGTCGGGCCAGGGCAGGCGGCCGCGTTGGTGATTCAGCGTATGCCGGAAGAGGGTGGGGACGAAGCCGAACTGCCGGAGGACCCGGAGGACGCCTGGCGGGCCGCCGTGATCCTCCTGGGGAGCCTGAAGGATACCGAACTGCTCGCTCAGTCGCTGCGGTCTTGGGATATTCTGCACCGGATTTACGGTACCGTGGGCATGAAAGCCTTTCGGATCAAACACATCCAGGCCAAATGCCGGTGTTCGCGTGCGCGCAGCGCGAAGATCATTGCGTCATTTCCTCTCGAAGAAGTTAGGAACCTTTCGGACCACGGCGCGGTTCGTATGACGTGTGAATTCTGCCGGGAAGTTTATAGTTTTTCCCTTGAAGAGCTGGCGCAACTCGCCGAGCAGAATGCGCCGCCCAGCAAATGAGGAAACTCGCATGATCATGCTTACGCTGTTTCGCCCCCTCGCCGTGGCGGCGCTTCTGGTTGCCGCGGTGCCGGCCATGCCGCACCTGGCCCTTGCGCAAGGACCCGTCGCGATGGCCTTCGCCGACAGCACGATCGTGCCGGTCGACGTGACCACGATCGAGGTCGTGAACGCCGACACCTCGCCGACGACCTATCCCTACGTCGGGAGCCGCGCGCCGATCCCCTATGACCAGGCGATGAGGGCCTGGGCGGCGCAGCGCTTCAACGCGACGGGCGCCAGCGTGAATTCCATGCGCGTCACCCTGAAGCGCGGTGCGATCACCGAAAAGCTGCTGCCGATCTCCAAGGGTATTTCGGGCTGGTTCAAGAAAGAACAGAACGCGGAATATACCGGTGCTCTGGAGGTGGATGTTGCGATCGTCGGGCCGGACGGTAAGACCATCGCGGTTGCCGACGGCAAGTCATGGGCGAGCGAGACGGTCCGCGAGGATGCAACCTCCACTGATCGCGAGGCCGCCTGGATGTCGGTCATCAAGAAGACCTTCGACAACATGGACCAGGAACTTATCCCCCGCCTGCGCCAGACGATGGTGACATACGTTCACTAATCCACGCGCGCGATAGACCGCGTTACCGGCCCGTCTTGCCAATCAGCGTGAGAAACTCGCGCCGCGTCGTCGGGTCGTCGCGGAAAGCGCCGAGCATGGTCGAGGTGACCATAGAAACGCCTTGCTTGTGAATGCCGCGGGTGGTCATGCACTGATGCTCCGCCTCGACCACGACCGCGACACCCTTGGGGTGCAACACATCGTTGATGATGTTGGCGACCTGCGCTGTCATCTTCTCCTGGATTTGAAGACGCTTGGCGTAGGCTTCCACCACCCGCGCAAGCTTCGAGATACCCACGACGCGCTTGTTCGGCAGATAGGCGATATGGGCGCGGCCCATGATCGGCACCATGTGATGTTCGCAGTGACTCTGGAACGGGATGTCCTTCAGCAGCACGATCTCGTCGTAACCTTCGGTCTCCTCGAAGGTGGTGCGCAGCATGGCTTCAGGGTCTTGCCTATAACCCGCAAAGAACTCTTCATAGGAGCGTACGACTCGATCAGGCGTGCCTGTTAGGCCCTCGCGCGTCGGGTTGTCGCCGGCCCAGCGGATCAGCACCTTCACGGCCTCTTCGGCCTGAGCCCGCGTTGGGCGCGTATCGGAACCGCCGCGGCCGTCGCCGTGATCGCGAAGCACTGTGGCCTGAGGGCCGGAAATTGGACGAGTCATGCGGACCTCTGGGCGGTGATGAACCGCAGTTTCGGATATGCAATGCGCAGAGGCCCAATATAGCCCCGCCCTCTCGCGTTCCTAGAGTGTTACGGTTGTGCTGCCATGCTGGATCAGCACGTACCGTATGCGGATTTAGTTGACCGCTGCGGTATCGTACGGGCTGTCGAGCGAAAACGCAGGGATTTCAACACGGAAGCGGTCGCCGTCGGTCGTGGTCATTTCATAGGAACCGACCATGATCCCCGATGGCGTGCCGAGCGGGCAGCCGCTGGTATATTCGAACGACTCCCCGGGCTTGAGGATGGGCTGTTCACCGACCACTCCAGGGCCTTTGACTTCCTGCAACCGGCCCAATTTATCGGTGATGCGCCAGTGGCGCGCCAGAAGCTGGACGGTCGCCTCGCCCTTGTTCTCGATATTGACCCGATAGGCCCATACGAAATGGTCCTCGTCCGGTACCGACTGTTCCTCGAGGTAGAACGGCCGCACGG
>CANJPQ010000033.1 GCA_947476275.1 Fidelibacterota bacterium
CTGCGCAGCCAGGTCGACAACATCGCCGAAGACGCAAGCTTCAACGGCGTCAACCTGCTCAAGAATCAGATCGGCGCATTCGCTCCAGGTGCCGACTATCTGACCGTTAAGTTCAACGAGCGTACCGAGGCCAAAGCCGTCAATCAGCTGGTCGTGTCGGGCCTCAAGAACGCCGATTTCACAACCATTCTCGCCACCTCCGCGCAGGCCACCGGCACCACTGGCGTCACCACCGTGTGGGGCCAGACCGGCACCGCCGCGGTGTTCGCGATCAACGCGTCGATCAAGGCAATCGACTCCGCGCTGGTCACCGTGCGCCAGGCCGGCCAGGCCTTCGGTACCAACGCGTCGCTGCTCGGCATCCGTCAGGATTTCACGCAGAACCTGATCAACACGCTGAAGGGCGGCGCCGGCGATCTCGTCAACGCTGACCTCAATGAAGAATCGGCCAATCTGCTTTCACTGCAGACTCGCCAGCAGCTCGGCACGATCTCGCTCTCGATCGCGCAGAAGTCCGAGCAGTCCGTGCTGCGCCTGTTCTAATCGCAATTCTAAGAAGTTTGCGACGTGGCGGATCCAGAAGGGTCCGCCACAGCTTTTCCGGATCTGTTACACGATTCTTTTCCGCGTTAACCGTTCATTTGCTTTTGCAACCTAAACAGGTCGCACCATACCCCGACGTTCGCACGGTGACTTCTTCCGTGTGATCGCACACGAAGCTGAACAGGGAATGTCTTTGATCCTAGAAAGGGTGACAGCATGGCTAGCGATATTTCTCTTGGCTCTGCGACACGGACAAACCTCCTGTCGCTGCAGACCACCACCGGATTGATCGGCCGCACGCAAGAGCGTCTGGCCACCGGTCTCAAGGTCAACAACGCGCTCGACGACGCGCTCGCGTTCTTCCGCGCGCGCAACTTGAACAGCCGCGCCGGCGACTTGAGCGCCATCAAGGACGGCATCAACGGATCGATCAGCGTTCTGAAGGCCGCGACACAGGGTCTCGAATCGATCGAATCGACGCTCAAGCAGATGAAGGCGCTCGCGCAGTCCGCGATTTCCTCGCCGGAAAGCTCCACCCGCGCCAAGCTCGCCAGCCAGTTCAACGAACTGCGCAGCCAGGTCGACAACCTCGCCGAAGACGCCAGCTTCAACGGCGTCAATCTCTTGAAGAACAGCATCGGTGCGTTCCGCGCCGGCGCCGACTTCCTGACGGTGAAGTTCAACGAGCGCACCGAGAACAAGATGATCAACCAGTTGGTCGTCTCGGGCCTCAAGTCCACCGACTTCAATTCCATCATGGCCACCTCTGCACAGGCCACCGGCACTTACGGCGTCACCACCGTGTGGGGCCAGACCGGCACCGCCGCGATCTTCGCCATCAACGCGTCGATCAAGGCCATCGACTCGGCGCTGGTCACCGTGCGCCAGTCCAGCCAGGCGTTCGGTACGAACGCCTCGATGCTGGGTATCCGCGAAGAGTTCACCCAGAATCTGATCAACACCCTGAAGGGTGGCGCTTCGGATCTGGTCAACGCCGACCTCAACGAAGAATCGGCGAACCTGCTTTCGCTGCAGACCCGCCAGCAGCTCGGCACGATCTCGCTCTCGATCGCGCAGAAGTCCGAGCAGTCGGTGCTGCGCCTGTTCTAAGCTTAAGTACCACCAACTAACTCAAGGGCGGCCCGGATGTACGGCCGCCCTTTTTCTTTGTCTGGCTGACAAATGCAGTCGATGTCTTCTGCAGACCATTAACTATTTATTTGGTTTACCCCAGTACTTCTCATAACGGACGAGCAGAAGTGCAAGTCTGCGGCCGCCATTGATGCGACCGCAAAAACCGAACCGAGACCGCTCAACCGAAGCTGAGCGCGGTTCATAGAGTGGGGTCTGCCCATGGCGAACGAGATCAATCTTTCATCTGCGACGCGCACAAATCTTTTGTCGCTGCAGACCACGACTGGGCTGATCGGCCGCACGCAGGAACGCCTTGCGACGGGCTTGAAAGTCAACAGCGCGCTCGATGACGCGCTCGCATTCTTCAAGGCGCGAAACCTCAACAGCCGCGCGTCGGATCTCGCGTCGATCAAGAGCGGAATCACTGACGGCATCAACGTCATCAAGGCCGCGATCCAAGGTCTCGAATCGATCGAGCAGACGATCAAGCAGATGAAGGCGCTGGCGACCTCGGCGATCTCATCGCCGGAAAGCTCGACGCGCGCCAAGCTCGCCAGCCAGTTCAACGAACTGCGCAGTCAGGTCGACAACCTGGCGGAAGACTCGAGCTTCAACGGCGTCAACCTGCTGAAGAATTCAACCGGACCCTTTTCGCCCGGCGCCGACTACCTCACGGTCAAGTTCAACGAGCGCACGGAAGCCAAAGCCGTCAACCAGTTGGTCGTCAGCGGTTTGCGCGGTACGGATTTCACGACCATGTTGGCCACATCCGCGCAGGCCACCGGCACCGCCGGGACGACGACCCTGTGGGGCCAGACCGGCGTTGCCGCGCTCAACGCCATCAGCGCCTCGATTCGCGCGCTGGACTCCGCGCTGGTGATCGTCCGTCAGGCCGCGGTCGGGTTCGGTACCCGTTCGGCGCTGCTCGAAATCCGCCGGTCGTTCACGGACAACCTCGTAAACACCCTCAAGGGTGGTGCCTCGGATCTGGTCAACGCGGATCTGAACGAAGAATCGGCCAATCTCTTGTCCCTGCAAACCCGCCAGCAGCTTGGCACCATCTCCCTGCAGATCGCCCAGAAGTCCGAGGAAGCGATCCTGCGGCTGTTCTAGAGGCTCTAGCGGCCGTTCCGTCGCCGGGCTTCACGGGGTAGCTGTTTCGATTCATACTGCCGCCGGCGCGCGCCGGGCTCAGCAACGCCTGCTCGGCCATAACCGTACGTACAATAGGCGATCGATGCCGCTTAAGTTGACCCTGAAGCCCAACGAAAAGGTCCTGATCGGGACCTCGGTGATCGCCAATGGGCCTGCCAAGACCGAATTCGTGGTGCTGAATCGCGTCCCGGTGGTCCGGGAGAAGGACATCATTACGGAGGAGCAGGCCGACACGGTCGGCAAGAAGCTCTACGTGACGATCCTGAACATGTATATCAATCCGATCCGTGAAAAGGATTATCACGGTATTTACTTCGCTTTAATGAGAGAAATGATCCTCTTACCTGTGGATGCCCGTGCAGTTGAGCTGATGGTCGAGATGTCCCAAAACATCCTGGCCAGCGACCATTACCGGGCGCTCAAATTGTGTCGGCAGCTGATCAAGTTCGAGGCGGAGGCCTTGGCCAATGTCAAAAGATAAAGTTGCAGCGTATGCGCAGCAGCAGAAGCGCAACTTGTCGCCGCGTGAAGTGGAAGCGATGGCTTTCACCAAGGCTGCGCTGATGCTCGAAGATGCGAAGAAAGTCTCGAACAACATCAACGAGTACTCGAAGGCGCTGCGCTTCAATCACCTGCTGTGGACGATCATCCAGGCAGATTTGACGGATCCGGAAAATCAATTGCCGCCGGAGATCAAGGCGAACGTGATGAGCCTGTCGATCTTCGTCGACAAGCAGACCACGAAGGCGCTGCGCTCCAGCGTTCCGACCGATCTCGATGTGCTGATCAATATCAACCGCAACCTCGCCGCCGGCTTGCGCTCGACGCCGGGGGCCGCGCCGGCCGAGCCGGCGACGACGACCACCGCCGCGACCTGACGCCCTCGGGCCCGGGAGCGTGGCGTAAACGCCGGCGCCCGGCATGACGATGACATCCTCCGAAACAACGGCAGAGGCACCCGCGACGGGGTCACCCCGCGCGTCGTCCTCGCCGCTGCTCGTCAACGGCCTGAAGTTCTTGGAGGCCGGCGATGCCGCCGGCGCGGACTTCCTTCTGCAAACCTATTTGACCTCGGCTCCCGACGACGCGGATGCGCTCAATCTTGCCGGCGTCGCCAAGCGTCAGCTTGGCGATCCGGCAGCGGCGCGCACGCTGCTGGAGCGCGCCGTGGCGCTGGTGCCGCAAGAGATCACCTTCGTCATCAATCTCGCCCATTCGCTCGTCGATCTGGGCGAGGGCAGTGCCGCGTTGACCGCCGTCGAACAGCCCTTGCGCACCAGTCCGGGCCAACCCGATGCGCTGCTCGCGCGCGTGCATATCCTGCAACGCCTCGGCCGCAGCGACGAAGCGGTTGCGACCGCGCGCATGGCGGTGGCTTTCAACCGCGACCACGCGCGTGCACGTCACACACTTGGCTTGGCGCTGTTCAAGTCCGGCGACCGCGCCGGCGCCTTGGAAAATTTCCAGGAAGCGACACGCCTCGAGGCGGACTATGCCGAAGCCTGGGTCAACACCGGCGTGGTGCAGAAGGATTTGGGCCTCTATGCGGACGCGGAGGCTAGCTATCGCCGCGCGCTCGCGCTTACGCCGTCAGATCCCATCGTCCACAACAATCTCGCGAACCTGCTCTCGACGCGGGGCCGCAAGGATGAGGCCCTCGACGCCTTCCGCATCGCCCTGCAGATCGATCCCGGCTATGTCGAAGCCAAGATCAACCTCGGTATCGCCCTGCGCGATCACGGCGAGGTCGACGCCGCGCTTGCGGGCCTGGCCCACGCCGTCGCCCAGCATCCGGGTCACGCCGGCCTGCTCAACGCCTATGGCAACACGCTGCGGCAAGCCGACCAACTCGACGAAGCCATCGCCACCCTCGAACAGGCTGTCGCCGTCGAGCCCGCGTATGCCGAAGCCCACAACAACCTCGGCCTGGCCCTGGCCTTGAAGTTCCAACTCGATGCGGCCGCCACCCATCTCGGCCGCGCCGCCGCGCTGAAGCCGGACTCCGCTGTCATCGGCAACAACCACGGTGCGCTGCTCCTGCGCATGTTCCGCTTCGAGGAGGCGATCGCCGCCCTGGAGAAGGCGCTGCGCATCGATCCGGCCTACGACGAGGCGCTGACCAATCTCGGCATCTGCCACTACATGCTGGGAAACGCGGATGCGGCAATCGCCACATATAAACGTGTGCTCGAGCGCAATCCTGACTCCAGTTTTGCCCACTACAGCCTGGGCGTGGCCTATCTCGAGGATCAGCGCCTGGCCGAGGCCGAGATCGAGATCAAACGCTCGCTCGCGCTCGATCCGCACAACGCGCTGGCGCAGAACACGCTCGGCGTGCTTCTGCTCGATCAGCATCAGGTGACCGCCGCGCGCGAGGCCATGCGCGCCGCCGCGGACGTGAATACGGCCTCGGCGCCGGTGTTCTACAGCAACTACGCGTTTGCCAGCCTCTACGAGGCCGATCTGTCGAACGAACAGATCCTGAATATCCACAAGGAGTTCGGCCGCCGGTTCGCGACCGACACGCCTGACCGCGCGAAGCCGCACCGCAATGCCCGCGATCCCGAACGCAAACTGCGTCTGGCCTATCTCTCGCCGGATTTCCGCGCCCATTCGGTGGCGTACTTCTTCGAGGCTTTGCTGGAGAAGCACGACCGCAGCCGCTTCGAGGTGCTGTTGTATTCCGACACCACCCGGAAGGACTCGGTCACCTCGTCCATGAAGGCCGCCGCCGACGCCTGGACGGAAACCGGCGGCCTGACGACGGATGTGTTCGCGCGGCGCCTGGTGGAAGACAACATCGACATCCTGGTTAACCTCGGCGGTCACACCTCCGGCAATCGTCTGCCGGTGTGCGCGCTGAAGCCGGCCCCGGTGCAGATCGAATATCTCGGCTATCCCGAGACCAGCGGCGTGCCGGCGATGCAGTATCGCCTGTCGGACATCCACGCCGATCCTCCGGGTGACGCGGAGCGCTGGTGCACGGAAGAACTCGTGCATCTGCCGCACTGCTTCCACTGCTATCGCCCGCACCCCAAGGCGCCTGACGTGGCGCCCGCACCGTTCGCGCAGACGGGCATCTTCACTTTCACATCCTTCAACGTGCTGCCCAAGGTGACCGATCGGGTGATTGCGACCTGGGCGAAGATACTGTCCCAGGTGCCGCACGCGCGGTTCTATCTGAAGTGCAAACAGCTGCGCGACGAACGGGTGCAGGCCCTGGTGCGCGCCGGCTTCGCCGCCGCCGGCATCGCGCCGGAGCGCGTCGAAATGCAGTCCTTCGTGCCGTCGGTGGCGGAGCATCTGAACAAGTACGCCGCTGTCGACCTGGCGCTCGATCCGTTCCCCTACAACGGCACGACCACCACCTGCGAAGCCATGTGGATGGGCGTGCCGGTGCTGTCGATCCGCGGCGACAATCACCGCAGCCGCGTCGGCGCAAGCCTGCTGCACGCCGTCGGTATCGCGGAAGACTTCGTGGCCGCGGACGTCGACGACTACGTCCGCCGCGCCGTGGCGTTCGCGAAAGATCCGGCGCGTCTGGCGGCGTTGCGGCCGACCCTGCGCCAGCGCATGGCGGCCTCGCCTTTGTGCGATGAAGCCGGCTTCACCCGCGACCTGGAGGCGACCTATCGCACGCTGTGGCGCCGCTGGTGCGCGGGCCCGGAGACCGCCATGTTCCAAGCGCCGCCGCAGTTGCGCCACGAAGATTCCATCCAAGGCGTCCTGGTGAAAACCCTGTGAGCCCGCATGCGCCCGGCGACCGTGACGGGCGGATCGCGCTCGCCCTGAAGTACGCCCAGGACGATCTGGCGTCGGAAGCGTGGGAACTCCTGCGCGACATCGCCGCCGCCGTAGATGCTCCCGCCAGCGCCCTGCGTCTCGCGGCGCACCTCCGCGCATCCCTCGGCGACGCCGGTAGTGCACTGATGTACGCGGACCGTGGGCTCGCCGACACCCCGGCGGATGTGCCGTTGCTCGCCCAGCGCGGCCTCGCCTTGCAGGCGCTGGGTCGGGCCACCGAGGCCGCCGCGTCCTATCGCGCCGCGCTCACGGTGGCGCCTGCGTCTGCCGAGCTTTGGAACAACCTCGGTCTCGCGCTTGAGGAGGCCGGGCAGGCGGGTGAGGCTGTCTCGGCCTTCGAGACCGCGATCCAGCACGGCCCTACCTTCGCACCGGCCCGCGCGAACCTCGGCGCGCTCTATGCCGCGGCCGGGCGCTACGCTGCCGCCGCCGAGGTGTGCATGGGCGCCTTGAGGTCTGATCCAGATCACCTGCCCACGCGCATTAACCTGGCGGCGGCCCTCATCGAGCAAGCCCGCCACGCGGAAGCAGCGGAGATTCTGGCGCCGATCGCCGACCGGCCCGAGGCGGCGAATACCGCTCTCTATCTGCATCACTATCGCAGCAACGATCCCGCCAGCGTGGTGGCCGCCCACCGCGCTTGGGGCGCGCGCGCGCCGGCCGCAGGCTCCCTTGCGCGCTTGTCCACCGAGGGACGCCGCTTGAAAGTCGGCTACCTGTCCCAAGATTTCAGGCGCCACTCCGTCGCCTCTTTCTTCGAGCCGCTCCTGACCGCTCACGACCGCATGCGGGTCGAAGTATTTTGCTATGCGGCGGGTGGGCGCCCCGATGCCGTCACCGCCCGCCTCAAGGCCGCCGCGGATCATTGGGCCGACGTCGGCGCGTTGCATGCGGAATACCTGTGCACGCGCATCCGCGAAGACAATCTCGACGTCCTGGTGGAGTTGGCCGGCCACACCCAGGGGAATCGTCTGACCGCGCTTGCCCGCCGCGCGGCACCGGTCCAGGTCACGGCCATCGGGTATCCCGGTACAACGGGCCTCAGCCAGATCGACTACCGCCTCGTCGACGGCATCACCGATCCGTTCGGCAGCGACATGTTCGCGACTGAACGGCTGCTGCGCTTACCGCGCTTGCATTGCTATCTGCCGGATCAGGATGCGCCACCGGTGGCCGCCGCACCGGCAAACACCGCAGGCTTCGTGACCTTCGGGTCTTTCAACAAGCTCGGCAAAGTCTCCGACGACACCGTTGCCGTGTGGTCGCGCGTGCTGACCGCAGTGCCGAGATCGCGCCTGTTCCTGAAAAGCAAAGCCTTGGCGGAAGAGGGGACGCGCGCGCTGACGATTGCGCGCTTCGGCGCCCACGGCGTCACGCCCGACCGCCTCACCCTGTTCGGCTGGGTGCCGGAAGACGCCGGGCATTTATCAACCTACGCCCGCGTCGACATCGCGCTCGACACCTTCCCTTACAGCGGCACCACCACCACATGCGAAGCCTTGTGGATGGGTGTGCCGGTGCTCACCCTGGCCGGGGCGACGCACGCCAGTCGCGTCAGCGCCAGCCTGCTCACGACGGTGGGCCTTACCGACTGGATCTGCGAGACCCCGGACATCTTCGTCGCCCGCGCGGTCTCCGCCGCGGCAGATGTGGCGGGCTTAAGCGTCCTACGCGCAGAGTTGCGCGAGCGGATGGCGAGCTCGCCGCTGTGCGACGGGGCAGGCTATGCCGCCGCCGTCGAAGCGGCGTATCGCGCGATGTAGCCGGGACGAAGCGCAGGGAACTTCGCCGGATTATCTGGTCGAGACCACTTTGGTCGCCTTTAGCGCCTCATCGCCAAACACATCGATGAAGGAGTCCATAATATGGTCAATCATGTCCAGATTTGGATGGTGGCTTGAGCCATCGTAGGTGCCGAACACGCTTGGGGTATGACCACCGACCCAACGAATCATTTCGAACGAAGGCCAATAGATAACGCCGGGCAATTTCTTCACGAGTATTTCGTGAGCGGCGACGCGCAAGGTCGACTTGGAAACGCAATCCGCAAGAATTGCTGAATTGAACTCCGACGTCATCATCATTGGCACCGGCGAGACCGTTAGGACGATCGTTGCCCGGGGCGCAAGTTCGCGCAGAATAGAAATGATATTGAGCAGGTTGTCGACGTTGTCCTGAACTGTGGTCGTGCGAAATGTGCTTCGTCGTAGCAACGCCGCCTTGCTCGCACGGTCCCCGCGCGACATTAAGAACTCGCCGGTGTTCGTGTCGAAATGGGCCGCAGCAAGGCCCATTGTGTACACAAACATTTCCGTATCCTTCAGGTAGGCAACATATTCGTCGCGCAAGTTAGCGCCGATATTTTCGGCTACAGATGAAGACTGCGCATCATGGACGCCGCGTTGAAGCCAATCCATCACTGCTCTGTTCGCGAACGTGCTGTTGTGTTCCTCTCCGCATGTCATGTTAGCGACCGAAAGATCATATCGTTGGAGAGACTTCGCGAGGTTTTGGGCAAAGCAGGAGCCCTGGGTAAATACCTTCATGCCGCGGCGCAGCTTGAAACCCTCGGTCGGAAGATCCTTTACAATATGTCTTTGGAAGAGGCTCGGGACGTCATCGAAGGCGCGTGCGGACTCGGGCCACCTATTGAATCGTTTGATTGCCTCAGGTTTTTCAAGAATCTTCCTAAGGTCAGCAATCGTGTTCTGGACGTCCGCATTGTCCGGCTTGAGCGCAGACGCGCGCAGAGCAACCTCAAGCGCTTCTTTGTAGGCCCCAGTCGTAGAAAGAGATAACGCCAGACTTAGATGCGGCTTGAATTCGCCCGGCGCTATCTCGCAGGCTTCGCGGAAGTAGGGAATTGCTTCCTGATCCCGGCCGGCATGCATCACCAGCTTACCCATGAGGTGTCGCCCGTGGGCCCACCGCGGTTTTCGTTTGAGCACTTCGAGGAGATAGGGCTCACATTTGGCATATTGGCGCGTCTCATACAGCGCCTGTGCGATGCAGAACAGCATCGGGGCATTTTCAGGCAATATTTCGGTATGTGGCGCGAGGACCTCGATCAACTGCGTCCACTGCTGACCCTTTTGAAGGTGTGCCGCGATGAGCAGCGAACCGCGTGCGTCTCCACTCGCAAGCTCGCGACGCGCAAGCGAATCAGCAATATCGAGCTGGCCTTGCTCTAGCGCAGCCTCAATCTTACCAAGGACATCGATATCCCCAGATTGATCCATGATGGTCCAGGACTTAACTCTAGTTCAGGCGCGAACATATCTCGGATAATTGCAATGTCCTAGATCGGTAGATGTGGGGCTTGGTTGGTGGCGCACCTGTTCGAGCCGCGGCCAGCCGGCCACACCAGGCAGATCTTTCTTGGATTCAGTTGGGCAGGGCGGGGCGGGCGAGGCGCTCGGCGGCGACGCGCCAGGCGACGGTGCCGTAAGCGCCCACCAGAATTGGCTTCACCTCGGTGAGCTTGAATCCCACCGATGCGATGTTGCGCTTGAGTTCCTCGAGATCCGAATCCGTCAGCGCGGCCCGCGTCAGGGCTTGCGCCCGCGCGGCGTACTCGGCCAGGCGGGTGCGCAGCAGTTGGATCGCCTTGATCTGGTCTTCCAGGCTCGCTGTCTTGCGGTCGATGAACACCTTCTGCAGGCCCAGCACGATCGCGAAAACCACGTCGCATTCGTCGTTGCCTAACTTGCGTACGATGCGCTCAACCTCCGTGTTGAACGGCGCCAGGATCGGACCGCCGTCGTCCATACCTGCCGCCAAGGCCTGATGAAGCTGCTGTGTGGCATTCATCGCGATGTCGAACAGAGGCGCGTCGCGCAGCAGGTGCTTGCACTGTTTCAGGCCCTTGTTGGCCGCGTGGATCGCAGCGCTGCGCGCCGGGAGGCACAGAAGCGTGAGCAGGCCGTGAGACCGCAAGACGCGCACGGCCTCGGTCAGGGCTTCGCGCGGACTGCCGTATTCCAATCCGAACTGGCTCACCACCACGTCGAAGGAATCGTCCTCGAACGGCAGGGATTCCATCTTCACCATCGGCCGGAACGAGATGGTGCGCAGAAGATCGGCGTGTTCGGTCACGAAGCGCGGTGGATCGATCGCGGCGGAATCGATGCCGGTGATGCTCAGGTTTGGTCCGCCGTCCTTGTTGGCACGCACCATCGCAAGTCCGACCGCGCCATTGCCGCACGCAACGTCGAGCACGCGGGCGCCGTCTGGCATCACGCGCGCAAGCAGGCCCCATTGCTGGTCGAGGGTCTGGGAAATGGCTGGATCCGCGTCGACACCGGCGGAATAGATCCGGCTGTCATGTCAATAGGCATCCCAGATCCGAAATTTCTCATCCGCCAAAGATCGAATCCCCCCCAGGATGATTCCCTTACAGGGCATTAGGCCTGCGGGGCGGCAAGCGTCAAGCGCGGATGTCCTGCCTTCTCGTTCCGGCTGCGGTCATCCCTCACCGCGTCCCCGACGCGATTCGCGCCGCGCGAGGACAGCGGTCGCCCACGCCAATCGCGACCCGGGACCTAACCAAAAGACCCAAGGCGCAAAAGAAAACCTCCCGGATAACGCCGGAAAACCTTTTCACCCCAGGGGTGTGCGGGTTTTTCCGCCGGGCTGTGCTCCAACGCCGGGACGAGGACACGGTGCGCCCCGGAAACTGGCCGGCGAACGTCGCCATCCTCGGCTTCACCGCCGTGGCCTATGCCGGCGGGTGGAGCGACGAGATCAACCGCAATGCCGCCACTTTCCGGCTTACCGTATGGCGGATGCGCTGCGCTCGGTGGCGCCGCGCTCTGCCAAGGGATATCGAATCCCATTCCTCCGGTTCGACGGAAACGCGGAACTGGGACGCGTGGTTGAGGGGCGGCCAGAAATGATTGCGGTGTCGCGCCCCTCGCGCTGACCACGGCGCCCGGCCGAATCAAGCGGCTGGAAGCCACCATCAGCGACGGCTACTGCACATGGCGTACCTATGCAGCGGGCCGTCATTCCGTCACCATCTATCGAGATCCGGGGTTCAAGGCGCCCAGCGCCGGCTACGATTGCGAGGACGAGACTTTTGCGCATCCTGATTGGACTGGTGCTCGCGCTCCTGCTGTCTCCGTCGGCGCATGCGCAGAGCAGCTTCAATCGCTCCGTCACCGACCTTCTCGGCGTTCTCGACGAGCATATCGACGAGCCTGTCCCTAAGGCGCTGCAACTGAAGCTTGGCGTCGGCGGCGTCCTGACATCGCGTCTCGACGACGCCCCGAATATCAGGGCTTACCCGCTGCCGTATTTGTCGCTGCAGTACAGGGATGTGCTGACGATCGACGACACCCAGGCGCGGGTGAACCTCATCCCCAAGGAATCGACCTTGGGGCAGGCGGGTTTCAAAGCCGGGCCCATGGTGCGCATCGATCCGGGCCGCGGCAATGTCAGCCGGCCCGGCATCCCCGGCCTGAACAAGGTACCGGTTTCGCTCGAAGGCGGCGGGTACGTCGCTTACAGCTTCGGCCCCGCCCGGCTGCGGATCAAAGTGCGCAAGGATCTCACGGCGGGGCACCATGGCACCGTGGCGGAATTCGAGGCCCGCACCGGCCTCTACCAGCACGGCAATTTCGGCGCCGGCATGCAGGTGGCTGCTTTGTGTGGAAGCCACACTTATATCAATGCATTCTACGGCATCACGCCGGTGCAGGCCATCGCCACCGGCCTACGCCCATACGCCGCCGCAGCGGGCTTCAAGGACGTGAACACCGCCCTGTTCGCGGAGTACAAGTTCTCACCCAGCTGGTCGATGCTGGGCGCGGCGCAATATGTGCGCCTTGTCGGCGATCCCGCCGACAGCCCCATCGCCGCACGTCGCGGCCTCACGAACCGCATCAATCTCGGCGTGTTCGTCATCTACACCTTCGGCGCCAAGCGCGCCCAGGGTTAGGCAATCGATGTCCCCGACTGGCGCGCCCTTCGTGACTTCTGTCAGCCGGAGCAAGCGCCATGCTTTCAGCAAGAATAGACAGCTCAGCATTCGGCTCGTGAAGGGCCTCGGCGTCGAAGGCGATGCGCATTACGGCGCGACCGTAAAACACAGGTCGCGGGTCGCGCGTGGTTCCACCAGCCCCAATCTGCGTCAGGTCCATCTGATTCACGCGGAGTTGTTCGCGGAACTTCGCGCCGCAGGGTTCGAGATCGCGCCGGGTCAAATGGGCGAGAACGTCACCACCACCGGCGTGCCACTGCTCGATCTGCCACAGGGCACCCGGCTGCTGCTGGGCAAGACCGCGGTTGTCGCGCTGACGGGCCTACGAAACCCCTGTATCCAAATGAACCGGTTTCAGCAGGGCTTGATGAACGCGGTGCTTGAGCACAGCGCCGATGGTGGGCTCATTCGCAAGTCAGGTGTGATGGCAATCGTGCTTGCTGACGGCGACGTCTATCCCAAGGATCCGATCACGATTGAACTGCCGTCAGGGCCTCACGAGCCCCTCGCGCCCGTCTAGCCGCATGAAGACCGCCGACGCGTTCCCTAGAGGTAATCGAGCAAGCTGAGCTTGGAGATGCGCGACAGGGTCGCGTAGGACACCTGCAAGCTGCTCGATTCAGAATTCAGCCGGACCGCCGTCTCCGTCGGGTCCGCGCCTTCGATCTCGTCCTTGCGGGTATTCAGGAAGGTCAGGAATTCGGACTGCTGGCTCTTGGTGTCGTTCAGCTGCTTCAAGGTCAAGCTGATGCGGTCCTGGACGTTCTGCAAGTCGCTGCGCATTTCCGTCGGCTGCAGCGAAGAATGCTCGATCGCATCGTTGATGAACGTCAGCGCGTCGTTGGCCCGCGTCGGATTGTTGAGCAGGTCGCCTTGCGCAAGCACCCCCAGGCCACGGATTACCTTCTCGAACGCGGGGTCGAGGCCGGTGACGTCCAGGTTGATGAACTGCGTGTCGCTGATCTTCTGCTTGGTGGTGAGGCTCGATCCCTTTAGGAACGAGGTCGAGTCCAGTGAGATCACTTCGGTCGCGTTCGAGACCGTTTGCGGGCTTATCAGCAAGGTCGAGCCATCGACCAACTGGCCGTTGCCGAGGTTGTAGCCTGCGGCCGTCAGGTCTGCGTTGCTCGGCCACTTGATCGTGTACGCGCCGTTGTTCCCCGCGGTCGAACCGGTCATCGCCATGGTCGTGCCGTTGGGCACGGTGAGCCCGATGCTGGCGCTGCCCACAGGTTCGGTCCCGGCGTTGACGTTCTGATCGAGGGTGATGGTATTGCCGTCGGAGGACACGGCCGTGATGGTGTACACGCCGTTGTTGGCGGTGGACCCGCCCTGGCTCGGATCAGTGTTGTTGATGAAGAACGATTGTCCCACCTGGAGCGCCTTGAACGCGCCGGGGGTGGTCGCCGTGATCTTGCCGTTGGCGCCGACGTTTGTGAACACCATCGAGCCGAACTGGGATCCGGTCAGACTCTGCGTGACGAACGAGCCGGCGCCGGCGCCGTTGGTCATCTCGCTGTAGGTGCCGGTGCCGACGGTCTTCGGCGCGTAGGTCACGGTCTGGCTCTGGAACGACATGTCGACCAGGTTTGCCACGCGCGTTGACGGGAACACCTTGCTGATGCCGTCGAACGTTTCCTGGAACTTTTTCAAGCTGTCGTAGGGGAAGTCGACCGGCGGAGTGTCGCTGCGGCCGCCGCCGAATACGTACTTGCCGTCGACCTTCTGGTTCAAGAAGTAGGCGATATTGGACAGGGCGCTGAACGCCTTCTCCTGGATGTCCTGCGCCGAGAGCTGGGTGGTCGGCGATTGCGAGCTCAGATCGTGGCCGCTGAAGGTGATCAGTTCCGAGCGCATGCTGCGGGCCGCATCGTCGATGCTCTTCACCGCGGTCAATTGGGTTTTAAGGCTCGTAGCGACGCTGGCGTTGTTGTTGGCATAATTCTGGATGCGGTCGCGCTCGTTCTCGACCGACAACAGGCGCGAGACATCTTGCGAAATGCCGACGTAGTCCTGCGACTTGACGCCGGTCGCGGCCTGCGTCTGCAGATCGTTGACGCGCTGCTGCTGTTCCAGCATGCGCTGGACGATCGCGTTGGTATTGGCAGCGGTTGAGATACGAGTAACCATGGCGTGCTTCCCGAGGCTTTGGCCGCCTAGTTGATCAAGTTATTCAGAATGTCGAACAGCGCTTTGGTCGTAGCGATCACCTTCGCCGAGGCCGCATAGCTGTTCTGATAGATCATCAGCTGACTCATCTCTTCGTCCAGGTTGACGCCCGAAACCTGGCTCTGCTTCAGCTCAAGCGACGACTTGAGGTCCGACTGAAGCTGCAGGTCGGTCTTATTGGTCGCGGTCTGGCTCGAACTGCGCGACACGATCTGGGCGCCGTAGTCCGCGAAGGTGATGTTTCCGGCGGCGAGCGATCCGGCGGCCTTCACCGGAGCCTGATTGGTCATCAGCGCGGCCATCTGAAGGGCGATGGCGTTGTCGCCGGTCGCCATGAAGAACTTGCCTTCCAGCGGATCGAGCTGCAAGGAGCCGCGGCTCATGCGCGACGGATCGTCGATGATCGTCTGGTTCACGGCGATCGACTGCGAAAAGCCGGCCGCGGATGGGCCGATATCCAGGGCGTTGATCGCGTCGGTGCCGCCTTGCTGGGTCACCGCGATCTGCCGGCCGAGCACGCTGGTGATTCGCAGGCGCTGTCCGCCCGCTTCCGGCACGACGCTGGCGGTGATGCTGCCCTGCAGCGACGTGTTGGCGTTGATCTTGTCGCGGATCGACGTGAGCGTATCGCCGGGATTGACGGTGATGGTGCCGCCAGGGATACCGGCGGTATTCGAGGAGTCGATGAACGACAGTGTCTGCGCGGCGGTGGTCGTCAGCGTGTAATTGCTCGGCTTGAAGCCCGAGGTCCACTGGGACACCTTCGGCGTGGTGGTGAAGAAGTCGTTCAAACCGAACAGGTTCGAGAAGCCCTTGGCGTTGCGATCGATCTGGCCGTCGCCGTCGATATCCAGGCCCGCGGTTACGTCGGTCTGCGCGCTGCCCTTGATCGCGGTCTGTTCGTCGCGGAACGAGATGCCGAAGCTGTCGGTGCCGAGGTTGATGGCGAGCTTGCCCTCGGTATTGAACGACACGGTCGCGTTGGCCAGCTGCGGGTCCTGCGCCTGCACCCAGGTCTGCACGGAACTCGCGAGGCTGGCCAGGGTGCCGCCGTTGCTGAAGTTGATGCCGGCGGTATCCAGGACGCGGCTGGTGGCGAATTCCTTGCCGTCGGTGCCCACCAGCACGACGTTGGGCTCGGCGCCAGAGAAAGTGACCGTCTCGACGTTCGGGTCGATGAACCCTTGCGTGCCGGTGACGTTGTTCACCAGCGTCGGATACGAGGTGCCGCGGTTGTGCACCAGGTTGACCTGCTCCTGCAGGCTGCGGGCGAGTTCGTCCACCTGTGCCTGCATGTCGGGCAGCGTCTTGTCGCGCAGTTCGATCAGCCCCTTGAGCTTGCCGGAGCGGATCGAGGTGGTGATGTCGCGCACGCCCGCGGTGATGGCGTTGAAGTTGCCGGCGGCATAGGAGTCCGTTGGGTTCACGAACGTCAGCGGCACGTGGCTCATGGCGGTCGGCGAACTGTCGACCAGGGTGGTGCCGTCCGTGGTGAACACGGTGAGCGAGCCGTTGGCGTTCTTGAAGTAGCGGATGTCGATCATGTCGGACAGGGCCGACAGCGCATTGTCGCGCTTGTCTTCGAGATCGGCGACGCCGCGATTGGTCGCGCTGTTGAGCGCGATCTGGTCGTTCAGCTTGGAGATCTGCTCGAGGATCGCGTTCATCTGCGTGGTGCTCTGCGCGATGTCGCGGTCGGCGTTCAGGCGCAATTTCTGCAGCGTGTTGCCCACGGTCGACAGATTGTTCACCACGGCTTGCGCGGACTGCAGCACCTGCAGTTGCGCGGTCGCCTTGTCGGGATCGCTCGAGAGCGTCGTGAAATCCTGCGCCAGCTGGTTAATGCGGTTGGCGATCGAGCTGTTCGATGTCGTCGATCCGAACGTGTCCTGCACCTGGTTCAGGTAGGAATTGATCGCGGTCAGCTGACCCAGGCCGCTGCGCTCCTTGCGCACGCTGGCCAGCAGGTTCTGATCGACGTTGTTGCGGATCGCGGAAATATCGACGCCCGCGCCCTGGCCGGCGAGCACCAGGGTGTTCTGGTCGAAAACCTTGCGGGTATAGCCTTCGGTATTGACGTTGGCGATGTTGCTGGAAATCACGTCCAGCCCTGCCTGAGCTGTGCTCAGGCCGGTTACCGCCGAATTCAGTGCCAAGGTCAACGACATAACAGGTACTCCAACGTCACGGCAGCGACGTTCAGGTGGTGCGGTTGTAGCTCACGGCGAGATTGCGCTTCACCGTCGCATAACCGTTCAACACGCCCGCGCGGGAATAGGACGCGGACTTCTTTTCCTCGCGATCGCGTACGGCATCCGTGACGGACTGGAAGAAGGTGTCGATCGAGCGGATGTTCGCCTTCAGCATGCTTGCGTTGTCGCGCATCAGGTCGGCGAGCCGGGCGGCCAGTTGCATCAGCGCCGTGCGCTTGGCGGTATCCAGGCCCTTCATCGCCGCGGGGTCGCGCTGCAGGGCGTTCATGTGCGCGTGATAGAGCACCGCAAGCTGCTCCTTGCGCTCGGTCATCGACCTGACTTCCTCCACGCGGTAGCGCTTTAGGGCTGCGTTCTCCAGCGTCAGCAGATCGCACAGCTGGCGCATGATCATGAACATATCGTCGGCCTTCGCACCGGCGGTCTTGGCCGACATCGGCGCAGGCGCTTGTGCGGGTGGCCGCAGTGCAGCGTTGGGCGACACGCCCTTCAGCGCGGCCTGCGGCACCGCGCCCGGACGCACGGGGGCTGCACCCGTGGGGCTGCGGGGAAAGGGCGGGCGGGGCGGGCGGTTCATCATGTTCATGGCATCCCCCCGTTACAGCGCCGCGGTCTGCGCATAGCGCGCCGCACCGGCGGCGGCGACGATCGCGCTATGGGTGGCGGTGGGCACGGCGGCGTCCGCGTCCGGCGCGGTGGGTGCTGCGTCGTCAACGCCCGCGGCGGCGGCCGTGCTGCGCTTCTCCTGCATCTTGATCATCTCCTTAGAGATCATGTCGGAGATGCCGAGCTTGCCGGACTTGGAGATTTCCTTGCCGTATTCCTGGTTCAGTAGGCTGCGCCAGGTCTCTTCCGCCTGGCCGCCGCCGAACGTCTTGTCGGATTTGAGGCCGGCCGACATGTATTCCATCATCTGGCCGACGAAGAACGCCTCGAACTTCTTGGCGGTCTCTTTGACCTTCTCGGGCGACTGTGCGGTCGCGAGCTTCGACGCGCGCGACTGCAGCGCAGCGGCGGTGCTGCTCTGGGCGGCGTCCTGGGCGGCGCTGGCGAGGAGGGCGTTGTCGATCATCACATCACCTGCAGTTCGGCTTGCAGCGCGCCCGAGGCCTTGATGGCCTGCAGGATCGAGATCATGTCGCGCGGGCCGACACCCAAAGCATTCAGCCCGTTGACGAGCTCCTGCAGGCTCACGCCCGTGTTCACCACAGTCAGCTTCTTGTCTTCACCCTCGTCCACCTGGATGTCGGTGCGGGGAACGACTTGAGTCGTGCCGGTTTCGGAGAATGGCGCCGGCTGCGAGACTTGCGGCGTTTCGGTAACGCGGATGGTCAGGTTGCCCTGCGCAATCGCCACGGTGGAGATGCGCACGTCGTCGCCGATCACTACCACGCCGGTGTTTTCGTCGATCACCACGCGCGCCACATGATCCGGCTCGACCTTGAGCCCTTCGATCTTGGTCATCAGGTCGACGTTGGACCCTTCGTAGCCTTCCGGCATGACCATCTTCACGGTGCCAGAATCGATCGGCATCGCCACGGCCGTGCCGAGGAACGCATTCACGGCGTCGGCGATGCGGCGGGCGGTCGTCAGGTCCGGATTGCGCAGCGCCAGGTTCATGTTCTTCAAGCTCGCGAGCTTGAAATCGACTTCGCGTTCGACGATCGCACCCGACGGGATGCGCCCCGACGTCGGCACGCCGCGCACGATGCTCGCGGCAGCGCCCTGCGCGGCAAAGCCGCCGATCTGCACTTGGCCTTGCGCGACCGCATACACTTCACCGTCGGCCCCCAGCAGCGGGGTGACGGCCAGCGTGCCGCCCTGCAGCGAGGTGGCGTTACCGAGCGAGCTCACCGTGATGTCGATGCGGCTGCCGTTGCGGGCGAACGGCTGCATGGTGGCGGTGACGATCACCGCCGCCACGTTGGAGGTATCGAGAATGTCGGCGCGGACGTTGATGCCCAAGCGCTCAAGCATGCCGATCAAGCTTTCCTTGGTCGGCGCAATTTTCTTCAAGTCGTCGCCGGAGTTCTTCAAGCCCGTCACCAGGCCGTAGCCGACCAGCTGGTTGTCGCGCACGCCCTCGAAGCCCGCGAGATCCTTGATGCGCGATGTCGCATGCGCCTGGCTCGAGAATGCGATCAGCACCGCGAACATCACCACGTGGATGCAAACGAACCACAGGCGGTCGATCAGACCGGAGGTGGAGGCGTAGGCGGCGAACGGACGGCTCATCTGACAAGACCTCATCTCGACACGCGCGGGGACCACGAAAAGACACCCCGTGCGCACACAGTTCCGAAGCTATGTATGCCAAAAGCGTGCCAAGCCGGTGCGCAGCTAACGCTTTGATTCAAAGCGTTATTTTTAAGCGTGCCTGCGGCGGCGACAGCCCGGTTTCGGCAGAACACGCCTCTCCCGGCAATTCTTGCCCGGTTGCGCCAGATGCGCCCCTGGGCGATGATTCCTCTCGTGCTTGCAGGCAGTTGCGGCACGTTGTTTCGGAAGGCCAGGGTTAGGTGAAAGTCGAAGGTCCGAAGTCCTCTGCGCGGGCGGGCCAGGTCGGTAAGGCCAAGGGCCCCAGCGGCCCGTCCTCGGCCGGCGCGTTTGCGTCCGAATTGGATAAAGTCGCCGGCGCCGAAGATGAGGATGCCGCGCCCGCGGTTGAGGGCGGCAGCGGCGTCGTGGGGATCGGCGGAATCTTTGCCGCCCAGAACGTCAACGATCAGGACTCAAGCCCGCAGGAACGCCGCCGCCGCGCCCAGCGCGGTATCGACATCCTCGATCGGCTGGAAGAGGTGCGGCGCGGGCTGTTGCTGGGCACCATCCCCAAGGACCGCCTGGCCGATCTGGCGCGCATGGTGCGCGAGAAGCGCGAGCGGGGGGCAGACCCTGTGATCTCGCGGCTGCTCGACGAGATCGAGCTGCGCGCCTCGGTGGAGCTTGCCAAGCTCGGCCTCCCGGTTGGGTAAGGCAATCCCCGCGTAAATTTATTGTTTTCTTACAATAAGTTACCAACTTTCCCCCAAACGGCTCGGCGGGGAAAGGCGTGCTTGCGGCGCAGGTGCACTCCACATATATTCCGCCCGCTTCACGGGCCGCCCTAGGGGTTAATTCGCCGATGAACATCACGGTTGCACCGGACTACCGTCCTTCCGAGAAGGAACCGTTCATGAACGCGAAGCAGCAGGAGTACTTCCGTCGCAAGCTGCTCGCCTGGCGCGCTGAACTACTCAAAGAATCCGAAGAAACCCTCGAAAGCCTTCAAGAAGGCGGCCTGCAAGAGCCGGATCTCGCCGACCGCGCTTCGGCGGAGATGGAGCGTTCGCTCGAACTGCGTACGCGCGATCGCGCCCGCAAACTCATCGCCAAGATCGACGCCGCGCTCCAGCGCATCGAAGACGGCTCTTACGGGTACTGCGAAGAAACCGGTGAGCCCATCAGCCTGAAGCGTCTCGAGGCGCGGCCGATCGCCACCCTCAGCCTGGAAGCCCAGGAGCGCCACGAGCGCATGGAACGCACGCACCGTTCCGACTAAAGCCGCGCGGTTTCATCCGCACGCCTGCAACCAGCAATCGCAGACGGCCCGCAGCAATGTCCCGGTGCGGGCGCCGCACCGGCCGCACCGACGGCTAAAGCTTTGGATGCTCGCGGTCCGTCAGACCGCACGCGTGACGGCATCAACGGGAATTGTGTTTCGAAATGCAAAAGGGCGCTTCCTTTCGGAAGCACCCTATGCGCGCGATAGCGAAAAGTGGGGTCCGGCCAGTCGGCCGAAGGCCGACCCTTATATAGAAGCGCGCCTTCGCGCGCAGGCGGTCATCGCGCGCCACCTAAAAAACGCAGAATGGCGTCTCCTTTCGGAGACGCCATTCGGGAACGGTAAGTTCAGTTTGCGCCAGCGCCGTTAGGCGCTGCGCTTTTCCAACAGGCCTTCGGAGATCTGCAGGTTGGCGTTGGTGAGCGCGTCGATGGATTTCGCGCTGGCGCCGTTCTGCATCTCGAAAGTCTTCTGGGCCACGAAGCTAGACAGGCGGATCAAGTTGTCCTTGATCGCGATGGGAAGCGGATTGTCCGCCTGCGACACGAGGGTGCGGATACCGACCCAAACTTGAAGATTATGATCGAGCGCCGCGGCGAGGCGCTTTTCGTCCTTCGACTCGAAGGAGCGCGAAATTTCGAGGGCCGCCTGGGTCAACGCGAGCGCGTCTTCTTCGAAGACTGTCAGCTCTTGATTCCAGCTCTGAGACATCATGTTCATCCGTTTATTCCCCTGCTGTGAACTTACCGTGGTGTGGGGGGCGAGGTGGTTAACTCCGCTTTCCACAGCTGCCATCCTGACCGGCAAAGGTTAACAAAGCGTTTTACCATTGCGGGCTTTCCGAGATTCCGAATCGTTCAGGTTGCTCAGCTCAGTCTCGGTGATGGGTCTTAAGAAGTTGAAAACCCAGGCAAAAAAAGGAGCCGGTGGGAGGACCCACCGGCTCGAGTTTGCTTCTGTGCCGCGGCCATGGTGTGCGGAGATGCAGAAGGGCCGGCGGTTAAGACTCGCCCAGAAGACGAGTCGGCTCCGCCGAAAGGAAAGCGACTAGAGGAGCATTTTCCGGCGAAGTGGACTCCGGTTCGCCGCCGAAAATGCGACCAGACAAAAAGCTAGGGCGTGCTCCAGAGGGGTTGCGTCAGCATTCATAGACGTGGTCACGCCCTAGAACGGGAAGATGATGTCGAAGACCTGCTGGCCGTAGCGGGGCTGCTGCACGTCGGAGAGCGTGCCGCGGCCGCCGTAGGAGATCCGGGCTTCGGCGATCTTGTTCCAGGGAATGGTGTTGTCGGAGGCGATGTCTTCCGGACGGATGACGCCGGCGACCTGCAGTTCGCGCAGTTCGGCGTTCACGCGCACTTCCTGACGGCCGGCGACGGCCAGGTTGCCGTTCGGCAGTGTTTGCAGCACCACCGCGGCGAGCTGGATGTTCACCGTCTCACTGCGTTGGATCGCGCCCTTGCCTTCGAAGTCGCTTCCCGAGGTGGCCTGGACCGCCGCTTTGCCGGCGCGGCCGCCGGTGGCGGCATTGGTGCCCAGCATGCTCGAGCCGATGCCGAGCAGGTTCGGGAAGCTCGCGTTCTCGCTGACGTTCTGGCGCGTGCGGCGCGTGTCGTTGGCCAGCTGCGCGGTTTCGTTCTGGATGTTGACGGTCACGGTCAGCACATCGCCGACCTGTTTGGCGCGCTGGTCCTTGAAGAACGCGCGCGCACCCGGACGCCACAGGGAATTCGGGCTGGCTTCCAGCACGGTCGGCGTCGGCATCGGCATGCTGACGGGGCGGTAATCCTTCTGCTCGGTCGGATTCATGATCGGGCTGATCGCCGGCGCCTGGCCGATGCGCGAGAGCCGCTCGGCGGTGCTGCAGCCGGCCAACGTGCTGGCAGCGAGCAGGGCGAGGACGAGGCGGGAGGAAATTTTCATGGCACTGTTCCTTGCGTTCGGCATTTTTGCTTATTGCATCGCGCTTTGCTGCGACACGACACGCACCGTGTTCGCATCGAGCACTTCGGCGATGACCGTGCTCTTGCTCTTGGCGTTGGTGACGCGGATGGCTTGCGACAGGCCGCCGTCTTCCATCGCTTCGCCCTGTACCGTCAGCTTCATGGTGTTGGTGGCGTAGATGATGGTGATGAGCTTGCCGCGTGCGATCACGGTCTGGCGCGTGACGTCGACGTTGCGCAGCGACTGGCCGGCGCGGATCGGGCGCGTCGTGATGCGGCCCTGCACCAGCGCAGGATCGATGATCGCGCCGTAAGCCACGTCGTTATCGGTGACGGAAACCCAGTTGATATCGTTCTTGCCGATGGCTTCGCCGCGGGCGAGATCGCGGGTGACGACCGCCATGGAGACCTGATGGATCGCCGTCACTTCCGCGCGGCGGATCGGCGCGTTGGCGGCGATAAAGCTGCGCGGCGCCTTGCCGATAAGGTAGGTCGCGTCGGTCACTGCATCCTGCGGCAGATCGGCGGCGTTCACCGTCACCCACGCCAGGTGGGATTCGTGGATCACCGCATCGCGGCGCAGTTCCGCGCGCAGCACAGGCACTTCCACCAGCGTCATGCGGGCGACCTCGCCGTTGCGGATCGGGCGGCCGGCACGCACCATGCCGCGCGGCGACTTGCCGATCAGCAGTGTGGCATCGGTGATGAAGTCGCCCTTCATCTCGTTTTCGGGAACGTCGCGTTGTTCGATCATCGCTTCGGTGATCACCTGCGTGCGGCTTGCATCGGCCTTCAGGACCGGGACGGTGAGGGTCGGCAGCGCAACGCCGCGCAGCTGGATATATTGCGGTCCGGCGACTTCGACGACCGCGCTGAAGCCTTTGGTGGCGGCGTCGTAGACGCTTTCGCGCACGGTGATCGGGGAGGCTGCATCCATCGGCACCGTCAGTGTCGGCAGCACGCCTGCGGCACGCAGGCCGTAGTTCTCCGGCAGCCCTTTGAGCGCGAGTTCGGCTTTGATGGCGGCAAGGATGTCGCCGGGGCTGACCGTCTGTCCGGCGCGATAGATCACTGCGCGATCCATCGTGTCGGCGGGGCGCCACTCGAGTCCGTAGTTGCGGGCAATTGCGGCAAGCTGTTCGGCGGTGACAACCGTGCGCTGGCCGGGCGCCGGCGCGCGCATCACGATGCGGTCTTCGCCCGTCGGATGACCGGCGAACAGATCGCCGAGGCGAACGTTCGCGGACGACACGGTGACCGATGAGATCGGCAACACCACGCCCGGCTCGGGGCCCAGGTTCGGCGCCGCGGCCGCCGGCGTTATGGCAACGCCGAGGGCCAGGGCTGAGAGTGCGAGGAAACGAAACATGACGATCACCACTAAAATCAGCTTGCTGCCGAACCGCTCGATTAGCCGCCGAGGCGGGATAGGGTGGAGGACATCTCGTCGGCCGCGGTCACGACCTTCGAGTTCATTTCATAGGCACGCTGGGCGCTGATCAGGTTGGTGATTTCGGACACCACGTTCACGTTCGAGCTTTCCAAAAATCCCTGGAGCAGCGAGCCGTAACCCGGCTTGCCCGGTGTGGAAATCGAGGGCTGGCCCGACGCGGGCGTCTGCAGCAGCATGTTGTTGCCGATGGCGTCCAAGCCGGCTTCGTTGGGGAACGTCGCGAGCTGGATCTGGCCGGCGGCGGTCGGGGCGACCACGCCGTCCTGCTTGTAGAACACCTGACCCTGCGGGTTGATGGTGATGCTGGTGGCATCCGTCGGGATCGCGCCGATGCCGCCCACGGTGAAGCCGTCGTGCGTGACGACCTGGCCGGTGGGGGAAAGCTGGAACGATCCGTCGCGGGTGTAAGCGGTTTCGCCCGAGGGCAGCAGGACCTGGAAGTAGCCCTTACCCTGCAACGCGACGTCGAGGGAGTTGTCGGTCGACTGCAAGCTGCCTTGCTCGTTGATGCGATACACGGCGGCGGTCTTCACGCCGAGGCCGAGCTGCGCACCGGCGGGAACGATCGTACCCGTGTCGGATGAGGTCGAGCCGACGCGACGCAGATCCTGGTACAACAGATCGTTGAACTCGGTACGGCGGCGTGTGTACGCCGTCGTATTCATGTTCGCGATGTTGTTCGAGATCACTTCGACGTTGGTCTGCTGAGCCTGCATACCGGTGGCGGCGATCGTAAGAGCGCGAATGGCCATGACTATGGTCCTCTTCTCTGCTTTTCGTACTAAGCGGCGACTTGACGGGTAAACGTGTCAGCGGCTTGACGCTTCCGCTGATGCTCTTCCTCAACCATCTTTGCGATGTCGGCGTAGGCGCGATTGACGTTGATCAGGCGCGTCATCTCGGTGATGGAATTGACGTTGGAGTCTTCGAGCACGCCTTGCGCCACTTTCGGCTGGGGCATGTCGATGGCCTGCTGGGCGTCGGAGCGGAACACGGTGCCGTCCACGGCTTTCAAATCGCGCTCGACCTCGAAACGCACGACGCGCAGCTTGCCGATGGCGCGGCCGTCGCGGGTCTTGATGGACCCGTCGCCCTGCACGACGATATCGCCGTTGTTGCTGGCGATGGTGATCGGCTGGCCGTCGGTGCCCATCACCAGCTGGCCCGACTGAGTGGTCAGTTGAGATTCGCCATTGATCGTGAAGCTGCCGGCGCGGGTGTAGAGCTCCTGCGCGGGCGCCGAGCCGTTGGCCGGCTTCTGAATGACGAAATAGCCTTCGCCCTGCAGCGAGAGGTCGAAGGTATTGCCCGTGTAGTTGAACGTGCCCTGGGCCAGATTGCGGACCAGGCCGAAGTCGTGCGTGAAGGCGACCTTGTCCTTGAAGGTGCGATCGTCGCTGCGCGACTTCTCGATGAATTGGGAGAACAGCGTGTCCGACCCTTTGAATCCGGTCGTGTTCACGTTCGCGAGGTTGTTGGCGACAACCTCGAGTTGGTTCCATAGCGCCTGCTGGCGCGATAGCGCGATATACGTCGTATTATCCATGGCCTCGTCCCGCGCTTTTGCGCAGATTGTTTGTCCTGAGGTATGCAGCCTCCGTGCCAAACCAAATTCACGTTGTTATTCAGTGGTATAGGGGTACCAGGTCGGGTCTTGGGCCGGGCAGGGACGCGCTTTCGGCGCTGGTCTGCCGGGCAACTCTTTCCTAGGGCTGTCGCTCTGGGGCAGCCTGAGCGCACAGACCGCGCGATTTGACGGACGGGTCATGCCGGGATAATGTTCTCTTTTTGTTCTTTAAGTGCGGGCGGCATGACCCGCGCGCGCCTGCGTCCGAAATCTCTCCCGCGTATTTCCCGCGTATTTACGCGGGCGGCAGGCGCAGGTTTGGGGCCTGTAGCGGAGTCGACATTATAGAGGCGCCTGCAGTGTCACCGGGGCGCAAGGTATTGTTAACGGGTGAACGGTAGCCTCGACGGACGAAGGCCTTAAAAGGGCTTACGCTGCGTTTGCGGCGAACGCCTGCGGTGTCGTGTGCAGGCGGGTGGGCCCCGCGGCTTTAAAGGTAGAGCGCCATGGCGGACGAAGAAGATTTCGAGGGCGAGGCCGAACCTGAATTCGAAGGTGGCGGCGGCGGCAACAAGAAGAAGCTGCTTCTGCTCGTCGTGCTGCCGCTCGTGCTGGTACTCGGCGGCGGAGCTGCGGCCTACTTTACGGGCCTGGCCGATCCGCTCGTGGCGATGATCACCGGCAAGAAGAAAGATGCGGCCGCGGAAGAAGGCGGCGCCGAAGATCACGCCAAGGAAGGCAAGAAGGAAGCCGCAAAGGCGCCGACCGAAGGCGAGCCCGCGACCACCGCGGTGTTCTACGATTTGCCCGAGATGCTGGTGAACATCAATACCGCCGGTCGCAAGCGGAACTTCCTCAAGATCCGCGTGAGCATCGAGCTCGCGAACGAAACCGATGTGGCGAAAGTCGCAAACGTCCAGCCGCGCATCGTCGACAACTTTCAGGTCTACCTGCGCGAGTTGCGCCTGGAGGACTTGCAAGGTGCGGCGGGCATGTATCGTTTGCGTGAAGAACTGCTGATCCGCGTCAACGCGGCCGTGCGACCCGTGCAGATCAAAGACGTGCTTTTCAAGGAAATGATCGTCCAATAAGGGCGGTAAAGGTTCATGGCACCTCCGAGCGACACCAAAGACGACGATCTCGCCGCAGCACTCGCGGATGTGGGCGGTGATTCGGCGGCGCCGGCCGCGGCCGGCGATCCCGATGCGGACGCGATGGCGGCCGAATGGGAAGCGATGCTCGGCGGTGGCGATGACGATGGCGGTGGCGCTATGGGCGGCGGCGGCGCTCGCGAGTCCACCCGCGTTCTGAACCAGGACGAAATCGACAGCCTGCTCGGCTTCGACGAAGCCGGCGATACCGGCTCCGATCGCGCCGGCATCCAGGCGATCCTCAATTCGGCGCTGGTGTCCTACGAACGCCTGCCGATGCTCGAAGTCGTCTTCGACCGCCTCGTGCGCATGATGACGACATCTTTGCGTAACTTCACGTCCGACAACGTCGAAGTCTCCCTCGACGACATCCTGTCGCAGCGGTTCGGCGACTACCTGAACTCGATCCCGCTGCCCGCCATGCTGACGGTGTTCAAGGCGGAAGAGTGGGACAACTTCGGCCTGATGACGGTCGACTCCTCGATGATCTATTCGATCGTCGACGTGCTGCTCGGCGGCCGCCGCGGGACGGCGGCGATGCGCGTCGAAGGGCGCCCCTACACCACCATCGAGCGCACCCTGGTGGAGCGCATGATCCACGTGGTGTTGGCCGACTTGTCCGCCGCCTTCGATCCGCTGTCGCCGGTCACGTTCCGTTTCGACCGTCTTGAGACCAACCCGCGCTTTGCCACGATTTCCCAGCCGTCCAACGCCGCCATCGTCGCGCGCCTGCGCATCGACATGGAAGACCGCGGCGGCCGATTGGAGATTCTGATCCCCTTCGCGACCCTCGAACCGGTCCGCGAACTGCTCCTCCAGATGTTCATGGGCGAAAAGTTCGGCCGTGACTCGATCTGGGAAACCCACTTGGCCGAAGAGATGTGGATCACCGAAGTGGACCTGGAAGCGGTGCTCGATACACAGATCATGTCCCTGAGCCGCGCCCTGTCCTTTAAGGTCGGCTCCAAACTGCTGCTCAATGCAGGTCCCGATAGCCCGATTATCCTGCGCTGCGGCGATCAGCCCATGCTAACCGGGAAAATGGGCCGCAAAGGCAACCACATCGCCATCCGCGTCGACCACCGTCGCCGGCCGGATGCGAGTTCGTCCAAGAGTTAACTGATTTTTATGTGCGCTGCGGCACAACTGGCGTTGGATGACGTGAGCCGAGCTTCAGCTAAGATGGTGCTGAAGGCGGGCAGGAGAGTCAGATGACGACACAGACCATTCTCGACCTTGTCGTGATCCTGCTCCTGGTTCCGACGATCGTTTACGCCATTATCCTGAATCGCCGTCTGGTTGCCCTGCGCCGGTCCCGCGACGAACTCGGGCGGATCGTCGCCAGCTTCAATGACGCCACCATGCGTGCGGAAGCCGGCATCCCGAAGCTCAAGAAGGCGACGACCGAGGCCAATCAGACGCTGAAAGACCGCGTCGATAAGGCCCAGACCCTGCGCGACGATCTGGCTTTCATGGTTCAGCGCGCCGAGGAACTCGCCAACCGTCTTGAGGCCAGTGTGAAGGCCGCCCGCGTCGATGTCGGCACCGCGCCTGCGGCCCCTGTCTCCGCTGCAGCCTCTACGTACGGTGCGGCCGCCCCCGCGCCGGTGCGTGGCCTGGCCGCCGAGCCGCCGCCGCGCACGCTGGCCGCCGCCGCCGCGCCGTCAGCCCTTGCCGAAACCGCCGCCGAATTACGCTCCGCACTTGGGGCTGCCCGGGCCGAGGCGAAAGTGCCCGGCGCTGCCGTGGGCCCGGCTGCACGCGGCCGTCGCGGCGCCGGCGCCGAACGCAATGCGCCCAACGAAGATGTCGCGATCGCGGAAGAACGCTCCGAAGCCGAGCGGGAGCTCTTGAAGGCTTTGCAGGCGGCGCGGTAAATCAAGTTGGTCATGACACCGTCCGAACTTCCAGGTCTGCGCCGTCGCGCGACGCCCGAACCCGAAGGGTCCGGGCGCGGCATGCCTGCGCTGCGTCTGCTGCCGGTGGTGATCGTCGCCACCGTGTTCATGCTCGGCCTGCGGATCGAAGTCGTCGTCGAGACGATTGCCAACGCCCGCCGCGCGTCCCTGCAGGTGGTCACTCCGCCGGCGCAAGCCCAGACCACGCCGCCGAAGCCCGCGGCTGCGCCCGCCGCCCCCGCTGCGGCCGGCGCAAAGCCCGAGGAAAAAGCCGAAGGCGCGGAAGAGAAGCCTGAAGGCGAGCCAGGCGCGGCGAGCGGCACGACATTCAATGCCTCGTCCCTGACCAAGTCCGAGATCGATACCCTGCAGCGCTTGTCTGAGCGGCGCGGCCAGATCGAGAAACGCGAGCAGGATGTGGCGGCCCGCGAAGGCCTCATGAAGGCCGGCGAGTCCCGTATCGACGGCAAGATCGCCCAGCTCCAGGAACTTGAGAAGACCATCCAGGCGTTGCTCGGGAAGTACGACAAGCAGAAGCAGGCCGAGATCGAACAGCTCGTGAAGATCTACGGCACCATGAAGCCCCGCGACGCGGCGCAGATCTTCGACACGCTGGATATGCCCATCCTCGTAGCGGTCGTGCAGACCATGCCGACCGCCAAGGCGGCGGAGCGCATGGCGCTCATGAGCCGCGAGAAGGCCCGGCTCCTCACCGAAGAGTTGTCGACGAAGAAGCAGCTTTCCGCCGGCGGCGGTTGATCGCTTCGCTAACGCTTTCAGGGCCTTAACCGCTCGTTAGCTCCTCCCCCACTAGGCTGCGGAAAACACGTGTCGGCGGTGCAAGCCGTCGGGATGGTACTGTGGCCGAACGCAATCTCTCGTCTGACCGCATTCAGGAGTCCGCATGACGGCGGCGACGCCCAATGCTGAGCTGCGCGATCTCGCGCGTGCGCCGAAGAAGTCGCGCCGCGCCGGCGTGATTCCGCGCGTGAGCGAGGAAGGCGATCGCGTGTTCGTCACGTTGCTGTCGCTCAACTTTATGCTGCTCGCGTTCTTCGTTGTCCTCGGCACCACCGCGTCGGTCGACGTACCGCGCGCTGCATCCGTCACGAAGAGTCTGGAACTCGTGTTCGCCGCGCCGAAGACGGAGGCCGGCTCCAAAGTCAGTCTCACCGCGCGTCAGGCATTCCAGGCCGGCGTGAACGATGCCGTGGCAAGCCTCTTGCCGCCGACCGGCCATATCAACATCGCCAACAGCGACCGCGTCGACTTGACCATCTCCGGCGACACCTTGCGCGCCGCTGGAAGCGACGCGCATGAAGCCATCGCCAAACTGCTGCGCTCCGCGCCTGCCGGCTTGCGCTACGAAATGATCATCGACGGCGGCGCCGGTGACGACGCCATCCGCATGGCCGAAGACCTGATCGCTAACGGAGTGCCGGCCACGTCGCTGATGGTCGGCCCTGATTCCGCCGATGGCGCAGACTTGCGGTTTTCATTCCTGTTGCTCGACAACGATGCCGATACGGTCGCCACCTTGGCGGCGGGCGGGCGTCCATGACATCACTCGCGCCCGCGCAGATGACTGCCGCGCCGACCAAGCGTCTGTGGCTGATCACCTTCGTCGACCTCGTGATGCTGCTGCTCGCCTTCTTCGTGCTGATGTTCTCGATGAGCACCCCGGACAAGGGACGCTTTGCGGCGATTGCCAGTGGCTATGCCTCGGCCTTCCATGCGCTGGGAGGGGTTGAAGAGACGACCGTGGGTCCGCAGCGCCTGCCTGCCTTGGAGCGGGTGCCCGGCGACGATTTGGCCTATCTTGAAACTGTCCTCAAATCCGCTTTCTCCCGCAGCCCGTCCCTTGACGGCGTTGGGTTCCGACTCACCGCGCAATACCTTATCCTGGAGCTGCCGACAGCCGTCGGCGGCAGCCAACCGGGAGACGCGATCCAAGTGCTGGACGCGACGACGCAGCGGCAGGTGTTCGAAATCGGGGGCGTGCTGAGCAATCTCCCGAACCGTATTGCCGTGCTCGTACAGGCGCCGGCGAAGGGCGACACAGCGACTTGGTCCGCGGCGCGCGCGCGCGCCGCCGCCGTGCGCGATGCGCTGGTCGCTTCGGGATACCCGAAAAGTTTTGCCGTGCTCGCGCGCGGCGCAGATGCCGCGGGCGAGGCGGCCGTTGTGCCGCCGACCCGTATTCTCGTGATGCCCGACACCCCGACCGCAGCGGGTGAGGCGCCATGAGGAAGACGCTGCTCATCGTCGGTGTGATCGCTGCCGTCGCCGGCTTCGGCACGGCGGCACAAGCGGAAGGTTTGCGCGCCGCACAGCGCGATGGCTATGCGCGTCTGGTCTTCGACTGGGATTCTGCGGTGCGTTACTCCGCGGAAGTCCTCAACGGCCAGCTGATCGTTCAGTTCGAGCGCGCCATCGTCGGCGGCGCTGCGTCCGCTGATGCGGCGCTGGGCGAATACGTCACCGGTCCGGGCCGCCTCAGCGCCGACGGCCGCACACTCACCTATACCCTAAAGCCGAATGTCAGCATGCGCTCCTTCCCGGTGGGCAACGCTGTCGTCGTCGATCTGACACCGCTGACCACGCCGGCGCCTGCGCAAGCCGCGCCTGCGGCCGCAGCGACAGCGCAGCCGCGTCCGCCTGCGGCGACGCCCGCACCCGCCGCCGCGAAGCCTGCGACGCCCGCTGCGACGCCCGCTGCAACGACTGCGGCCGCCCCCGCCTCGACCAACCGCTCCGAATCTCTCGGTCCGGCGTTGCCCGCATTGTCGAGCACTGTCGGCGTGCGCACCGGCACGCACCCGGACTACTTCCGTCTCGCCTTCGATTGGCCCGGTAAGACCAAGTACACGGTCGAACGCCGCGGCGATCGCATCGTCATCACCTTTGACCGCGCTGCGCCGGTCGATCCGGACGCGCTCAATCGCGGCCTGCCGCCGGCGAACCGCCCTGCGACCGTCGGTGTAGAGAACGGCCGCACGGTCGTGACCGTACCGATGCAGGGCGATGCCCAGATCCGCGATTTCAATTCCGGCAACACGGTGGTCGTCGATCTGCTGCCGCAGGCGACACCCAAAACGCCCACGCCGCCGGCCGATACCAAGACCGCCAAGGCCGACGGGAAGACCGATCCGAAAGCGGCCGAGAAGCCTGCCGACGGCAAAGCTGCGGCTGACGCCAAGAAAGTCGCAGACGCAAAAACCGCCGCGGCCCAGAAGGGCAAGGCGAAAGTCGAAGAACCGCCGCCTCCACCGGGCGTCGTGACCGTCACGATCCCCTGGGAAGAGCCGACCGCCGCCGCCGTGTTCCGTCGCGCCGAGTACACCTGGGTGGTGTTCGACCGCTACAAGCAAATCGACATTGCCGCCCTCCAGAAGGCCGGTGCGCCGCATATCTCGTTCATCGAGCAGCTGCCGGTGCGCAACAACACCATCCTGCGTATGCTGACCCCGCCCGACATCAACCCCGCGGTGCGCCGCGATGGCCTGTCTTGGGTGCTCGACTTCCGCGCCATGCCGCCGCGCCCGACGCGCGCGATCGAGATACGTCCGCAGCTGCGCAACAACGAGGCGAGCCTGTATCTCGCCGTGAGCGAAGCCGGCCGCACGGTGCCGATTGAGGATCCGGAAGTTGGCGACATGCTGCTGGTCGTGCCGGTGATCCCGATCAGCTCCGGTATCTTCCCGGAACGCAGCTTTACCGATCTCGATCTGCCCGTGACCGCGCAAGGCGTGGTCGTGGTGCCCAAGAGCGACAGCGTTCGCGCCCAAGCCTCCCGCAACGGCGTGGAGATCGAGGTCGACGGCGGCCTTGTCATGTCGAAGGAGATCGCGGAGAAGGGCGAGACGATGATGGTCCAGCAGGACTCCAATCGCGTCTTCAATATCTCCGATTGGCAAGTCGGCCGCGCGGAAGACTACGTCAAGAACAAGCAGGCTCTTGAGGCCGCGCTCACGGACGAGCGCCCCGAGGTCAAGCAGGAAGCCCGCTTCCGCCTGGCCCGCTTCGAGTTCGCGAACGGGTTCTATCCGGAAGTGCTCGGTATTCTCGAAGTGATGAAGGGCACCGACCCCAACTCCGAGAACACCGCGCCCTATCGCGCCTTGCGCGGCGCGACTGAAGTGATGATGCGCCGCTGGGAAGAAGCGGCGGAAGACTTCAATCATCTGAGCCTCGCCAACGACGAGGAAGACCGTTTCTGGCTTGCCGCGGCCCGCGCCAAGATCGGCAAGCCGGAAGCGCAAGCCGCGACCATGATCCAGACCGAAACGGCGATTCGCGATTATCCGCTCAGGGTGCGAAACACGCTGGCGCTGATCGCGCTCGAAGCGGCAACGGCCTCGGGCGACGAGTTCGGCGCGCGCGGCTTCCTCGACATCTTACGCAAGGAGTTGGCCGATCTCAGCCAGCAGCCGATGATCGACTACCTGGACGGCAAGCTGAACCAGAAGTTCGGCGAGCAGCAGGTGGCGCTGTCGCAGTATCGCAAGGCCGAAGCCGGCGCCAACCTGATGTACGCCGTCCTCGCCCAGCGCGATCGCATGGAACTCGAACACCAACTCGGCACGCTGCAGACGCCGGAACTGATCGAAGGCCTGGAGAAGCTGCGCTATCGCTGGCGCGGCGACGATATCGAACTCGGATTCCTGTTGCGTCTGGCGGATCTCTACGCAGACCAGAAGGACTACGGCACGGCGCTGCGCACCCTGAAGCTCGCCACCGAATATTTCCGCGACGACCCGCGTGTGGAGACCGCCGCGGTGAAGATGTCGGAGATGTTCGAGGAGCTTTATCTGAACGGCGCGAGCGAGAAGCTGACGCCGGTGACGGCCATCGGCTTGTTCGACGAATTCCGCAGCCTGGTCCCGCCGGGCGAAAAGGGCGACGAGATGATCCGCAAACTCGCCGACCGTCTGGTGTCGGTGGACCTGCTGGAGCAGGCCGCGATCCTGTTGGAACGCCAAGTGCAGTTCCGTGTCAGCGGGGCGGAGAAGGCCCGCATCGGCGCGCGCCTTGCTCTGGTGAACCTGTTGGATCGCCAGCCGCAGAAAGCGCTCGATGTGCTGCGCGACAGTCAGGTCGGCGAGGCCGGCCGCGAACTGAACGCCATGCGCCGCCGTCTTGAGGCGCGTGCCTTGACCGACATGGGCAAGGTTGACGAGGCCATCCTGCTGCTGGGCGCTGATACCTCGATCGAATCCCGCCAGCTGCGCGCGGAGATCTATTGGCGTGCTCAGGACTGGAACAACGCCGCCAAAGCCATCGCCGAACTGGTGCCGGAAGCGGAGCAAGTCACCAAGGACAATGCGCGCTCTGTGCTGGATTGGGCCACGGCCCTCACGCTGGCGGGGGACGACCGCACCATTACCCGCGTTCGCCAGCGCTATACCGCGCCGATGGCGAACACGCCCTACCGCGACGCGTTCACGCTGATCACCACGCCGAAGGAACGCGGTATGCTTGACGTAAAGGCCGTGCGCTCTCAGATCGAGCAGGCCGAGCACTTCAAGTCCTTCATGGTCGAGTACAAGGACATGCTCGGCCAGAAGCCCCTCAGCGCGATCAACTAAGCGCGATCACCTAGCGCCCCTGTAAAGGTCGCAGTAGGCTGGGGTTCCCCTGCAGGAGCCCCCGGCCATGACCCCTCTCTCCCGCCGCACGTGGATTGCCGCCTCCATCGCCGCCGCAGCCGCTCCTGCGGCCGCCTTGGCCGCGCCGAAGACCACAGGCCAGATGCGCGCCTATGAAGTTGGGGACGCCAAGGACGGCCAGATCACCATGCACCTGGTGAAGCGCCCCATCCCGCAGCCTGGGCCGGGAGAGGTGCTGGTGAAGGTCCACGCCACCGGCCTGAATGCGCGCGACCTAAGCCTGCTGCGGCGCGTGCGCATCTATGGCGGCGCCGGGGACAGCACATCGCTGATCCCGCTCGACGACAATGCCTGCGAGGTTGTGGCCCTGGGGTCCGGCGTGACCCGCGTCCAGAAGGGCGACCGGGTCATGGCGACGCACTTCCCCCTGTGGGTCGATGGCCCGTGGAACGACGATATGTCCAAGATCGACTTCTCCGTGAACCGGGATGGGTTCCTGGCGGAATACGCCGTGGTCGGTGCGGACGGCCTGGTGAAGATCCCCGAGGCGCTGAGCTATGAGGCCGCCTCGACCCTGCCGAACCCGGCGCTGACCGCCTGGCACGCGGTTGTGGGCGATACCAACGTCAAGCGTGGCGAGACGGTGGTGACGCTTGGGACCGGCGGCGTGTCGATGTTCGGCTTCCAGTTCGCCAAATACTTTGGCGCGCGGGTGATCGTGACGTCATCCAGCGACGAGAAACTTGCCAAGATGCGCGCGCTCGGCGCCGACATGACGATCAACTACCGCAATACACCCGAATGGCAGCAGGAGGTCATCCGGCTCACGAATGGCCGCGGCGCTGACGTGGTGCTGAATACGGTGGGCATCGGCGAGATGGAGCGCTGCATCAACGCGTGTGCCTCCAACGGGCGCATCAGCCTGATCGGCGCTAACCCGGTGCGGCGCACGGGGACGTCCACGGAGATGGTCGGCTTAAAGGATTTCCCCCGCAACATGATCATGCGCGGGCTCACAATCAAAGGCACCGTCGTCGGCAGTCGCAAGATGCTGGAAGACCTGACCCAGGCTTGCGTTGACGGCAAGATCGCACCGGTCATCGACCGCGTGTTTCCGTTCGAGAAGGCCCTGGATGCGGTGCGCTACATGGAAGCCGGCGAGAAGATCGGCAAGATCGTCATCAAGGTCGCTTAGTCGGCGCTCAAGAGATCGCGCTGGATCTCGCCGCGCACGCGCGCGAGAACGGTTGTCCAATCCCCCCATGCGGGTTGCCGGAACAGCCGCATTGTGGGGTACCACGGGCTGTCGTTGCGCCCGTCGAGCCACCGCCAGTCCGCGACATAAGCTAGAAGTATCAACGTTTGTTTGCCCATCGCGCCGGCCAGATGCGCCAGCGAAGTATCCACGGATATGACAAGGTCGAGATGATCGATCAGAGCCGCGGCCTCGCCGAAGCTGGTCTGGGCCGCGGTGTGATCAAATATCTCCGGATGCGCAGCAAGTGTTGCCGCGTCGGCGGGCCGGACATCTTTCTGCAGGGTGTGGATCTCCACTCCCGGCGGCATGGCCGCCAGGAATTTTTCGAGCGCTAGGGATCTGCGCATGTCGCTGTTGTGCCCGGCGCTGCCCGACCACACGATTCCGACCCGCGGTTTCGTTCGTGGCCCGAGCCGGGCGGCCCAGGCCGCGCTGCGCTCCGGATCTGAACGGAGATAGGGGACATCCGCCGGAATGGTGTCCAGCCGCGTGCCGAGTGCGAGCGGAAGACTCATAAGCGAACACTGCACGTCGAAGGGCGGCAGGGGTTGCCCGTGCTCAAGCAAGGTGTCGACGCCGGCCAGCGCGCGCATCAGCGGAATCAGCGGCCGCCGTACCTCAAGCAGGACGCGCGCGCCTCTCGCCGCGACGAGTTTTGCAAAGCGGACAAATTGGATGGCGTCGCCGAAACCCTGTTCCGCATGAAGGAGGATCGTCTTGCCGCCAATGTCCTCGCCGCGCCATTGGGGCTGTGCGAACGGCCTGAACTGGTCGGCCCAAGCCTGTTTGAAGCGCCACTCGTACGCCTGCCAGCCGGCAGCGAAATCGCCGCTGCGGAGCAGGACGACGCTCCGATTCCAATGGGCCGGGGCGTAGTTCGGATCCCGCGCGATTGCCGCGTCGTGGTCCGCGACCGCCGCGGCGGGGCGGCCGAGGGCCTCTTGCACCGTGCCGCGATCGGACCAGGCCGGCGCAAAGTCCGGACGGTGCGCCAGGATCTGGTCGAGGTCGCGCATCGCTTCGTCCAGGCGACCGAGTTCCTTCAGCGTCAGCGCACGATTCTGCAACGTCTGCGGATCGCCCGGGCGCACGCGCAAGGACCGATCTGTACTCTCCAGCGCTTCTGTGTGGCGCTTGAGGTGGCGCAGGGTCGTCCCGCGATTGTTCAGGGCATCGGCATAGTCGGGTCGCAAGCGAAGGGCGCGGTCGAAGCTGTCCAGAGCCTCCGTCGGCCGCTTCAGCTCCTGCAGCAGGTTGCCGCGATTGTTGAGGGCTTCGGGGTTGTCCGGCCGCAAGACCAGGGCGCGGTCGAGAGTCGCGAGCGCGGCTTCACGTTCACCTAAGGTCGCCTGCGCCAAGGCGAGATTGGTGAGCGCGCCGGGGTCTTCGCGAATTGCAATCGCTGCGGTGATGTTTTCAGCCGCCGCCGCTGCGTCGTTCAGTTGGAGAAAGGTGACGCCCAGAAGGTGGCGTGCATCGAAGTGCTGCGGCGCTTCGGTCAAGATCTTCAGATAGATCGCCTGGGCCTCGGCGAGGCGACCCGCGCGATGCAGGTTGATCGCCTGGTCGAGAATGGCGGGGATAGTGTTGGCGGTCATGGTCTGATTGTGAGGCGCTGACAGGTGATCCTGGCACCGCGCGCGCGCGGCGGCAATCGGGCTAGGGACCCTGGAAGCTTTGCACCAGGCTGCCCACCAGCAGAAACCATCCATCCACCAACACGAAGAAGATGAGCTTGAACGGCAATGCCAACATCGTCGGCGGCAGCATCATCATGCCCATCGACATCAGGACCGAGGCGATCACCATGTCGATGATGATGAAGGGGATATAGATAAGGAACCCGATTTCAAACGAGCGGCGCAGTTCGGAGATCATGAAAGCGGGGATCAGGGCCTTCAGCGGCGTGTCTTCTGGTCTTTCCACGGTCGGCGTCTTGGCCATGTTCATGAACAGGCCCAGGTCCTTTTCGCGCACGTGCTTCATCATGAAATCGTGGAAGGGTGCTGCGCTGCGGTTGAAGCCGTCAGTCTCATTGATGCGGCCGTTGATGTAGGGCTGTACGCCGTTGTCCCAAGACGCCTCGAATGTCGGCGCCATGATGAAGGCGGTCATGAATATCGCCAACGACATGATGACAGTGTTCGGCGGCGCGGTGTTGGTGCCCAGTGCGCGGCGCAAAATCGACAGCACCACGACGATGCGCGTGAAAGCCGTCACCATCATCAGGATCGCCGGTGCGACGCTGAGCACCGTCAGCAGCAGGAACAGCTGAACGATGCGATTCGTGGTCGAGGAGTCGCCTTTGGCGCCGAAATCGATATTCAAGGATTGCGCCAGCGCCGGCTCGGCGGCGAGGGCTACGACCGCGGTGAGTGCCGTGAAGGCGACAACGGTGCGGATACGCGGCGCAAAGGTCATGGCTGCGGATCCTTGGAGAGGAGCGAGCGGAAGCTGATGCCCGCGGGCGCTGGGTCGGCGCCTGCAACTTCAGGTGCTGCGGGAATATTGCGCTCGATGACTTGGCTCGTGTTCGGGCCGACGAGCACCAGGTGCTCGACATCGTCGCGGCGGATCAGCACCGCTTTGTGCCGTGCGTCGAGCATGGTGGATTCAACCGTACGCAGGCGGCGCCGGCGGGCAAGTGGGCCGCGTGCGCCGTCACCCAGTCCCAGGCGCTTCAAAAGCCAGGCCAGGCCCATGATCAGGCCCAGAACCAGGACCAGCGCGAGCATAAATTTGACGTAGGTAACGGCGTCCATGGCGGCCGTGCTCGTGCTTAAGGGAAGTGCTTGAGCAGAGAGGCATACGCGGCGGCTGCGTTGCCGTGGCTCGGTAGCACGGGGACGTCGCCGAACTTGTCCTGCAAGGCCGCGCTCAGGCCGTCGAGGCTGTCGAGCACCTTCTCAAGCTTGGAGATCATCGCGCGGCCCTCGGGCCCTGGCAGATCGAGGACCGCCTTGCACAATTCCCGCGTCCGGTTGTCGAGCGCTGACAGTTCGATGACGCGGCCTTCCGCTAGCAAGCGGTGAGCCCCGGCGATCAGGGATTCGAGTTTGGAGAGTTCGATTGCGGCGGCCTCGACGGCTGCCAAGAGTTTCGTGCCGGCGTCGCTCATCGGGCAACTCCATGATGCTGTGCGGCGAAGCCTTCAGGGGCTCGGCCGTTGGCGCGGTAGACGTAGCTAAGGATTTCCGCAACGACGGCATAGGCCTCCGTCGGAATGGGGGAATCGACGTCGATCGCGCCGAGGATTTGCACCAGGTCCGCGTCCTGGCGGACCTTGACCCCGTTGGCGAACGCGATGTTGAGGATCTGTTCGGCGAGCGCGCCGCGGCCCGTCGCCAGCACCGTGGGCGCCGCGTCATCCGGCGCTTCCGACAACGCCACGGCGACCGCCGGTGGCGGGGCCTTTTCAGACGGCGATGCGGGGGGCCGATGGGTCACGGGTAAGGGGCCTAGAGCTTGGGTGGGCGGGGGCGCGTGGCTGAGCGGCCACAGCGGCCGCCTGGAGTCGGCAAGAATTGCCCCAGCGCGTTTAAAATTTCTTTAAGTGTCTGAACCCCGGTTTGGGCCTAACCCACGGATTTTTCAGGGTTCCTGGGTCGTTAACGAAGATTCACGCGTTGTTAAGGTTCCTGGGTCAATTTTGCCCATCAATCAATCGATCCGGGCGGGCGCCATGGACCTGAACAACCTCAAGCTCTTCCAGATGGCCATGACCAAGATGGACTGGGCATCTGCGCGCCAGAAGGTCCTGTCCCAGAACGTCGCCAACGCCGATACGCCCGACTACAAGGAAAGAGACCTCAAGCCGCTGAACTTCAAGCAAGCGCTGCGGGAGACCGCGCCGGTCCACGTCGCACGCACCGATCCGCGTCACGTGCAGGGCACGATCCCGGAGCAGCAGCGCTTCAACGGCAAGCGCGAACAGCGCACGTTTGAAGAGTCCCCCGACGGCAACAAGGTCGTGGTCGAAGAGCAGATGCAGAAGGTCGGCGACACGCGCAGCGACTACGCCACCGCGGTGACGCTGATGCAGGCACAGATGCGCATGTTCAAAACCGCCATCAACAAGGGCGGCGGCTGAGAACTCTCGGGATAGGTACGCACCATGGATGACTTAAAGATCAGCTCGACGATTGCGTCGCACGGCATGAAGGCCCAGGCCACGCGCCTGCGCGTCATTTCCGAAAACCTGGCCAACGCGGATTCGACCGCGGAAAAGCCCGGCATGGAGCCGTATCGTCGCAAGCTCGTGACTTTCCGAAACCAGCTTGATCGGCACCTCGAAGCGGACACCGTCAAAGTGAAAAAGATCTATAACGACCAGAGCAAGCTGCAGTCGAAGTACGATCCCACCCATCCCGGCGCCGACGACAAGGGTTACGTCCAAGTGCCCAACGTCAATCCGCTGGTCGAGATGATGGATATGCGCGAAGCACAGCGAACCTACGAAGCGAACATGAACGTGATCTCCACCTCGCGTCAGATGGTGGCCAAGACGCTCGAGCTCCTGAAGTAGCAGCTAGGGTAGGGGAATAGGCCATGGCGATCGACTTCTCTTCGGCGGTCAACGCGTACAAGAAGGCTGCGGCCGCGGCGCCGATGGCGGGCGCGAAAGATACCATGTCGCCCGGTCAGGACAGCTTCGCCAATATGGTCGGCGATAGCCTGCAGCAGGCGGTGAAGACCGGCCGCGACGCGGAAAACCTGTCGATCAAGCAGATCTCCGGCGAGGCGGACCTGAAGGACGTCATCACGGCCGTTGCCAATGCCGAGCAGACCCTCGAGACCGTTGTCGCCGTGCGCGACAAGGTTCTGAGCGCCTACAACGAAATCCTCAAGATGCCGATTTAACGGCGGGACCGGGGCACCTCCATGAACGAAATGGAAGTCCTCGATATCGCGCGCGACGCCGTGATGACGATGCTGATCGTCTCGGCGCCGATTCTTCTGGTTGGCCTGGTCGTGGGTCTGGCGATCTCGATCTTCCAGACGCTGACCCATATCCAGGAAATGACGCTTACCTTCATTCCCAAGATCACGGCGGTGTGCGCCGTGGCGATCTTCACGTTGCCGTGGATGCTGCGTCAGCTGACCGAGTTCACCGAGCGGCTGATGGACAAGATCGTCGCGCTCGGTTGATGCTCCCTAAAGGACAACGAGCAGCCAATGCTGCAAGACCTGCTCGCTCTCAACGTCTTCCAGTTCCTGCTGATCTTTAGCCGGCTCTCGATCCTGTTTGTGCTGTTTCCAGGCATTTCCGCGGCTTACGTGCCGGTGCGTGTCCGCTTGGTCGTAGCGGTCATGGTGGCTCTGGTCGCCTTGCCGTTGGTGGCGGATCAGCTGCCCGGGCAGCCCAACAACGCAGCCGATCTCGGCTGGATGATCGTCAAAGAGTTCCTGATCGGCGGCTTCATCGGCATGCTGGTCCAGACCATCATGAGCGTGCTGCAACTCGCGGGCGAAGTCATCGCCACGGCGAGCGGATTGACCAACGCCCTGGTGGACGACCCCGTGACGCAGGAACAGAGCGCCATCGTCATCGGCTTGCTCGACATCGTCGCGGTGCTGATGATCTTTATCACCGGGTCCCATCAGCTCCTGATATCTGCGGCGATCGACAGTTTCAGTCTGATGCGCCCGGGGCAGGACTTGTTCGCCGGCGACATGCTTGCGATGGGGTCGACGCTGATCAACCAGGCTTTTGCCATGGGCATCCGGCTGGCCGCGCCGTTCCTGGTGTTCCAGCTGGTGTTCCAGATCACATCCGGAATCCTGGCGCGCTTGTCGCCGCAGCTGAACGTCTATTTCGTCGCGATGCCGGCGCAGATCGCGCTGGGCCTCGGGATTCTCATGATCACGTTGCCGACCATGATGCTTTTCTTCCTGCGTTTCTTCGACGAAACGCTGCGCAACATCGTTCACCCGTGAGGATGTAGCGCATGTCGGACGACAAGGACGCCAGGACAGAAGATCCAACGGGAAAACGCTTAAGCAAAGCGCGTTCGGACGGCGATATCCCGGTCTCCCAGGAAGTCAAAAGCGTCGCCATGCTGATCGGCGGCCTGATCGTCGTCGGCACGCTTGCGCCGTGGGTGGCGAAGGAATTGACCGGCTTCATGCGCGCCTTCATCGAGCGGCCGCACACTATCGCGCTCGACGTCCTGGCCCTGCGGCAGTTGCTCGCGCAGACGGTCTGGAAGGTGGGCGTGCTGCTGGCGTTCCCGATGTTCGTGCTGACGGTCGCCGCCCTCGTATCCAATATCGGGCAGGTCGGTCTGGCTTTCACGCCGAACAAGCTCGAACCGAAATTGTCCTCGATCAACCCATTCGCCGGGGCCAAGCAGCTGTTCTCGCTGCAGTCGCTTCTGGAAGCCGGCAAGGGCGTGGTGAAGATCGCGATCATATCGGTCGTTGTGGCGGTGTTCATCGTCCCCGCCATCCATCATCCCGATCAGATCATCGATCAGGACATCCGCACCACGATGCAGCAGATCCACTGGCTGATCGTGATGATCCTGATGATCGTCGTGCTCGTGATGTCGGTGATCGCGGCGGGCGACTTGTTCTACCAACGCTGGTCGCACAAAGAAAAACTCAAGATGACCAAGCAGGAGGTCAAGGACGAGCACAAGGAGTCCGAAGGCGATCCGAAGATCAAAGGCAAGATTCGCCAGTTGCGGTTGGAACGCCACCGCAAGCGCATGATGGCGAACGTGCCCAAGGCCAGCGTGGTCATCACCAACCCGACCCACTACGCCGTCGCCCTCCAATACGACATGGACGGCATGGCGGCGCCCGTTGTGGTCGCAAAAGGTGCGGACTATATCGCCAAGCGCATCCGTCAGATCGCCGAGACCCACGAGGTGCCGATCATCGAGAACCCGCCGCTCGCGCGCGCCCTGTACGCCACGGTCGAGGTTGATCAGGAGATTCCCCAGGAGCACTATAAAGCGGTAGCCGAAGTGATCGGCTACGTGATGCGCCTGAAGGGGAAGGGCGTCACCCGCCATTAAGCTAAGTAAAAGCCGCCCTTGACCGATGCCCTCTCCCCCCAACTGATCGGCCTGATCGCCGCCGGTGTCATTGCCGTGGCGTTGGCGCTCGCCGTGGTCATGGCGCGGCGCAAGCCCAAGATGCACGTGACCGCGACGCTGGCGGGGGTGCTCGACGGGGCGCCGCGTGCGTGTATCGTCACAAATCCCGAAGGTGCGGTCGTGTACACCAATGCGCGCGCGCGGGAGTGGCTGGGCGGGCTGGATCCCGCCGCTTTCCTGGGTGCGCGGGCGGTTCGGGACTTCGACCGTGAAGACGGCGTTCCCCGGCTTCTGCAGGCCGCCCAAGCCCGGCTCGCAACCACCGCCGACGTGCCCATCGTGCCCACCGGCGGCGCCGCGGGCGAGGAGCCCGAATGGTACAAGGTTTCGGTCCGGCCCCTGGATCTCGGCGTGCGCCTGATCCTGTGGACCGCGGAAGACATCACCGCCCAGCGCACCATTACCGAGATCATCGGCCAGGAGCGGCAGGACGTTTCGGACTTCCTCTACTTCCTGCCCATGGGCGTCTATTCCACGGACGTCGACGGCACATTTGGATATGTGAATCAGCGTCTGGCGGAATGGCTCGGCTATGCGTCCGAGGACCTCACCGGCATGAAACTCGACGATATCATCGTCGGGTCGGCGCGGCCGCAGATCGAAGGCGAGTGGCAGGGCGCCGTCCAGTTCAGGGCGCGCAGCGGCGAGGTGATCCCGGCGACCGTCTTGCAATCGACCTACGACGACGTCGGTGTGACGCGTACGCGCACCACGGTCGTGCGCGGCATGGCGCGGACTGCGACCGGCGACGTCCGCGCAACATTCGAGCATTTCCGCACCTTGTTCGATGCCGCGCCTGTGGCAATCGCGTTGACGGATGCGGATGCCCAAATCGCGGATTGCAATCAGGCCTTCGAGCGGTTGGTCGGCCAGTCGCGGGCGGTGCTCACGGGTACGCCGCTTTCCGAACGGCTGGTGGAGCAGGACCGGGCGAGTTTCTCCGCCGACCTTGAGAATGTTCTGGCGGGCGACAGCGAAGGCCTGCGGTTGGATGTGAGTATCATTGCTGCACCCCTCGTCGGGCCGGGTCGCGGCGACGGCACGGCGCAGGCGTCGATCTTCCTCGGGCCCCTTGCGGCCGTTCCCGGCGGCGACGTCGAGGGCGCAGTGGCGCATTTCATCGACGTCACCGAGCAGAAGAATCTCGAAGTCCAATTCGCCCAGGCCCAGAAAATGCAGGCCATGGGTCAACTTGCGGGCGGCGTGGCGCACGATTTTAACAATCTTCTGACGGCGATGATCGGGTTCTGCGATCTGCTGCTGCAGCGCCATGCGGCGGGCGATCCGTCATTCGCCGACATCATGCAGATCAAGCAGAACGCCAACCGCGCGGCGAACCTTGTCCGGCAGCTGCTCGCGTTTTCCCGCAAGCAACCGTTGCAGCCGAAAGAGCTCAACGTCACCGACGAACTCACTGAACTGTCCCATCTGCTGACGCGGCTGATCGGTGAGTCGATCGACTTCCGCCTGGTGCACGGTCGCGAGCTTGGGCTGATTCGCGTCGATCCGGGCCAGTTCGACCAGATGATCATCAATCTCGCGGTGAACGCGCGCGATGCGATGCCCGGCGGCGGCACGCTCACGATCTCCACGGGCGTGGACACGTTCGACCAGCCAACCCAACTCGCCGCAGAGCAGGTGCCCGCCGGGCGCTATATCCGCATCCAGGTGGCCGATACGGGCAAAGGTATCGACCCTGTGAACCTGGGCCGCATTTTCGAGCCGTTCTTCTCCACCAAGAAGGAAATCCCGGGCGCGGGCACCGGCCTTGGGCTGGCCACCGTCTACGGCATCGTGCGCCAGACCGGCGGGTTCATCATGGTGGATTCGGCGCCCAATGAAGGCGCGCGCTTCACCATCTACCTCCCGCGGTATGCTCCGGACCCGGAGGACGGCGATGCGCGCGCCAAAGCAATCCCGGCCGCCGCAGCAACCTCGGAGGAGAACGCCCCGCTCGACTTCAGCCGGCCAGCAAACGTGCTGCTGGTGGAAGACGAAGACGCGGTGCGCGTGTTCGCCGCGCGCGCGTTGAAGAGCAAGGGCTACAAGGTGTTCGAAGCGCGCACTGGCGAGCAGGCGCTCGACATTCTGAAAGAGCAGTCCGCTGTCGATCTGATGGTCACGGACATGATGATGCCGGGCATGGACGGGGGCACGCTCGCGCGGCTTGTCCGTGCCGAAAGGCCCGAGATCAAAATCCTACTGATCTCGGGATACTCCGAGGAAGTGGCCCGCGGCGATATCGTCGACACCGACGATTTCCACTTCCTGCCGAAGCCCTTCAGCCTCGGTCAACTCGTCAGTAAGGTGAAGGACGTGCTCAAGGACGCCGCGCAGGGAACGTAACGGCCATGGCGCGCACCGTGTATCTCATGTGCGAGCTGAAGAGCCGGGATTTGGATTCCCGCCTGCTTGTCGCCGCACACCTGCTGAATGCGGGTCTCGACGTGGTGATCGGCCAGCAGTGGACGATGGTCCAGAACGCGGCAACGATCCCCAAGGGCATTTTCCTCTTCAAGACTGCCAACCGCATCCAAGCCGAAGGCATGGGCTACGTGCGCAAGCACGGGCACGTCACGGTGGCGATGGACGAGGAAGTTCTGGGGATGATGGATCCGACCGTCGTTGGTCTGATGACAGATCCGCGCGCGTTCAACGCGGATGCGTTCCTCTTCCAGAATGCGCAGCATCGATCCATGTTCGAGCGCGAGGGGCCGATTGTCGGCAACGTGCGCGTCGATCTCCTGCGGTCATGGCGTGAGTTTTATGCGGCCGAGGCTGCCGAGTGCGCATCGCGCGGTCCGTACCTTCTGATCAACACGAACTATGCGCTGTGCAACAGCGTGTGGGGCGCGCAAAGGATGTACGAGATCACCACGGGGGCCTGGCGACCGGATATGTCCGTGCCGGCGATCCGGGCCTACATGGAAAGCTGGCCGGTGACCGAGCAGCGCAATTTCGAGGCGATGGTCGGCTATCTCCGTCTGCTCGTGCCGCGGCTCGGCGGTCTGCGCCTCGTCATCCGGCCGCATCCTGCGGAGAACCACGAGGTATGGCGCAGCGTGGCGGGCGCGGAGATTCTGACCGGCACCAATCCCATCCCGTGGATCATGGGTGCCACACTCACCGTCCACACCAACAGCACCACCGGCCTTGAGGCGGCGCTGTTGGAGTGTCCCAGTCTCAACCTCAATCCCGATCCGGACTCGGCGTTGTCCCGAAGCTTCGCGACGAACAACGCGCCCTTTCAGGCGTCCACGCCGGAGGAGGCGTTCCACGCAACGCATCGCGCCCTGGCGGGTGAATCGCTGCCGAACGCGACCGCCTGGCTGCCGCATTTCCCCGACAATGCCGCAGCCCTTGTGGCTGCGGAGATCGCGGCGCGCGCGATCGACGGTCCGCGCGTGGCCGGATGGCCGCGGGCGCGGCGCCAGCCTGTAGAGACCGAGAAATTCTCGGCCACGTTCGACGAGGTGTCGGCGCGTCTCGGCCGATTGAGCGCTCTGATGGGTGGCCCACAGCTCATTGGCGGCACCCTGGATGACTCCCTGTTCTGGTTCGGCCGGTCCCCGAGCGGTGAGTCGACCTAAGGGGCGGATGCCCCAGGCCTAGCGCTAGGGGCTGCCACGAGGCTCGACTCAAGCCCTAGTTCCATATGTTTTGTTTTTGTTCTCTTTTTGATCTTGTTTTTTGAGAACATACAGGGCACATTTGGCGCACCCGAGGAACACGGCAGCGATTGAACCCGCGGCTCAACCTGAATAGACAAAGGAGCGCCTTATGGCCGAACCCGCCCTCCGACTGGTCGAAAGAGACAATATGGACAAGACCAAGGCTCTTGATGCCGCGCTCACCCAAATTGAGCGCGCGTTCGGCAAGGGCTCCATCATGCGGATGGGCCAGGCAGGCGCGGCGGTGGACATCGCCTCGATCCCGACCGGCTCTTTGGGCCTCGATCTGGCGCTTGGCATCGGCGGATTGCCGAAGGGCCGCATCATCGAAATCTACGGGCCTGAAAGCTCCGGCAAGACCACGCTTTCGCTCCACGTCATCGCCGAGGCCCAGAAGAAGGGCGGCACGTGCGCCTTCATCGACGCCGAGCACGCGCTCGATCCTGGGTATGCCCGCAAGCTCGGTGTTGACCTGGACGGCCTCCTGATCTCCCAGCCGGACGCCGGCGAACAGGCCCTCGAGATCGCCGACACGCTCGTCCGCTCCGGCGCGATCGACGTGCTTGTGGTGGACAGCGTGGCGGCACTGACGCCGCGCGCCGAACTCGAAGGCGAGATGGGCGACAACCACATGGGCCTCCATGCGCGCCTCATGAGCCAGGCGCTGCGCAAGTTGACCGCTTCGGTGTCCAAGTCCAACACCATGATCA
>CANJPQ010000034.1 GCA_947476275.1 Fidelibacterota bacterium
CGGTTGGATTTGCTCCCATTGCTCGTCATTGAGCCAGAACAAGTTGCTTCTCATCATCCTCACCCTCGCCATAGACTGAGGGACTCAGAGAATCATTATCCGATTCAACGCTCAATACTTTACTTTTATTGGGTTTTGACCCTAGTTACGGCCCTGCCGGCCGCTTTTCCAGCCGATATTTTGGCGTGCCATGGGTGATGAAAGCGGTAACGGCTGGAACCTACAGATATCGGCTCCTCGCGCCTGTGGACGGACCTCAACATGCCGCTGCGTGCCGTTCCGGCCTAAGGGCAGTGCGTGATTTCTTCCAGCCAGCAGTCGTTGGAATCAGTATTCGCTATGCAAAGGATCACCGCGGCACAGCTGGCACAGGGCTGTATTAAATCTGGGGCTGCCAGCGCCAGCGTCTCCCATTGTTCCGCAACACTTAGAAAGCCGTCCCTGATCTGGGGGCAGCGTGCCTTGCCGGCTTGGCGGCGCGCGCGCCTGCCGCGTTTAATCAGCACAATTCTTGCGGCGGAGGGGCCCATAGAGGGAAGTATCGGCTTTGAGACCGCAGGGGGCATTGATTGAGGTCAATTCGCTGAAGCGCCTTTACCGTGAAGACCTCGGGCTTCTTAGAGACGTGTCGAAGTGCCGCCTGTTCACTTTCGTGTTCCAAAATCCATCTGAACGGTAGCTCTGGCCGTCACGCCGCCGCGCTGCACCACAAGGCCGGGTGCGCCAATCACATATGGTCTGTTGGACAGCAGGTTCGAGACCACAAAGCGCAAGTACGTCGGGGCGGATCGAGTGGGCAATTCATATCTGAAACCGACTGCGAGGTCGGCGAACCCAGGCACTCGGTAAGTATTTGCTACAGTCACATATCGCGGCGACTGCCAGGTAAGTCGAAAATCCAGCGACACGCCTCTGAGCTGGGAAAGCCTATGGTTTACGCTCAGGAGGCCCGTGTGGGCCGATACGTTGGGCGGAGAGCGTTCGGCCTGGTTGCTCAGTCCCACCGCGCCTCCCGACAGGCGAGGACGCATGAGAACGCCTCCAACCACGATTGAGGTGGAATCTAGCACCCGGCCTGCCAGTGAGGCCTCAACTCCGGAGTGACGATCGGTTCCCACCAAGCCGTATACGCCGTTGCTCGCGAAACCAGGAATTTGCTTTTGTACATCGAATGCCGCCGCATTGAGCGTGAGGTTAGGTGCGATCTCGACCTTCGCGCCCAGCTCGAACTGCTTCGCAATCACCGGGGGCAGGACCTCGTACTGGTTAACCGCACTCTGTGGCGCGACCCCGCTTTCCTCCAGCCCGCGCACCGTAGCGGCGAACAAAGCAATGCGTCGGTTCACAACGACGACGGCTGAGAGATTGTAGAGCGTCTGATCCTTCATCCGCTCATTGGGCCGTGAGGGCAGTAGCGCAAATGACTTGTAGTAGGATGTGCGATGGAGCCCGCCACGGACCTCCAGCAGGTCTCGATACGATCCTTGGTACATCACGCTCCACGACCGCTGCCGCGACGAGGCGTCGGCCTTGCTGGCCGGCGCATCGAGGACCGGGACGTCGTTGAATGTGGGACTGAACAGATTGATGCTGTATGCTGCCAGCGCGGGCCGAGACGCATTGGTGGCATTCGCGTCCCCCGCGCGGAATGCCGCGATCAACGTGTGCGCTGCTGTACCGGTGACAAAGGTCCGCCGAAGCGTCCCTTCCGCGGCCAAAGACTGGTTACGCTGCCGCACGGTATGAAGAAATGACACCGCTGCCGTGGTTTGTGTCACCGCGAGGATTGTGGCATCGCTCGGCGTCTTCTGATTGCCCGCGTAGATCAACGTTCCGGTAGCCAGCCAATCGCTGGCCACGGCATATTCCGCCAGAAATCCGGCATTCCAACTCTTGCGGTGGACCCGCGCGGCATTCACACCGAAGTTCAGGAGGGGAAGGCGCGGCGGAAGCACGTCCTCGCGTGGCTGGAATGCAAATTCGCCGTTGTACGAAGCTCGCTCGAAGCTGATCAAACCACGCACACGTCCGCGGTCGCCTAGCGTGACGTAAGGAACAGCGCCAACACTAGTGCCGTGACCGTGGGTGGCATTGAAGTATCTGATCTCCGGCGTGACGATCAGCCCGCCGGCGAGGCCGTAACGTCCGTCGGCCTCGGAAATCGCGCCATCGAAATTGGCAAACTTCGCCCCAAATTCCTTCACCCCAGCGGTGACTGAAAGTCGCTTCGCGCCGGGGCCAGCGGACTTCAAGCGATAGTCCACGACGCCCGAAGGTGATGGAAAGTCCTGTCGGACAACATTGATGCCCACGCGGCTCGACACGCCATCGATGATGGTATCCGGCAAGGCCCATTCCCGCAGGAAGTAGTGGCCTTCAAGGCGGTACGCGCCCGCTGTCGAGAGATCAAACCCGCGCATCTGGCTTTCGCTATAGATGCCGGTCTGTTCAAGACCGATGCGCTCGCCGAAGGCGTCCCGTGCCCGCAGGATAGCGTTCTCTCGATCCTGTCCAGAGGCGGCGCGACAGACGCAAACGATAAGCGCCCCCATCAGCAGGCTATTTCCGAGAGCTTCCTTTAATGTCACTTTCTTTCCCCCAAGACCGTGCGGACAAAGCTCGGGCGACCTATGGTAAGGACGCGATCTATTGCGGCGAGCGAGCGAGGATCAGAAATGAAGAATGGGAATCCGTGTCTGTGCGCCAACCTCCGCAGTGCGGCGCGAGCTATTACCGATCTGTTCAATGAGGAACTGCGCGCATCTGGTCTGTTGATCACGCAGTTCTCGACGCTGGCGGAGGCTAAGCGACTTGAGGGGCCTGGGATCGCCGAACTCGCGCGCAGCGTCGGTCTAGAGCGAACGACCCTGACGCGAAATTTGAAAGTGCTCCAATCGATGGGATACGTCGTCGTGAGCGGCCATGTCGGAAAGACCCAGTCGGTCAAAGTAACCAAGAAAGGTGACGCGGCGCTCGCGGCAGGCGGACCGCTGTGGCTTAAGGCGCAACAGAAGATCGCCCACCTTCTCGGGAAGCGCCTGTCCGCCGACATCCTTGAGATCAAGCAAATCCTCGACACCGCTGCTGGGCCCACCTAAGCAGAGGGTTGACAGGTGTATCTACACCTGAGGCAAGTGTATATACACTGGATTTGGGTGTGTGCGAGATATTTCTTTCGTGGGGGCTACGAAATGAACCGCCACCCGCGATGGGCTTAGGAGAGTCGAAACGCGTTTCGCAAACGTCATCGCGCGGGTAGCTGCGCGTCGCCCAATCTCTGGGATGTAACAGCGTCCGTCATTTAGAAAATCCTGAATTCAAAGTAGTGGCGACGACGAGGGAGTCGGGCCGATGGTCGAGACAATGGTTCTCTACGAGGGGGATGCTTAAATTTGGCTCTCGATGTCACTGAGGTTGATAGCGCGTGCCACTGAGGCGCCGTTCGTCTTCACTTGCGCCTGATTGACGGGCTTCGCACAGCTCGGCTGTCACCACCCCGTCCCCGCGCACCACGCGCGGGCTTGGTGAAGGGGAAATCATTCTCAGACGGCGCACTACACCGGAATATCCGCCAGCAGTGCGTTCGGAAGCGCTGCGTCGAAGTCCGTACGGTTCACCGCACCGGTACGCGCGATCACGAGTTCCTTCGAGGGGATGATATAGCCGCGGTGTCAACCGCCGCCATCGAAGAACTGCAGGTTGTTGGTCGCACGCGGCGCTGATGCAGCCCGGTCGTCATGACGATCGTTGATCGCGGTCGAATCTCGTCTCGGCCTCTGTCAGATGATTGATCAATACTGACGAGACGATATTGATCCCGATCCCTGCAAATATTGCGGGCAATAGGTAGAGCGCCGCCGAAACCTCGGAGACAAAGATTTTATCATCAAGTGCCGAGACCGACACCCTTGCCAACTCTCTAAGACGCTGAAAGAGGAACACATCTAGTCCAGATAGCAAGATCATCAAACAACCGAACTGCAACACCCTTCCGCGCGATATAGAATTTTCCCGCATGAGGTAGGCATATATGCCCAGTGGGGCGAGCATCGAACAAACGATGAGCGCATAGAACTCGCCTTCGACAAAGACGCTGTCCATCACTTGAGTCTCCTTGACTTTCATTTGGCAGTTCCGGGTAGCTAGCGGGCCCAGGGCTAGCTTGAAGGCCCGCGTGCGCCAGCCTTAAACTCGGGGCTTGGCGCGTTCGACAATTGGTCGCGATTGACGAGAAGGCTTCTTTACGCGGCTTACTCCTCCGGTAAATCCGCCAGCAGCGCGTTCGGGAGTGCTGCGTCGTCGAAGTCCGTCCGGTTCACCGCGGCGGTGCGCACGATCACCAGGTCCTTCGATGGGATGATGTACACGCGGTGTCCGCCGCCGCCGTCGAAGAACTTTACGTCGTCGGCGAGATATGGCGCTGAATGCGTCGCGCGGCCCGGCGACTTGACGTTGTAGGTGCGCACGCCGCTCGGCGGCGACCCCAGCCACATCTGAAAGCCGTAGTTCGGATTGCGCGGCGACGGCGTGGTCATCTGTTTGATCCAGTCCGCCGCTACGATCTGCTTGCCCTGGAACTCCCCGCCGTGGGCGATCATCACGCCGACGCGCAGCCAATCGCGCGGTCGCGCCTGGAAGTAAGCAAAGCCGCGCGGCGTGCCGCCCGGACGATCCAGCCACAGTTGCGCCGGCGCGGCACCGAGCGGTTGCCACAGCCTGCGGGAGACATAGTCCGCGTAAGGTTCGCCGGTGCTGCGCTCGATCAGCGCGATCAACACCTGCGGATTGGCATTGTTGTAATTGAACGTCGCGCCCGCCACCGTGTCGACGCCGAAGCCGAGGGCAGACGCGGTAATGTCCGATCCGAAAAAAGCGCGAACCGTATGGTCCCAGGGTTTTTGCCACGGACTGTAGTTGGTCTGCCAGAAGCTAAGCCCGCTGGTATGGGTGAGCAACTGATGCACGGTGATCGGCTCTTTCGCCGTGCCGCGCCACTCGGCGAGATACTTCGCCGCGGAATCATCGATGGAGGCGATCGAGCCGTCGGCCACCGCAAGCCCGAGCGTGAGCGCGGTAATCGACTTGGCCATGGAATAGGTCTCGGAGCGGTCGTCCGGTCCGAAGCCGTTCCAATACTGCTCATGCTGGAGCGCGCCCTTGCGCCAGATCAGCAGTGAGAGCGAGTTCATCTTCTCCGCATAGGCGACGGCGTTCTTCAATCCCGTCGCGCCGAGCGCGCGCGCGGCCACCGCATCGCCGGGCCACGCGTCCGGCGTGCTCTTCACGATGGCCGGCGTATCGATCCACGCCGGATATGACGCCGGCGTCTGGCTGCGAATGCCGGTCCACCGGCGCCAGAAGCGGAACTCCGCTATCGCCTTGTCGAGGAAGCTCATCTGCAGCGGGGCCCGCGGCGGCAACTGCGGCTTCGACGTGACGGTGGGTTCGGGCGCACCCAGCGCGCGCAGAATCATGTTGGGCAGCTTGCTGTTGTCCCACTCGGCGCTGCCCGTCGGCGGGCGCAAGCCCATGCGCACCATGACGAGGTCTTGCGGCGGCACGATGTAGACGATCTGTCCGTCCATGCCGTCGAACAGGAAGATGTCGTCGGCCAGGTATGGCTCGCTGGCATAGGCACCAGGGCGTGGCCGCGCATTCGTGGGCGAGTTGGGCCGATGATAGAGCCGCCGCTCCGCGTAGGGTTGACCGCGCCAGACCATCAAACCGAAATGCGGATTGTGCGGCCCGGCCTTCACCATCTCGTCGGTCCAGCCCGGCGGCAGGATCTGTTGTTCGCCGGCGCGGCCCTTGTTGAGCACCAGCAAGCCGATGCGCAGCCACGCTTCCGCCGGCAGCATCAGGCAGCAGCCGCCGTGGGGGAAACCGCCGATGCGGTTCACCCAGATGTCGCCGCCCGGCGCGCCGATGGGCTTCAGCACCGCCTCCGATAGGAACGTCATGTAGCGCTGCTTGGTCGCGCGGCTGATGATGATCGGCATCAGGTCGGCGGTAATGTCGCTGTAGTCGTAGGAGCTGCCCGGTTCGAATTCGAGCGGGATGTCGTTGATGATGATCTTCTCCCATTCGGGATCGAGATAGCGGCGCGAGCCGATGCCGTAATATCCGTTGCCGCCGCCAAACCACATCAGCCCGCTCGACATGTTCAGCACGTTGCGGATGGTCATCTTGGCCTTGGGCGTGCCCTGCCATTCGGTGATGTAGTCCGCCACGGAATCATCGATCGACTTGATATGACCCTGCTGGATCGCAGCAGCGATGGTCAGTCCGCCCAGCATCTTATGCAGGCTGCGGGAAATGACGCGGCTATCGGGCTTGGTGCCGCCCCAATACTGCGCGCGCTCCAACTGGCCCTTGTGCCACACCATAAGCGCGGTGGTCGCATTCTTGCCGGCGTAGTCCGCGGCGGCGTCCAGGGCTTCCGCAGGAATCGTGCGCTGGTCTTCCGGCACGACCTCCATCGGTTTCCAGTCGGGCACGCCGGCCACCGGCTCGGTGGGCGCGTACACATCCACGTCGCCCGCGCCGCCTTTACCTGAGACAGCGATGAGGCGGTCCCAATAGACGCGATGGTTCAGGTAGTGGCCGCCGCCGACGGCCAGCGCGATGAGCAAGATGATTCCGATAACTTTCGCCATGAGTCCCCCGAACGGTCGGCGGGAGGATCATACCCCGGGGCGGGGCATTTGCGACTCACGCGGAGGCGGTGGCCACGAAGCGATAACCGACGCCGGGCTCGGTCAGGAGACATCGGGGCGAGGCGGGGTCTTTCTCCAGCTTCTGGCGCAGCTGGCCGATGTAGACGCGCAAGTATTGCGTCTCCTCCACGTAGGCCTGACCCCACACCTCCTGCAGCAACTGCTGATGCGTCACCACCTTGTTGGGGTGCGACGCAAGAATGCGCAGCAGGTCGTATTCCTTGCGCGAGAGTTTCACCGGGTTGCCGTTGAGGGTGACAAGGCGCTTGGCGAAGTCGATCGACATATCGCCCGCGGTCACCACGGGATCGCTGTCGGCCTCCCGCGCACCCTGCCGCAGGGCGACGCGCATGCGCGCCAGCAGTTCGCCCATGCTGAAAGGCTTGGTGACGTAATCGTTGGCGCCGCGGTCGAGCGCATCGATCTTGTCGGCGTCGTCGGAGCGGATCGAGAGCACGATGATCGGCACCGTCGACCACTCGCGCAGCAGCGAGATCACGTCCATGCCGTCCATGTCCGGCAGGCCGAGATCGAGGACGACAAGATCGGGCCGCTGCACCGTACAGGCCCGCACCGCTTCCTTGCCGTTCTCCGCTTCGACCACGGCGTAGTCATGGGACTGCAAGCTCGCGCGGAGGAACCGGCGGATCTGCGGTTCATCGTCCACGATCAGCACCTTGGGGCCGGAGATCGTACCGGGGTTTGCCGCGGGCTTCGGTGTCGGTTCGCGTGTCGACATCAGGTCTCCGCCGTCTCGGCGCTGTCGGGCTGCTTCACCGGAAGCCGGACGCGGATGGTCGTACCGCGGCCCAGACCGGGGCTCAAGGCCTCGATGCTGCCGCCGTGGGCCTCGACGATGCCCTTGCAGATCGCGAGCCCGAGTCCCGTCCCGGGCACCGTGCGGTCGCGCATCTTGGCGCGGTAGAATTTGTCGAACACCGCGCCCAGGTCTTCCACCGAGATTCCGCGGCCCTGGTCGGTGACGTCGATGGTGACGTCGTCGCCTTCCTGGCGCGCGGCGATCTGGATGGTGGTGTCCGCCGGTGAATACTTCGCCGCGTTCTCCAGCACGTTTACCATCACGGTTTCCATCAGCACGAAGTCGATATGCAGCAGCGGCAAGCGCTCCTCGGCCTCGACCTGGATGGTGTGCCGCGCCATGCGCCGCTGGGCTGCATCCATCGCCGTGGCGATCAGGTCGCCCACGTCGGCCCAGGCTAGGCGCGGCACCAGCACACCCGCCTCCAGGCGCGTCATCTGCATCAGGTTCTTCACGAACCGGCCCAGGCGCTCGGCCTCTTCCAGGATCGTGGTCAGCAACTCGCGCGTCACTTCCGGCGCGTAGGTCTTGCCGTACGACAACAGGCTCGACGCCGAGCCGATGATCGATGCGAGCGGCGTGCCGAAGTCGTGGCTGATGGAGGAGAGCAGGGCGGAGCGCAGGCCTTCGGTCTGCGACAGCACGCGTGCGTCTTCGATCTCCTGCTTGCGCAAGGCCCGCTCGACCGCGATCGCCGCGAGCCGGCACATGGACCCGACGATGCGCCGGAACCCCGCGGCATTGGTGACCCGCGCCGGGATGTCCTGCAGCACCAGCACCGCCACCATGCCGTCGATGGTGACAAGCGGCACGACATGGGAGTCGATATCCGGCCGCTCCGGTGTCGAGCGTCCCGAGGGCATGTCGTGGGTGAACGTCCAGCGCGCAGCTTCGAGTTCGTCCTGTGTCAGGTGGGCGTCCGGCGGATAGGCCACCTGCAAGGCCGCTGCGCGGCTACGTTCGGAGGGCACAGCATCGATATCGCCCGAATGGAACGGCGCCATCAGAACCGAGCGGCAAGAGAACACTTCGTCGCACTGGCGCACGATCGCGCTGAAGGTGTCCGGCGCATCGGCGGCGATGGCGATCTCGCGGGTCAGCTGGAATAGCGCGCGCGCCTCGCGCGCCTGGCGTTGCGCGCTCGCGGCCGCACGCCGCAAGCCGCCGGCGAGGCTCGAGGTGATCGCCCCGATCACCAGGAACAGCAGGAACAACAGCACGTCCGCTGATCCCCAGCCGATGGCCGGCGCGGTCTTCGGCGTGAAGATGATGGCGTTGAGGGCCACGCTCACCGCCGCGGCGAACACCGCGGTGCCGAACCCATAGGCCGAGGCGCTGTAGACCACTGCCGTCAGGAACACGATCGCAAGGCTGGTCGCCGGCAGATAAGGCGCGAGCCAGGCGACGAAGATGCCGACCAGCGCCGACGCCACCGCGGTATAGGCGTAGCCATAGGACCACGGCCGGCCATGGTCGAGCCGCCAGTGCAGGCCGAAGATCGTGCCGGAGTCCTGGCCGGGAATATCGTCATCCAACTCATGCAGCAGCGGCACGCCGGCAGCGCCGGCGGCACGGGCGATCCGCGCGCAATCCCGCGGCAGAAGTCCTGCTTGCCACGGCAGCTGGCGGATCGGCCCGAACACAACGCTCGCGGGACGGCTCGCTTCGCCGCGCGACAGCATGCCGGCGACGTCGCCGGTCGTGCGCCACGCCGTCGCGGCCACCTCCCAGCGGCCGACAAAGCGCGCCACTTCGCGGTCTTCCCCGTGAAGCCACCGGCGCAAGCGGCCGCGCGTCTCCATTGCCACCGCGAGGCCGAGCCCTTGCTCGCGCGCCAGCCACTGTGCGTCATGCAGGAATTGGGCGAGTTCCGGATGCGGGCTCACCACCGCCAGAAGATACGGCTCGGGATCTGGGACGCTGGCCCGGGGGGAATGCATTCGTCTCTATTATGCCGTTGAACGCGAAAATGCGCCACGCACCGCCAGCGTTAGTGCGAACAGCGCCGCCGCCGCGGCCACAATCGACGGGCCCGACGGCGTGTCCCAGGTGACGGAAGCCGCGAGGCCCGCCCCGACCGCGATCAGCCCTGCCACCACCGCGCCCACCGCCATCGCCTCCGGACTGCGCGCGAAGCCCCGCGCCGCCGCTGCCGGGATGATAAGGAGGGCCGTGATCAACAGCACGCCGACCAGTTTCATGGCCAACGCGACCGTGAAGGCGATCAGCACCATGAACGTCAGCCGCGTGCGCATCGACGCGACACCTTCGGCGATGGCGGTGTCCTCATGCACCGTGAGCGCGATCAACGGGCGCCAGATCGCCGCGAGCGCGGCCAAGATCACCACGCCGCCGCCGTAGATCCACGCCAGATCGCGGTCGGAGACGGCGAGGATGTCGCCGAACAGATAGCTCATCAGGTCGACGCGCACCGTGTCGAGGAAGCTGATGGCAATCAGCCCCACGGATAGGGCGGCGTGCGACAGGATGCCAAGCAGCGTATCCGCCGCCAGCCGCTTCTGGCCCTGCAGCGCCAACAACAGCAGCGCCACCGCCACGCCCGTGGCCACTACGCCCACGGTCGCATCGATGCCCGCAAGAATGCCCAGCGCCACGCCCATCAACGCCGCGTGCGACAGCGTGTCGCCGAAATACGCCATGCGTCGCCACACCACCACACAGCCGAGCGGTCCCGCGAGCATCGCGATGCCGCATCCCGCGAGGATCGCGTGGAGAAGAAATCCCTCAACCATGGCGGTGACCTCCATGGTCGTGATCGTGGCCGTGATGATGGTCATGCCCGTGGTCATGCACGCCCGGCCCATGCACATGATCGTGGGTGTGCGGATAGATTGTTAGCATGCCGGCGGCAGCCGGTCCGAACAGGCGCAGGAATTCCGGATGCCGGCTCACATCGGCGGGCAAGCCGGAACAGCAGATATGGCCGTTGAGGCAATACACGCGATTGGTCTGCGCCATCACGACATTGAGATCGTGAGAAATCAGCAGCACCCCGCAGCCAGTGCGGTCGCGCAAGTTCACGATCACCTTGTAGATATCGACCGCCCCCGCGATATCGACGTTCTGCGTCGGCTCGTCGAGCACCAGCAGTTCCGGCTCGCGCAGCATGGCGCGCGCGAGCATCACGCGCTGCAACTCGCCGCCGGAGAGGATGTGGATGTCTGCGCCGCTCATTTCCACCATGCCCACGTCCGTCAGCACGGCGTTGATGCGCGCGGCCGGCGCGCTATGGGTCAGCGTGAGGAAGCGTCTCACCGTCAGGGGCAGGGCGGAGTCCATCGTCAGCTTTTGCGGCTGGTAGCCGACGCGCAATCCCGGCTTGCGCGCCACCGTCCCAGCGTCGGCCTTGAGCAACCCCAGGGCGACTTTCACCAGGCTGGATTTGCCCGCGCCGTTCTGTCCGACCAGGGTCACGATTTCGCCGGCGCGGACGTCCAGGCTCACCCGATCCAGAATGTGTGTGCCGTCGCGGACCAAGCACACGTCCTCCAAAGCCACGAGCGGCTGTGCGGCGCGCGGCGCGTCATGCATGGCTGTGGTCCTTGCAATGCGGACACACGCCGCTGATCTCGACCGTACGGCTCTCCACCGCGAAGCCCGGCGCTGCGTTGGCGAGGGCAGTGCTCACGGCGGCGTTCGCGATTTCCGCCACCGTTCCGCACTTGCGGCAGATGAGGAACTGGCTGTCGTGGCCCTCGTCCGGATGGGCGCAGCCGATAAACGCGTTCTGGCTCGCGACGCGATGCACGAAGCCGTTGGCCTGCAGGAACTCCAAAGCCCGGTACACCACCATCGGCGCATGGCGCGCGCCCTTGGCATTTAGTCCTGCAAGGATGTCGTACGCGCCGATCGGCGCATGGCTCTGCCAGATCGCCTTCAACACGCAGCGGCGAATCTCGGTGAAGCGTACACCCCGCGCACGACACAACCGCTCCGCCCGCGCCAGCGCGTCGGTCGCGCACGCCGCGTGGTCATGGTTCGGCGCGGGAAATGACTGGGCTTTGGCGTGACCGGTTTTGCGCGGCGGCATTGCTTTTTCCAGCGGAATGGAATGTTATATCGTAACATTCCTCATCGGCGATAGGCCAGTCCCATGCTGTGGCGCGCGTTGTGTTGTTTTCTGCTGACCGCCGGTCCGGCGTTCGCCACGGCGCCGCGGGTGGTGGTTTCGGTCAAGCCGTTGCATGCGCTTGTCGCGGCGGTGATGCACGACGTCGCGGAACCCGAACTGCTGATCACCGGCGCCGGGTCGGCGCATACCTACAGCTTGCGTCCCTCGGATGCGAAAAAGCTCGATGAGGCGACCATCATCTACTGGATCGGTCCGGGATTTGAGACGTTCCTCGAGAAGCCGCTGGCGACCGTGGGGCGCAAAGCGAAGGCCATCGACGTGATGTCCGCGCCCGATGTCCGTCGTCTGGCGGCTCGCAAGGGCGGCCTCTGGGAGGCCCATGACTCCCACGAGGCCACAACCGCGCAAGAGACGGATGGCCATATCTGGCTGGACCCTGACAATGCCAAGGCCATCGTCAAGAAGATCATGTTCACGCTGATCCAAGCCGACGTCGCCAACGCGGAGCGCTACGAGCAAAACGCCGCGCGGACGATCACCGCCATCGACGCATTGGACCGCCAATTGAAAGCGGCGCTCACGCCGGTGCGCGACAAGCCCTTCATCGTGTTCCACGATGCCTACCAATATTTCGAGCGCCACTACGGCCTGGCGGGAGTCGGCGCCATCACCGTGACCCCGGACCGTACGCCGGGTGCGGCCCGCGTCGCCGCAATCCGCAAAAAGATCGTCGATAACGGGGCGAAGTGCGTGTTCGCGGAACCGCAGTTCGAACCAAAGCTCGTGAGCACGCTGCTCGACGGAACCAAAGCCCGCAGCGGCACGCTCGATCCCGAAGGGAGCACCTTGAATCCCGGCCCGAACCTCTATTTGGAATTGTTGCTGGGGCTGACGAACGGGTTGACGAACTGCTTGGCGCAGTAACCCCAAATTGTCGCCCCGGACAAGGCGCGTAGCGCCGCGATCCGGGGTCCAGGGTAGAGAGGCTCCGGTTCTCTCAAACCACCTGGCCACCGCGCACCACCGCGCTCTGCGCGCTCACCAGCCGGAACTTGCGGCCATAGCGCGTGATGGTGAGTGCATGATTTGGTCCTTCACCGACCGCCCGCAGGCGATGTTGGAACTCGGCCGCGTCGGCCGTCTCCGGCACATCGCAGAGTGCGGCGAAATCGGCCGCCGTGCGCAACGGCCCGGTCCAGCTGATGTCGGTCCCCGGCAGCGGTCGTGACAGATCGGCAAGGGCTGCGGCATGCCGTCGCACCATCTCCACCATCACCGGCAGCGTCAGCGTGTCGAGCATCAAGCGGTCGCACGGCTGCGGAATCGGGAACTGCTCTACCGCGACAATCGCGCCGCTGTCGATTGAGGGCGCCATCTCATGAAGCGTGACGCCGAACGCCGTGTGCCTTGAATAAATCGCATGCACGGACGGATACAGCCCCGGCAGCGTCGGCGGTCCGGGGTGAAAATTGTAGGCGCCGCTGAATGCCTTCAGGTGCGCCTTCGGCACGATCACGCCGGCCCCGAACGAGATCAGCCGCGCCGGCAGGGTGCAGGCTGCGCGATCCAAGTCCACGCGGGTGATGGCGATCTCGACGCGCGCACCCGCCGCCTCGAGGACAGGTGCAACGATGGCCACGCATTCGGGTGCGGTAAGAAGGACGATCCGGCTGGTCACTTTTGTCTGTCCTTGTAGCGGCTTGGCCCCTGGGGCGACACCGCGCGGCAATGTCTGGAGCTTGAAACCCGTGGAGCTTGAAACCCGTGGAGCTTGAAACCCGTGGAGCTTGAAACCCGTGGAGCTTGAAACCCGTGGAGCTTGAAACCCGTGGAGCTTGAAACCCGTGGAGCTTGAAACCTATGTGCCGAATCACTATGAGGATCACGTAAAGAGGACTAATATAGTCCTATTGAAGCTGCGTCAGGCGAAATTATGTTTAAAGTCAATAAGTTGACTGACTACGCCACGGTCCTGCTGATCGATATCGCCAAGGCGGACGGCGTGCGTCCGACCCAGCGGATCGCCGATCGCACCGGAATTCCCCTGCCGACCGTCGCCAAGATCATGAAAAGCCTGAACCGCGCCGGGCTGGTGGCGTCCACCCGTGGCTCTAGCGGCGGGTACACCCTAGGCCGGCCGGCCGCGAAGATCACAGTGGCCGACGTTATCCAGGCCGTCGAAGGCCCCATCGCGCTCACCGCGTGCGCGGATACGTCCGACGAACACTGCGGCATTGAAAGTTCCTGTCCGGTCTCGGGGAAATGGAACCGCGTCAATATGGCCGTGCGCACTGCGCTCGAAGAAGTGACGCTTGCCGACATGGTGGCGGAAGTCGATGCCTTCGGCGTCGAGAAGTTCGCGGTGCAACCCGCTGCTGCTTCAGGCGTCATCCCTGCCGTCGAAGGGGTGCGCTGACATGGTTGCCGTTCCGCAAACCAAGGACACCGTCCGCGACATCGAGCAGTACAAGTACGGCTTCGTCACGGACATCGAGACCGAACGCGCGCCCAAGGGTCTGAATGAAGACATCATCCGGTTCATCTCCGCGAAGAAGGAAGAACCGGCCTGGATGCTGGAGTGGCGTCTGAAGGCGTACCGCCACTGGTTGACGCTCGCGGACGAAGAGCCGACCTGGGCGAAGCTGCACTATCCGAAGATCGACTATCAGGATTCCTACTACTACGCCGCGCCCAAGCAGCAGGCGAAGTACGAGAGCTTGGATCAGGTCGATCCCAAGTTGCTCGAGACCTACAAGAAGCTCGGGATTCCCTTGCTGGAGCAGCAGATGCTTGCCGGCGTCGCCGTGGATGCCGTGTTCGACAGCGTCTCGGTGGCAACGACCTATAAGAAGAAGCTGCAGGAACTGGGCGTCATCTTCAGCCCGATCTCGCAAGCCGTGAAAACGCATCCTGAATTGGTGCAGAAATATCTCGGCTCCGTCGTGCCCTATAGCGACAATTTCTATGCCACGCTCAACTGCGCCGTGTTCACCGACGGATCGTTCGTCTACATCCCCAAGGGCCTGCGCTGCCCGATGGAGTTGTCGACCTACTTCCGCATCAACGAGAAGAACACCGGCCAGTTCGAACGCACCCTCATCATCGCCGACGAAGGCTCATACGTGAGCTATCTTGAAGGCTGCACCGCGCCACAGCGCGACGAGAATCAGCTGCACGCCGCCGTGGTCGAATTGGTCGCGCTCGACAATTCCGAGATCAAATACTCCACCGTGCAGAATTGGTATCCCGGCGACGAGAACGGCAAGGGCGGCATCTACAACTTCGTGACCAAGCGCGCCGCTTGCCGCGGCAAGAACTCCAAGGTGATGTGGACCCAGGTCGAGACTGGCTCGGCGATCACCTGGAAGTACCCGAGCTGCATCCTGCAGGGCGAGGGCTCGTCCGGCGAATTTTACTCGGTCGCCATCACGAACAATCATCAGCAGGCCGATACCGGCACCAAGATGATTCACATCGGCAAGAACACCCGCTCGAAGATCATCTCGAAAGGCATCTCCGCCGGCAAGTCGAGCAACACCTATCGCGGCCTCGTGCGCATGCAGGGCAAGGCGGACAAGGCCCGCAACTATACCCAGTGCGACAGCCTGTTGATTGGCGACAAATGTAGCGCCAATACGGTGCCCTACATCGAATCGCGCAACCCGACCGCACAGACCGAACACGAAGCCACTACGTCGAAGATCAGCGAGGACCAGCTGTTCTACTGCCTCCAACGCGGCATGACGCAGGAGGAGGCGGTCTCCCTGATCGTCAACGGCTTCTGCAAGGAAGTCCTGCAAACCCTGCCGATGGAATTCGCGGTCGAAGCTCAGAAACTCGTCGCCATCAGCCTCGAAGGCAGCGTCGGATGATGTCACGCCCCGACACCGCGTCTCGCGCGTATTTCGCGCGTAAACCGACGTCGTTTTCGCAAGAAGCGCTGTCTTATCTGCATATGTCGCACTGCAGCGAAAAAAACCGCGCGTTTTCCGCGCGTAAAAACGCGAACCGCGCTGCGCTGCAGCAGTCCCCTATCCGTCACCCCGGCGAAGGCCGGGGCCCACTCTTCGTGGCGCAAAAGCCCATCGTTGGACTCTTGCGCGTGGACAAGTGGATTCCGGCCTTCGCCGGAATGACATCTCAGTTTGGAAGCCGCCTATGCCTCTCTTAGAAATCAAGAACCTCCACGCCAAGGTCGGCGACAAGGAAATCCTCAAGGGGATTTCCCTGACCATCAACGGCGGCGAAGTGCATGCCATCATGGGGCCGAACGGCACCGGTAAGAGCACCCTGTCCAACGTGATTGCGGGCCGCGATGGCTATGACATCACGCAAGGGGAAGTGCTGCTCGATGGCAAGAACCTGCTGGAGCTGTCGGCCGATGCCCGCGCCCGCGCCGGTGTGTTCCTTGCGTTCCAGTATCCGGTCGAGATCCCCGGCGTCAGCACTTCCCAGTTCCTGAAGACGGCGATCAACGCCAAGCGTCGCCAGCAAGGCAAGCCAGAGATCGACGCCATGGAATTCCTGAAACTCGTGAAAGCCAAGATCAAAGCGCTCGGCATTGCGGACGACATGATTCGCCGCCCGCTGAACGTGGGTTTCTCCGGCGGCGAAAAGAAGCGCGCCGAGATTTTGCAGATGACGCTGCTGGAACCGCGCCTCGCCGTGCTCGACGAAACCGATTCCGGCCTCGACATCGATGCGCTCAAGGTGGTGTCTGAAGGCGTCAACGCCCTACGCAGCCCGGACCGCGGGTTTCTGGTGATCACCCACTACCAGCGCCTGCTGAACTACATTGTGCCCGACCATGTGCACGTCATGACCGGCGGCCGCATTGTCGCGAGCGGCGGCAAGGAACTGGCCGAGACCCTCGAAGCCGAGGGTTATGCCAAGTATCAGGCGGCGTAATGGCGGCGTCGCTCATCAGCGCTCATCCTTTCGGCGATGCCTACGCCGCCAAAGCCGGGACCCTGTCCGCCGGCGCGCGCATCGACGCCTTGCGCAAAGTTGCACGCACTGAGATCGGCCGTGGACTGCCGGGACCGAAGAATGAGGAATGGCGCTTCACGCCGTTGAACGCATTGTCGCGCGTGGGCTTCATTCCCGCCGCCGCGGCTGACGATGTGGACGTGACGGTGGTGCCGTCGGACGTGCCGCGCTTCGAGCGTGCCATCCGCGTCGTGCTGGTGAATGGCACGTTCCAGCCCGATCTGTCGGATAAGATATCAGGCATCGACATCCGGCCCTTGTCGGACAGCGATGCTGCGCTCGGCCAAACGGCCACGGCCAACCTGCCGCTGGTCGCGCTCAACACCGCTTTCTTCGCGAACGGCCTGGCGATCAGCGCCAAGGGCCATCAGCCCCTGGCTGTGCACATTGTGTCCATCGGCGCTTCGGGCGCCGAGCCTGTGGCATTCCATCCCCGCGTTCTGGTGACCACCGCGCCGGGGGCGGAGCTGACGCTGATCGAAAGCCACGTCGGCCTGCCGGGACAGCCGTACTTCGCCAACCCCGTGACGGAAATCCTGATCGCGGAGGACGCGCGGGTCCATCGCTACGTCACGGTCACTGAAGACTGCGACGCGTTCCATATCGCGACAACCGGGGTCACCGTTGCAGCGCGGGGCTGTTTCGCGGCGTTCCATCTCGGCCTTGGCGGCAGCCGTGGCGAGGGCACGGTACGTCAGGAAATCCACGCTCGCGTCGAAGGCGAGGGTGCGCAAGTGCATCTCAACGGCGCCTATGCTATCGGCGGCGGTGTGCATCATGACTTTACCACCGTGATCGACCATGTCGCCGGCGGCGCCCTGTCCAAGCAAATGTTCAAGGGCGTGCTCGACGGCAAGTCCCACGGCGTCTACCAGGGCCGCGTGCGTGTGGCCGAGAACGCTCAGCAAACCGATGCGCGCCAGTTGCACCGGGCACTGTTCCTTACCGCCGGTCCCAGCGTGGACGTGAAGCCCGAGCTTGAGATCGCGGCGGACGATGTTCAATGCGCTCACGGCGCCACCACCGGCAGCCTCGATCCTGACCATCTGTTCTTCCTTGCCGCCCGTGGGCTCGATCCGGAAACCGCGCGGATGCTGCTGGTCGAAGGGTTCCTCGCGGACGCGCTTGAGCAGATTGGCGATGCGCATGTGCGCGAGGTTTTCGGCCGTCAGGTCGCTGGGTGGCTGCAGCGGCGGGGAGGGGCATCATGACCACCGCCGCCATCCGCAAGGCCACCCTGCCGAACTTCGATGTAAACCGCATCCGCGATGACTTTCCGATCTTGTCGCGCAAGGTCCATGGCAAGCCGCTGGTGTATTTGGACAGCGCTGCCTCGGCCCAGAAGCCGCGCCAGGTGATCGAGGCGATCACGCGCGCTTATTCCGAGGACTACGCTAACGTTCATCGCGGCGCCTACTACCTCAGTGAGAAGTCGACCTCGGACTACGAGGCCGCGCGGGAGAAGGTGCGCGCTTTCATCAACGCCGCCAGCACCGCCGAAATCGTCTTCACCAAGGGCGCGACGGAAGCGATCAACCTGGTCGCCAGCAGCTTTGGACGCGCCTTCATCAAGGCCGGCGACGAGATTGTGCTGACGACCTTGGAACACCATTCCAACCTGGTGCCGTGGGATCTGCTGCGCAGCGCCACGGGCTGCGTCCTGCGCCATGTGCCGATCCAGACGGACGGCTCCGTGCGCCTGGAAGATTTCGCCGCCGTCATCGGACCGAAGACCAAGCTTGTCGCGGTCGCGCATATTTCCAACGTGCTCGGCACCATCCTGCCGATCCGCCAAGTTGCGGACCTTGCCCACGCCGCCGGCGCTAAGATGCTGGTCGATGGCTGCCAAGGCATCGTCCACGCCGCCGTCGATGTGCAGGCGCTGGGCTGCGACTTCTACGTCTTCTCCGGCCACAAGCTCTACGGACCTACCGGTATTGGCGTGCTGTGGGGCCGTGAAAATCTGCTGGATGCCATGCCCCCATATCAGGGTGGCGGCGACATGATTGAAACGGTCGGCCTCGATGCTTGCACCTGGGCCGGCCTGCCGGCGAAGTTCGAGGCTGGCACGCCGCCCATCGTGGAAGCAATCGGGCTGGGTGCTGCGATCGACTATGTCGCTTCGCACGATCCGGACGCCGTGCGCGCCCACGAACACGCGCTGATCACCTACGCCATGGAGCGCCTGCCGGAAGTGCCGGGCCTGCGGCTCATCGGCACCGCGCCGGGCAAAGCCTCCGTGCAGTCCTTCGTGATCGATGGCGCCCATCCCCACGATATCGCCACAGTGCTGGACCGCTCCGGCGTGTGCGTGCGCGCCGGCCACCATTGCGCCCAGCCGCTGATGGAAGCCCTCGGCGTCTCCGCCACCGCGCGCGCATCGTTCGGCATCTACTCCCTCCAGAGCGAGATCGACGTGTTGGTAGCCGCCCTCAAGAAGGCGCGGGAGATGCTGGCATGAACGCGCTCGCGCAGGAAAAGGACAACGACGATCTGCGCTCTCTGTACCAGGAGATCATCCTGGATCACGGCAAGTCGCCGCGGAATATGCGCGTCGTCGAGCATGCGACCTGCACCGCCAAAGGCAACAACCCGATGTGCGGCGACAAGGTCACCGTCTCGGCGCGCGTGAAGAACGGGGTGATCGAAGACCTGGCGTTCGAGGGCAAGGGCTGTGCGATCTCTATCGCGTCCGCCTCGATGATGTCCCAAGCCTTGAAGGGCCGCACGACCGACGCGGCGCGGCGCCTGATGGCGGCCGTGCAAGGGCTCTGCACGGGCAAAGCCGACGTCGCGCAAGCAAAGGCGGCTGTGCCTGAATTGACGGAAGCGGTCGACGAACTGGCAGCGCTCTCTGGGGTGCGTCAGTTCCCGACCCGGGTGAAATGCGCCACTTTGCCGTGGCAAGCGCTGGTGTCTTGCCTCGATGGGGCAGGTACGGCGACGACAGAAAAGTAGCGGTGTTACGATGATGCACGACGATCACGCTGAACCACGAGACCAACTGCTGGGTGCGCATCCCATGCCGGCCGACGACGGAGAACCGCCGAAGGAAGGCGATGTCATTCGTTCGGGCATGCCGCTCGACAGGTCCAAACACACGGTCGCGACAGACGAGGCGGTGATCGACGCCATGAAGTCGATCTATGACCCGGAGATTCCTGTCAACATCTACGACCTGGGCCTGATCTACGATCTCAAGATCCACGACACCGGCAATGTCGATATCGTCATGACGCTGACGGCGCCGGCGTGCCCGGTGGCGGGGTCGTTGCCGAAGGAAGTCGCTGACGTGGTGGCGAATGTCGAAGGCGTGGGCGAGGTGGGGGTCACCATCACTTGGGACCCGCCATGGACCCAGGCCAACATGTCCGAAGTCGCCAAAGTCGCTCTCGACATGTTCTAGGCCGATACACATATAGTGAGATGACCATGAACGAGCTTTCGCAAGCCCCGGCCCGCCCGAAGCCTCCCGCGGTGATCACCGTCACCCCGGCGGCGGCGAAGCGCATCCGCGACATTCTCGCCAAGTCGCCCAAGCCCATGGCGGGCGTCCGCATCGGCGTGAAGGCGCGCGGCTGCTCCGGCATGTCCTATGTCGTTGAGTACGCCGAGACGCGCGGCAAATTCGAGGATGCGGTCGAGGTGGACGGCGCGACGGTGTTCGTCGATCCGAAAGCGGTGATGTACCTGCTCGGGTCCGAGATGGACTATCAGGAAGGCAAGATGGAAGCCGGGTTCTCGTTCAAGAACCCGAACGAGAAGGGCCGCTGCGGCTGCGGCGAAAGCTTCTCGATTTAGGCGAGATGCTTGTCCACTTCGGCCAGCAGTTTCACCGGATGGACCGGCTTGTAGAGGATGCTGATGCGGCCCGAGAGATAGTCGGCATCGTCCTCCATCAGTCCTTCGACGCGATCCGGTTGACCGGTGACCAGGATCGTGGCGACGCGCGGGCTCTGTCGAAGGAGATGTTGACGCAACTCAAGTCCGCCCATGTTCGGCATCATGACGTCGGCGATGGCCAGATCGATCGCCTCCGCGCCGACGACATTGAGCGCGGCTTCGCCGTCGCCGGCCTGCTCGACCGTGTAGCCGCGCTGACGCAGCAGCTCGGTGTACGACTCACGCACCATGGCGTTGTCGTCCACAACAAGGATCTTGTGTCTCATCAACCCCTCGTTACCCCCGTAGCCACGCGAACATCTTACGGAACTGAGCGGGAAAAAGACAGGCATCGCGCAACCGTTAGGCAGCAAGTGGCGATGGTTATGGACAAGAATGATCCACTTGTCCGGGCAGCGGTTGGCGACCTAAGGTGAGACTGGAGAACGAATGCAACTCTTTCTGAACATCCTGCTCGGCGTCGCTATGGCGGCCGTGGTCATCGTGCTCGGCACGGGGCTCGTCGGCTTCATCATCGGCGGCGAGTTCAATCGCAAATACGCCAACAGGCTCATGCGCCTGCGCGTCGCCACGCAAGCGATCGCCGTTCTCATACTGTTGCTGTTGCTGTTCCTGCGCGGTACCGGCCAGAGTTGACCTGGTTAGCCGAGCGTTGGCCGATCCGGCCTGTAGACCACTTTGTTGGTCTTCTCGAACATCTCGATGTTGTTCATGAGTTCCTTGCGCCGCAACCGCGCGCCCTGCACTTGGGTCGGCGTGATGTTGCTGCGGCTCAGGCTGCCGTCCTGCGCCATTTCCTGAACGCGATCCAGGAACGACTTCAATGTCAGCACTTCCATCATATCCGCGCAGAAGCCCATGAAGTGGCTCAAGCGCACCTGATTCTGCGGTGTCGGATGATACGCCGACATTGAGAATGCGCCGGTCTTGCGGTCGCGCCGTTCAAGGATCGACGCACGGTGGAACTGCGGTCCGGCGACCATGACGAATGACGTCTGGCTGTCGTGCTCGACGGCGTAGTCGTCGAGCGCGCCCAGAACGTTCGACGCCGTTTCCATGATGATATCGTCGGACACATCCGCGCCGACCGAGAGGCTTTCGACTTCCTGGATGGCGCGGTTGTCCTCGCGGCTCGAATACAGCTGATCTCCGGCGACGTGCACTGACACCCAGTTTTCCGGGTTGAAGTCGCGCTCGTACTTCGAGACCTTGCGTTCCCACTGGCCGTGCCAATCCACCACGCCGCCGTCGATCAAGACGTTCGCGTCGCGCCGGATTTCATCGAGTGCGATCGATGCCATGCGCATGGTGCCGGGGATGTTCTGGCCGCGCACGACGGCCGCGATTGTGGACAGCTTCGTCTTCACCGGGATGGTGACGCGGTTGGAGCGCAGCTCCAGCACCGGTTCCTCGCGGGGCGCGTCGTCGTCGTTCTCCGTGAATCGGTAGACAATCGACTTTTCGCGGTACAGCGTGATATTGCCGAATTCGGTCATTTTCTTATTCCGCGCTCAAGCGTTGGAAGCGCAAGTCTGCGCCCCAGTCTGCGGCGTAACCAGTCAGGCACCGGGTGAGGTGGCGCAAATCACCGCGCAATTTCGCGAACGCGGCCCGGCGCTGCAACGTGGCTTCGTCCATATAGATGTTCCGATTGATCTCGATCTGCAGGGCATGCACGCCGTTCGCCGGATCGCCGTAATGCTGGGTGGTGTAGCCACCCGCGTAGGGATTGTTGCGGATCACGTTGTAGCCGGCTTCGGCAAGTTGGGTGGCTGCCGCCTCGGTCAGCGACGGGTGGCACGACAGGCCGGTGCGGTCGCCCAGCACGATATCGACGGTGCGCGTGTCGCCGTCCAGGTCCATCGGCAGCCCGGAGGAAGGCATTGAATGGCAGTCGATCAGGATTGCATAGCCGAACCGTTCGCGCGCGCGCGCGATCAGGCCGCGTAAGGCCTGATGATAGGGCTTGTGGACGCCGTTGATGCGCCGCTCGGCCTCGGCAAACGACAGCTTGCTGCGATAGATTTCCCGCCGCGTGCCGACAATCCTGGCAATTGTGCCCAGACCGGCGGCCACCCGTGCCGAGGTGGTATTCACGTAGGCCGGCAGCGGATGGTCGAACATCTCCGGGTCGAGTTCGTAAGGCTCTCGGTTCACGTCCACATAGGCCCTGGGGTACAGCGCCCGCAGCAGCGGCGCCCCCAGGTCTGGCGCATCGCCGAAAAGCTCATCGACGTAGCAATCCTCGGATTTGCGCAGGGCTGCAAGTTCCAGGGGCGATGCTTCGACGAACTCCCGCGGATAGTAGGCCCCGGAGTGGGGGGAGGCGAAGATCAACGGTGTGAGCGGCCCAACGGCCTCCAGTCTCTCAACCGGCGAGGGCGGTGGTGGCGTGTGGGCGGTTGGGGGAGAATACAGCATGCCACCTGGGCTGACGCGGGTGTCCGTTGTGATCCAGCGCTCCCTGGCGCCAGGCCCAACATTATGAATCTTGGGGTGATTTTATAGGTCCCGGCGGACGCTTCAACCACTCAAGGGCGGGTGGCTCACCCTTCGCGGCGCCCTTGCCAAGCCCGGTGCGAGGCTATAAAAAGCGCGCCTCGTGCCGAAACGCGCGCAGTGGGCGGTTAGCACAGCGGTAGCGCATCCCCTTGACATGGGGAAGGTCACAGGTTCGATCCCTGTACCGCCCACCATTTTTTTCAAAGCAAATTCAAGGCACTAGCGCATTGTTGTGCTGCTCGGGCTAGGGCATGGGCAACAGCGCGAACGATCTTGGCCCTCAATCAAGGTCGCGCAATATGCGCTCGGAGTGACCACGCAACGCAATCTTCAAGCGTCTTTCGAGCGGATAGGCGAACTTCTCAAGCAACTACACGCTAAATACCAGGCGTGCTTCCTCAGACGCGACGTAAGTGATCGACTACGCGCTCACGCACGAGACTTGCGAGAAGAGCCGCGGCGTTCTCGATCGCGTCGCGCGGCGATATTGGGACCGCCATGTAGGGCCGGTTCTTGCACCTGCGGATCAGCAGGCAGCAACGGTCTACTTCCCCATTGCGAAAGACCTACAAGGATTGAGTAGCGTCATGGGGTGGTGGCGCTGGAAGTCGGTGGAAGCACAACACCGACCGATCCAAGGTTACTTTTTGCGGTTGCAGCTAAGAGCCAGCAGCCGTAGCAGCACCATCCCCAGCTCCTCGACCGGCATTGCTAGGAGCACATCCGGGTCAGGGACTGCCTGGATCAGTTCTTGTCGCTCGAGGGGCATCCAACGGCAACCTCAGCGACGAACTGCTCAATGGCGAAATATTCTACAGCCTGAACGAGGCAACGATCATGATCGAGCAATGGCGAAGGCGCTGCAATACCAAGCGACCTCACTCGGCACTCGGTTATAGACCGCCTGCGCCCGTGACCGTCAGCCCGTTCCCGACGCCACTCGATCCGCATCGAACCATGCTGTAGATCAACAATCGACCCGGTACAAAAATGCGATCAAGCCAGGGGCGGGACGTCATTGCCGCGCGTACTTTGACGCAGACCAACCTGGCAGTCGGGGCGTAGACTGCCAGCGCAGTCATACCATTAAATCAATCCGCTATTCCCTTAGGTCGGCTGTCGGAGTGTGTGCTGCATCGGCATCATTAACAGGTGCGTGGGAGGATGCCTTGGGACGTGTGTTTACCCTGATCCTGGCGTGTATCTGGCTGGCAGCGGCGGGCGCTCTTGCCGCCGAGCGTGAGTTGAATGCCAGTATCAGTCGCCTTGTAACCGGGGAATACGCCTACCGTTCCATTAAGGAGCAACGCCTGCGCGGGCGGGAAAGTTGGACGCTTACCGTCCATCCAGATGGATCGCGGTCGATGATGTCGTTCGTCGACAATTTTGATGCAGGTGTTCAATACAATGCGGTGGAGCGGGTAACGGCATCGTTCCGTCCCCTTGAGTGTTTCGTGGTCCATTGGGTGGGCGGCCAGCGGAGGGCGTCGGCCTTCTACACAGTCAACGGAGATCTCCTGAACTACAGCGTGATCACTGACATGGGATTGGACGCAGGCGAAATCGTCGTGCCTGAGGCATTCTCCCTTCAGTCGCACCCTGTCGCGTACGATGGTTGGCGCGGCTATTGGTACGATAAGTCCCGGCGCGGTGCTCAGTCGGGAAAGAACGTAAATCTTTCGGTCGCTCCGGATTCGCCGACACCGCTCCGCGGCATTCTTTCAGACGAAGAGGCGGAATGGATCGGCATGGAGCAGATTGCCGTTCCCGCTGGCACGTTCGAAGCGGAGCACTACAAGTTTCGCGGGGGAGCCGATGTCTGGATCATGCTTCCTGATCGCATTATCGTAAGGTACGCGTACCAAGCTACCGACCGTGAGTACGTGCTCACTGCCTTCAAATCAATGCCGAAGTAGCCGTCGATGGGCTCCGCCGAGAGTGGATGGTGAGATGATCAAAAGTGTAGTGTTTGCTGGTCTGATGGTGTGTTCGCTGATCGGATCGGCTGTCGCCGGTGCCATCCCCGGGACCGGTGAACTCAAGGGGAGCGTAGTTGCCCCAACGACGTTCACCGCTGCAAAGGTGTTTGCCCATCTGAGCGGCAAGAACGTCACGTATATGGTGTTCAGCGAGAACGGCGCCTATCGGGTCGTGAACCTGATGCCCGGCACTTACGAGGTGTGGGCGGAAAAGCCCGGTTTCACTGCCCAGAAGCAAACGGTGGTGATCGCACCGGAGAAGAAGGCCAGCTTGGATATCGCATTCACCGCCGCCGCGGTTGAGCCCCCGTACATCGGCGCGAGGATCGTCAAGCGGAAGGTGGAGGCCTTCGACCAAATCTATCCGCCCGGGCCTGGTCGCGAGATTCTGGAGCGCACCTGCTTCATATGTCATGGATGGAACTTTCTGCCTGCGATGCCTCAACCGCGGGAAGGTTGGGGTGCGGTGGTGGACTATATGACGACGTCGCCCCGCTTCGGCGTGAGCGGGATGGCGCCGTTCCTTCCGGCGGATCGACTGCCGCCAGCCGACCGGGAAATTCTTCTCGACTATCTCGCCACCAACGTGGGCGCCGATGCGCCAGTGCGCGTGGTAGGAGGCGAGCCTGACGGTCCCAGGGACGAAGCCGTCCTCGGGAAGGCGCAGTTCATTCAGTATGATCTACCCGCAAACGCACAGTTGACCAGCCGCGTCATTCAGGAAGTGACGTTCGATAGCAAGGGCAACGTGTGGGCAAGCAATGTGCGTAAGGAGGGCGGACTCACCCGCATCGACCCGCGCACAGGTGCCTATACCGATTTTCCCACCCCCAATAAGGGTTGGATGCCGCACGGCCTCGCGATGGACGCGGACGATACGGTTTGGTTCGCGGGTCTGCGCGTGGGGCTCAGCCATTTCGATCCTGCCAGCGGCAAGTTCGATATCTACGGCAAGATTGGCAAGAACAATGGCGCTCTCTCACCGTTTCTCGATACCAAGGGGAATGTCTATTGGACCGACCTACGGATGAACGAACTGGGCCGCTGGGATCGCTCGACCAATACTTGGAAGATGTACAAGAGTCCCAGCCCAGGAGCGTCGCCCTACGGAATCGTCGTCGATCATAAGGACAAGGTCTGGTACGCGGAGTTTCATGCTTGCGCTGTTGTCCGGTTCGATCCGGAGACGGAACAACTCAAAGCGTTTCCCTCACCGAGCGCGCCATGCGCGATCCGGCGTCCTGCCGTCGATTCCAAGGGCAACGTCTGGTACGGGGTGTGGGACAAGGGACGGATCGAACGGCTAAATCCCGTGACCGGCGAAGTGAAGCAATTCCAGGTGCCGGTACCGTTCGCCAATCCCTACGACACCTGGATCGATCCGCAAGATGTCGTCTGGGCAAGTTCCGATAACTATCTCATCCGCCTCGATCCTGTTTCGGGCGTGATGTCCTATTACCCAACACCCCAGCGCACGGATGAGCCGAAGATCACCATCACCCGCGACGGTGCCATCTGGTTTCCGCCGCGCGGGTTCGCGTCTGGCGGCGGTCAACCCACGTCTGTGGCCGTCCTCTATCCGGACAAGTCAATGATGAAGACTTTTGGCGCCTATTTCTCCGACAAGGATCCCAACAGCAACGGGCGCAAATACAAGGGGCCACCGACAAAGGTCACGGGCACCGGCACCGCGGCGCTAGGACCAAAGCCCTCCGGCGGCGACGACAGTCATCCCGAATTGGGCGCGGCCGCAGATTAGCTCGGGCCTCGCGCCCCAGTTCAGTGCCCGGAACGCTTTAGTCCCGCAGCAGCTTACGCGCGATCTGCATGCGTTGAATCTCGTTGGCGCCGCCACCAATCTGCCCGTGGCGCAAGTAGCGGTAAAACAAGGTGAGTGGCAGCTCAAGAGATTCACCCATGGCCCCGTGAATCTGGATTGCATGGTCGACGCAGCGCGCGCCCCAGTCCATCGCCACCAGTTTCACCATGCCGGCTTCGGTGCGGATGTCTTCGCCGGCGTCGGCGCGCGCCGCCGTCTGATAGGTGAGCGCCTGGAGGGCCTGCAGGTCGATATACATGTCGACCACCTTCCATTGGATTGCCTGTCGCTCCGCAAGCTGCTTGCCGAAGGTCCGCCGCTGCTTTGCCCAGCTTACGGACATGTCGAGCGCCCGCCGCATCTTCCCCAGCGCATACGGGCCGCGAAGAAGACGGTCGTGCAGCGTCAACCAGCGCTGCCCAAGTTGAAATCCCTTGCCGACGTCGCCAAGGACATCTTCCTCCGGCACGCGGCAATCATCGAAATGCACGGTGTATTGCGCGGCGCGCGGGCCGAGCCAGGTTTTAATCCCTGGTTCCTCCACCCGTACTCCCGGATTGTGGCGATCCACCAGGAACATGGTGATGCCGCCCTTCTGTCGCTTGTCCGGATCGGTCACGGCCTGGACCATGATGATGTCGCACTCCGCGGCCATCGAGATCCACATCTTGGTCCCATTGATGACCCAGTGCTTGCCGTCCTTCACGGCTCGAGTCTGCATCATGCCGCCGGGATCGGACCCTGCATTCGGTTCGGTCTGGGCGAAACTTGTCGTCTTCGTCCCTTCGATGACGGGCTTCAAGAAGCGGTCGATTTGATTGCCGCGGCACTCGTAAAGGATGTTCGGAACGTTGGCGAACGGGAAGGGTACGGCGGTGTAGTAGAATTCCTCTAGAATAGCGACGCGCGCTAACGTCGACAGCCCCGAACCACCAAACTGTTCCGGCACCAGTAGATGCCAAAGGCCGGTCTCGTGTGCGATGTTTGTCAGTCGCTCAAGGACCTCGTCGCCAAACACGGCCTTCAGACTCAATGTCTCCTTGAGGCCGAACGCATGTCCGGGATGGGGCAGGAATGTCGGTTCCAGGGGCAGCAGTTCGTCGCGCACGATCCGCTTTGCGAGGTTGCAGATTTCCACGACCTCTGAGGGAAGTTGGAACGCGCGGGAGGCTAATTCACCAGTATCCATCTCAAGGCTCCGAGCCGACATTAGACAAGTTGCGATGACGGGTTTCCGGCATCGTGACGTAGACGATCAGAGAAACGAAAACACAGCCCGACACGTACCAATAGAACCACGGTTCGTGGCCGGAATTCTTCAGTGCGAGCGCGACATATTCCGCCGTTCCGCCGAACAGCGAGACCGTCAGGGCATAGGGGAGGGACACGCCGATCGCGCGGACGCGGGTTGGGAAGAGTTCGGCACGAACCACGGTGTGAATGGCGGTATATCCAGAAACAATGGCAAGCGCGAGTAGGATGAGCCAAAACGCGACGAACGGGTCCTGTACTCGTTCCATCGCGGTCATGATAGGAACCGTGAGAGTTGTGCCTAGAACGCCGAAAGCGATCATGACGGGCTTCCTGCCGATCCTGTCGGACAACGCGCCGAACAGCGGCTGAGCGAGCATGTAAATGAACAACGTCGCGGCGCTCACTTGAGACGCCTGGTCGCGATCAAGCCCTGCCGTGTTCACCAGAAACTTTTGAATGTAGGCGGTGAAGGTGTAGTACGCGACGATCCCGCCGATCGTTAGGCCGATGGCCGTCATCATCGCCCTTGGATGGCGCAACAACGTTCGGACCGGATGCTCTTTCGGTGGGGCCGAAGACTGCGTGAACGTCGTCGTTTCGACCAGCCGCCGGCGGAGAAACAGGACGACGAATGTACCGAGGGCGGCGACGACAAACGGGATCCGCCATCCCCACGCCTCAAGCTGAGGTTTCTCCAGGATGAATTGCAGGACGACGAGCACCCCGACCGCCAAGAGTTGGCCGGCGATGCCGGTCAGCCCCTGAAAACTGGAGTAGAATCCACGATGGGCAGTTGAGGCAATCTCAGTCAGGTAAGTGGAACTGGCGCCAAACTCGCCACCCACGCTCAGTCCCTGAAGCAGCCGGGCGATCAGCAAGAGGGCCGGGGCAAAAATGCCCACGGTCGCGTAATCCGGGGTGAAGGCGATGATGATCGAGCCGAGGCTCATCAAAGCGACGGATACAGTCAGCCCCGCCTTGCGTCCGTGTCGGTCGGCATAGGAGCCAAGCAAGGCTGCGCCGAATGGTCGCATCAGAAAGCCGATCGCAAATACGGCGGCTGCATTCATCAGTTGGATCGTGCGATCTCCCGACGGGAAGAAGGCGGGCGCGAAGTACAACGCCAGGGCGGAGTAGAGATACCAGTCGAACCACTCGATCAGATTGCCCAAAGAAGCCGCCGCGACGAGGGACGCGCCGGGGCGCTCATGCGTTTCGGCTGAGGCTGACCCCTGGCCGGGGTCGCTATCGTCTTGTGCGGTCCTGTGATCCATACATCCCCAAGATATCTCTTTCGGTCGCCTCTGGCCGAGACGATGCGCAATCCGGTGTTGCTTCACTGGCTGCTGGCATCAAGACCTCGCCGGCGTACCAGTTCCCCCGGCACGTCCGCAGACCATCTGCGCCGAAGAGACAATGGGCAGGGGGTTCCTGGACGAACAGCCGACTAGAGCGTATTGTGCCTTGAGTTATTGGAATAACTAAATCATGCCCCGGACGATCCCACCCCTCAATCCGCTGCATGTCTTTGAGGTGGCGAGCCGACTGGGTAGTTTCACCAAGGCCGCGCGGAAGCTTCGGGTTTCCCAATCAGCAGTCAGCCGGCAGATCTCAGTTCTGGAACACTTTCTCGGTGTTCGGCTGTTTGTCCGTGAGCGAAGAGGGATCGTGCTAACGCCGGCGGGTGTCTCTTATGGACCGCAGATTTCGGCCGCATTTGCTCAGATCACCAACGCGACCGCACAGTTGATGAATTCGGATCGTTCGGCCCCATTGCGGCTACAGGTTAACCTGACGTTCGCGATGAAGTGGCTGCTCATCCGACTGACCCGCTTCTACAGCCAATATCCCGAGATATCGCTACAACTCAGCATCGGTTCCATCGACTTCAGCAAGAGCGATGTCGATTTGGCGATTCAGTTCGGCCGGGGCAAATGGCCGGGCTTGCAGAGTCGACTCATATTCAATGACTCGATACAGCCTGTTTGCAGCCCAAAGTTGCTGGCCGGCAAGTCGCCGCGAGCTTTCACGTTGGACGATCTTGCCAAGCATCGACTCCTTGTCTCGCGCTTCCGTAGCCGCGACTGGGCCGACTGGCTGCAGGCGGCCGGCCGACCGGATCTCCACAAGAATATCTTGGAATTCCCAAGTTCCCTGCTCGCCTACGAGGCTGCGATTTCTGGGCTGGGGATCGGAATGGGACAAGCGCGCTTGGTTGCCCAGGACATCCGCGCAAACTTGCTTGTCCCTCTGTTAGAGATGTCAGTACCGGGTTATCTGGGACACTATTTCGTGTGGCCTAAGAATTCACCCTTGAGTGAGAATGCTCAGGCGTTCTGCAAGTGGCTCATGGCCGAGCGCGATCTTATTACCGACGAAACTGTTCCGACGGCTGGTCCTGCCCGGATTCGGCGCCGCGCCGGGCGTACAGCCTCAGCAACCGCGAAGAGATAGCGCCGGTTGATGGGCTAGCTTTCACGTGCATCTACTAGCGGCCTTCCGGATGCCGTGAGATGAAGTCACGCACGACTTTCACGGCCAACGCCGTATCAATTTCGGGCGTGTAGAATTTTGCCGCGCCTAACACGGCCCGTTCTGCATCGGGCCGATCCACGAAGACCCTCTCGAATTGCGTACGCCACACGTCGTCGGAGGCGGTCGTGGCCAAGATCGGACACCGCACCTTTCGCAACACCGCCGGGAAATCCTGCGCCCATACCGCGGCGAGGGTGAGTGCGCGGGTGCGATGTGCGCGCAGCGACGAAATGGTCTCCTCGTGAATGAGGTGTGGCTCGAACCTCGGATACAGGTTCTTGATTCGCGTAAACGCTTCGAGGAGGTACTTGCCGTCGGGGTCCGGAGCGGGCGCGGGTCTTACTTCCGCAGCGAGAGCCAAACGCTCGGCCTCAGTTAGGTACGCAACCCCGTTGAGCATCAGAGTCAGAAAGCGGCCAGGGTCTGCGGCTACCATTTCGGTCGCAAGATGCGTCCCTGTATGGTGCCCAAACACATGGGCGCGTGCGATGCCGACTGCGCTTGTGGCCTCCAGCATCCACGCTGCATAGTTCGGCAAAGTCGCGTCGTGGGGTTCAGGATCGAATGAGGCGCCAAAGCCCGGCAAATCGAAAGCGTAAAGCGGCCTATCGCCCGCCATTGCCTGCATCATCGATACGAAGCTCGAAGATGTCGCCGGCATGCGATGAAAGAAAATCAACGGAGCTGCGTCCGCGGGTCCGGGCAGATGCAGATAGTGGATCTGACCTGCGCGGGTAGGCGCGTAACCTTTAAGGATATGCTTCATCGCCGATTCTGGTTACCTGTGTGCGACCAAGACCGGCAGACCGCTTCCCGACGTTCGCCCATTGCAACTTACCTGTTGGCGGCGCCGGATGCAGTGGTTCGTGGGCCGATCCGCTCAAGGAGTGGACCCTGGACCGACCGGGTCCCCCGTGAAAGGCTTGGGCAAACCTAACGAAGGATAGTTGGTGGGCACTGTTGCACTCATTCTACTAAGTATCGCCTTTTGCGTCGGCGCACGGGCCGATGGCGACGAATACTTCATTCCTCATTCGCGCTCTCTTAATCCCGATGGGAGCCGTGTTCAGGACGTGGGCGGGTTCTTGGGTAACGTACGGGACGAGGCTGGAAGGCCCGTGTTCGACGCTACCATCACGGTCGCCGTGACCGTCGAAACCGACGCGGAACCGCAACGCGTGACCTACACTTCATACACAGATGCCTTGGGCCACTATCGTACCTACGGGCCCGAACAGGTGGTTGCGGACCTCTTGCAAATCGAGACCACGATCGACCCGAAGAACGTGGCGATCGTCGGGGTCGAGAAGGAAGGCTACGTGGAAGCCCGCCGCTTCAACCGGGGTCATCTCGGCAAGAAGGCCGGGCCGATCCAGGTCGACTTCATTGTTAAGCGTGCGCGTTCTGCAGCTAACTGAGAATCTGGTTCGGGAGGCGAAACCGCTCGAGACTAGTACTTCTTCGCTGTCGCCGATCTCAATAAGCTTCATATGCACCGTACTGGCTGCCGCCTTTTCAGGAGTCGTGGCATGATTTCTTTCCTGAGAGTTCTCGTCGCGTTGGGGCTATATCTCATGGGCGTGTCCGCACGCGCGGAGCAGCTGCCAGGCATGGGTCAGTTGAGCGGGAAGGTCGCAGTTGCCAAGCCGGTCGGCCAGTTGGCCGTGTACGCCTACAACACAGATATGCGAATTGGCTACCTCGTCTATGTCGTGAACGGCGAATACCGCGCGACCAACATGTTCCCCGGCCACTACGACGTGACGCTGCGGGGTACCGTCGGCCAAAAGAGTTGGGGCGTCACACCGCAGACCGTTAGAGCCGATATTGCGGCGGGGGCCGGCGGCAAGGTCGACTTCACGCTCAAAGACACGAACGTCAAGCCGGTTTATGCGGGCGGGCTCTCCTATGAAGGATGGAGCGACATTCCTTTCGACGAAGCAAAGCCGATTGCTGTTCCGACGCCCTACAACGTGGTCTATCCGCAGGGCCATCCGCGCGAACTGATCGAGGGCATCTGCATGGGATGCCACACCGCCTCATTCCTGCCTTACGGCGTGCCGCGCACGTTCCCAGATGGGCGGCCGGCTCACGACAAGGACGGATGGGCGATCACGGTCGATCGCATGCTGGCGAAGAAGACGTATATGGACGGCCGCCCGCTGACGATCACAAAACAGGAGCGCGCGGAACTGATCGACTACCTCAACAAGAACTTCGGCGCAGAATCTGTACCGCGCGCGGTCTTGCAGGAGTCTGATCCGACGCTCGATCCCACCGCGCTGGCGAAAGCGCAGATCATCGAATACCGGTTCCCGAACTCGAAGAATTTCCCGACCCGCTCCAACCATCACGTGACATTCAATCCCGATGGTACTGTGTGGACGCTGGATCGGGGCTCCAATGGTCCCGGTCGCGGCCCGATCTGGCTCGATCCGTCGACCGGTAAGCACGAATTCTATCCCGACAACGGCGAAGGCGAGCCCATCATCGCCGAATGGATCTCCGCCGACATTGACGGGTCGGTTTGGTTCGCCGGCTTACGTCATTTCGACCGCAAGACCGGCAATCTGGACATCTACAAGAGCCAGGGGCCCGCCACGTCGCCGCTTCCCAATAATCCCGCCATGCCGACGGTCGCTGCCACGACGCCGGGCAGCCACATTGGGATCTTGACGGGAATCTTCGATTCGCACGGCGATATGTGGCTGACCAGCGGTGGCATCACCAAGTGGGATCGCCGGACCGATACCTTCAAGCGCTGGGAACTCACGGCCTATCGCGCGGGGTCTTACGGCATTTCGCTCGACAGCAAGGATCGCGTCTGGATCGCCGAGGCTGGCACAGACGGCGTCGGCAGGTTCGACCCGAAGACGGAAAAATACTTTCACTGCAAGCTGGTAACCGATGATCCTCTGGCCTTCCAGTTCCGGCGCGTTGGCGTCGACCTTCAGGACCGGGGCTGGGCAGCGGCTTGGTCGAGCAACGGCATGCAAAATTCGAAGCTCTACCGGTGCGATGCCGATAAGCAAGAAGTGAAGGGCTGGAAGATGCCGATCGAGTACGCCAACCCCTATGACGCGGCAGTGGACGATTCCAACAACGTCTGGGTCGCGACAGACAACCACGTGGTGAAGTTCGATCAGAAGACGGAGACGTTCACCAATTATCCGGTTACCGCGCGGACCGATATTCCACGCCTGACGATCAGTAAGGACGGCGCGATCTGGTTCGCGCCGCGCAATGCTGGTCAGTCCGGCGGCTACGGCTCTGCCATCAGCGTGCTGTACCCGGACAAGGATAAGATCACGACGCTCAAGGCGCTGACGAGTCCGCGCAGCTATTTCAGCCGGCACTTCAATTGTAAGGACTGCAAGCCGGTGGAGGCCGAGGGCAAGCTCAAGCTCGTCGATATCAAGTTGATGAACCCCGGCGCCTACGACGAGGTGTTGAAATCGATGGGCCTACCCACGCGGGCCAATCCGAAGGTCGGGGTGAAGACGGGCGTGGAGGGCATCCAGTGAATATGCGTCGGATCGGACTGCTCATTGTTTCCGCGGCCGCGTTGCTCGGCCAAGGCGCCTTCGCTGCGGACGAGGAAGATCCCTTGTTTGTCAAAGGTCGCTCATTGTTCGGGCGGTGTCGCGCTTGTCACGCGTTCAAGCCAGATACGCGCAGTCTGTCGCGGGGTCCGAACTTATGGGGCGTCGTCGGCCGGAAAGCCGGCACCGCACCGGGATACACGGAGTACTCCCAGGCGATGTTGAATGCTCAGGTCGTGTGGACGGTAGAGACGATTGAGAGATATCTCGCAGACCCGAAAGGTTTCGTGCCCGGTAACCTTATGAACTTCATCGGCGTGCCTAAGCCGGATGAACGGCAGGCGCTCGTGGCATATCTCGTCAAGGTCGCCGGCGTGACCGCGGCTGCGCCCCGGACGACCGGCCTCAAGCTTGTCAAGGTCGACGACGTCGACTGACAGCCACATCGTCGGCGCGGGCTGCCGCAAGCTTATGCGTGTGTTTAGCATCCGCTCTAAATGGCCCAGTATTAAGGACGCGGGGCAGCTTTGAGTTCCGGTGGCTCGAACTTTTACTGGGCGGTGGTCTCAGTATGGAAATGCCGGTCGCCAGAAGGTCGGCACGACGTCGCGAGAGGGATAGGGCGGATTGCCGGCGGCGATCTTCACGACGCGTCCGTCCGGGTCGCGCTCGAGGGATGTGTATAGGTATTCTCCCTTGAGATCCCCCGGGTTGGAGTCCCCGCGATAGGTGTAGAGGGGGAGCCCGCGATAGAGCCATTGTTGAGTGCCGTCCGACAGTGAATTCAATGTCCAGTAGCCCGATGGTTGCGCGTCCGCGGGCGCTGTGACCGGCTTCCAATCGTGCAGGCAGGCGGCATCGCAGCTCAGGTCGGGTGGAAACGGTAGGCGGCCTTGGCCGCGCCGGCGGTCACCGCCGCGATGATGACTGTAGATGGTCATCTTAGCGGCATCGGTCCAGATCGTGCCAAATCCCGGAGCGAAGCCGACGGAAATGCCAGGGGGGGTCGCGTAGGCGGCGATCAAGGCGACGCGCCAGCGCGTATCGACGTTAGCTCCAGTCACATCGCTGGGTGCGGTATCTCTTTGATGGGTGTAGAGCGCGAGGCCTTTGAAGGCCCATTGCTTGGTCCCATCCGGGCGCTTAACCGTCGTAAAATCCCCGCGCGGCAGCGCAAGCGCGGGCGCATCCAGCGGGCTCCAAAGGCGAGTGCAGGGGTTGGCGAGGCAGCTCTGGCCATCCCGCGCGACGTCGCCCTCGAAACTGTAGAGCGTAAGGCCGTTGTGATCGGTCAGGGCGATGCCGTTGGCACCTGCAAGCTCGCGAATACCTATGCCGTCGGGAAGGACAACATCCGCTTCCGGCTGGAACAGCGCAACGCAGGTGTCTGTGATTTGTGCGTCGCGGTCGGGCGCGCAAATCTTATAGGCGTCATTCTCCTTCGGCGCGCGCGGAACGTACAGTCGGTGACCCTTGAAGGCCCATTGGTTCGCACCGTCGACGATACTCCAATCGCCGAAAGCCGCCGCGCCCGGCGGTACCTTCACGGGCATCCAATCCGCGCGGCAGGCCTCGTCGCAAGCCGTGCCGAGAATATAGGCGAATGAGTTGCTCGCATCCGCAAAGGCCTGAGGCCCAGGCAGATATACGCCGCCGGGATCGAAACGGCCCTTGGTGACCTGAAGCAGGATTCCGGGCGGGGTCGTCAGACCGATGCCGGGAGCGCGTGCGATCTCGTGCGGTCGCTTACTGACCGCCACGAGACCCACCGCGATGGCGGTAGCCACGGCGACCCCGGCAAGTATCGCAATCGCGGAACTTCGCTTCTGCTTCATGGCGTCCGGGCTAAGCGAGGATTTCGGTGAAGGACTTGGACGTAGCGTTTGACTCCGTGCCCCAGGCATTGATCGGTAGCCCCAGCGCCTGCTGAACGGTGAGCCCCACACGGGCCACGGTCTCCCCGGGCGCGGCGAGATGATAGCCAGTCTTCATGCGGCCATTCGCACCGCCCGCCGTCATGATCGTCATGTTGTTGACGGTATGCAGCTTGGCGTAGCCCACGTCGCTACAGGCGAGCACCAGCGTCCTATCGAGGAGTGTATTGGCACCCTCGCGGACGCCAGCGAGGATCTGCAACAGGATCGCGAAGCCCGTCATTTGTTGCCGATTGCCCCAATCCACATCGGGTTGATAGCCGAGCTTCGCGTCGACAGGCTCCTCGTGGGTGCGCTGATGATGACCCTCGCTGCGTCCCGGCCGGCGCAACGCCGGTTGGGACTGCGTGAACAGCGAATGGAAGACGCGAGTCTGGCCGCAGGCGAGGGCATGCGCGAGAATCTCTCCGAAAAGTTTCTGGGTTTCGAGGATATTGATGAAATCCACATCCGGGTTGCCGTCGAGACGGTCCGGCGGCATGGAGCAGGCCGCCATCGGCTCGGGCTTTTCGAGTTCAAGCGCGAGCTTCTTCTCGAGTTGCCGTACGGACGTGAAGTACTCGTCGGCGCGCGCACGGTCCGCCGCGCCCAAGGTCTTCATCAAGCTGGCGCGCTGCTCGCTCACCGCGGACAACGCGCTCAGCCGCGTCATGATGGCCGCGTCGGGTTTGAACTCTGCGGCGTTGGGATCCTGAAACCCCGGCCCGAAGACGCGCATATAGAGCGCCAACGGCGAGGTCTCGGTCGGGTTGAGAACATTCCCTCCACGCGTGGAGAAACTATCCGTGGCTTTCCGGGTGCAAGCGACCTCAATCGAGCGAAACCGCGTGCGGGCGCCGATATGATCGGCGACCAGGGAATCGATCGTCGGGACATCGCAGTTGAGATAACCGAGCCCGTTGCCGATGGCCGGAGCGCTCCCGGTCAGGATTGCCGCCGCACCGGTGGTATGCGTGTAGTTCGGTTTGCCATCCAAGAAGACGTTCATGCCGCTATAGACATTAATTTTGTCGCGGAAAGCGGCGAGCGGCTCCATCTGCGGTGCGAACTTGTAGGTCGGCCCCGTCACCTTGGGTTCCCACAGGCCCGGCGTGAGGCCGCAGCCCCAGAACCAAGTGCCGAAGCACACCGGCGGCGCTTTACCGGTCGCGGCCAGAACGCTGCCGTTGCCGTCGAACATACAGTCGAACAGCGGCAACCCCATGGTCACGGCGGCCCCGCCGAGGACTCCGCGCAACACCTGCCTACGCTCGATCATGGCTTGTCCTTTCCCGCCGGCTCGGCCGATGCGGTCTGATCTACCGCCGAGATGCGGTACATCGCCTCGCTGGTTGCGATCCGCCGCAGCAGCTCCGGCAGTCGGTATCCGTCAGCGGCAAACGCCTGCTCCAGCGACTTGGTCCAGGGCGCGTCGCTGCCGCCAAGCGATCGTCCGACGGCATAGCTGAAAAGCCGTTTCGCGAGGCAAGAAGGCGTTGCCGGATTGTCGTGCACCGCCTTGCCCAAACCGACCGCATCGGCGAAGGCGATGCCGTCGAGTTCGCCGCTGGTGTCGATGGCTTCTCCGTTCTCGGTCGTGCGCAAGGCCGCGGCTGAGTCGAAATTCTCCAGCGCCAAGCCGATGGGATCGAGAACCTTGTGACATCCCGCGCAGGTGGGATCGGTGCGGTGCGCCGTCAGGCGTGCCCGCGCCGTCTTGCGCTCGGCGTTGCCGGTGTCATCGGCGATATCGAAGTTCACGTTGCCCGGTGGGTCGGGCACCTTCTGGCAAAGCATAATTTCGCGCAAAGCCTTGCCGCGAATGGTGGGCGAACTGCGGCCTGCATGGGAGTGCAGGGAGACGAAGCTCGCCTGGCTGAGGATACCCGCGTGGGAATCGCCCTCTGGATATTCGTAGGGGACCCACAGTTCCGGCGCGCCCTCGGACGCCAGATTTGGCACCGGTACGCCGTAGAGAGCTCCGAGTGTCGGCGTGAGGTAGGTCTTACGCGTCGTGAACAGGTCTCGATAGTCGCCGTGATCTCGCAGGAGCAGCGTGATCGCCGTCCGCAGTGTCTGCTCAGGCGCGTCCTTAGCTGCTTGGCCGGTGAACTTCGGATAGATCTGATGGTCCTTGCTCAGGCCGTCGAACTGGCTGTACCGGAACATGTCGGCGAAGAACGCGCGCGCGCCTGCCTCCAACCGCGGCGACGCCAGGAGACGGTCGGCCTGGCGCGCAATGCCCTTCTTGGTGTTGAGATCGCCGCGTTCGGCAGCCGCGAGCAAATCCTCATCCGGCGGCGCGTTCCACAGGAAGAAGCTCAATCGGGACGCGGTCGTGTATCCGTCGGTACGCAGGGTGCCAGGCTCTTCCGGGTCGGGAATGGCAACTTCCTGCCGAAACAGGAACGGCAACGACACCAGCATGTTAGCAAGACTGGTGCCGACACCCGCGTAGAAGTCATTCGTGGCCCGCGCGGCCTCGCTGGCGACCGCCACCCACGCACCTAGTTCTGCATCTTCCAGCGGACGACGATAGAGGAGCCGGCCGGCCGTACGGAAGAAGGTGCGGGCGCAGGCGTCGTCGGCATGGTCAGGCGATGTGGGTTTGCAAGGGATCAGGGTCGCCCTTCGTGGCTCGCTGACCACTTGCGCCGCAATGGCGCGTGCCATCAGGTCGTATTGCTCGAGCCCGGAAGCGGTCACGTTGACCTGTCCGGTTCCCACCGCCATCAGGCCCTCGACGCGCTTGTCGGGTTCGAATCTGCCGCCTAGGGAGATACTGCGACCGAAGATATCGGCGATGGTCTCGCGATACTGTTCCGGAGTCAGCCGCCGCATGACCAGAGCACCGCCCGGATCCGGCTCTTTCGCCGCGACCGCAGCGCTCGCGAGAACGCCGACGGCAGCGCAGGCGATGGAGAGGCGTGCGAATGGGTTCATCGCCCGGACGCCATGCTCTGCGTGGCGTCTCGCGTGACGGCGAAAGCCGGTACCAATTCGATCCGGTAAGCAGATGAGATGGCGCGCATCTCCCCGGTCTTCGGATCCGGATCATAGTCGGCCAACCGCTTCATGGCGTGATAAAGCCCCGGCATATCGATCGAATAGGTAATCTCCGTGCCCGCGCCCAACGTGGCGAACGTGAAGTAGATATCGTGATAGGGCCTAAAGCCACCAAGGTAGCCTTTCATCGCCCGATCCGCCTGCGGGTCCAGCCGTAGCCGTGACTGATGAATTACAAACGGCGCACCGATGCTCGGATCGCCGCTCATCGTGAATTCGAACGGCTGGGTCGTGATGAGCTGGCCTTTCACGATCTTGCCGGGAACCTTTACATGCGAACGCGCGTCAGGATCGATCCGGAACGTTACGTCCGCCATCACCTCGCCACTGGCATCGCGCCGGACCGGTTCATAGGCGCGGTCGAAGATGACCGTAACATCCCCGTCCTTGCTAAGATCCTCGCCGGTGATCGTCATCAACCATGCCGGCATTTTGTCCCGGCTCAAATCCCATTCGTTCGCCGGATGGCCCGGGCGGTCTGGAAGCCTCGTGCGGAACTGGTCGAAGCAGCCCATCACCTGCCGCAAACGATTGTCGACGCCGCGCTCGTGGGTGTCCGGGTCTTCCGACGACTGCGGATCGTCTTGGATCTTGCCGTCGAGGTTGAACCCGTTAGCGTAGCGACCTTGTGCGAGATGAACGTTCGGATCCGGCGCCGCATAGGGCTGAACGATGACGTCGACCTCTTGGCCGTCGATACGGCCGCGCATGGTGCCTATCTGTCGCAAGGTACGCCCGCGACTATCTTTCGCCGCGCCGTCGTCGGCGATGCCGCCGAGCATGTGCTTGACCTCGGCTTGTGTGTAATTCAGGTCCTTCAGGATGCGGGTGTAGAGTTCCCGTGCCATTGGGTTGGTGCCGTCGGGACAGTCATCGTCTTGAAGATAGGTGGCGACGAAGAACCAACTCACCACGTAGCTGCGACTTTGGCTCGCCCACGCGTGGGGTGACGCGGCGAGAGACGCCAGGGCCGTCGCCACTGCCATACACCATCTGATCATCCGAAGCATGGGGATGGACTACCTCTCCCTGCGGGCGTCAGCGCCCAAATATAGACAGGAATACTAGATCACGCAGGCTTTCCCTGCGACTAGAACTTGTTCAAATGTCCGGTTGAAGAGAGCATCGAGGCCCCTAGAACCGGGGATTTTCTCACCGCCTGTTTGGCGCTCGGAGCGTGCCATACCGCCGGTTGCCGTTGCACGCGTGGCGGCGGTCACTCCGTCGCCACGCGCACCGTTACGGGTCGTCAGTCGTCGATCACGCTTGCCGCGCCAACGCTGTTCGCCTTGGCATCGGAGCCCTCGCAGATTTTCCCAACTACCACCTTGTCGGCGGCGAGCGGCTTGGCACCAGGTGCATTCTGAGCGCCGTTCGGCGAACACTTCAGCTTGCCGGTGACCTTGGTCGTCGGGCCGGTGTATTGCGCACCGCGCCCCCAGACGCTGACGTCTGCGTAGTAGGCACCGAGTTCCTTAATGTCGTCCTTGTCCGGGAACAGCACGGTCGCCCCGCCGCCATAGGGTCCCGCCGCGCCGGCATTGCGAAGCGGAAACCAAATCGCGCCCGCGCGCGTGATCGACATCTTCGGGCTGTCAGAGCGCACGGGATACGGATACAGCGTGAACTTCTCCGCGGTGGGATCGAAGTTGACCAGATAGTTGTCGGTTGTCGACCAAACCTTGTCCAAGGCATCCACCTCGGTGTCGTAAGGGTTGGAGTACATGATCGGGATATTGTGCATGCTGACCTTCCCGGTCGCCGGGTCGAGATGCACGATCGATCCGCCTTTGCCGCCGACCTCACCGAAGGTCGCCGACCATACCGTATCCTTCGAATCCACGCCCAGGCGGCGCATCATCGTGAGCTTGTCCGTAACGGGATAGCGCGTGAACTTCTCCGTCTTCGGATCGAACTTGTTCAACGAACTGTCCATGTAGCCGACGTACCAGACATTGTCCTGATGATCGACGATCAGGCCATAAGGCCGATTGCGGCCGTTCGGCGTCTCATAATAGGTGATGGTCTCGGTCTTGCGGTTCCAGTGCGCAAGCTTGGCGGTGGCGAGGAAGCCAGCCCAGAGGTCGCCCTTGGAGTCGAGGATCTCCGTCACGCTGCGGAGTTTGGGCTGCCCCTCAATCTTGTAGGCGTCTGTCAGATTTGTTTTCGGATCGAAGTGTGCGAAGGCTCCGCCGCCGCCTGAGTACCAAACCGTACCGTCGGCATCCACGGCGATTCCGTGGCCGCCACCGACCGGCTCGACGAAGTCTTCGTGCAGGCCGGTGCGGGGATCGAGCTTCACGATATAGAAGGGGCGACCACGATCCGTGATGTAGAGATTGCCGTCCCTGAAATCGATCTGCTGGGAGTGGCGCGCCGGCGCCCCCTTCGTATTCGGGATCATGTATTCGACCCACTCGGCTTTCCCCAAGGCCGCTTCCGACAGCGTCGGATCGCTGTCCTTCTTCACCAAGCGCGCCGGCGCATCGGCGCCGAAATTTTTGCCGAGGTAATCGATCAGGGTTTCGCGATCGGCCGGCGGCAACAGCGCCGGGTCGAACATGGAGGCATTGCCCTTGATGTGCCAGGCGGGCTCCTTGTGCATGTAGTCGACGAACAAAGCCCAACCGTCTTTGTCGACCTGCGGGCGCCCGGCGCCGCCTTCCTTTTCGACGTTGTAGGGGAAGAACTGCACGCCATGGCACACAATGCATGTGCGCTCGGCGATATCGCGTCCAGGGCCGGGCGGATAGATCTTATCGTAGGGCTCAATCTTGGCCTCGCCGTAGGGCAGACCACCGACATAGTCGGGTTCGATCTTGGCTTCCTTGGCGATGATGTCCGCGTGGGCCTGCGTGCCGCTCTTGACGTCGACCGTGACCGTGGCGGCTGCGAAACCATCCTTGCTCAAGGAGATTTCGTACTTGCCGGGAAACATGTTGGTGATGCGGTACTGGCCATCGGTGGAATACACCGAATACCGGACATTCTTTTCTTTATTGATCGCGTAGACACGGCCCAAGACCACGGTCTTGGGCGCGGTGATCTTTCCGGAGAGCCCGCCCATCCCCGGGAGGTCGGCGGCGATGGCGGCAGATGCCGTCCATACCATCAATGCTGCGGCGCTCATCAAAGCAACGCGAGAATTCATCATTGTCGAGCCTCCTTCAATGTTTCATGGAGCGGGTGCAACGTGCGGCGGCCTAGTCCTTAGCCATAAAAAAGTTCACTTCGATCAAACGCTTTTCATTCCGCTTGCTGCGGTATTCCTGACGAACCAGATGGTAACCCTCTTTGACGACGGTCAGCGTTACTGCCTCCGGGTCGATGTCGAAACCCATGCCGACAATGGTGCGCCCCAGATTGTTGGTGCGATAGCGGCCGAGTTCGTTCGTGCGTGAGTCGTAACCGAGGTGCCGGGGTCCAGATTCCATCTTGAACAGTATGTCCACGTGGACGGTGGCGCCCATCAGGAATTTTCGGTCTGCGTCCCTGACAGCCCCAAAGAATGTTAGCTCCGTCTCGCGTAGCTCGCCGTTGAGACTCATGAAATAATCGTCGCCGTCTGCACGCGCACCAGGCGCCAGTCCGAACGGCGTCAAAATCAAGAGGCCAATCCCGATGATCCCTCTGCGGCGTAATGCGGGCGAAGGCTGGATTTGCCTCTCCTCAATTCAAGTGTAGTTCAGCAATTCAGGCTCGTCGGTGTGCGATCGTCAAAGATGTTCGTGTCGTACAGTTCCGCCTGGTCATTGCCCCACTCGGCGCCGGCATGGATATTCACTTTTGACGTCAGCTCGGCCCAAGCAAGATCTGTAACGTTGATTTCCTCGAGAGCCTGAGCCAGGGCAGGGGGCGCCGTGTAGACGGCGAACGCCGCGGTGGTCAGGAGAAGCGCCAGCGCAGACCGCAATGGGCGGCGCATTTTACCCCCTATACGTAAATCTCTTGGAGACGTCCCTGGCAGCAAGTAGGCGCCGGAAGGCGGGGCAGATTCAACCGCCATGTGGTCCCTAGTTCGGTGGCCGGAACAGCCGCGGCAGGAAGTGGTCATTGCAGCCGAAATTCTGGGCGCTGGGTCCAATCCCGAGCGCCCCCGCAGTGCTCGGCTGCCGGTTCGGCTGGCGCTACAGGGCCCGGTTCGCGATTGATCCGCATCCGCCCGGGGGCTCAATGTTCACAATCAGACGCAGGGGAGGCGCGCCGCTATGTCACTTGGGCCGACACTGGATCGACGTCACCTCCTTAGCGCTGGAGCAGGTGTGGCGGGATCGCTCGCGTCTTCAGCCGTTGCGGCGGCGTCTCCTGTGCAGAAGCCGCGCCCGGCCTTCCATGACTTGCGGGATGCCGATACGCGCCTCCTTGAGCAGGTCGGCCGCACCGGCCCCCTGAATCTCGCCAAAGCCTACGAGGTGATGCAGCGCAACAACCTGCAAGGTCTGGTCCTCGGCGATCCGCTGAACGTCTTCCATGTGACGGGTTCGTGGCCGTTTCTTGGCCGCACGCGTCCGTTCTATCCGCCGACCACGCTCGCGATTCTCACGCGCGACAGCAAACAGGCGCCGGGTCTCGTCACGTCGAAGTTCCTCTACTACTACACATTTGCCGACGGCGTGCCGAGCGGCGCCCAGCGTCAGGTGTTCCTCTACACCGACGGTCCAGAGAACCCTGCGGATTTCTATCCTGACCGAAAGGAGGTGCCGCTCGATGCGGTCGAGATACGCCGGCGCGATCGCGTCAACGAGGCTCTTGCAAAGAATGCGCCGCCGGTCGGCATCGCACCGGCCGTCATCGCCGCAATGAAAGCGATGGGCTTGTGGCGGAGCGGCCGAATCGGCTTCGACCGCTTCGAGATCCAGGAAATGTGCGCGCATGCGGAGTTCCCCGGCCAACTGGTCTCCGGCCATGTCGCCATGGGCGAGATTCGGCTCATCAAATCGCCGCTAGAGATCGAGATGATGCGCCGCGCCGCAGTTGCAAACATCGATGCGATCCATGCGGCCGCGGCTCAGATCGCGCCCGGTGCGACCTATCGCGACTTACGGTCGCTGTTCTATGCCGAGGCGTCGCGCCGCGGCAACACGCCCAGCATGATGACCGTCGACCGCGTGTCCAACGAGCTCGCGGACGGCGTGATCCGCGACGGCCAAGCGCTCATGGTCGATATCGTCAGCCACTTCCAGTCCTATCACGGCGACTACGGCCGGACGATCGCCATCGGCGAACCGACCGCGGGCGTGAAACGCTGCATCAAAGCCAGCGCGGTATGCTGGACGGCAATGAGCGAGCTCATAAGGCCGGGCGTGAAGTTCTCCGAATTGCTTGCGGCCGGCAAAGCGGCGCTGAAGAAGTCGGGTATCCCGACGGTGGTCACGGTCGCCACCCATAGCGTCGGCCTGATGCATCATGATCAGCCGCTGTTTGAACAGTACGGGGTTTCGCTGCCGATCGACCTCGTGCTCGAAGAGAATATGACGCTCAGCCTGGAGTGTGTCGCCACCAACGACACCGGCATCGGTGGATCTGTCCACTATGAAGACATCATGCTAATTACCCGTGATGGCGCGGTACCGATCCACAAAGTGCCGGACGCGGTGATTCAGGTCTAATGACCGGCGGCGGCTATGTGGGTGCGCGTGCGGAACGGGCGTTACACTATCGAAGGTCTGCGTCACCGCGCATCAGCAGCCGGAAGATCGTGTTGATCAGCGCCGCCTATTTCGGGGTCAATGACCAGATTTTTCTTCCCCGCACTGCCCTTCATGCCAACGGCGATGGCGGGGCAGTGAAGCGGAATTCGTAACTTCGCCAGCGCACTCGCATAAAGTTTCGAGCCTAATTCCTTTAGGCAATGGGCAGCTTGATCGTGAATGTCGTCCCAACGCCGAACTCGGATTCAAAGTCGATGATTCCATTGTGGTTCTTGGTGATGATCGTATGAGCGAGCGAAAGGCCCTGTCCCGTGCCGCGTCCTGGGATCTTCGTCGTGTAGAACAGATCGAAGATCCGGTCCTTGTTCTCGGCTGCGATTCCGATGCCGTCGTCGCCAATCGAAAGTTCGATGTAGCCGGGAACACTTCTCGTCGCGATTGTGATTTGTCCGAGGCCGCGACGATCCTTCTTGTCCTCGATTGCGTGCACGGCGTTGACCATCATATTGAGCACCACCTGATGGAGTTCTGTGGCATTTGACAGCACGCGCGGTAAATCCGTGGCGCAGTCGACCTTGAGTTCGGCCACGTATTTCCACTGATTCTTGGAAACGATCGTCGCCGTACGCACGATTTCGTTGATGTCGTTCCTCTCTGTACCCCGTCAGCACCTTTGGCACAGATTTGAGGTTGTGAATTAAGGAGGGTTGGGGCTTCGTCGCAGTGACGAAGGAACGAAG
>CANJPQ010000035.1 GCA_947476275.1 Fidelibacterota bacterium
AAGGACGACATGGACGGCTTGGGTCCGGTGCGCCTGAAAGACGTCGAAGAAGCGCAGAACATCATCGTCGCCCTCACCAAAGAACTCTCGAACTCCGGCCAGATCACGATCTCCGAAGGCAAGGAAGACAGCGAGTTGGTGTACTAGGCACTACGTACATTCGGCACGAAAGCGGGCCGCTCCCTCACCGGGAGCGGCCCGCTTCCTTTAGAATCCCGCGCGGGCCGTGAGGCGCACGCCCCGGCCGGGCAGCACCACCACATCCTTGTTCAACGACACCGCGTTGCGCTGAAGGCTGTCGGTGAGATTGTGCGCCGACAGGGTGAGCGACGTGGTCGGCTTATCCGCCCAAGGGTGCCACACGAGATGTGCATCGAGGTTGACGAAGCCATCCGTGGGCGTTTCCCCGGCGCCGATGCGGTTCTGCGCGCCGGCGTATTTGAGCGTCACGCCGAGATCGAAGTGCTCGCTCTCGGCATCGAGGCCGCCGCCGACGTGATAGGGCGGGATGCGGGGCACGCTGCCCGCGCCGTCCAAGGACGCCCGCACATAGTCGCCCAGGGCTTGCGCCTTCACTTGCCATCCATGAGACGCCCACAGCGGCATGGTTGCCTTCAGTTCCGCACCCCAGAACCGCGCGCCGCGCTGTTCGTAGTTCAGCTCGCGGAAGTCACCGGCGGCGCCGGCGGCGCACACGCCATCCTCGTCGCAGGTACGACCCGTGAGGCGGCCGTAGATGTAGTTCGAGAAGCGAGTGCCCCAGAGCGAACTCTCGACATGGATGCCCGACACGCTGGCGTGGAGGCTGCCTTCGACCGAATTTGCGCGCTCAAGACGCAAGTTCGGATTGCCGGTTTCGTACGTGGCGGGGCCATCGTGCGCGCCGCGCGCGAACAACTCCGTCAAATTGGGCGCGCGCGCCGCACTCGTGAGGGTGAGCGCGAGGTTGACGTTCTCATCCGCGGACACGAGCAGACCGGCCGAGCCGCTGAGCGGCGTGAAGCCGCGCACCGTGGATGCGGTCGCGTTTGCCGGCGTGCCGCGCACATCCGCATGTTCCGCCCGCCCGCCGAATTGCAGACGCGCCGCGGCACCTAAGGGGATCTCCGCGAAGGCAAACACGGCCTCGCTTTGATTTGTGCTGGGACGCAGATACTCCCGCGCATCGCCCTCGGCGGCAAAGCTGCGATGCTGAACCTGAGCGCCCAACGCGCCCTGGCTGAACGGCCCGACCGCCCCCACCATCGCCTCGCTGCGCAGGTCCCATTCCTTGTTGCGGAAGGTGGCCAACACGTCCTTGGTGGCGGGATCTATCTCGTCATGACGATAGTCCGCGTAACCGCCTTCGACCGTGACCTTACTGACGGTGCCCGGCAGCGCAAAGGCGGAGCGGAAAAGGCCCTTGGTCTGCTTCATGTCGATGAAGGTGGTATCGGACGGAATGCCTTACTTGGCGTCGTAGTGCGTGACCGCCGCACCGATGCGGTTGTCGCCGAAGAAGTACGAGCCGCCGGTGGAGAAACCATCGCCGCGAAAGAACGAATTCGGCTGGGTGCCGCCCGGGATATCGTAGTTGCCGGTGTGCCGCGCGAAGGCATCCGCATGGACTGCGAAGTTGCCCGTAAGCGCATCGACCATCGCAGAGCCTTCGAGAGAGTCGCCGCTGCTACCATAGGTCGCGGCGGCTTCGCCGGTGAAGGCTTGCTTGGGCAGTTCCATCGGCACGCGGTTGTTGATGGTGTTGACCACGCCGCCGATGGCCTGGCTGCCGTAGCGCAGGGTGGCGGCGCCGCGCACCACTTCGATGCTTTGGGCGGCGAGCGGATCCACCGGCACGCCGTGGTCGGGGCCGACCTCGGACACGTCGAACGTGCCGATGCCGTCTTCCAGCATGCGCACGCGGTTAGAATCGAAGCCGCGGATCACCGGCCGGCTGGCACCGCCGGCGAACGACGTGCCGGTGACGCCTGCCACGTCGGCGAGCGCGTCGGCGATGGTGGCCCCGCCGGTGCGCAGGATCTGGTCGCGGCCGACCTGGCCAACGATGGCGGCGATCTTGTCGGGATCGTTAGACAAGGGCGACGCGGTAACGACGATGGATTCAATATTTGCGCTGCGTTGATTGTCGTCGGCGAGAACGGGCAGCGATGCAATGAGAGGGACCGCCGCGCACAAAGCGCGACGAAAAATTGTCGACATGGGAGCTCCACATATCTGCGATGAAAGCGCCGCAACGCGGACCTTGCGGCCGCGCGGCGACGGAGTGAGTGAGGTTCGCTAGATACGGGAGAGAGGCGGTGCGCGGGAGCGGAAGGCCGCGGCGGCGAAGGTGCGCGGCGCGCGGCTGTCGGGGACGTGGGAAACGACGGCGAAGAAGGCCGACGCCGGGATCGGTACCGGAGCGGCTTCCGGCGCTGCGGCCATCGACGTGCCGAACTGGCACATGGCGCAATCGTCGGGAACGGCGAGGCTGAAATTGACGTGGTGCTCAGCCTGGTGGGCGAGGAAGCCGAGCTGCGCGATCAGCGCGAAGACCGCAACGACACCGCGCAAGCTTCGTAATGTGCGGAGCAGCGGACGCAGGGCCGTTGTGCGGGACAGTGAAATCATCGGACGCACAAAATAGCAGGACAAGCGCCCCACGCACGCGCAAAATTTCGCGAAACTTCCTTACAGGTTTGCAATCCGGAGCGAGACTAAGCGTAGTCGGTCTCTTCTCGCCCCCGCACGAGTTGGGACAGGGTGACGGCCAGCAGCAGCGCTGCACCATTGAAGATGTTCGTCACCCACATGGGGATGCCGAGCATCGCGAGCCCCGTGATCCCGGAGGACAGGAAGTACACGGAGATGATCGCGCCCCAGGGATTGAAACGGCCGGGGACAATGCTGGTCGCGCCGAGGAAGGCCGCGGCAAAGGCGGGCAGCAGGAAGTTGAGGCCGGATACAGGGTCGGCCGCGCCCAGCAAGCCGGCATAGATCACGCCGGACAAGGCCGCGATCGCGCCCGAGGTGATCAGGCACCCGGCGCGGACCGTGCCGACACCGATGCCGACCAGGCGGGCGACCTCACGGCCACGGCCGACAAACAGCAGGCGCCGCCCCAGCGGCGTGTATTCCAGCACGTACCACAGCACGATGCCGATCAGCAGGACGTAGTAGAACGCATAGGCGATGCCAAACAACTGGCCGCCGGAGACCGCATCCACCAGACCGGGCGCGATGCCGCCGATGGTGGAGGAGTTGCTCATCCACTGCACTAGACCCGTGATGAGCGACGCAGTCGACAACGTCACCACCAGGGACGGAATGCGGAACAGCACGATGAAGAACGCGTTCACCGCGCCGACCAGCGCGCCTCCTGCCAGCGCCACCAGCACTGCCGGAAGGATGGGCCAGCCGAGATTGACGTTCAGCACGCCGATGATCATCGACGCGAGGGTGACGGTCGCACCGGCGGAGAGATCGTAGTCCCCCGCCGTCAGCGGCACGATCAGCGCAAGCGCCAGCAGCGCAGCCGGCGCTTGGGATGCGAACATGACCGAGAAGTTGGTCCACGTCAGGAACACGCCCGGCAGCGCGATCCCGAAGCCGACGATCACCGCCGCCCAGGCGGCGATAAGGGCAAATCGTTCGACGGTTTTAAGAGTCATTCCGCTGCCCTGCTCACGCGGCTTCGACACTGCCGCCGTAGCAGGCGGCGGCGATATGATCTTTGGTCAGCTCTGCGCCGCCGAGTTCGGCGACGATGCGGCCGCGCGCGAAAATCAGCACACGATCGCACAGATCGGCCAATTGCTCATGGTCTGAGCTTGCACACAACACCGCGGTGCCGTGGGCTGTGGCCTTGCGGATGGCGGCATAGACCTGCTCGCGGCTGCCCACATCCACGCCTTGCGTCGGCTCGTCGAGGAGCAACAGACGCGGCGCGATATTGAGCCATTTGGCGAGCAGCACCTTCTGGGCGTTGCCGCCGCTGAAGGCGGAGAGTTTCAACGTCGGATCCGGCGGACGGACTTCGTACTTGTGCGCGAGTTGCGCCGCGTGACGCACGAGGCCGCCGCGATCCAGGCGGCCGCGGCGGAAGAACCGCGCCAGGTCCGGCAGGAGCATGTTGTCGGCCGCCGGCAATGAGCCGACGCCGCTGGCATAGTTGCGATCCGCCGGGAGCAGCGCGATCTTGTGCGAGACGGCGGCGCGCGGCGTCATCTCCGCCAGAGGCAACGCAACGCCGTCGATCTCGATGGTGCCGCCGGTTGCGCGGTCGGCGCCGAACAGGAGGCCGGCGACACGCTCAAAGCCGGAGCCGATCAGGCCGGTGATGCCAAGAACTTCGCCTTTGCCGATGGTGAAATCGGCTCCGGTCAGGCGGTGATCGCGCAAAGCCCGTACGACCGCGGCGGCCGCGGGAGCACCCGTGGACGCATTGCGTCCGGTCTTCACCAGGGCATGCCCGACGATCAGGTCGATGATCTGTTCGCGCGTGGCGCGCGATGTGTCGACGGTGCCGGCGACGCGGCCGTCCCGCAGGACCGTTGCGCGATGGGTGATTTCCAGAATCTCGTCGATGTCATGGGAGATGAAAATCACGCTAGCGCCGCGCGCGACAACGTCGCGGATAAGGGCGAACAGCCGATCCACGCTCGCGCGCGGCAGGAAGGGCGTGGGCTCGTCGAGCACGATGATGCCGGCGGTGCCGCTGTGACGGAGTTCCTCGAACGCGCGCACGATGGCGACGAGCGCGCGGTCGCCCAGGGACAGATCGGCAATGCGAGCGGCGGGATCGATGGCGATGCCGAAGCGCTGCAACGCCTCCGCAGCCGCGGCACGCTCCGCACCCCAGTTGATATGCACGCGGTTCATTGCGGTGATATCCGCCACGCGCAGGTTCTCGAGCACGCTCAACGACGGCACCAGGCCGAGATTTTGGTGCACGAAGCTCAAGCCCAGGGCACGGAACTCACCGGCGGGCATGGGCATCGGCACGTCGCGGCCATTGAGCGTCAGATGCGCGCCGGGATCGGGGTCATGCACCCCCGCCAGCACTTTCACCAACGTCGATTTGCCCGAGCCGTTGTGACCGAGCAGGCCGTGCACTTCGCCGGGCGCAACCTCGAACGCCACGCCGTCGAGCGCCTTGGCCCCGCCGAAGGTCTTCGACAGGTTGCGGAGCGAAAGGGCGGCCGTCATCGGTGTTACGGCGCCGTTTTCCAGATCTTGCGGAAGCCCTCGACGTAGTCCTGACCGTAGCCCTTGTCGAAGGTCGCCGGCGTGCCGGCCTCTTTCGCATTCGAGGCATCGAAGATGTAGAACGGCACGTTGAGTTCCTTCGGCACCGCGAGGCCGCACATGTCGCGCAGGTGCGCGTCCACGGTCGCGCGCGCGATCCAGTCGATGCTCTCGCCGATATCCATCTCGACCTTGCCCTGCTGAACGTAGTCGATCACGAACGGCGTGCCGTTGAAGGTGGCGATCTTCACGGTCGCGGCCTTGCCGGTCAGCGCGACGGCGGGCACGACGAACTGCGACATGCTGTCGTAGATCGGGATCACGTAGTTGACGGTCGGGTTTGCGAGCAAGGCCGCCTGCACGGACGGTTGGATCTTCGTGCCCCATTCGGTCACGCCGACGTTGATCTGCTGGACGATCTTGCAGTCGGGACAGTTGGCGGCGAGTTCATCGGTAATGCCCTTCACCAGCGGCGCCGTCGGCGGCACTTCGTCGCTCTTGATGATGACGATGTTGGCCTTGCCGGACGTCTTGGCGATGGTCCAGTCCGCGAGCAGCTTGCCGACGGCATTGAAGCCGATGGCCACCGAGCTCGACACCAGCGGATTGACGGGCTGCGAGGGATCGTAGAAGTGCGACACCATCGTTTTGATGCCGGCGGCGTTCGCGGCCTTGATCTGCGGTTCGATGGTCTTCGGATCGATGCCGGAAATCAGATTGATGGCGGTGAACTTGTTCTTGGCGGCGAACTCCATGCCCTGCACCCATTGGCTGGGCTGGCCCTGGTTCTGCCACTCCACCACCTCAAGACCGGTGTCGTCCTTGGCGCGGATCATGCGATCGATGATCCCCTTCAGGAACGGGTTGGTTGAGTTGTTGGGGATCGACAGCATCTTCTTGCCGGCGGCGCAGGCTTTGATGTCGAACGCCGGGCCGGGAGCGACGAATTTCGGGCTGCCGCGGTGTGCCTCCACCTGGGCCTTGGCACGGGCGACGCCTTCCTCGGCGGTGGCGGCCCAGCTGGCGCCTCCCCAGGTCAGAACCGTGGCCAGAGCCGCCGTTTGAATAACACCGCGCATCGCAAATCCCCTTCACTGCCGTGAGGCACCTTAACCCGTCCCCCTATGGACGCAAGAACGCCCCCGGCCAGGACACCGGGAGAGAGGCCGTGTTCACATGGTGAACCCACCGGATCGGCAGCGCGCACACGTCGTTACACGCGATCGTTAGGCAGGCGCTGTCCGCAGTCCTAGAGTGCGCCCGCCGCCAGGCTGAAGGACGGCGATATAAACTTCTGGGAGGCCGCGCGATGCGCACCTTGCTTCTGCTTTTCCCGGCAACGGCGATTGCCGTGGCCGGCTATCTGGTCCTGTATTTCGCCCACAAGTCCGAGGGCCGCATGCGCACGTTCGGCAAACTGCTCGGCGGCTGGACACTGCTTCTGTCCGGCGTCGTTGTTGCCGCCGCAATCAGCGGTGCGTTCATGGGTGGCCGACCGTTCGGTCTCGGCAAGACCGACGCGGAGCGCAGGGAAATGCGTCAGCAGATGCGCGAGCGCATGATGGGTCCAGGCGGGATGATGGGACCTGGCGGCATGATGGGCCGCATGGACGGGCGCATGGATGGCCGTATGGGTCCGCCGCCGGGAATGGCCGCGCCTCCGACGGGTGAAGTCGCACCGCCGGCACCGCCGTCCGCTCAATAGATCAAGACGGCCGGAAGGGCGTGGTCATCGCCCTTCCGGCACCTTGTCATGTCAGGCTGCTTTGACTGTCGGCGACAGCGGTTCGCCGGTCTCCAACAGCGTCTTGAGGCCTGACAGAATCTTGGGCCAGCCGCCGCCAACGGCCTTCACCAGCTTCGAGTCAGACACATCCATTTCGTGGATGATGGTGAGCTTGGTCGTCTCGTCGGCGACTTCGAGTTCGTAGGTGCAGCGGCCATACCCCTCCGCCTGGATCTCGGGGTTCCAATCGCTGCGCCACTTGATCACCGCGCGCCGCGGTGGATCGACTTCGAGGATCTCGCCGGAATCGGTCACGCGACCATCGGGCTTTTTCATCTCCCACGACGCCCCCTTCTCCCACCGCGAGGTCTGGATTGCGCCGAAGAAGTACTGCTTCTGGAATTCCGGGGTGGTGAGGTAGTCCCACACCTTCTGCTGGGGCGCGCGGATGTAGGTCACGTAGACAAAACGATCAGTCGCCATCTGCATCTCCTTCTAGCGTTTGCTTCAAATCGCCCAACGCGCGCAGGCGTGAGCGCTCGTACTTGCCGATCCAGCGATCGGCGATGTCCTGGATCGGAACGGGGTTCAGGTAGTGGAGCTTTTCCCGGCCGCGCTTGACGGTGGCGATGAGGTTCGCCGCCTCCAGCAGGCCCAGGTGTTTCGTCACCGCCTGCCGCGTCATCTGGTGGCCTTGGCACAGTTCCAACAGCGTCTGCCCGTTCCGCTGATGGAGGCTGTCGAGCAAGCGCCGGCGGACCGGATCAGCGAGCGCTTTGAAGACAGCATCCATCGACATGACGGGACAATAGGCAACCATTTAGTTGCCTGTCAAGGCACCCGCCCGCTTGCTGCGATGAAAGGTGGTCCGGCGCTTGCAGTGTTGGAGATACGCGGGCGCGATTTGGCGCCCCCAGCAGACCCCTTCGGCCGTTCGGGAGGCCGCTACATGACGATCCAATCGCTCAGTACGGCGTTGACGCCGCAGCAGATTTTGCAGCTTTTGCAGAAGACCCAGGTCGGCAACGCCGATGCCGAAGCGGCCGGCGCCGCGGCGGAAAAGGCTGCCGTCACCGGGCAAGATGTGCCTGGCGCGGCGGACGCAAGCGCCGAGGCCGCCAGTGGCGGCGCGGCCCCCGCGCCCCAAGAGACCCTGGATCCGAAGACGATTCTCGCCCTCCTGAAGATCCAGGAGAGTCAGGCGCGGGCGCAGGTGAATGCGCAGTTCTTCTCCGGCGACGACGGATCGGACTCCCAGAACCTCTTTGGCCTCGGCGATCCCAATACCGCGTTCAACACCGGGGCAGATGGGACGGGCGGGGTCATCGACCCGTTCCTGCAGGCGATGAACGCCGATCCGAGCAAACCCGGATCGATCGATCCGATGCTTTCGCTCCTGGGCCAGATGACCAGCAGCGCCAATGCCGGAAGTGCCCTGAGCACAACCAATCAGACCCTGCTCGACCTACTGAACCGGACGGCACCGTCCGCGATGGCTGAACAGTCAGCCGCCGCCACAAATGCCGCCGAGCAGGAGGCCTAAATGAGCGACGTGCTCTCGGGCGTGCGAGCGGTGGGCCTGGGCGATCTGCTCACCCTGTTGCTGACGCGGAGTCCCACGGGGAAAGACGAACCCGTGCCCGGGGCGACCGTGCCGGTCCGGGACTTTGCCGACCACCTACTGGCGGCTGCCGGCGCCCAAGGGGTCACCGCCCCTGCCCGGCCGCGACCTTCCGCACCGGCTCGGCACCCGTTCCGTCCCCCGGGCCGCCCGCACCAGCGGGACAGCTCAAAACGTGGCTGCTCGCAGAGCGAGTCACGGCGCTCAAATCTCGATTGGGCATAGCGTTTTACCCGGCACTTGCTTGTCCGCCGCCCCCGGCTGCGTCACCATACGGCCTGGACTGGGGTGGCCGTGCCATGACCGTTGCGACCCCCTTGCAGCTCAACGCCAACATCCGGCCGCGGTCGGCCTAAAGATCAAGAAAGCAAAGTCATGTCGCACGCATTGAACATTACGACATCCCGTTTCAACCGCCGTTCGCTGATGCGCGGCGTGCTGGCGGTGGCGGCCGCCTCCGCCTCGCCGCTGCGGCTCGCGCACGCCGCCCCGGCCGTGTCCAACAAGGGCGCGAAGGTGATGCTGAGCGAAGCCGCCGTCGCCGACCTGCAGAAGAGCATCAAGGGCAACGTGATCCTGCCTGAGAGCCCCGACTACGAGCGGGCGCGCAAAGTGTGGGCGCCGTGGATCGACCGGCGTCCGGCGCTGATCGCCAAGGTGACCTCCGCCGGCGACATCCAGGCGGCGCTGCAGTTCGCTAAAAGTCACGACCTGCTCACCGCGATCCGTTGCGGCGGCCACAGCAACGCCGGCAACGGCATGTGCGACGGCGGGATGGTGATCGACTTGACCGCATTCAACGGCGTCGAAGTCGATCCCGCCAAGAAGATCGCGCGCGTAAGCGGCGGTGCGCTGCTCGGCAACCTCGACCGCGCCTCGGCGCCGCATAAGCTGGCGACCACCGCGGGCGTCGTCTCGCACACGGGCGTCGGCGGCCTCGCCACCGGCGCCGGCCAGGGACGGCTTGCGCGCATGTTCGGCCTGACGATCGATAACAACCTGGGCGTCGAGATGGCACTGCTGGATGGCCGCATCGTGAAGGCCAATGCCAAGGAGAATCCGGACTTGTATTGGGCCGTTCGCGGCGGCGGCGGCAACTTCGGAATCGTGACGCAGTTCGAGTTCCAGCTGCACGAATACGACGGCGTGATCACCACCTTCTCGTACACGTACCCCGCCGCGAAGGCGAAGGACGTGATGAAGGTGTACCTGGACATGAACGACGGCATGCCGCCGCAAATGACCTTTGGCGCCGGCGTACGCACCTCGGAGCGCGGCGAAACCACGGCGTCTTTCTCCGGCACCTACGTCGGACCGAAAGATGCGGCCGAACGCCTGCTCGCGCCGTTGAAGGCGCTGGGCACGCCGATCAACGCCCGCGTCGATCAGATGGAATACGTGAAGCTGCAATCCATTGCCGACGGCTCGCTGCTGTCAGACCGCTTCGCCTACAACAAGGGCGGCTTCTTCAGCAAAGTCGACATGAAGTTGTGCGAAGCCATGATCGACTTCCATACCCGTGCCAACGTGCCGCGCACCAGTGTGCGTTTCGGCCAGCAGGGCGGCGCCATCAGCAAGGTCGCCGAAACGGCGACCGCGTTCGCGCAACGCGACGGCATCCATCAGGCGAGCCTGGATGTGGATTGGATGGCCAACGCCGGTTATGACGTCGCCGGCAGCATCAAGTACATCCGCGACCTGTGGACGATGATGGAGCCGCAGAGCACGCACGGCTTCTACCTGAACACGATCAACGACGACGAGAACCCGGACCGCATCCGCACGACGTATCGCGGCAACTACGCGCGTCTGCAGGCGATCAAGGCGAAGTACGATCCGAGCAACTTCCTGCACCTGAATCCGAACATCAAGCCGAAGACGGCCGTGACCAAGGCCGACACCAAGGCGGCGATGGCGCAGTAAGCGCTTTCATCGGAGAGAGTCCCGAGACCGCGGTCCGCTAGATCGCGGTCTCTTTTTTTGTGTCAGCCTTCCGCCTTATTCGGCGGTTCGGCGGGGACGCCCGCGCCGAGGTCGACCCACGCCGCCTCTACCGTCCGGCGGCGGTCCACCAGCAGTTCATTCTCCGAACGCTTCTCGGTTTCGGTAGAGTAGCCGACGATGCGCGGCGGCCGCCCGGGGGCATCCGACAGCGGCAGATACAAGACATGCACCGCCACGTAGCGCTGGCGGCCGGACATGTACTCATTGAGCGCGTAGCAGCCGCAGGGTTGCGCGACGACGCGGTTGAAGTTTTCGGCGATGGCGCGGCGATAATCCTCGCTCTTGGCGGCGAACAGGCGCTGGCCGGTGATGTCGCGGCCCCAGCGCTCCACCAGCGCCGTGCCCTCTAAGCGGACGATGATGTCGTCGCCGTCCACTGTCGCCATGAACAGGTACGGCGCGTGCGGGGGCGACGGACGATCGACGAACGCAGCGACCGTCGGCACCAGCGCGCCCGCACGCAGGGATTGCCAGTGTGCGAAAAAGGCCGCGCAACGCGGATCGAGAACAATGCTCATCGGACGTGTGAATTCCCCTGCGAGGACCGCAGGCTACCACACAGGTAACGTCCAAATGTTACGAGAGTTTCCGAGTCATTTCCCGCGTGACCCGATTGTCAGCCCATGAAGCCGACGTCGGCGGTGGGGAAATTGGCGAGATTCGGGAACACCTGCGCCAAGGCGGCGTCGCTCACCCCGAACCACTTGGCCATGGTGCCGGCGTATTGGTCGAGGGAGATTCCGGGAATCAGCACGCCGCGTGAATTGGCGTCCGAGGTGCCGCCCAGGGACGGGAACGGGAAGGCGCCGTAGACGTCGCCCCCCTTCACCGCGCCGCCCATGACAAGGTGATGACTGCCCCAGCCGTGGTCGGTGCCGCTGCCGTTGGGATCGAGGGTGCGGCCGAAATCGCTTTCGGTGAAGGTGGTCACGCTGTCGGCGACGCCCATCTCCACGGTGGCGTCGTAGAACGCCTTCATCGCGTCGGACATCTGGCGCAGTAGGTCCCAATGCTGCCAGCTTTGGTTGGAGTGGGTGTCGAAGCCACCCATCGAGCAGAAGAACACCTGTCGGCTGATGCCGGTGGTATTGCGCAAGCCGATGATCTGCGCGACCTGGCGCAGCTGCACGCCCAAGGTGGTGCCTGGGAACACGGTGTTGAGAGGCGCCGAGGTGCCGGCGCTTGCGAGTTGCTTGTTCAAGGCCAACGCATCGCTACGCACCTTGTTCGCGGCCTGCACCATGGCGAAGCCGCTGTCGGAGGCGATGATCTCCTGCAAGGCCTGCTGGCGTGCCGTGGTGGCGCTCGACGGCCATGAGGTCATGCCGTTGAGGCCGAGATTAAAGCCCGGATACAGGCTCGCGGCCTGGATCGTCGTTCCGGTGCAGAACAGCGCAGCACCATTGGTCGAGACCGACGCCGGGAAAGTGCTGGCCGCGTTGAGGCCCTGCATCGCATCGGCGACGCGGCCCGCCCAGCCGGTGCCGCCGGAGCCGTAGGGATTGCCCGCCTGCATGGCGATGACCTGATCCGCATGTGAGAACAGGTTCGAGGGCAACGGAACCGTCTTGTTGAGGTATTGCGAGCGCGTGGTCGGCGCGACCAGCATGCCGACATTGGCGACGGCGGCCAATTTGCCCTGGCCCCACAGCGGCTCGATCGACTTCAGGCCGTCGTTGAAGGCGTATTGGGTGCCGTCTCTGGCCGCGATCGGGAGGAGCTTGGCGTTGCCGTCCGGCAAGGCGATGGCTTTACGCAGGGTCTTATAGGCGTTGTAGGCCGACGGCTCCTGCGGGATGAGCATGTTGTGGCTGTCGCTGCCGCCGGCGAGGAACACGCACACCAGCGCTTTGTAGCCCGACGATGATTGGGCATGGGCGTTCATGACGCCGAGGCGACCCAGAGCGGCGGCGCCCATGGCGGAGCCGGCGAAGCGCAACAGAGCGCGGCGGGAGGGGATGCGGGCGAAGTTTGTCATGGCGCGGATCCCCTAGTACTGCGTGGCGTAGAAGCCGGACAACGCTGTGAGATACAGCGCGGTCTGCCAGCGGCTGGTCGGATCGCTTTGCGCGGCCATGGCATTGGCGAGGCTTTGGCGCATGGTCTGCGGCATGCGGCCGTAGAGCAGCAGCTGGTCGGCGGCGTCGATCAGCGCGACTGGATCGGTCGCGACGCTGGAGAACGGCGACAGGTCGACGGTGTAGTCGCTGCCGGGGTTGCTGATGATCCGCCACATCATGTTGCCGCGCAGCACGGACTCCGTCGGCGTATAGATCTGGAGTTCCGGACCCTGCAGGCTCGACTTGGGGATGCGGTAGAGCGGCGAATAGAAACCGAACACCGATGGCGGCGTCAGCGGGGTTTGGGCCACCTGGCTGAACTCCCACGACAGGCCGTTGGCCGGCGCGATGGTGCCGTTCAGCGCGCGGACGAAGCCGGCGATATGAAGGATCGGGTCCTTCACTTTGCCCGACGTCGGGGCGCCGGCGGTGTTGCGGGCTTCCGCGTCGGTGAGGATCGCTTTCACGACCGCCTTCAGATCGCCGCGCACGCCGGCGCCGTTGTCGTTGAACACGGCGGCAACGCGGCTGACGTAGGCGGACGACGGATTGCTGGTGACGAGCTGACGGATCAGACGCAGCGAAACGAACGGACCAACGTTGGGATGCGCGAACACGCAATCCAGCGTGTCGTTCATGTCCTGCACGGCGGTGCGGCCGGCGGGCAAGGTGCAGCCAAGGAAGCTCTTGGCGCGCATGTCGTGGTTGACGTCCTTCGGCTGCAGCGGGCCGGTGAAGTTTTCCCAGTTGTTGTTCTGGGCGCCGATGTAGGTCCAGCCGGTGAGCGCCAAGGCGACCTGCTGCACGGTGGTCTGGTCGTAGGTCGGCTTGGTCTGGTTGTTGGCATCCACCTTCGGCGAGCCGTCGGCGTTGAGTTCCACCAGGCCGATGGAGAACAGCTGCATCAGCTCGCGCGCATAGTTTTCGTTCGCGGACGCGCCGGGGGTCGGCTTGTTGCTGTTGGCGATGTCGAGGTACTTGCCCATCTGCGAGCTGGTCGAGATCTGCCCGAGCAGCGTGCGGTAATTGCCGAACGCGTTGGCGCTCAAAATCTGCAGATACGGGACAATCTCATCCGGGTAGATGTTCTTGTTCATCGAGATGACGATGATCTGCGAAAGCGCGTAGGCGACGCGTTGGCGCAATTGGTCGGGCGCCGTGGTCAGGCGGCTGAGATACTGCTGCTGCAACAAGCCGGAGCCCTGGCTGCCGGGGTTGGTGATGGCGGTTTCCGGCATCGCGAACTGTTCCGCCAGCCAGGCATCGACGCCGGCAGTGTTCACTTTCTGAATTTCCGCAGGCGTCGGACCGAAGCTTGCTTGCTCCAGGAAGCGCGCGGCGGCGAGGTTCGCCGTGCCCTTGCCGGTACCGGCGTTGGGCGGCCCCACCACCGTCACCGAGGACGATGCATAGGATGTTGGCGCGGCGACGCTGGTGGCGCGGATCGTGACCGTCGCCGGGCTCGGCGCGGTGGACGGCGCGGTATAGAGGCCGGCGCCGGAGATCGTGCCGACGGTGGCGTTGCCGCCGTTCACGCCGTTCACGCTGTAGGTGACCGAGGCGTTGTTGTTGCCCGTGACACTGGCGGTGAACTGCTGGGTGTTGAGCGGCGCGACCGTGACCGTGTTGGGCGTCATCGCCACTGAGACGGCCGGTGTGGGTGTGGGTGTGGGTGTGGGCGTCGGTGTCGACGTTGGGGTGGGCGTGGTGCCGCCGCCGTCCGAGGTAGTCGCCGTCACGGTCAACGTCACCGCCGTGGCGGTGGTGCCGCCGGGCCGCGGGTCCTTCACGACGACTTGCAGTTTGCCGGCCTGGGTGGCGGTGCCTTTCACGGTGAGGCTTTGCGCGGAACCGTAGGTCACGGCGCCGGTGACGCCGCCGACCATGACTTGCGATTCCGGCGTGAAATTGGAGCCGTTCAAGCGCAAGGTGAAGGCGCCCACGGGCACGCTTGTCGGCGAGATGCTCCAGAGATTGATCACCGGCTGGGTGATGGTGAGCGTGACGGTGCCGGACTTATCGGCGTAGGCGGTGCTTTGCGCCTTCACGGTGACGGCGTTGTTCGACGGCGGCTGCGCCGGCGACTTGAACAGGCCGGTGGGCGACACGGTACCCACGGTGGCATCGCCGCCGGGGATCCCGTTGACCGACCAGGTGACGGTGTTGGGGGAGAGCGGAACGTAAGCCGTCAGCTGGCGGCTGTCGTTGATGGCGATGCTGCCACTCGAATAGACGGAGATGTTGTCTGCGGCTGCTGGGGTCGCCAATCCGGCGGCCACGAGCAGCATCGAAAGCCACCTCATTCTGAGGTCCCCTCTTATTACTGGTGCGGTCGGCTCACTTACGCAGGGGTACCCGATACGGTTGCAATGAAAGTTAACGGTTAACCTTATTATTAAAATGGAAATCTACAGCATGTTGGGGTGCGTATCTTGCCCATGACCCCAATAATAGTATGGCTGCGCCAGGACTTACGGCTGGCGGACAACGCCGCCCTGCATGCGGCGGCCGCCTCCGGGCAACCTGTCGTACCGCTCTTTATCTGGGATCCAGAGCCGGCCTGGGGCGCCGGCGGGGCCACCCAATGGTGGTTGGAGGGGTCGTTGCGGGCGCTCGCCCTGGACCTCGCCAAGCGCGGCGCGCCCCTGGTGCTTCGGAAAGGCAAAGCCGCGGAGGTGGTCGACGCGGTGATCGCCGAGACCGGAGCGACAGCCGTGCATTGGAACCGCTGCTATGAGCCCGCCGCGATCGCGCGAGACAAGGCGATCAAGGCCGACCTGCGCGAACGCGGGATCGCCGTGGAGACCTTCGCGGCTTCGGTCCTTTTCGAGCCATGGACCCTGCAGACCAAGACCGGCGGGCCGTACCGCGTGTTCACGCCGTTCTATAATGCCACGCGCGCAATCGCGCCGCGCGCCCCCCTGCCCGCCCCGCGCAAGCTGACCGGTGTCAAGATTGCCGGAGATGATCTCGCATCATGGGGCCTGCGTCCGACGAAACCGGATTGGGCCGGCGGATTGCGCGAGACGTGGACGCCGGGCGAAGCCGCGGCGCGCAAGCAACTGACGCATTTCCTCGACGAGATCGCCGCAGCGTATCACCACACGCGCGACGTGCCGGGCGTGCTGGGCACATCGCGCTTGTCGCCCTATCTGCACTTCGGCGAGATCAGCCCGCATCAGATCTGGGCCGCCGCGGGGGCGCGCGAACCCAACAGCGGGATCGTCTCGTTCCAGCGCGAGGTGGTGTGGCGCGAGTTCAGCACGCATCTGCTGTACCACTTCCCGCACATGCCGACAAAACCGCTGCGGCCGGCATTCGCGCGCTTCCCGTGGCGACGCGACAAGCGGGCGCTGAGCGCTTGGCAGCGCGGCATGACCGGCTATCCCATCGTCGACGCCGGTATGCGCGAGCTGTGGCACACGGGCTGGATGCACAATCGGGTGCGCATGATCGTCGCATCGTTTCTGGTGAAACATCTTCTCCTTCCCTGGCAAGACGGCGAAGCGTGGTTCTGGGATACGCTGGTGGATGCGGACCTGGCCAACAATGCGGCGAGCTGGCAGTGGGTCGCCGGCTGCGGCATGGATGCGGCACCTTACTTCCGCATCTTCAACCCGATGCTGCAGGGCGCGAAGTTCGATGCCGAGGGCGCCTATGTGCGCCGCTGGGTGCCTGAGATCGGCGGGCTTCCCAATGAATATCTTCATACGCCGTGGGAAGCGCCGGCGCTGGACCTCGCGGCCGCAGGCGTCGTGCTGGGCAAGACCTATCCGCGGCCCATCGTCGATCACGCCGCGGCCCGGGCCCGCGCACTGACGGCGCTGAAGGAGATATCCGCGTCCGACCCGTGACACGGCGCGATGGCTCTGATACCAGCATCGCGTCATGACGATCAGGCCTCAGACACGCGTGCTGGTGACCGGCGGCGCCGGCTACATCGGCAGCCATATGGTGCTGCAGCTTCAGGCCTTGGGCTGCGAAGTGGCGGTGATCGACAACCTCACCATCGGCAGCCGGCGATTGGTGCCGGACGGCGTGGCCTTGCATGTCGCCGATGTCGGCGATGCATCGGTGGTCGGGCCGCTGCTTGCGTCGTTCAAACCGGACGCGGTGATCCACTTCGCCGGGTCTGCGAGCGTGCCGGAATCCGTGCTGGACCCGTTGAAGTATTACAACAACAACTTCATCGCGAGCCGGAGCCTGCTGGAATCCTGCGTCGCGGCGAATGTGCAGCACTTCATCTTCTCGTCCACCTCGGCGGTCTACGGTGTGTCGCCGACGCTGCCGATCCCCGAGGATGCGCCGACACAGCCGATCAACCCCTACGGCAATTCGAAGCTGATGACCGAGGTCGCGTTGCGCGATCTCGCGCCGGTGACGTCGATGCGCAGCGTCGTGCTGCGCTACTTCAATGTGGCGGGCGCGGATGCGGACTGCCGCGCCGGACCGCTCGGACCAAGCTCGACCAACGTGATCAAATCACTGGCGGAGTTCATCATCGGCAAGCGCGAGAAGCTGATCGTGTACGGCACCGACTATCCGACGCCGGACGGGTCGTGCATCCGCGACTACATTCACGTCGTCGATCTGGTGGAGGCACATATCGCAGCGCTTGCCTATCTGCTCGACGGCGGCGAAAGCCGGACGTGGAATTGCGGCTACGGCGTGGGCACAAGCGTGCTGGAACTGATGGCCGCGGCGGAGAAGGTTCTGGGACGGCCGGTCGCCTACGACCTCGGGCCCCGACGGCCCGGCGATCCGCCCGCGCTGGTTGCCGCCAACGACGCCATCCGGCGCGATTTGGCGTGGACACCGACGCGCATGGACCTCGGCCAGATGATCGCATCCGCCATCGCCTGGGAGCGGCACTGGACCGGCTAACGTTGAACGTTGACGTTGGACGTTGACGGGGGCGGCTGCGGTCTGCACCCTGGCGCCTTCGCAACCGGAGGCAGGAATGAGCAGCGCGCCCGCGGACAAGATGCCGCCCGGCATTCCCTTCATCGTCGCCAACGAACTCGCCGAACGCTTCTGCTACTACGGGATCAACGCGATCCTGGCCGTCTACATGACGCAGCACTTGCAGTTCGGGCAGGCGAGGGCGACCGAATGGCAATCGCTTTTCAAGTTCGCCGCATTATTCTTCCCGCTGATCGGCGCGATCCTGTCCGACGTCTTCTGGGGCAAGTACCGCACCATCATGACACTGGCGGTCGTCTACACCGTCGGCTGCGCGATCATCGCCCTCGATATGGGTCCAGGTTTCCTGGCGCTGGGCTTGGGCCTGATGGCGTTCGGCACCGGCGGCATCAAGCCTTGCGTCTCAACCAACGTGGGCGACCAGTTCACCTCCAAGAATCGACATCTGATCGAGCGCGCGTTCAGCATCTTCTATCTGTCGATCAATATCGGCGCGACCGTCTCGATCTACTTCTGTCCGATCTGGCTGGAGGCCTACGGGCCTAAGGTGGCGTTTGGCGTACCTGCCGGCGCCATGCTGTTGGCCACCATCGCGTTCAAGCTCGGCCGCGACCGTTTCGTCGTGGTGCCGCCGGCCATGTCGCAGGACGTCGGCAAAGGTATCGCGATGTTCGCCTTGGCGCTGGTACCGGTTCTAGGAATCGCGGCGTGGGTCTACACTGCCGTCGGGCCCGAATACCGCACCTTCGCGGCACTGATGACGCTGCTGACTCTTTTGGCGCTGGTGGTGGTTGTATCGCTGCACACGACGGTGCGCGAGGCACTCCCGTTCGAGCTGCGCCAGTGGATGGAGGAAGCGTTCACCGGCGACTCCCTGCGCCAGCTCGCGAGCCTTGGGGTGCTGTACTACCTGTTTATCGCGATGTTCTGGTCGTTGTGGGAGCAATCCAACGGCCAGACCTGGACCCTTCAAGCCACGTCCGATCTTATGGACAAGCATCTGTTCGGATTCTTGGGCGGTGTGCCCGTGCTGGGCGCGCTTGCGAGCTACGAGATGCTGGCGTCGCAGGTGCAGGTGGTGAACGGCCTGCTCATCCTGGCGCTGATCCCGGTTTTTACCTTCGTCATCTATCCGCTGATGGGGCGCTTCTTCGTCGTCACGCCCTTGCGCAAGATCGGGATCGGGATGTGGGTGATCGCCGCCTCCTACCTCATCGTCGCCATGATCGAAGAGCGCATCACGAAAGGGGTCACCGTGAGTCTGTGGTGGCAGATCCTGGCCTACGTAGTGCTGACTGCCGCCGAGATCCTGGTGTCGATCACCACCTTGGAGTTTTCCTATCGGCAGGCGCCGCTGAAGCTGAAAAGCTTCATCATGGCCGCGACCTATCTCTGCTGCCAAAGCGTCGGCAATGCCTTCACGGCGCAAGTGAATAGCGCCATGGTCAAACCCCTGTCTGTGACGGAGGTTTCCGCCGGTGCCGAGACTTGGGTCAAGTTCACTGACGTCTCTGCATTGCAGCGCGGCCAGAAGATCGACTTCGAGGGGGCGACCGGTCTCCAGATTGTCGAGGGTACCGACACCGGCCGCGGACTTAACGGCACATTCCTGATTGCAGAGATCGATCAGGCGCAAAATCGCGCGCGGTTGGCCGACACCATCCATCAAGCGCCCGTTGCCACGGAAGGCAGCTTCACGGCTGAAACCGCCAAGGTCTCGACCTACAAATTGGTGGGACCGGATTATTTCCTGTTCTTCGCCGGGGCTGGCGCAGCGGCAGCCCTCGGGTTCATGCTGGTCGCTGGCTTCTATCGCGAACGCACCTATGTACGGATGGCGGAAGGCACGTAGAACAATGGAGCCGGGTCTTTACCTCTCCTTCGTGCTGGCGGTAACGGTCCTGATGCTCATCCCGGGTCCGAATGTGGCTCTGATCGTCGCCAACAGCGTTGCCCATGGCAGCCGCTATGGGATTGCGACTGTGGCCGGGACGAGCACGGCGATGGTGATGCAGCTCGGCGTTGTCGTGCTGGGCATGAGTGAACTGCTCGGCACCTTGGGCGCGTGGTTCGGGGCGGTGCGATGGCTAGGGGTGGCCTACCTTCTCTACCTCGGCGTGCGACAATGGCGGGCGGCACCCGAGGATTTGACCTCGATCGATCCACAGCGGAAGTCCCTGCGTACGATCATCATGCGCGGCTTCCTTGTATCGCTGTCCAACCCGAAGACGCTGTTCTTCTACGGTGCGTTCTTCCCGCAGTTCTTGATGCCGCGAGGTAATACAAGTGCTCAGATCGCGTTGTTAGCAGCGACCTTCCTCGGGATTGCGATTATTGTCGATAGCGGTTGGGCGCTGATTGCGGGACGTGCGCGTGGGATTCTCGCCTTGTACGGTCGCGCAAGGAACCGTTTGTCCGGTGGATTGTTGATCGGTGCCGGCGTTGCGCTTGCCGTCGCACATCGCAAATAGGATTTCGGAGGTTTCCATGAAGCACCTAATCCGCGTCGTCGCGGTCGCCCTTGCCGTTGCAATGCCCGCACGCGCTGCTGAAGAGATTTTCATCATCCCGCCGCCGGCGAAGGATGTCGTTGCCGCGCCGGATCAGACCACCGCGGTCGCGACGTTCGCGGGCGGTTGCTTTTGGGGTGTGCAAGGCGTGTTCCAGCGCGTGAAAGGCGTGACAAACGCCGTGTCGGGCTATGCCGGCGGTCCGCAATCCAAAGCGAAGTACGACCTCGTCAGCGACGGCAACACCGGCCACGCCGAGACCGTGGAGATCACCTATGACCCGCGCCAGATCAGCTACGGTAAACTTTTGCATATCTACTTTTCCGTCGCACACAACCCGACGGAACTGAACCGCCAGGGGCCGGACAGCGGCACGCAAGACCGCTCCACGATCTTCCCGGCGAACGAGGAACAGGCCGCGGTCGCGAAGGCCTATATCGCGCAGCTCGATGCCACGAAGGTCTACGGCGTCAAGATCGCGACCACGCTCGAGATGAGCAAGCCGTTCTATCCGGCCGAAGCGTATCACCAGGACTATCTGACGCTGAACCCGCGCCAGCCATACATCGTCTATAACGACCTGCCGAAGATCGAGGCGCTCAAGAAAACTTTCCCGGATGTCTATCGCGCCGATCCGGTGCTGGTGTCCGCGGCGAAGAAGGCGCGCTGAGCCATGCAAACGCGACGCCGGTTCCTGCAAAGCACGGCGCTGACCTTCGTGGCGATGGGCAGTGTTGGCTGCGAAAAGCCGGCCGCGCCGCCGCCGGGGGGCGTCGAAGTGACGTTGAGCGATGAGGAATGGCGCAAGCGCCTGTCCGCCGACCAGTTCGCCGTGCTGCGCAAATCCGCGACCGAGCCACCGTTCACGAGTGCGCTGCTGGACGAACATCGCCCGGGCACTTTCGTGTGCGCCGGTTGCGACCTGGGCCTGTTCGCCTCCGAGACCAAATTCGACAGCGGGACCGGGTGGCCGAGCTTCTGGACGCCTATCAAGGACGCGGTGGGACAGACCGACGACCGGTCGCTCGGCATGGTGCGCAGCGCGGTGCACTGTCACCGCTGCGGCGGACATCTGGGCCACGTCTTCGACGACGGCCCGCCCCCGACAGGCTTGCGCTACTGCATCAACGGCGTGGCGCTGACGTTCAAGCCCCAGGCGGCTTAGAGAAAGAAAAACCCCGCACACCTTGCGACGTGCGGGGCTTTTTAGCGGCCCGTCTTCACTCAGGCGCCAAGAAAGGGCTTCAGCCGGTGGCTTGGTCCGCCACGCCGGCTTCCATGGACTTCGACAGGAGCATGTAGAGCTTGCCCATGTCGGAGGTCGAGAAGGTGGTGGTGAGCACCTCGGCGCGATCGGTCGCGCGCGCGTGTTTGATGAGGGCGGAGTATTCCTTGAGGTAGCGCATGACGTAGGACCGGAACTTGTCGTCGGTCTGATACTTCTTCTGGATCGCCTCGAACTTCTGGCGGCTCAGCGTCTTGGTGATGTGGCGCAGGAACACGCCCTGGTCGCCCTTGTAGTAGCGCTTCCACAGTTCTTCCTCGACGGAGGGCTGGAAGATGCGGGCGATATCCACGGCGAGGCTGTGGAGCTGCTCGATCACGTAGGTGGTGTGTTCGAGGAACTTGCCGGTGTGGGCGCGATCATGGGCGTCGTCGAGATGCTTCGCGGTTTCCGAAGCCTTGGCGGCGGTGGACATGAGCTGATCGACCTGGCGGCCGAACACCTGGCTGGCTTTTCCGGTCTGCTCGGTGATGCCGTTGGAGGCCTCGACGAGATTTTCGGCGTGTTTGCGCAGGGTCTTGAGAACCACCTCGACGCGGGCGGCGGCTTCGTCGGCGGACTTGCCGAGGCTCTGGAGTTGGAGGCGGAACGCCTCACCCGTACCGCGCGCGCCGCCGGCGATCTTCTCCGACGTCTCGGCGAACTCGGCCAGGGACTGGCGCATCTTGTCGCCGGCCACGCTGACCTGCACGGCACCGCGATTGGTCGAATCCTCGAAGTCGAGCATGAGCTTCTGCAAGGAGTCGCGGAAGCCGTTGAGGCGTAGCTGGGCGTCGTCGGCATTGCCGGTGACCGCTTCGGCACGCTGGCGCAACTGGTCGCCGACCATGGCGAGGGTTTCGGTAGCACGGGACGCCGCTTTGTCCAGGCCGCCGGCCTGTGTGTTGAACGAGTCCGAGGCTTCCTTGAGGCGCTGGTTCGCGGCTTCGGTGGCGACTTTGAGTGAATCCTTGCACGCATCGACCGTGTCGAGCACTTGCGCCATATCCTTGGCGACCTGGCTGGCGGCGGAGGAGAACGCGGACACTTCGGAGCCGATCTCGCGGCCCGCTTCCTTGGTCTTCACGACCGAGTGGGACACGGTATCCGTCACCTGACGCGCGGTCATTTCGAGGGACTCGCGGATCGATTCCAGTTCCTTGGTGACGCGGGCGGAGAGCTGCATGAGCTCCGAGGAGTTCTGGCTGAGGATGTCCGACATCGAGCGGACGTGGGCCAGCACCTGCTCCGACGTGGTGCCCATCTGACGCGCCTGTTGGGCGAGCGCGGTTTCGGACAGTTTGACGTGGGTGGTGAGCGTGTTGGCAGCACTTTCCAGTTCATCGTTCTGGCGGCGCAGGGTATCGCGGATCGCGTCGGCCTGACCGGCGGCGCGGTTGGCGGAGTTCGCGAGCTGCTCGGCATGCTCGCGCACGCGGGCGCCCACCGTGTCGATCTTCACAATGACCGTGTCGGAGATCTGGCCCATCGCCTCGGCGCGGCCGATGGCGATGTTGGAGGCTTTCTCCAGGTCCGCGGTCGCGCGCTCGAACTTTTCCGTGACGGTGCGGGAGCGCAAGCCGAATTCGTCCGCGCTGGCGGCAAGGCGGTTCTCGACGCGGGTGGCGGCATCGCCGACCGCTTCGGCCTGGCGCTTCACCATGTTCTCGACCAGGCGCAGCTTGGCGACGGCGCCATCGGAGGCGGCTCCGAGCTCTTTGGTCTGGATGGCGAGCGCTTCTTCGACGATGCGCACGCGGCTGAGCACGCGTTCCATGACCTGGTCGAGGTTCGCGGTCTGCTGGCCGAGGCGGGTGGTGACCTTGGTGGTCTGGTCTTCGATGCGATCGCCGGCGGCGGCGAGTTCCATGCGCTGCTTGTCGAACACCGCTTCAAGGCCATGGGCTTTGGCGACGAGGGAGTCGGCGACATCGTTGGTGACGGCTTCGGCGCGGCGGGCGGCTTCTTCGACCTGCGCAGTGTTGGAGGCGACGGCACGGCCCATTTCGTCGGCGTAGCCTTTGGCGGTTTCGCCGGCCTTGGCGAGCGCGCGTTCCTGTTCGGCGAGCTGCTGGGCGATGGCCGCACTCATGCCGCGGGCGCGTTCGGTGGCGACCTGCAGGCTGTTGACGTGGCCGGCCAGCGTCTGGCCCATGCCGTTCACTTCACCCATGGTCTTCTGGCTCGAGGTGCGGATGAACTCCTGCTGACGGCGCAGGGCATCTTCGATCTTCAGGTTCACGTCGGCGGCGGAATCGATCACGGTCTTGAGCTTGGCAACCTGATCGGTCACGGCGGCGGCGGAAGACGCAGCACCGGATTCCAGCGCGCCGGTAACGCCGGCAAGCTTCTCGATATCGCGCACAAAGGTCGACTGAAGCTTCTGGATCGACTTGATGGCGTTTTCGGTGGTTTCGGTGAGGAACTGAGACTGCTCCTTCAGAGACGCGGTGATCGTATTCACCCGCGCGGCCGCATGGTCCGACGGATACGTGAGCTGTTGCAGGTGCGCGCGCAGCGCTTGGCCTTCGGCGCGCAACTGGCGGCCACGGTCGAGGTAGGCGACCAGCAACCACAAGAACGTGAGCGGCATCAGGCAGGTGGCCATGAAGCTGCCGAACTGATCCGGCAGCAGACTGTAGAGCGTAGACCAGCCGACGGTGGTGGTGATGTAGATGCCGAACGCGGCCAGCCACACGAGGGTAAGCGCGGTGGCGATGAGGAGCGTGCGGTTCGGGCCGGTCTCGACCGTGAGGCTCGGCAATTTCTCAGGTGCGGCTGTGGCTTGTGCCACGGCTTCGGGCGACGGGGCGGGATAGAACACCGGCCGCACACCAAAGGGCGGTTTGCGGATGCGTGTCGCGGCGCTGGCGGCGCGTTCGCGCTCGATCGGATCGAAGACGATGCCTTCGTTTTCCTGACGCGTGTCCTCGGACATGATCCATCCCCACTGCAACGGTGCCGGCGCCCAAAACCTGGACCCGGACGCGGACAGGCTAAGGCCCCTTCGTTAAGAAGTGGTCGCCAGGGAATTACCGAGTGGTGAAGACCGCCGGGAAATGAACGTCGCCGGGAGGCGGTTAGCGGCCGCGACGCGCGATATCGGCGGAGAGGGTGCGGATGCAATCGCTGGCGGTGCGGACGAATAGGAAGGGCAGTAGACCGTGCACAACGCACGCCAATCCTGCCCCGACTAGGCGCAGGCCGGTCATGCCGGCGAATCGGGCATGGCCGGTATAGCTCTCGCCCACGCTGGCTGGATGGGTGACGAACAGTTTCTGCAGGCGGCTCATAGGCTTAGCGGATCCAAATTCAAGACCGGGGCAAGTTACCCCGGATTGCGCGCAAACGGGTCGCAAGTTATTGCGTGCGTTTCGCAATTCGTGGAAACTAAACCTATGATTTTAAACGAGGGCGAAAATGGTTTCTTTGGACGATAAGGATCGCAAGATTCTGGACCTGTTGCAGACTGACGCCCTTACGCCCGTGGCGGAACTGGCGAGCCAGGTGGGACTTTCCACCACGCCCTGCTGGCGCCGGATCCAGAAGCTGGAGGAAGAGGGCTTCATCCGCAAGCGCGTCGCGCTGCTCGATCGCACCAAACTCAATGTCGGCGTGACCGTGTTCGTCGCGGTCAAAGCCACGCGGCACTCGGCAAATTGGCTGGACGAATTCCGCGCCATCCTCGATTCCGTGCCGGAAGTGGTGGAAGCCTATCGCCTCTCGGGAGATATCGACTATCTCCTCAAGATCGTGGTGCCGAACATCGCCGCCTATGACGCGGTCTATAAGCGACTCATCGAACTCGTGGAGTTCGCGGACGTCAGTTCGTCCTTTGCCATGGAAGACATGAAATTCACGACCGCCCTGCCATTGAAGTACTCATAGAATAGGCGTTCGCGGCCCCTCTCCCCCAAATGCGGTATGCGCGCAACCCAACCCTTACGTTAGTGGTGTGTTGGGAAAATGAGTGCTTTGCCGCGCCATGGCCGACAACACCAACAACACGCCTGAGAGAAGCGCAACGCCGCAGCCCGCGTCGCGCGTCCCCGCGCAAGTCGTCGCCGGACACGTCATTAACAGCGTGATGATCGGGCTGCTCGTGGCGGGCGCGGGCGGGTTGGTGCTGCCGCGTTTCTTGCGCGCGAACGGCTTGTCGCTGCGCGGCGGCGAAGTCGCTTACATGCTGGTGTGCCTTTTCGTGCTGGCGGCACTGGTGGCTTTCCTCGTGTTCTCAGCGATCTATCAGTTCAATGCGGAGAAGAACGCCAAGGCCCGGGCCGCCGAGGCGCTCGCACGCAAACAGAAGAATGCGCGGCGGCCGAAGGATTGGGGCGACCTTCTCGAAGATCGGTTGGACGCCTATGACGCGCTTTTCCCGGCACCGCCGCCGCAGGAGGAGCAACCGCCCGCAGAGCCGGCGGTGGAAGCCCCGCCGGAACTTAAGACCACCGAGGGTGTTCCAGTGCCGTTCGAGGACGGCGCGGTGCCGCCGCCAACGCGCATAGCGCCTTCGCTGATCCTGCCGACACCATCGCCACCAACTGCGGGGGCTATGACCGCGACGCCGACAACCCCGCCGCAGGCGCCATCGCCAGACCCGGTGCTGACCACATTTGCAGAACGCGCCTATGAGATGGTGACCGTCGATAGCCTGGAGTTCTCAGACCGCGAGCGCTTCGGACTCCATCTGTTCATCGCCGGCGCGTGCGGCGAACTGACCCAACACCGCGCGTGGACCGCTGTGGAAGGACAAGCCGCGCTTTCCAGAGCACTGACGCAGATCGGCATGGCGCGGGATTTCGCCGACGGCTTTGCCGCCAGCGCCAATGCATTCGCGCAAGTCGAAGCCCTGCGGGCGATGATCGACGGCGGCGCAGCCGCGATGAAGATCTGGCTCGATCGCCAGGAACGCGCGGACCAGGGCGCGGAAGCGTTCTACGCCATGAGCATGCTGTTCACGGTCTGGGGATCGTCGGCGGAAAGCATCGCCGCACCCGACCGGGTGTTTGTGGTCGCGGTGTCGGTTGACGTCGCGCCCTTGGGGGCCGAGGGCATCTCGCCGGAAACCCACCGCGCCATTCTGCGCGGCGCCAAGAACTTGATCGAAGGTGCTGTCAGCCGCAGCGGTGGCAGGGTGGTGTGCCGCGTCCACACCGGTCTCGCGGCCTCTTTTTCCTATGGCGAAGCGGCAATCCGCGCGGCAGTGGAGATCCAGGAGTCCGCCGACGCGTGGGCGCGCAGCTGGGACAAATACCGAATCACGCTCCAGGCCGCAGTGGATACGGCCTTCGCGGCCTTGGTCGGCGAGACATTCGTGAGCGATGGGCTGTTGCGCACGGCGCGCCTGCTGCTCGCCACACCGCCGGATCAGATCATCTGCACTGAACCGGTGCGCAATGAGGCGCTCGATGGCGATCGGTTCCTACCACAGGTCCTGGCGGACGTGCCGCATGACACCCCAGCGCTTTTCCGGGTGCCGTGGACGCGAGAACAAGCGCCCGTAGACCATAAGCCGGTGGAGTAACGCCAGATCGGCGGCAACGGAAGCGAGATCGTGAGCGCCGCCCAGAAGGAAGCGGCGCTCGAAGAATGGCTCAGGCAGGCCGGCAGCCCGAGCGTCAGCGATCAATCGCGCGCCGACTAGCGCGCCTTCTCCATCTCTTCCTGCACGACCGACAGCATGCGATCGAGGAAGCGATTGCGCCACGCGTCGCGGGCGTCGCGCACGTCGTCGCTCGGGTCGAACTCTTCGATGTCGGCGGGCGTGAACAGCTTCTTCGACGCCGCGACCTGTTCGTGCGTGTCGAGCCGTTCGCGCAGGACCGCGACCTCTGCGGCCAGGTTCATGACCATCGTCATCAGGCGGTCGGTGTTGGGGTCGTCGAAAAAGTGCGGGTGCTTGGCCGCGGTCTTGGACATGGTCTTCCTCCTCGTGTGGCTGGCCTGCGCCTATTCCGCGGCCTTGATGGCGAACTCATCGCCGGCGGCTTCTTCCGCCAACGCCTCGGTGCGCTGCTGCTTCTCCCAGGCTGCGGCAAAAAGGCCACCGGCTGCAAGCAATTCCGCATGCGTGCCGCGCTCGGCAATGGCGCCCTGGTCGATCACCAGGATCTGGTCCGCATCGACGATGGTCGAGAGGCGGTGAGCGATCACCAGTGTGGTGCGGCCGACGGCGACCTCGCGCAGGTTCGCCTGAATTTCCTTCTCGGTATGGGTATCGAGGGCGGAGGTGGCTTCGTCGAACAGCAGGATGGGGGAGCCCTTCAGGATCACGCGCGCGATTGCCACGCGCTGTTTCTCGCCGCCGGAAAGCTTCAAGCCGCGCTCGCCGACCATGGTGTTATATCCGTCGGGCAGCGTGCCGATGAAATTGTGGATGTGCGCGAGCTCGGCGGCCTTGGCGATATCCTCTTCCGTGGCGCCAGCTTTCGCGTAAGCCAGATTGTAGCGGATGGTGTCGTTGAACAGCACCGTGTCCTGCGGAACGATGCCGATGGCACGGCGCACCGAGTCCTGGGTCACATCGCGGATATCCTGGCCGTCGATGGAGATGCTTCCGCCGCTGACGTCGTAATAGCGGAACAACAGCCGCCCGATGGTGGACTTGCCCGACCCGGTGGCCCCCACGAGCGCCACCATCTGCCCCGGGGCGACCTTGAAGGAGACATCTTTCAAGATCGGCCGGCGCGGATCGTAGGCGAAGGTAACCCGGTCGAAGACGATCTCACCGCCGCTGACAGCCAGCGGCTGCGCCCCCGGCTTGTCGACGATCTCTTCCGGCACGTCGAGCAGTTCGAACATCTTCTCCAGGTCCACCAGGGCCTGTTTGACGTTGCGGTACATGAAGCCGAAGAAGTTCAACGGCTGCGCCAGCTGCAGCATGTAGGTGTTGACCAGAATGAAGTCGCCCACGGTCATGGTGCCGGCGGCGCGGCCGCGGGCGGCCATGATCATGAGGATCACCGCACCGAGGGAAATGATGAACCCTTGGCCGACGTTAAGCAGTGCGAGCGAGGACTGGTTCTTGACCGCCGCGGTCTCGTATTTCGCCATGACCCGGTCGTACTCGGAGAGTTCCAGCGCCTCGTTGCCGTAGGTCTTGACCGTTTCATAGTTGAGCAGGCTGTCGATGGCACGCGTGTTGGCCTTGTTGTCCAGCGTGTTGGACTCGCGCCGGAACTTCATGCGCCACTCGGTGGTGAGGACGGTGAAGGCAACATAGGCCACGACGGTCAACAGGGCGGCGAGCCCAAACCAGAGATCGAACGCCTTCCACAAGATTCCGAATACCAGCAACACCTCAAGCAAGGTCGGCGCGAGGTTGAACAGGGTCATCGAGACGAGGCTCTCGATCGACACCATTCCGCGTTCGATCGAACGGGTAAGTCCGCCGGTGCGGCGGTCGAGGTGGAAGCGCAAGGACAGGCGGTGCAAGTGCGCAAGCACAGCGCCTGCGGACCGGCGCACGGCGCGCACGCCGACTTTGGCGAAGACGGCATCGCGGATCTGGGCGAAGAACTGGCTGAGGAAACGCACCAGGCCGTAGGCGGCGATCATCCCGAGGGGAATGACGGCTACATTGTCCCCTGCGAGCGCATCGACGCTGCGCTGCAGATACAGCGGGATCAGCACCGTCGCCCATTTGGCAAGCGCGATGCACACAAGCGCGACCACGACACGCGCCTTGATGTCGAGATCGCCGCGCGGCCACAGGAACGGCAACAGCGTCTTGATCACCTGCCAATCGGTGCGGGTGCGTTTCGCGTTCGCCGTATCGGGTGAAAAGCCGGCCGTGCGCATCAGATTTCCGGAAAAGGGCCTATGACCTAGGCGTCAACCTAATGACCCGCAAGGGCCTTGCCTAGGCAAGCTGACCCCGGCGTCCACTCCAGCGCACAAAAGAAATCGCCCGGTCAGGCCGGGCGATGTCAGTTTGGCGTTATGACGGACGCGAACACACCGTGCGGATGATGTCCGCCGTCCCGCGTTAGGCGGTGACGACGACCGACGGGGAGACCGCAGCGGCGGAGGTTGAGCCCGGACCGCCGTTCAACTGCGCGGCGTAGCGCTCGACATCCGCGAACAGCTTAACGACTTCGGGATTGGCCGATTTATCGCCAAGCGCATTGGCGATCTTCGCGGCGCGCTGGTAGAGGCTCTCACGGCTGGCGCGGCGCTCTTCGGCGGCGGCGTCATCTTCACGCGCGAAGCGACCCTGAGTCTGCGACTCCGGCACCTTGTCGTAGAGACGCTGTTCGCCAGTGATGTCTTCAACGCCCGCGCCGCGTTGATCCGGCGCGAACTTCTCAGCGACCTTCTGCGAGGTCTCCGCGGCGAACTTGCCGGCGGTCACGGCGCTGGTAACGATTTGAGCCGTCTCGGCCGCGAACTTCGGCGCCTCGTGCGTGGTTTCGCGCACGATGCGGCGGTTTTCTTCGGCGGCGAACTTGCCGCTCTGCTCGGCTTCGGCGAACAGCTTGCGCTGAGAGAATATGAAGTTCTTCTGGCGTAGCTGCTGGCCCACATCAGCACCGTCCTGGCTGGTCGCGGCGACCTGCACCGGCGCAAACGCCACACCGACAATGTTCTGCGAGACGGCTTCGAGCGCCACCGAGTTCAACTGCTCAGCATTGTTGAGCGCGCCGACATCCACCGGCGGCGGCCCCTGGCGCGCGGGTGCGTCCGTGGCAGGCGCTGCAGCGGCGACTTTGACCGGCGCCGCGGGCGCGGGGGCCGGCTCAGGCGCTCGGGCGGCTTGCGGCTCGGGCGTATTGGGCTGAGGCGCGGGAGCCTGGAGAATTTGCGGCGGCACCTCGACGCGGGCCTTGGACGGGCCGGCGGGCACGGCAGGGAGATCGCGCAGCGCGTCGTTCGCACGGGCGCGCGGCTGGTAACCCTGTCCACCACGGGTATTGGGGTCCTGCTTGAGGCTGGACCGATCATCGCTCGCCTGAGCGACTTCCGTCGCGGTGGCGGCGTGTTGGCGACTGGCTTCTGCAGCGATCTGGAGGTCGACCTGAGGCGAATCGGGGCTAGAAACCCCAAACGCCTGCGGCTTACGGGCCTGCAGGAATGGCTGCGAAAACGCAGCGCCGTTTGTGACCACTTCAGTCATTGTACACCCTTTCTGAGCGACAAAAGACAAAGACACATTCTGCGCGAAGAGTTTTTAACACTTCCTTAGGGATTTGACAAGTCTTGCGGCGCTAAACTTAGGCCCCACTAAACCTTTGAGGGAGTTGACTTTTGCCGACGGTCGGCCTGCCTACCTCAAAGGCTCGTCGACGCCAAGCCCCCCCATAAGGGTGTATTTGATCTCCAGATAGTCCTCGATTCCATACTTCGAGCCTTCGCGGCCATTTCCCGATTCCTTGATCCCGCCGAAGGGCGCGACTTCGGTGGAGATCAGGCCTTCGTTGATCCCGACGATGCCGTATTCGAGCGCTTCGGCGATGCGCCAGCACCGGCCGAGATCGCGCGAGTAGAAATATGAGGCCAAGCCGACGTCCGTGTCGTTGGCAAGCTTCACCACTTCGGCTTCGGTCTTGAAGCGGAACAGCGGCGCAACGGGCCCAAAGATTTCTTCCTTCGCGACTCCCATCTCGCCGGTCACGCCGGTCAGGATCGTCGGCTCGTAGAACGTACCGCCAAGCGCATGACGCTTCCCGCCGACGAGCGCCTTCGCGCCTTTCGCTTTCGCCTCTTCGACGAGGCCTTCGACCTTTTCCAGCGCGGGCTGATCGATCAGCGGGCCCTGGTCTGTGTCGCCCTTCAGGCCATCGCCGACCTTCAACGCCCTGACGGCGGCGGCGAACTTCTCGGCGAACGCGTCGTAGACTCCGTCCTGCACGAAGAACCGGTTTGCACACACACAGGTTTGCCCCGTGTTGCGGTATTTCGAGGCCATGGCGCCGACCACGGCAGCGTCCAGGTCGGCGTCGTCGAACACGATGAACGGCGCGTTACCGCCAAGTTCCATGGATACCTTTTTCACGGTGTCGGCGCACTGCTTCAGGAGAACCTTGCCGACTTCGGTCGAGCCGGTGAAGGTGAACTTGCGCACGATCGGGTTGCCAGTGAGTTCCGCGCCGATGGTGCGCGAACTCTTGCCGACAACAACATTGATCACGCCCTTGGGGATGCCGGCGCGCGCGGCCAGCTCAGCCATGGCCAGCGCCGAGAGCGGCGTCTGCATTGCCGGCTTCACGACGAACGTGCATCCCGCGGCCAGAGCCGGCGCCACTTTGCGCGCGATCATCGCGTTGGGGAAATTCCACGGCGTGATCGCCGCCACCACGCCCACGGGCTGTTTGAGAACGACAATGCGGCGCCCGGCGCTATGTGTCGGGATCACGTCGCCGTACACACGCTTGGCCTCTTCAGCGAACCACTCGATGAAGCTTGCGCCATAGGCGATTTCGCCCTTGGCTTCCTTGAGGGGCTTGCCCTGCTCCGCCGTCATGATGACGCCGAGATCGTCCTGATTCGCCATCATCAGGTCGAACCACTTGCGCATCAGACCCGCGCGCTGCTTGCCCGTCATTGCGCGCCAGCCCGGCAGTGCCGCGTTGGCCGCTTCGATCGCGCGCTTGGTCTCCGCCGCGCCCTGATCCGGCAGGTCGATGATCTTCTCGCCGCTCGCCGGGTTCTTCACCGCGAAGGACCCGCCGCCATCGGCACCCACCCACGCGCCGTCGATGTAGGCTTTGTCCTTGAGGAGCGTGGGATCTTTCAATGAAAGCGCCATGGTCGATACCTTCGTCATTTCGTCTTCTTGCGCACAAGCTTAGCCGGCGCACGGTTGCGGGCGTGATATTCGCGGTTCGGCATCATGTCGAGGGCGATCGCGACCCGGTTCGACATGTTGTAGAAGCCGACTGTATCGGCGATATCGAAAATATCTGCGGGCTTGAAACCTGCCTTCTTCAGGGCGGCGCGGTCCACAGCGTCCACTTCGGCGGGCCGTATCGTGAGCTTATAGGCGAAATCGAGCATGGCGCGGTGGCGCGGGGTCAGATTGGCGACGCGATAGTTCGCCGCCAGCATCTCGCCGAGCTCCGGGTCGTTGGAGAGCTCACGCACCGCTTGGCCGTGGGCGGCAATGCAATAGAAGCAATGGTTGGTGGAAGACACCACCACAGCGATCATTTCCCGCTCCAGCTTCGACAGGCCGCTGTCGCCAAGCATGAGCTCGTTATAGAAGCTGACGAAAGTCTTCAGTTTGGCGGGGCGAAAGGCGTAGGCCCGCAGCACATTGGGCAGGAGACCCAGTTTCTCGCGGCAGATCTGGAAGTACTTCTTCATGCCCTCATCGAGGGTCCGCGACAGCTTGGCATCGTCCGGCGCGGGGAGCGCCATCACGCGATCGGGTTGCGGCATGGGATCACTCCGGCAAACGTAGGGGCAAACGCGGGGGAACAGGCGGGTGGTAAAGTGGCTGGCGGGGTAACATGCACTCCCCATCCTTGCAATCACGTCACGCGGCAGGGCTGACTTAGACCAGTGCAGGCTTTCCCCCGCCGCCCGGCCCGCTTATATAGTGAGGCTCTTGCAAGCCCTTAGGCACCCCGCCATGACCGCCCTCGCTGACCGAATCGCGGCTCTGAAAGCCGCCCTCGACACCCGCGTCCTGGTGCTCGACGGGGCCATGGGCACAGTGATCCAGCGCTACAAGCTGGACGAAGCCGGTTTCCGCGGCAAACGGTTTGCCGCGCACCCGCGCGACCTGAAGGGCAATAACGACCTGTTGATCCTGAGCCGGCCGGAGATCATCGGCGAGATCCACCGCGCCTATTTGGAAGCCGGCGCCGACATCATCGAGACCAACACGTTCTCGAGTACGACGATCGCGCAAGCCGACTACGGTTGCGAAGCCTTGGCCTACGAGTTGAATCTGGAAGGCGCAAAGATCGCGCGCGCTGCCGCCGACGAACTCACCGCAAAGAACCCCGCCAAGCCGCGTTGGGTGGCCGGCGCCTTGGGACCGACCAACCGCACTGCTTCGATCTCCCCGGACGTGAACGACCCAGGATACCGCAACGTGAACTTCGACCAGCTCGTCGTCGCGTTCAGCGAACAGGCGGAGGGCCTGATTGACGGCGGGTCTGACATCCTGCTGGTGGAAACCATCATCGACACCTTGAACGCCAAGGCCGCATTGTTCGCCATCGACGAGGTATTCGAGAAGAAGGGCGTGGCTCTGCCGATCATGATTTCCGGCACGATCACCGACCAGTCGGGCCGCATCCTGTCCGGCCAGACACCGGAAGCATTCTGGCACTCCATCCGTCACGCTAAGCCGCTGACCATCGGCTTGAATTGTGCGCTCGGCGCCTCGCAGCTGCGGCCGTACGTCGCCGAAATCTCGCGGGCGGCGGATACTTACGTGCACGCTTACCCCAACGCCGGCCTGCCGAACGAATTCGGCGAGTACGACGAGATGCCTGAGACCACGGCCGGTCACATCTCGGCCTGGGCGAAAGACGGCCTCGTCAATATCGTCGGCGGCTGCTGCGGCACCACGCCGGAGCATATCGCCGCGGTGGCCAAGTCCGTCGCTGGATTGAAGCCGCGTAAATTGCCGAAACTGCCGGTGGCCATGAAGCTGTCCGGCCTTGAGCCTTTCAAGTTGGCGTCATGACCGAAGCGACCACGGCTGTTTTCGTTAATATCGGCGAGCGTACGAACGTCACCGGATCGGCCAAGTTCAAGAAACTGATCCTGGCGGGCGATTTCGAAGCGGCCCTCGATGTCGCGCGCCAGCAGGTCGAGAGCGGCGCACAGATCATCGACATCAACATGGACGAAGCCATGTTGGATTCCGAAGCCGCGATGGTGAAGTTCCTCAACCTCATCGCCTCGGAACCCGACATCAGCCGCGTGCCGATCATGATCGACAGTTCCAAGTGGTCGATCATCGAAGCCGGCCTGAAGTGCGTGCAGGGCAAGCCGATCGTCAACTCGATCTCGATGAAGGAGGGCGAAGAAGCCTTCATCGCCCAGGCCAAGAAGGTGAAGCGCTATGGCGCCGCCGTGGTCGTGATGGCGTTCGACGAAAAGGGCCAAGCCGATACCGAGGACCGCAAGGTCGAGATTTGCACACGCAGCTACAAGATCCTCACCGAGCAAGTCGGCTTCGCGCCGGAAGACATTATCTTCGATCCCAACATCTTCGCTGTGGCGACGGGCATCGAAGAGCACAACAACTACGCCATCGATTTCATCGAAGCGACGCGACGGATCAAGACCACCCTGCCCCACGTCCATATCTCGGGCGGTGTTTCCAACATCTCGTTCTCGTTCCGCGGCAATGAGCCGGTGCGCGAGGCGATGCACTCTGTGTTCCTGTATCACGCGATCAAGGCGGGCATGGACATGGGCATCGTCAATGCCGGCCAGCTGGCCGTATACGCCGACATCCCGCCGGAATTGCGCGAACGCTGCGAGGACGTGATCCTCAATCGCCGCCCGGATGCGACCGATCGCCTGCTGGAGATCGCCGAGCAGTTCAAGGCCGGCGGCGGCGCCAAACGCGAGGCCGATCTGTCCTGGCGCGACCAGGACGTCAACAAGCGGCTGTCGCATGCGCTGGTGAACGGCATCACCGATTTCATCGAGCAGGACACAGAAGAAGCGCGCCTGGCTGCTGAGCGCCCGCTGCACGTGATCGAAGGCCCGTTGATGGACGGCATGAACGTGGTCGGCGACCTGTTCGGCGCCGGCAAGATGTTCCTGCCGCAAGTCGTCAAGAGCGCGCGGGTGATGAAGAAATCCGTCGCCTACCTGATCCCCCATATCGAGAAGGAAAAGGCGGACAACGCCGCAAAGGGGTTGATCGACTCCAGTAAGAACGCCGGCAAGGTTCTGATGGCGACCGTGAAGGGCGACGTGCACGACATCGGCAAGAACATCGTCGGCGTGGTGCTTCAGTGTAACAACTACGAAGTCATCGACCTCGGGGTGATGGTGCCGGCGGCAAAGATCCTCGAAGCCGCGCGGACCCATAACGTGGACATCATCGGCTTGTCGGGCCTGATCACGCCGAGCCTGGAAGAGATGGCTTATGTCGCCAGCGAAATGGAGCGCGAGGGTTTCACCACGCCGCTGCTGATCGGCGGCGCGACAACGTCCAAGGTGCATACCGCAGTGAAGATCGCGCCGGGCTATTCCAGGGCAACCGTTTATGTGCCGGATGCCTCGCGCGCGGTGGGCGTCGCCGGACAGCTCATGTCCGCGCAGACCCGCGACACCTATAGCGCCGGCATCCGCGCCGACTACGACACGATGCGCGAGGCGCACGCGCGCAAGAATCAGGTCAAGAAGCGCCAGACAATCGAGAAGTCGCGCGAGAACAAGACCAAGATCGATTGGGCTGCCGCCAAACCCGAAAAGCCCCGCGCCCTTGGGCTGATGACCTTCGACGACTATGACATTGCCGAACTCACCCGCACCATCGACTGGACGCCGTTCTTCCAGACCTGGGAATTGGCCGGCCAATATCCGGCGATCCTCGACGACACGATTGTCGGAAAGACGGCACGCGGCCTGTATAACGATGCCCAAGTCATGCTCCAGCGCCTGATCGGCGAGAAGTGGCTGACGGCAAAGGCGGTTGTCGGGTTCTGGGCCGCAAACAGCGTCGGCGACGACATCGAAATCTACACCGACGATACGCGTTCGAAGGTCCTCACGACGATCCACACGCTCCGCCAGCAAATGCCGCGTGAAGAAGGCGCCCGCGCCAATCACGCGTTGGCCGATTTCATTGCGCCGAAGGATAGCGGCGTTGCGGATTATCTCGGCGCGTTTGCCGTGACGTCGGGCCTGGGCGTGGAAGAACGCGCCGTGGCCTATGTGAAGGAACACGACGACTACAATTCGATCCTGCTCAAAGCATTGGCGGATCGGCTGGCCGAATCCTTTGCGGAACGCATGCACCAGCGCGTGCGCCGCGAATTCTGGGGCTACGCGCCGCAGGAGACCCTCGCCAACGATCAACTGATCGCGGAAGCGTATCGCGGCATTCGGCCTGCGCCCGGATACCCCGCGTGCCCGGACCACACGGAAAAGGCAACGCTGTGGACCCTTCTCGATGCGGAGAAGAATACCGGCGTGAAGCTCACGGAGAGCTTTGCCATGTGGCCGGCGGCGTCGGTGAGCGGCATGTACTTCGCCCACCCGCAAGCGGCCTACTTCGGGGTCGGCAAGATCGAACGCGATCAGGTCGAGGATTACGCCAAGCGCAAGGGCACCTCCGTGGCCGAGATGGAACGCTGGCTGGCGCCGAACCTCAACTACGATTCGCGCGCCGCTTCCTGATAGCGCTGGAACAAGGCGCGGTAGCGCGCCGTCGGCGGATCGATCGACGCGAGCGGCGTCGCCGTACGGTGTTTTGCTTTCCCGGCGTCCAGCCAAAGAACGCCGGATTCAGTGGCATCGAAATCGAGCACGCGATTGTCGAGGAGTGCCACGGCCGGAGCTCGGCCACTCTCCCGCATGTTCTCGAAGACCACGTACATGGCGAGCTGATCGATACCCCACGTCATCTCTCCGCGCTCATAGAAGTAGGCTAGGTGGGCTGCGATCTTACTAAAATAAGCGTAACTCGCCGCCGAGGGCGCTGCGCCGACGGCGCACGCGCTGAACTGGTGCCATGGTTCCCAGCGGCCCGGGCGGGCGCGCATCGCGACATCCGCATCGCCGAGCTTGGCGAAGAGTTCCCGAGGATCACGGTTGAAGAGGGCGTCCACGTCCATCAGCCAGATCGGCGCGCGATAGCGCATCAGGTATTCATAGAAGCGGATAAAACGAATGGCGTGGAAGTAGTTCACCGCCGATTTGCCCTCGGCCTTCTCTGCAGCCGGCACCGCCTCTGTCGTCACGGCGACTAACAGACCAAGCGTTGAGGCGAGACGTTGCGCCAACGCGATATGCCCGGCCGTGGGGTCCATCAGGTGGATGTGGACCTGGGCTCCCGCGCCGACAGCTGCGATCGATAGCAAGAGCGGTATGCAGAACCGCTCAAAGTACAATCCATCGCTGGCGAGCAGCGCCACCGGCCGGTCCGAGAAAGTCGCGTCCACAACCGTTTCCACAGGCGGCAGCCCGCGGAAGATATCCTCATCGGTATACGCTGCGAGTTCGTTGTAAAATCCGCTCGCCCGGTTGCGCATGTTCACAAAGGGTAGGCCTCGGATTTCTGCACGCGCCGGGGCCAACGTTGTCTCCACGGACGCCCCCTCCCCGCCGACAAATTGACCAATGGCCTTGGAGATATGCGCAATGCCGTTTTCCGGATGATTCTTCACCGCGCGCTCGGCAACTTGGCGATACCGGAGCACGTCTTTGGCGGTGAGCGGAAAGAACATCTCGTCCAGACCGTGAACATGGTAGGGCATCAGACCACGTTCGTTGCGCGCGCGCCTTTCCTTTGCGACGATCACGCGCTCAAGAACTTTGAGTGTCAGCAGATCATCGTGCTGAACCTGAGCCAAAACATTCTCCAGCCGCGCGATCGCATCGTCTGGAGCATCATCCAGAATGTGTTCGGCATAGGTCATCGCCGCAAGCAGATCGCCAGGATGCAGCCCGGTGTATTTCTGCCAATAGGCGCGCGATTGCTGAGACGCTTTGTTGCGATCGTAGAATTCCGCAAGGCCCTTGAGGGCGCCCGCGTGCTCAGGCACACCACGCAGAATGTGCAGGTAACATTCTTCGGCTTGCGCCAGATGCCCCGACGTCTCGAAAATCTGGCTGAGCAGCAGGTAGCCTTCCGCACTGTCGTGTTTCTGCAGGTGACCGACGAGCAATTTGTGCGCATCGGCCAGGGCGCCGCGTGCAACTAAGTCGCGCACTTCGGTGAGGGTCGGGTCGGTCACGGCGCTCATGAACTGTACCGCGCCAACAGGTCGGCGTAGGCTACGCCCTCGGGATCGCGGCACGCGAGTTGCTCGCGGCTGGCGAACTTGCCGAAGCCCGAGTTGCACCACAGGATGCCGCCTTCGGTCTGCTCGTAGTCCACAGCGCGTTCATCAAGTACGGCAACGGGCGGCGCGCTGTCGGTGCTGCGCAGGTATTCGTAGACGCCGTACATCGCGAGTTGATCGATGCCCCAGCGCATGGTCTTTTGCTGGTGAAAGTGCGCAATGTACGCGGCAATCAACCGGAAATAATTCACGCTCGCCGCCGTCGGCGCTGCTCCGACGACGCAGGCGTTGAACTGGTTCCAGGGTTCCCAACGTCCGGGACGGACACGCATGGCGACATCCGCGGTGCCGATCTGTGTATACATGTCGGCCGGACTGCGATTGAACAGCCCATCCACGTCCATGAGCCACAAGGTTCGGCCATACTGCTTCAGATGCTGATAGAAGCGCACGAAGCGGATTGCGTGAAAGTAGGCGCGGGCGAGCTCGGGTGTGGCCTGGTCCGTCGGCAACACGGTTTCGCGCGTGATCGCCGCTCGCAGGCCAAGCGACGTCACAAATCCCTTCGCCGCCTCAATCTGGTCGGGTGGGGAATCCATGACGTGGATATGCACCTGCGCGGCGGGTGTAGTGGCGGCCAGCGAGCGCAGCAACTGCACGGCAAACTGCCCGAAGTAGCGGAAATCGCAAGACAGATACGCGACGGGTTCGTGCGCAAACGACGCAGCAAGCGCGATCTCCACCGGCGGAAGGCCGCGCAGGATGTCGGCGTCGGTCATAGCCGATATCTTCTCGTAGAACCCGCCGTCCCGGTCGCGGACATTGGACCAGGTATGGCTACTGAGGTTCTTGGCAACCGGCGCCAGTTGGCTCTCAAGCGCGTGACCGCGTCCGGTCGCCAGCAACGCAAGACATTGCTTGATGCGGGCCGTCGTATGCTCAGGGGTTGCAGCCACGGCCCGCGCCGCAATCTCGGCAAAACGGGCAACGTCCGCGGCGGCAAACCGAAAATGCAGGTCGTCCACGTTCTTCCCGTGATATGGCGCAAGGCCCGCCTGCCGGCGCGCATGCCACTCTTTGAGCAAGATCATCTTCTCGAGGATCTTGAGGCTTTGGAGATCGCTATCGGGGTTCTGCTCCAGAGTGCGCTCCAGGAGCGAAATCGCCTCGTCCGGGGCATCCCCCCAAAGAAGGTCGGCGTATTTCAGGATGCCGCCAAGGTCCGCCGGATTGATGTCGATATAGCGCTTCCAGTATTTCGCGGCTTCGCGGCTTGCCTTGTGGCGACTGTAGAAATCTGCTGCCGCCTGCAGCGCCGGGCCGTTGGTCGGCACGTGGCGTAGGACTTCCAGGTGATGGCGCTCGGCTTCGAGGATGCGGCCGGTGCTTGCGGTGACGCGGGCGAGCATCAGCAAGCCATCCACCGTCGGCGCCCGCTTCAGGTGCGCGCGCAGCACCGGCTCTGCTTCCAGCCAGGCCTGCCGATGTATCAACAGATTCGCCAGGGTAAGTTCGGCGTTCTGGTGATCGGGCTGGAGCGACAGGCACGCGCGCAGTTGCGCTTCGGCACCGGCAAGATTGCCCGCCGAAACCATCGCTGCGGCTTCCGCAAACGCGGTCTCGCCTGGGGTTGATGCCATCTGAGCGCCCTTCCTGCCCCAGCCGTAACCCATCGCAACGGCGGTGCCAAGTATGGCGCAGGAGCGGCTGTGAAAGGGCTAGAGCGCCCGCGGCAGGGTGACGTGGAACGCGCTGCCCATGCCGGGGATCGCTTCGGCAGAGATCGCCCCGCCATGACGGGCGAGAATGTCCCGGCAGAGATAGAGACCGAGCCCGGTCCCCTTCTCACCCTTGGTCCCGGGAACGGAAACGGTGCGGTCGAGGCGGAAGAGACCGGCGACGTCCTCCGGCGACATGCCGACGCCTTTGTCGCGGACGGTGATGCGCACCATCTTGCCGGTGACGGCGCTCAATCGGACTTCGCCGCCGCTATGGCTGAACTTGATTCCGTTCGAGATGAGGTTGCGCAAAACGATTCGCAACAGGTCTTCGTCGGCGAGGACCTGGATGCCCTTGGCGACATCGTTCAGAACTCGCACATCCTTTTCCGAGGCAAGCGAACGCAACGGTTCAAGACTTTCCTCGGTCGCCGTCTTGATATCGACCGCGCAGAATCGCGGTGCGGCGTCGCGCAATTGGAACGCGGCCCACGTCAGCAGGTTGTCGAACAAGCCATGGACGCTCAATGCCGCATCCCGCACGGTGCGGGCGTAGTCCACGATCTTCTCCACCGGCAGATCGGCAGCCTTTGCCGCGAGCAAATCGGAGAACCCGATAACGCTGTTGAAGGGGCCTTTGAGGTCGTGCGCGATGATCGAGAACAGTTTGTCCTTCTGGACATTCAGTTCCTGGAGCTGGCGAGTCTTCGCGGTCAGCTCCTCCTCTGCGAGATGACGTTCGGTGACATCGATGACCGTCACCAGGAATGCGGGCTCCCCTTCCCATTCAATCAGGCGGCCGATCGCATCGGTCCAGACCGTTCGCCCATCGACGGTGCGGATACCGGCACGGCGGGTCTTGCCGTCCAGCTGACCATTCATCGCGCGCTGCCAGAAGGCGTCCTCGCTCGAATCCGGCGCCAACACCCGGCGCAAATCGCCGAGTGCGATCACATCTTCCGGCGAGGGCAATCCCAGCATCTGGGCATAGGCGTGATTGGCGAAGACCGGGCGATAGCCGCGCAGCACGACAATGCCCTGGATCGAACCTTCGATGATGTCGCGAAACTTGAGCTCGCTACGCCGCAAGGCCTCTGCCTTCGTCTCGAGCGCGCCTTTGGCCTGTTGCAGCTCGTTCTCCCGCCGCTTGGCCTCAGTCACGTCCTGGACGGTGCCGATAAAGCGCGCGAGCCCCGCCGATGCATCGAACAATGGGTGCCCAATCTCGCGGATATCTTTGGTTTCGCCGTCCAGCGTGACGAGGCGGTATTCGACGGAATACGGCTCGGCGCGCGCAAGCGCGCGCGTGACTGCACTGAGGTAGCGCTCGCGGTGTTCCGGCATGATCACGGCGGCAAACGCATGCGGCGTCGGGAAACGATTGCGGAATGTGCGCGCCGAGAGACCGTGAATGCGCGCAAGCTCTTCAGAGCAGAACGACATCTTGCCGTCGTCGCAGTTCCAGACCCAATGGCCCAGTTGCGCGAGTTCCGCTGCAAGGTCGAGCATCTCGTGCTGCTCGTGCATCGCACGGATCGCGGTAAAAGCCTCGGTCACATCCGTAAGGACGCCGAACATGCCGACAACACGACCATCGCGCGCCTCGGGCGAGCCCTTTGCGATCACCGAACGAACTTCGCCATCGGGCCGAACCAAGCGCAGGTCGAATTCGAAGCCGGTTCCCTGCGCCGCGGCCTGCTGCAACTGGCGTTCTGTGGCCGCGCGGTCGTCGGGATGGACGCAATCCAGACCAAGCGCAAGATTTGGCGTATCGCGCGTATCGTCGCGGCCGGTGATGCGCCACACATGCTCGGACCACGTCATCTCACCGCTGGCGATGTCCCAATACCAATGGCCCATGTTGCCGATGTGCTCGGCCATGGCCAGCAGCCGCGCCTTGCCGTCGCCGGGTGTCAGCGGGCCAGGGGTCGAAGAGCCGGGCGTCGGCACAGCCGCCCAATTCCCCCGCGGGACTTGAGTCGGGACCGGCTCGCCCATCGGATATGCGCGCGCTTTGATCATGCCTGGGGATGGTTTTTGGTCGCTAGCAATATACGCGTCGCCGGCATCCTGTCCAATCCTTTCGCGGTCACGAGTCTGTGGAAAACTGTGGAAATCCCACATGCTTGCGCACCCCAACAGCACCTGATAAAACCCGCGGCCTCAACGGTCCGGGTCTCCCGGGCTTATGCCCTGCGGGGGCGTAGTTCAGTTGGTTAGAACGTCGGCCTGTCACGCCGAAGGTCGCGGGTTCGAGTCCCGTCGCTCCCGCCACTTTTTCAGCTCGTCTTCACAAAGACTTAGCTGAACCATCCTTCGCTCGTCCCACCTCTCGAAGCCGTGCCCGTCACACTCTGGTCACAGCGAGGACAGCGCATGGCTTCAATCCGTCGCCTGCAATCCG
>CANJPQ010000036.1 GCA_947476275.1 Fidelibacterota bacterium
CAAACAGCGCGAAAGGATCAAGCGGCAGACCATCAAGCATCGGCGCTTGCAACACCGCAAGCTCGCCGCCTAACATCAACCCCCAGACGAGGCCCGCACTCCGCTAATTTACGCTGCGACCTGCGCCAAATGTTCTGACGACGGACAAAACATAGTGAGCAGAACCGCGCCGCGCGCCGAGTATGCGCTTTCGCGGGTGTAGCCTTTGGGAAAGAAGCCGTAGCAATGCTTGTCGTATGTCATTCCGTTGATCGTGATGGCGCCGTCGAGCACAAGAAATTCTTCGTGCGCCGTGTTGTGTTCCGCCTCGTCCCGCAACCAGCCGGCGGGATACCGCACAACCGTCGTCGCATCCGTGCCGGCCTCGTCGATAGACAAGATCTTGCTTTCGACGTCTTGCCGCCCCGTGCCGTAGGTTCCCTTCTGCCAGGGAATATCCTGCGTCATGATGAATAGGATATGCGGTCGCGCCATGTCAGTCGTCCTTATGTGATTTTTGCCGCTTAGGGCAGGCTGACCGCGCGGACCCACGCCGTCGCGAGCAACGGCTTAACTTTGCCGTTTTCGTCAATTCTCGAAGTGACGTGACTTGCCCGATGGGGGCTACCCATCGGGCAAGTCAAAACGTAAAGCGCGTTAGAACTTAACGTTGGCGCGGATGCCGAACTGGCGGCGATTCTGCGGTGTCACGGCGACGCCCTGATTGAGCGTACCGCCGCCGGCCGACGGACCGCGGTCGAAGTCCGACCAACGGGCGCACCCGGTCCAGCTGCGGTCGTTGCCCAGGTTCTTCACGAACAGTTCCAGGCGAAGATCTTTCTTCTCGACACCGGCCTTGGCGTTCATCAGCCAGTACGCGGAGCACCACGCGAGGTTCACTTCGTCGGCAAACGACTTGCCGACGTAGATCACGTCGCCGCCCACAAACCACTCCCACGTGTCGTTCAGCGGGCGGGTGTAGGTCGTCGAGTACGCACCGGACCATGTCGGGAAGCGCGCGTTCGAGTTGCCCTTGGCCTGCTGATAGAAGGTCTGCTTGCCGGCGATCACCCGGTTGTCCGGAATCACCGCAGGCAGGCCGCCGGCCACCGACATGAAGTTGAAGATATAGTCGGTGTACCTCGAGCGTGCCCACGCCACGTTCACGTGGTTGTCCCACCCCGGAGCGAGTTGAATATTGCCTTCAAACTCGATGCCCCAGATTCGGGAGTTGCCGGCCGTTTGTACGTTGCGTGAATTGTAGAACGGGGCACCGCTGACCGGATCCACAGCTGGCAATCCGGTTGCACCGCTTGCGCAGCCGGAGGCCGCGGTGGCACCCGCGGCGCCGCCGTGGTCGATGCTGCCGCAATCTTCCTGCACATAGACGACGCCGCGGCCCTTCTGGTTCGTCCACTTGCCGTAATAGCCGGCCAGCGCGAAGTTCGCGCGATTGTCCCACACCGACTGTTTCCAGCCGATCTCGAAGCTGTCGAGGGTTTCGGCCGGCAGCGTCGATGTCGCCTGCGGAAGGATCTGCTGGTACTGGGCTAACTCACGTGCGGTAGCGTTGCCGACGAACGCGTTCGGCTGGCCTTGGATGAATCCGCGGGCATAGCTGGCGTAGATGTTCGTCTCCGCCGTCGGCTGGAACTTGAGGATGGCGCGGGGCAAGAACACCTTGTCGACCTTGGAGATGCCCGGTGCCGTCGCCAGGCCGGCGGTGGCCTTGTTGTACTGGTAGCGCCCTTCGAAGTTCGCGGTGATCTGGTCTGTGACGTTGTAGGAAAGCGCGCCAAAGAAGCCGACCGCCTTGATCACGTTCGTGTTGCCGACAAGCGAGTTGGAGAACAGACCCGGCGACGTGCGGCGGCAGTCGTTCGGGCCGGTCAGGTAGAGAGGCTGCCCGGCAACGTTTGCGTTCGGCGTGCAGAAGGTAATCGCATCGCCGCCGGAACCGGACTGGATGAACTCTTGATGGTAGTAGCTCACGCCCAAAAGCCCGCTGAGGCGCTGGTTGGCCGGCGAAGCGACACGGAACTCCGCGCTGTAGTCCTTGGAATCTTCCGGATCGCGCGAGTACCAGTTATCAATGGCACTCAGCCCGAAGTCGCGGATCCAGTTCGCGCGGAGCCGGTTGTACCCGCCCTGCATGCTCGCGGAATATCCGCCTGCGAACTCATAGTCTAACATCCCTGAAACGCGCACGACGTCACGCACCAGACCCATGTGATCGATGGTCGGAACGTCGAGCGCCGCCGGCGCCCCCGTCAAAGCCTGCTGCAGAAAGTAAGGTACGCCTTGTTGGGTCGCGCGGGGCGAGGACAGCGAGGTGTTGCTGTCGATGATTCTAGTCGATCCGAGCGCGGAGATGGCGACGCCCTGTTTCGGCACCGCGCCGCAGATGTAGCTTCGCGGATGAATTTGCGGGAAGTTCGGATCCTGCGTGTTGATGGTTTTGCCGGAGCAGGAATCGTTATTCAACCCTTCGACAATGCCGCCGGCCGCCGGGCCGTCGTCGTCCTTATCGTAGAAGATCCGGAGTTTCATTTTCAGATTGTCGGTCGGGGTGGCGTAAAGAACGCCGCCCACGGACTTTGACGATTCCTCGCCCAGTCTCCCGCCATCGGTGGCCGTGAACATGGAGCCCTTGGAGTACAGCCGACCGGACAGACGATAGCCGAGCTTGCCTTCGACGATCGGTCCCTCGTGGCTGGCCGACACGTCGAAATCGTTATAGGTCGCGGCGGATGCGCTGACCTCGCCGTTGAATTGATCGAGCGAAGGATTCTTGGTGATGTAATTGATGGCGCCGCCGAACGTGCCGCGTCCGAAATAGGCGGATTGCGGTCCCTTGATCACCTCGATACGTTCAAGGTCATTCAGTGGGATCGACTGCGATCCACCCAGAACATAGACGCCATCGACAAACAGCGATCCCAGTTGCAAGGACGGATCGCTCACGTTGACGTTCATGCCGCGGAAGCGAATCTGGGAATCGAAGCGGCCCGGAATCTGATTGCCCATGTTGGAGTACTGAACGCCGGGCGCTGACTTCGCGAGGTCTTCGAGGTCGCGAAATCCCTTCTTGATGATGTCTTCTGCGGAGAACGCGGTGATGGAGAGTGGGATCTCCGACAGCTTTTCTTCGCGTTTGCGCGCGGTGACGACAATTTCTTCGAGACCCTGCGCCGCGACCGGCATGGCAGATCCCAACATCACCAGAATGGCAGTGCCTCTCAGCAAGACCGTCCGCTTCATAGTTTCCCCGTTTGATGGCGTTTCGCGATGACGCACATCTGCGTTTGACAGAGGCAGCCGGTATATTCAACCGCGCCGTACGCGGGGAATTCCAACTATATGGCCCATGGTGCATGGTGGGCACATATTCATTTATAATATTAGAATAAATTACTACAATATGAACTATTTGTAGTGCCGTATACCAAGGTCGACGTCGCGGCGGCAATCAGGCCTATTTCCGCTGCTGTGTGCGTATGCCGCGCCATGACTCGACATCGCCGATCATATGAAATCTCTGCACACGGCAGCCGTGGATGCAGGCAACGGCTACGATGAGGCCCTGCGGGACGCCGACGCGGGAGATCTGGAGTATCTATTTTGCGAGATGATTGCGCTTCATGGGACGACCTCTCAGGCGCTGGCCGTGCAATTGCAGAAGCGAAGTGGCCGATGCGTGATCTCGCCAAACGCGTCATCATGTCGCGCTGATCTAACCCACTGATGCTGGTATTGCCGTGCCGCGACCCTGGACTGAATTCATTCAATCGCAGTGCTTACCGTGGCGGACTCCGCCGGCCGGCACACTGGCGGACGGGTTGCGATGGAAAGTTTTGAGTTCGGATGATGAGACGGGCGAACTCACGGCGCTCGTCGCCATACCGGCGGGATGGCGTGTCACCGAAAAGGGTTTCAACGCGGCGCCCGAAGAATTTTTCGTGCTGAGTGGTGATCTCACCATCAACAAAATCGTCTACGGCCTACATGACTATGCTTTTCTGCCGGCGGGATATGAGCGTACGGCGACAAGCGAAGACGGCGCGGTCGTCATGGCCTTTTTCCACGGCGCCCCGGCGTTCGCGTCTGGGGCAGCGCCCGCCGGCCTCTACGACCCCGGTCTCCTGATCGAGCGGATCGTTACGCGGCTGCAGCCGTGGGATAGTGCCAACGTCGATCCGAAGATCAATCATCTTCATGCGCATCGGAAGAATCTTCGGCTGGACCCGAATGGAACCTGCCGTACCTATCTCCTGGGCGGCTTGCCGCATGGGTTCTCGCCATCGGGCACGGCCCACAAGGAAACGCATCCTCACGTCGAGGAATTCTTCATGGTGAGCGGCGATATGTCGTGCACGATGGTCGGGAGCATGCGGCCTGGCGCTTACTTCTGGCGTCCGCCCGGGTTCGAGCATGGGCTCGACAGCTCTCTGACCGGCTTTCTGCTGCTCTGCCGTACGCCCGGCGCCAACAAGACCGTGAGCGTTTGGAGTGCCGATGCCTATCCGGTTAACGACGCAGCACCCTACAATCCGATCTTGCCGCCGGAATTCGCGGCGATAAAACCGACGGATCTGGCCGTCGCGTTGACCTACTAAATGCGCGACAGCTTTCGCGCGTAAGCCCGGCCGATCGCGCCGAGGAGCAGTAACGGTACGATGCCGAAGACGATCGGGGCTGAGGCGATCGCAAATCCAAGGTTCGCCTCGCCAAAGACATGTGTTGAGAGCAAACCGACCGTCGTCGGGCCGAGCAGCAGCCCGGACAACGAGATCACCACATAGTAGAGCGCAATAATTTGCCCCCGGACCGCGCCGGGCGTAATGGCAAGCAGCGATAGCATCGCTGTCGCCGTGACCATGGCGATCGGTACGGTGGTGAAGGCGTAAGCGACGAAACCCAACCAAGCGGACGGCATGAGGTAGGGCAGCGCGCTGATGGGAATGAGCGCCACGAAACTCCAGCGCAGTAAGACGAAGGCCGCGTCGGATTTTCCGCGCGAACCCATGCGATCGTTCAGCAGGCCCGTGATCGCCATTGTGGCGGGGGCCACGATAAGGGTCGAGATGCCGTTGAAGAGGGCAAACTTCTGCGTCGGCCAATCAAAGCTGCGACGAAACGCCTCGGGCGCGAAGCCTCCTTGGGAATACGCAATGATGGTCATCACGCTTGCCAACAAGAATATGCCGAAATATGCGCCCCAGTTTTTGCTGATCTCGCGCCAGGCATCGGCCACGCTGTTATCGGTGCCCTGACTCCTGCGGCGCGCGGGTTCGGGCAACAGAAGAAATCCAAGGGCGATCGCCAATCCCGGGAGGCCGACAGCGATGAATGTGGCCGACCATGGCGCGACTGGGCCAACGAGGGGCAGGTCGATCTGCGTGTGGTCTTTTGCCCACGTCAGTACCGCGGCGCCGGTGAGTGCTGCCACGCCCGAGCCCAATCCCAACGCCGTGGAATAAAGCGCGACCGGCTTTCCGCGCCGTGCTTCCGGGAAGCTGTCGCTGATCAAGGATAGTGCCGCGGGGCTCAGTACGGCTTCGCCGACCCCGACAAACATGCGCGAGATGAAAAGCTGCGCGAAACTTGTCGTCAATCCGCAGGCCGCCGTTGCGAGTGACCAAAGCGCGACACCGATCGCAACCAGCCGCGTGCGCTTCATGTGATCGGCAAGCCACCCCAAAGGCGGACCCAGCAACGCGTAAAAAATGCCGAAGGCCACGCCAATCAACAAACCGACTTTGGTGTCGTCGAGGTGGAACTGCGCTTTGATGGGGCCGATGAGCAATCCCAGGATCGACCGATCGATGTAAGAAAATATATAGGCCAGCGTCAGTAAGCCGGTGAGCGTCCATCCCGTGCGCGGCGATGGATAGGGGGCTGAATCGCTCATTGCGCACTATCCGCCAGTTTGTAAATCACAAGGAGATTGTCGTCGAAATCGACAATGCCGACTTCCCGTCCGCGACGGCCTGAGGTGCTGACCAGTTCCGCTTCTTCATAGACATGAAGACCCAATTTGCGCGCGCCTTCCACCACAGCATCTATATCTGTGACCTCAAGTACCACCGCCCCGCGTCGCGGGCGAGGCGTGGCGGCGATCAGCGATGATTGGATTTCCGTCAGCGCCATCACGCGGGGCTGGTCGGGAAGTGAAAGGACGCAAAATCCGATGGACACGTCGCGCGGAATTTCAAAAACCGAAAAAGAGTAACTGTGGGGGTTGTGTCCCTTCATCGAGGACACCTCAAATCCCACGACATCGCGGTAGAACGTCAGCGCGCGCGCCAAGTCCCTGACGACAAAGTTCGCGCGTTGAAAGCGTGCGGTCATCTCAGAGTCCCATGCTTTGACGAACTATCGCGTCGCGTTTCGGCCTCCCGGGGTGGCCGTGCGGCAAATGCGTTGGTCACGGCCACGGGAACTCCGTCGGTCAACCGCATGAAAAGCTTACGCATTACGGAGGAAGCCTGTCGCGGAACCGATGACGGCCATGCCGGGCGCGGGTTTGAGGGTAAGGCTATGACCAAGGCCCTGGCTTTGACATCTATCAAGTTCCCTTTTTCGGCTGATTTGGCGAATAATAATGCACAAAAGAGCTTAACGACGCCAAACCGACGTCGCAGCTCATCCGTAGACCAAGCTCCCGCGCTACATCTCGGAAGTCGACAATCACTGGTTGCCGGGCAGCTACTACGGCGAACTCGTACCGGAAGACATGAGCGGCCCGGCGAAGTACGGCCTGGGCGTGTTCGTCACCGGGGCGGGTAGAGGGATCTGTGGGGGATTAATCTAGATGCGCAAGCAAACGGGTTTCCATCGTTTATGCGCAGCATTCGCGGTTGTCGCCGCAGTGTTGTGCTTGAGCGCGCCGGCGAGCGCGCGGCGCCTCGACCCCACAAACCCCAACGACGCAATCCTCTTGGAGCAGAAACTGACCTGCTCGCTGAAGCAGGGCGAGGTCATCGTGTACTGGTGGCAGGGGGCGGGCTACAGCCGCGTACCTGGCGAGCGAGACCGCCATCTCTTCAATGTTGAAGGGATGAACATCCGTCACTGCAGCAACCACGAGGACGCGCAGCGCGGACACGGCTTCCGCTCCGTCTCGCGTGAGATACTGCTCTATAAAGACCCGCAGACGAACGAAATCCTCAGAACCTGGGCGAATCCGTGGACGGGCGAAACGGTGAATGTAGTTCACGTCGCCAACGACCCGGTGAATATGCGTGCGCCGATTTATGCGCGCGCTGCCGACGGCAAGCCATTCGTATTCAAAGCCACATTCGCGGGCGATCGCGTGTGGACCACCGGCGAAGCGCCTCTGTTCTACAAGAATCCCTTGGCGGGCGATTACCAGGAATTCGTCGGAAACGACTATCACGCCATGGAAGCGCTAAACGCATACACGCTCCGCGATGACTTGCTCGACGGATCGCGGGCGAAGCTCCGTACCTATACGTTGTCCTGGGCACGCTTCTCCGAGTGGCTCCCGTGGATGAAAATGGGAGGGCGCACCGGAATGATGATCTTCTCGACGGTCGGTGGGCGCGTAGAGAATTTTGCCGCCCTACCGGCGTCCATTCGAAACGAGATCCAGCAAAACTATCCCGCCTACGCCGCGCCGCCGCCGCTTGATGACGCACGGCCGAACGAGACCACGTGGACCTACGTCAAGAAGATCGTGGACGCAGAGCGCGCCAAGTCGCGCGGAAACAGCAGCGGGAAGGAGTAGGTGCCATGATGATCCGACTCCTCGCAATCGCGTCCATTCTTTTGGCATCCACCGCGAGTGCTGCGGACAAGCTCGACTTGTCCAATCCAAACGATGTAATCAAGGCGCGCATGAAGATTTCCTGCTCGCTGAAAGACGGCGAGCCCACGATCTATTGGTGGGAAGGAAAGATGTACAGCAGGCGCCCAGGCGAAAAGGATCGTGTGCTGTTCCTCATCCAGGGCATGAACGCACGCGCCTGCAAGACGATGAGCGATCCCAAACGCGGGCTCGGATATCGCTCGGTGAGCCGTGAAGTGATGTTCTACGTCGATCCCGAGACCCGGCAAATTGCGCGGACTTGGAAGAATCCCTGGTCTGGGGAAACAGTGGATGTGATCCAGGTGGCGAATGACCCCGTGAACATGCGCGCGCCGACCTATGCCTACGACGAAAACGGCGCGGTCGCCGCGAAGTGGACGAACGCGGTCCTTGGCGAATACTTCTTGTCGGGCGGACCGGCAGCACGCCTGTTCTATGACAATCCGATGGCCGGCGAGTACCAGGACTACGTCGGCGGGACCTACCACGCCATGGAGTTCGGCACCGACGCGGTCAACGCGAAGCAATTGCTTGATCCCAAGACCACGCGCGTGGACGATGCGGTTCTGTCCTGGGCGCGGGTGTCCAAGTGGTTGCCGTGGATGAAGATGGGCGACCGCGACGGGGTCGCAATCTTTCACACGGCGGGCGTGAAAGCGCGCCGGTTCGACGATCTGCCGGAGCCGATGCGCTCAGAGATCAAGACCAATTACCCGAAGTACCAGTCGCCGCCGTCGATTGACGATACACGGCCGAATGAGACATCGTGGACTGTGGCCAAGCGAGAGATCGATGCGCTTCGCGCGAAAAAGGGAATTAAGCCGAATAAGTCGGAATAGCTATGCGCGTCGAGGGGCGCGCGAGTTGAATTCTTCAGCGGTTCAGCCGCACACAAGGGGGGTACAATGACGCCGAGAAAGATCCTGCTTGCTACTTCGGCACTGGCGCTAGGCACTCTGTCCGAGCCCGTCGCCGCTCAGCAAACCGCACGCGGTGCGGTTCTTGAAGAGATCGTTGTGACGACCCGGAAAAGAGAGGAGAACCTACTCGACGTTCCGTTGTCGATCTCGGCATTCAGTGCCGAGGAAATCTCGCGCAGCGGCATCTCGTCGGTGAGTCAGCTTGCCAATCAAACGGTTGGCTTTACGTACCACCAGGGATTTGGCCGCCTTGGAGCGGGGCAGGGCGGTAGCGCTTCGAACCGTCCGTCAATTCGCGGCATGGCGAACATTCTCGGAGCGCCGAACGCCGGCTTCTTCGTCGATGGGATCTACGTTTCCGGCAACCCATCGAGCTATCAGCTCGATAACCTGGAGCGTATCGAGGTCGTCAAGGGGCCGCAGGCGGCTCTGTTTGGACGCGGTACATTCGCCGGCGCCATCAATTTCGTCACCCGCAAGCCCACCAACGACTATCACGGTAAGCTTGAGGTCACGGCCGGCCAGCACGATCATCAGGACGTCAATGGTTACGTCAGCGGCCCGATCGTAAAGGACCGCCTGTTCGCGGAAGTGAACGCCCGCTACTACAATTTCGGCGGCGACTACTTTAACCAAGTCACGCGAAAGAAGGACATCGGTGAGCAGAAGACAAAGAGCTTCGGCGGGAAGATTTACGCGACGCCGACGGATCAGCTCAAAGTCGAGTTTAACTTCGGCTACGCCCACGACGAGGATCTTGGATTTCCTGATTTCTTTAACGGCGACACCAAGAACAATTGCCTCCTGCCCAACCTGACCACGCCGTTTGCGGGCATTCCCCGGTCACTCAATCGCTCCGCGGGTTTCTATTGTGGCGCGGTTAAACTGCCGAGCGCGTTCTACCAGTTTAATGACGCGCTCGCCGCTGCCGGTCGTTCGGCGAACGACCGCACCGTGCGGCGTTTTGACTTGAAGGTCGAATACGACGTCGGCGATTGGACGCTCACCTCCATCACGGCCCACAACGTGTCGAAGGACAACCAGCTCATCGATAATTTCGTCGATGGCAATCGCACAACCGGATTGCTCAACGGCGGCCATTCGGAGGTGCGTGACTGGTCCCAGGAAGTGCGTATCACCAGCCCCGCCAAAGCGCGGCTGCGCGGATTGGGCGGGGCCTATTACTATAAAGAAGACAATGGCCTTGGCTTCACGCGTACTGTGAGCGTGGCGCTCGCGACCCTTGGTACGACGACCATCACCAATCGCTACGCCGACGATGGAAGCGGCGTGCGGAACTGGGCGGTATTCGGTCAGGTCGAGTACGACCTCACCGATAGAGTTACCTTGACCGCGGAAGGCCGGTATCAGGAGGACAAGCTCCTGGCTGACTACGGCATTTTCACCGGCGGCCGAGTGACCGCAACCCTGCCCGACGGCATCGTCGACGATACCGCGAAGTTCAAGTCGTTCCTGCCGCGCGTCAGTGCCCGATATAAGTTTGATGACGGCTCTAACATCTATGCTTCGGTCGCGCGCGGCAATAAGCCGGGTGGCTTTACCTTGCCGCTGCCGACCGACATCAATACGGCGTCCCTAACCGCGCTGTTCGCCGCCGATGCGCAGAAGGTCAAGGAAGAGAAGTCCTGGAACTACGAAATCGGCTACAAGGGCGCGTTCCTCGATAATCGCCTTGTCCTGACGACCGCAGCGTTCTGGATCGACTGGACGAACCAGAGCGTAACAAACGGCTTCCCCTACCAGCGTGCTTCGGCCGCCACGTTCACCACCTACGCGCGCGTCACCAACGCCGGTAAATCGCGCGTCCGCGGCCTCGAAATCGACGGTTCGTTCAAGGCCAGCGATTCGTTTGATTTCCGCCTCGGCTACTCCTTCGACGACGCCAAGATCCTTGACTACATCGACGAGACCGAACGCGATCTGCGCGATACGAACGGCCTTGTTGGCGATGCGACGGATCCGACAGGGCATGTGAAGGGGCGCCAGATCGGCCAGGTGCCGGCGCACCAGATCATCGTGTCGGCGAACTTCCATCGTCCAGTGATGGGCGATTGGGAAGCCTTCCTGCGGTCCGATTTTACGTTCGAATCCAAGCGCTATGAAAACGTGCAGAATCTCGCTTATGCCGACAATTCATATCTGCTCAACCTGCGTGCCGGCATCCAGAACGACAGGTGGTCGCTGACCCTGTTCTACAACAACGCGCTCAACGACAAGACGCCGAACGTGGTCACGCGCCTGTTCAATTTCAACAAGACGCTGTTGATCCCCGATCCGGTGCTGACGTTCGCGGGTCAACCGTATCGCCTGACGTTCTTCCGTGACTTCCGCGTCGGTGCGCCGCGCCGGCCGGAGTTCGGGTTAACAGCCGTCCTTCGGTTTTAGCCACTGGATCGTCATTGCCTAGCTTTTATGTATCGGCATGACTGATGTAAACGAGGGCTCGACAGGCGCCAGTTCCGCGCGCTTGCCGAGCCTTCGTACTATTCACAAGATCGCTGCGCTGGCTGCTTGTGCTTGGCTCACCGTCTTGGGCCTGACCGGATGGGCTTTAGATCATCACGCATGGCGGTGGAGTCATCAGTGGACGGTTCCGACAAGTTGGACGTCACCTGCGATCAATCGACTCATCCGCGGAACGATCATTCGCAAAATTGAAGGCGATCTCACGTCGCCGGATCGCCTGATCGCGGCATCCGAACGCGGATTGTGGCTCACCGAAGATCGCGGCCAAAATTGGCGGGACGTCGCGTGGCTGGACTCGAGCGGCGACGCGGCGAGCACCAATCCTCAAGTCTACGACCTGGTATCGGGACCGAGCGGCGACCTGCGGGGCGCATGGATTGCAACAGACGACGGAATTTGGCGTCTGGCGGATGATGGAACGTCGGCGCGGCCGGTTGCGCTCCGCGGTGATCAAATCACCAGTCTAACGGCCGGCGTGCCCGGGGAGCTCTTCGGAGTCGCCGCGGAATCAAATCTTTTCCGCGTACGCACGGATGCTTCTAATAAGGTCGAATGGATTGACCTGACTCACGTCGAAGTCAGTGGGTTGCCAGATCGCGTAAACTTTGGGCGTTTCGTATTCGACCTTCATGTCGGGCGCGGATTCCTGCCGCAACCGTGGTCGACGATCATCAATGACTATGGCGGTGTCGCCATGGCCGTCCTGTCCGTCACCGGCATCTTGTTCTGGTGGCTGCCGCGCCGGTGGCGGGGCGCAACCCACAGGCCTGAAATCAACTCACGGCGTCAGATCCTGCGCTGGCTCTTCCGCGCACACGGTCCGACGATCGGGCTGCTGGGCATCATTCCCATCCTGTATCTCGCGCTAAGCGGCTTTGCCGTCGATCACATCGTGACGTTTCTGGATTCTACCAAGGACAATTTCGTTGCCCGGTCTTATCTGCCGCCCCTCTACGCCTATCGAAATTTGACCCATGAAGTCTCCGGCGTCGTCGCGTTCCCTGAGGATCCGCAGCGATACATGATTGCCTCCCGGTTCGGTGCGCTCACCTCACGTGATGGCGGAAGGCGGTGGGCCGTGGACTCATCATTGCCCCAACGCGCTGATGGCACGGATGCGGGCCGTATGAATATTTTCAGGCGCGCCGGCATCATTTTCGTCGGGATCGGCGGCGTGGGACAGTTCGCCCAGCTGCCAGGTCAGGAGGGCTGGACCCAACTCGCCCTGCCGGGACCCAATCTCGCCATTACGGACGTGTCTGTTCTAGGTGACTTGCTCCTGGTCAAGAACAGTCGCGCGATCTATTCCGGAAGCTTGGCAGAAGCCGTCGGTATGGGAAAGATTCCGCTGCAAGAGACCAACATCGCCTTTCCCAAACTGCAAGGCACAACAGCTTTCCTCTTCCTCGCCGACATCCATAGCGGGCACATTATTCATCCGGCGTTCGGTTGGGCTAACGACCTCGTCGCGCTAGCGGCGTTGGTCCTGGTCCTTTCCGGACCGATATTGTGGTGGCGTCGAAAGTGGCTGTAAGGGCAATGGAATGCTGAATGCTCCTTTGATCAAGCGCACAACTATCGTTGTGCGGGATGTCGAGCGGAGCCGCGCCTTCTATTGCGATGTTCTTGGATTCAAGGCTTACTACGACAAGGAGTTTGTGTTCGCGGGGCTGTTCCCAGGTACGCGCAAAGGCGACAAAAGCCATCTCCTGATCGTCGAATCCGGGCCGCACCCATGGTGCAAGATCGGCCTCCTGCAATATACAGATCCGCTGCTTCCGGACGCGCCAGTGCCGTCCAAGATGGATCTTAATGGTGTCGTATTCGTCGGCGAGGTCGATGACGTGCAGGAACTCGACGCGCGGCTACGTGCGGCGGGATATCCCGTCCAAGCACCCCCGCATGACTTCGAGGTGATGTTGCCGGATGGAACGCTGCGAAGGCGGCGGCGCGTGTGCTTCTTCGATCCCGATGGCGTCTTTTTTGAACTTACAAGTGCCGCCCTAGTGCCCTCAACAAATGCCTAAGGACGTTGCGGCGGCATCACACCGTCATGGACATGCCCAGATAGATGCGCGTGCGATCGTCGGTGTCGACACGACCGGCAGATCTGTGAGCGGATTTGTCAGGGCGATGGCGCCTTTCGGGGTCTTGGTGAAGCCTTCAATCGAGAACTGAGACAACGCGCAGCCGCCCTGGCACCGGGAGCCGGTAGCAATCCATTGGAACACCTAGGAAGTCACTGTCACCGGCAATCTCGCCGGCCCTGAATCCTGTGGCGGGCATCGTTCAAAAAAGTTTCGCCGTGGCCGTCCCTATTGGGGCCGTCGCTTTGGCGAGGCCCCAATAGGGTGCAGAGGCTTAAATCGCGTAGAACCGCTTGGCGTTGTCCGACACGATCTTCCGAGTCAGGCTAGAATCCAGATCGTTGCGGCGGAGAATGATGCCAGGTGCGTCGAGCTCGGTGGACGTGTCGGCGTGGCCATAGTCGGTGCCGACCAGCAAGTTGTCCGCGCCGGTCACCTTTGCGATGCGAGCCACATCTTCGTCTGCTTCGCACGTCACGTAAAAGCGGTTCTCGGCGAAAATGTTGTCGAAGTTATCGCGCAGGCCGTAATGCATCAGCATCTTCTTGCAGCGATGCACAGCGAACGGCACCCACTCTGACGCTGCTTCGATGAAGCCGATGCGGAGCTTTGGGAACTTCGCGGGCACATCGCTGAGCATCAGCGCGGCGAAGGCGATCAGAGTCGGCATGGAATTGCCCAGCACGTTGCGATAGCCGCTCTTGGAATTTTCGATGTTGGCATAGTTCAGGCTGGCGTTGCCGATGTGTATGCAGACGGGCATGTCGAGGTCCGACGCCTTCGCCAGGATCGGATCGAGATCCGGGTTATCCAGGGTCCGCTCACCTTCGTAGCCGCGCAGCAAGACGCCGCAGGCGCCGTGCTTCTTGGCGAACTCGAGTTCTTCGTTGGTCGCTTCCACGTCGCGCACGACCGGTACGGCAACCCAACGCAGTTTGCCGCCTGACCCGTCACACACACTCGCCATGTAGCGATTATATGCGCGCACCGCAGCGCGTTCGGCCTTCACGTCCTTGCAGACGATATTGAGAAACAAGCTCGGGTAGATCACTTGAACCGCGTGGCCGCGCTTGTCCATGTCGGCCATGCGTGCGGCGGTATTGTAGAGATCGCGAGTGCCTTCACCGTAGACTTCGCTCGGCTGACCGCCGCGTCCATAGAGGCGCCCGTCGATCATCCAGAAGCGCTTGCTGCCCGAGGAATAGGCGGCGTAGCTGACTTCGCCGGCTTCGACGGCGATCGGCTTGTACTTCTCGTCGGCCTTGCTAACGAACTTCCAAATCGCTTCGTTCTCGACGATGTGGGTATCTGAATCGATGATCATCTGGCGGCTCCCATGAGGGGCGGGGGAAGTGAACGGGGCGGATAAGACAGCGATCGACCCGGGCGGGGCCAGACCCCCGTTCGGGCTGCTCGGCATACGAGCAGATTGCCGCCCGGGGGCTGACACCCCCCATAGAACTTGGGCTTATGTGGCGATGGAGCCCTCCACCCCGTATGGTCAAGCGACTCGCGCCCCCTTTGGACTTCCTGCAATGAAAGCCGGCAACAAGGTCCGCTCGCTGATTCGAGGGCTGGAAGTGCTCGAGGCGATCAACCGCGCCAACGGCGCCAATGTGCGCGAAGTTGCCAAGGTCACGGGTCTCAATCGCGGCACGGTTTACCGGCTGCTCGAATCGCTTTGCGACGAAGGCTTCCTCGATCGGCGCGCGAATTCCAATGGATACTGGTTGTCCAAGCGCGTGCCGGGGTTGAGCGTCGGCTACCGCAGCGACGCCTGGGTTTCGCAGATCGCAGAGCCTGCCTTGCAGAAACTCACGCAGACGTTCGATTGGCCGGTTTCGCTGCTGATCCCTATGGATACGCGCATGATTGTGCTTGCGCACACCGAGCATCTGTCGCCGGTGACGTTCCGCATCCGCGATCTCGGGCTATCGATGTCGATGTTCAACACGTCGTCGGGGCTCACCTATCTCGCCTTCGCGTCTACGCGTTCCAAGACAACGCTGCTGGAAAGCGGCGCCCAGGACGCGGAGCGCAAGGGTGTCTCCGCTACAGTGCTCCGACGGTCGCTCGGAGAGATCGCCAAACGGGGCTACCACATCGTCGACTCGCCGGACCGCGGTACCGCACTGTCCGTGCCGGTGATGGTGGGGGAAGCGTCGTTCGGCGTGATCTCGCTGCGCTACTTCACCACCGCCATGACCCACGGCGCGGCCGTGCGAAAATACCTCGGCGCCCTCAAGCACGCCGCGGCGGAACTCGGACAAGCTCTTGAACGCCGCGACGCCTAACTCTCACCCAGGACAAAACTTGTGACACTGAGCGTACAGCCCATTTCCCACTCTACTTACGCGCCGGAGTACATCGCGCAAGAAGTCGCATGCAGGTATGCGTTCAAGGAACCGGCGCGCGTGCAACTGCTCTATCGCGGCGTCAACGACGTGTACGTCGTGCGCGACGGCAATGAGAAGATTGTGCTGCGAGTATGGCGTTCGGGAACGCGCACGATGGCCGTCATCCTGCGCGAACTCGCGTTTTTGAAGTTCCTCAGAGAGCGGGGAATTCCGGTGTCGACCCATATCCCGCTCAAGACCGGGGAGGATCACTTCATTCTGGGCGCGCCGGAGGGAGACCGGCCCGCGGTGCTCTATACCTGGGCGCCGGGGTTGAAGTTCGCCGACGTGCCGAGCGTACCGATGGGTGAGAAGATCGGCGCCAAATTCGCGGAGATGCATCTTATCGCGCGCGACTTCCCGACCGAGGATGCGCCGGACCAAACCGCGCAAAGTCTGGTTGCCAATCTCCCTGCGCTGCTAGAGTGGGTCGAAGACCGTCCCGACGATATCCGCGACTATACGCGCCTGACTGAGAATGTAATTGCCTTCATGCCGACGCTGCTAGCGCGCGATCTGCCGCGGGGCATGTGTCACCAGGATATGCATGCTAGCAATGTGCATATCGCCGCGGACGGCTCGTTCACCTTCATCGACTTCGACGGTTGCTCGGACGGCTACTGGCTGCACGATGTGAAAAACTTCGTTTTCGGCAATCTGTTCTACGGGATGCCCAACGAGTACGGATTGGCGTTCGAGCGCGGGTACAACACCGTGCGGCCCTACACCGCCGATGAGAAGGCGAGCGGTGAACTGATTCTGATGATCAAGGCATTTCGTCTGCTGGCTGGTGCGGCGCGGGCGTCGCGCAGCCGGGGGCGCGATCTGCTGCGCTTCAAGAGCCTCGATTGGTTCGCGGAATTTATAAAGTCACGCGCCTATTCGGCCGGCCTGCTCGGTGGCGGCTGAGCCTGACTCAGCGCATCGCCGACGGTGATGGTGGTGAACCAGTTGCGGGCGCTGACACTGGCGCCGCCGAAGCGGTGTCCGCCGATCTGACCCGGCACCTTGTCGCCCGCGAACGTGTAAAGCGTGCGACCGAAATACTGCCACACCTGCTTGCCGCCTTCTTCGGCGACTTTGAACGGCCCGATGGGTACGGTGTCGCCGTTCGCTGTCACGATATGCCACTGCGCGGCTTGGCAGGCGTCGTCGCAGATCTCTTTCTTGAATTTCTCCGCGTCACCGAGCAGGCGATAGAGTGTGCGGCCGTCCCGGTCGGCAACAATCGCGCCGGTCTCGGAGGGCTGGATGGTCATCCAGGTGGGCAATCCAGCGCGCGTACCGAGCGCCATGGGGCGCCACCCATCCCGGGTACAGGTCACGTCGCCGGGCTGCCTGTCGTTCACACAGGTGAAAACGCGCTGACCGGCATAGGACCATTGGCGCGTCTGATCTGGCCGCGCGGCGACAGTCCACGGGCCCTTGGCACCGGCGCTCCAGGGTGCCATGAGCGGCGTAAAGGTCGCTGCGCAGGATTCCGTGCAAAGGTCGGCGGAAATATAGAGTGTCTTGCCGTCGGCAGTGGTGAGAACCTCGCCGTTCGTCACCTTGCCGAGTTTGATACCCGGAGGCGCTGCCTCGGCTTGGATCGGGGTGACCGCGAGAACCGTCGCAGCGGGCAGGGGCTTGGGCGTCTCGATGACAAAGGCCCGCACGGCCTCGATCCGATAGGCGACCGAGAGCGCGGTGCATTTGCCGGTCTTCGGATCCGGGTACCCGTCGGCCATTTGCACGGCGGCGGCGTAGAGCGCGGGGCAGCTGAATTGTGCGGTCTCGATCAGGTACCCCATCTTTCGGACGTAGTCCCACCAGTTGTCGAGATCGTGGTACCCGCCAAGCAGCCCGGTCGCGCCGTCATCGGTCAGTTTCAGTTCCAGGCGCAGGCCGCGAATGAAGAATTCCGTCTCCACACGATTGCCGAAGAACGGCAGGTGCACGTCGGCGGGATCTGTGGTGAGGACGCCGTCCTTGATTCGGCCTTTTGCCGCCGCGCCGTACAGGGGGTTACCGTCGATGCGATAGCTCGCGAAGGACAAGATGCCGCCGGTCGAGTTTTTCGGCATGACATCGGCCGCATGGAAGAATTTCACCGTCACGTCGGGCGAGTCTTGCAGCGTTTGCACGCCGGAGATCTGCATTAGGATCACGCCTTGGGAGGAATTGCGGCGCTCCGTGTCGGACGTATTCTCGATGTAGCCGTCCGCGCGCCAGCCGTGGATACAGCCGACAACGCGATTCATCTGGTTGTCGATCGGCGTCATGCCGTCCGCGCCGATGAACTTCGAGTGGGTGCAGGTCTTCGGCGTGGCCTTGCCGTCGATTGTGCCGTCGAGATTGAAGCCGATCGATCGCGTGCCTTGAATGGTGCGCTGGGGCGGATCTGTCACCACGGTCGGATTCCAGCACACGTCTTCGCCGCGCGGTCCACGGACCGTCGCTTGGCCGCGGCGAGAATCCGGCCCTTTTACGCCGCCGTTGGTCAGGCGGTCGCGGTCGCGCGGCGACAAGGATTTCCACCAGATTTCGTCGTTTCCGATCGCCACACCCTGCGGACATTCGTCCAGGTGCGGCGATTCCACGCCTGCCGTCCTGATGGAGGTGACGACCAGCCCGATCGTTCCCAACGCCTTCTTTGTGTCCGCTCCGGCGGACGGGGCCGCGAGCGCAGCCGACATGGCTAAGGCTCCGGCAATTCGGCTGATTTTGTGAAACATACCGGTGTGTTCTCTTGAGGCTAACGTGCTGAGAGTATGCCCGTTTCGAGCAGATGCAGGCCACGGTCATGACGCGCAGCCGCATCGTGGGCCACAGCACCGCCGCCGCTTTCACGGCGTCGCGACAGCTGCGGCCTGATCATGCGCCTGTGATGGCGCGCGCGTATCAGCGTCTTTCCGGGGCCTCCTCGAGGTATGCTAGAATGGCATACCGCGTCGGGCCGGGACGGCGCGAGGCTATGCCGAGGGCGAAATGGATATCCAACAACTGCGAAGGTTTTTGGCCGTTGCGGAGCACGAGAACATGCTGCGCGCGGCCGCGGCCCTGAACCTCACGCAACCGGCCATGTCGCGCAGCATCCGCGCGCTGGAGGGCGAGCTTCAGATTTCGCTATTCGACCGCACCTCGAAGGGCGTGATCCTGACCCAGTTCGGCAAGATGCTCTTGTCGCACGTGAAGGTGATCTTGAATGAACACCATCGCGCAGTCCTCAACCTCAGCGCCTTGCGTGGCGGCACCCGCGGCCAACTCAGCGTCGGTGCGGGGCACACATTCGCCACCGAGTTGTTACCGCAGGCGATTGCCCAGCTCTACGCCAAAAGCTCTCGGATCGCTGTGCGCGTGAAGGAAGGTCTGTACGAGGACCTCGTGGATTCATTGCGCAAGGGCGACATCGATATCGCCTTTACCCTCATTCCCAATGCGCTCGACCGGGTTGAGGATCTGGTGATCGAGACCCTGATCGAGCCGCGCGAGCGCGTGGTTGCCCGCGCCGGACATCCCTTGGTGGGCCGCAAGCGGCTGTCTATCGGCGAACTGGGCAAAGCAAAGTGGGTGCTGCCCGACCAGACATTCAATCTCAGCTCGTTCCTCGACTACTTCGACCGCAGCAATGCGGATCCGCCGGAGAACGTCATCAAGACAAGTTCCATCCCATTCCTTCAGGGTATGCTTGAGAAATCCGATTTCCTGGCGATGATCTCGGAGCAGCTCGTCACGCAGCAGCTCGAGAGCGGCCGGCTGGTGATCCTCGATACCGACTTCAAGCTCGGCCAACGACGCGCCGGCGCGATTTATCGCGCTTTCGGGACCGCGCCGCCGGCCCTCCAACTGCTGCTGCGTAAGGTCCGGGAGCTGTGCAAATCCGGCGAGGCGCGCTAGCCACGCCATTGACTTTGCTGTCGATCGCTATCCGGCACGCGCATACCACGCCGAAAGGCCTTCGGTCCGTGGCCCGGTTTCCCTTATGATCGCCGCATCCGGGCGCGCCCGGTATACGGACTGCGAATAGCGACTGGCGGGAAAGTCATTTGTCCCAACAGCCTCGTCCGACACATCCTTTCTGTTGGAATAGTTCGCGGTCGTAAGACTGAGGGAAGGGTCCATATGGCACGGTGGCGAAACGGCTTTTCGCGCGCTTTGATGCGTCAGCTGCTCGGTGTTGCCGCAGCCTGGCTGCTGCTTCCCGCCGGCGCGCAAGCCGCCGACGGGCGCCTAGCGTTCGTCGTCCGGCACTGGTTCATCGCCCAGCACAACTCCCGCTTTGCGGACGAATGTCCCGAAGGGGTCTCGCAAGCGAACGATGAGCTTTGGTGGCGGGGTCTGTCGAAGAAGGATCGTGCGAAACTCACCGATAACGGCCTGATCCAGGTGCTCGACCGCAATCCAATCGCCATGCGCCGCGGCCCGAAGGGCGAGGACGTCTGCGTGAACCCGGATGTGGTCACCGATCCGCCGCTGCGCATCATTCGCGGGAAGTATTCATACGGCGCCAACCTCGACGGCACGACCGATGGTCGGGCGACGCCCAAGACCTGCGCACACGAGAAATTTGTCGGCCTCGACGGCACGCCGGGCATCGACAATCAACTCTATCGCCTCGTCGGTTGCACCTATGGCTGGCGCAAGGGTGGGCTGATCGAACTCAACGCGAACGAAATGCGCGGCACGAGCGGCCTGGGGATGACGCTGGTGGAGATCACCGGCGTGAAGGACCCCCGCAATTCGGACAACGTCACCGTGACTTTCTATCGGTCGGTGGATCAGTTCGCCTTGGACGGTGCCGGCCAGCCATTGCCGTTCACCAGCTACCGCGTCGACACGGACGACAACGGAAAGCCCACCTATGGCGATAAGCTGAAAGGCAGCATCAAGGACGGCGTTCTCACTACCGAGCGCGGCGACGTGCGCCTGCCGTTCTACGGCAACTACAACTTCATGCATCCGATCATCAAGGACTTCGGCCTGCGGCTGGAAATGGCCGAGGACGGCAAGTCCGCGAAGGGCCTGATCACGGGCTACTACGATGTGCATGACTTCCTGCACTACGTCGGCGGCATGGCCGGCCACTCGTCCGCCGCCGACAACTGCCCGTCGATGTGGGCGATGGCGCCGCAGATGGCCGACGGGTATCCCGATCCCAAGACCGGCCAATGCACCATGCTGTCCGCCGCATTCGACATCGGCGCTTACGCCGCGTTCGCGGTACTGCCCGGCGATGCCAAGCCCGTGAAAACGGCAAACAGATGAGTTGCGACGTGAGTCAGGTGTTTTCGCGTCTCTTCAAAGCCGCCGGCGCGCTTGCGCTCATGGCGGCGGTGAGCGGCTGCGGGCCGTCCGAACCCAAGACTGCCGCCGCGCCACCGGACATGCGCCGGCTCACCGACCGGCAATATCACAACGTCATCGGCGACATTTTCGGCCGCGACATCGAAGTGGGCGGCCGCCCCGATCCGCTCACCCGCACCGACGGGCTCCTGGCTGTCGGTACACGTACGGCACGCATCACGCCAGCCGGGCTTGAGCAATACTATCTTGTGGCAAAATCGGTTGCCGCCCAAGTCACCGACAAAGTGCACCGCGACACGCTGATCGAATGCAAGCCGGCGGACGTGAAGGCCGCTGACGACACTTGCGCGCAAACATACTTCCAGCGTGTCGGCCGGGTGCTCTATCGCCGTCCCCTGCGCGCGCCGGAACTGAAGGCCGCGGTGCAGACCGCCCACGAGATGGCCAATGCGTCGCAAGATTTTTACAACGGCGTGTCGCTCGCGCTCGCCGACATGCTGGTGACGCCGCAGTTCCTTTTCGTGGTCGACGAGACCGAAACGGACCCGGCTAACCCCGCTGGCCAGCGTTTGACGTCCTATGCCAAAGCCGCTCGTCTCAGCTTCTTCTTGTGGGACACGGCGCCGACCGAGCAGATGCTGGACGCTGCGGAGAAGGGTGACTTCCACAAGGACGTCTCGAAATTCGTCGATGCGATGATGGACTCGCCGCGCTTGCAGGATGGAGCGCGTGCGTTCTTCGCCGACTTCCTTGGTCTCGACAAGTTCGAGACCCTGGAGAAGGACAGCATCATCTACAACGCGTTCAGCAACGTCGTTGCTAAGGACGCGCAGGAAGAAGTGCTGCGGATGGTGACGGATCACGTGATCACGCGCGATCAGGACTATCGCGACATCTTCACCACGCGGCAGACGTTCCTCACCGGTCCGCTTGCGCGCATCTACCGCGTGCGCGTTGAACGTCCGGACGGGGCCTGGGTATCCCATGAATACACGCCGCAGGATGGTCGCGCCGGTATCCTAACCACCGTTGGCTTCAATGCCGTGGCATCGCACCCCGGCCGCAGCTCGCCGACTCTGCGCGGGAAGGCGATTCGTGAACAGCTGCTCTGCCAGCATGTGCCCGATCCGCCGGGTGATGTGGACTTCACCCTTTTCGAGGATCCCAACTCGCCCAATAAGACGGCGCGCCAGCGCCTGAACGCTCACGCTACCGCGCCGGCGTGCGCGGGTTGCCACAAGATCACCGATCCGATCGGCTTGGCGCTCGAGAACTTCGACGGTATCGGCCAGTACCGGCAGACCGAAAACGGCGAGAAGATCGATACCAGCGGCGATCTTGATGGCGCGGCCTACGGCGATCCGGTCGGTCTCGGCAAGGCGATGCACGACAACGCGGCGACGCCGGCCTGCGTCGTGCGTCGTCTGTGGACGTACGCTGCCGGTCGCGCGCCTTCACAAGCCAATAGCGCGTTCTCGAACTATCTCGATAAGAGCTTCGCCAGAGACGGTTATCGCGTGCGCGGCTTGATCCGCCGCATCGCTACAAGCGATGCGTTCTACGCAATCGCCAATGGCGCGACGGGCACGGCCAGCGATGTGCCGCCGGTCCAGACCGCCAAGGCACAGGAGAAGTAGTCATGAGCGTGCTTCTGCCAAAGAAGATGCATCGGCGCGCGGCTCTGCGCGGTCTCCTGGGCGGGGGTGCGGTCAGCGTTGCGCTGCCCTACCTGGATTGCGTGCTCAATGAGAGCGGTACGGCGCTCGCGGCCACCGGTCAGGCGCTGCCGGTGCGCTTTGGCACCTGGTACTGGGGCATGGGCCACACGCCCGGCCACTCGGTCGTGGAGAAGCGCCAGACCACCAAAGGCATCGAGTTCATCGAGGAGTGTGCTTCGCTCCAGCGCCATAAAGACAATGTGAATTTCTTCGGCATGTTCGGCATGCCGCTCGACGGCCGCGCCAACTATACGCACTTCAGCGGCTGGGTCGCGAACCGGACCGGCGTCGCGCCTACCCGCGGCGGCGAAGTGCCGGCGCCAACGTTGGATCTGCTGATCGCCGATGTGATCGGCAACGACACCCGCTTCAAGACGCTTGATGTCACGGCCGTCGGCATCGCCCGCGAGAACTACAGTGCGCGCAACACCGACAGTCGCGGGGCGGCGGAAGTCTCGCCGGTGGGGCTGTATGCGCGTCTGTTCGGGCCGGAGTTCGTCGATCCGAACAAGGCCGGCTTCAAGCCCGATCCAAAGGTCATGGTCGAGAAGAGCGCGCTCTCGGGGATCATGGAAGAAAGCCAAGCCTACATGAAGACCGTCGGCGCCGCGGACAAGGCGCGTCTCGACGAGTACTTCACGTCGATCCGACAGATCGAGAATCAGCTCGCGCTCCAACTCCAGGCGCCGGCGCCGAACGATGCCTGCCTTGTTCCGTCGCGCGCCGAAGATCCGCCGGAAGACCGCCTGGCAAAGGTGCGTGAGATGCCCCACGTGGTCTCGACCCACAAGGTCCTGGCGAAGCTTTTGGCGATGGCCGTCGCCTGCAATCAGACCAAAGTTTTCAACATGGTCTTCACGGACAACTTCGCCAATGTGCGGCGCGAGGGCGAGACGTATACGCACCACCTGCTGACGCATACCGAAACCATCGATACCAAGCTCGGCTATCAGCCGCTGACGTTCTGGTTCAACAAGGCCGCCATGGACGGCTGGGCGGACTACCTCGACGTGTTCACCGGCGTCAAGGAAGGCAGCGGAACGTTGCTCGACAACTGCATGATCTTTGCCTCGAGCGAAACCAACTACGCCAAGCTGCATACCATCGACGGTGTGCCGACGTTCCTTGCGGGCAAGGCCGGCGGCCGCGTGAAGACCGGCTACTACGTGCAGGGCGGCGGCGATCCGATCACGCGCGTGGGCTTCACCGCCATGCGCGTCATGGGCGTGCCGATTGAGAAGTGGGGACAGAAGTCCCTGCAGACATCGAAGATCATCTCGGACATCCTGGCGTGAGGTTGCCCATGAATGCGCTGTTTCCTGTTGCCGCATTTGCGCTGGCGTTCGTCGGGGCAGCCGCTGCGGATGACGCCTTGCCGCCGAACGTGAAGTTCCAGCCCCACGGCCACGGCCAGGCGCTCACGGACGACAAGGGCATGTCGCTCTATACCTTCAGTCGCGATATCGATCCGAAGAAGTCGGTGTGCGTGGCCCAGTGCGAACAACAGTGGCCGCCGCTTCTGGCGACGGGCGAAGCGTTCGAGGGGGGAGACTGGAGCACCGTGCCGCGTGCGGAAGGCAAGCGGCAATGGGCCTTCCGCGGCAAGCCGCTGTATCGCTTCAAGGGCGATGAGAGCCCGGGCGAGGCGTTCGGCGATGGTCAGAACAATACCTGGGCGCTGGCGATGAAACTGATCCCGGTTCCGCCGGGCATCGGCATTGCACGCAACCGGCTGGGTCAGATCATGACTGACGGGCGGCGCATCACCGTCTACACCGCGGAGGCAGATCCGGTCGGCAAGTCGAAGTGCGACGCGAAATGCAGCGGCGCTTGGCGCATCGTAACAGCGCCGTGGACGGCGAAGTTCGACTCTCCGGATTGGAGCGTGCTTACCCGCGCCGACGGCACCAAGCAGTGGGCCTACAAGGGTAAAGCGCTCTACACATACGATCGTGACGTCATTCCGGGGGACGTCTACGGCCACGGCGTCGACAAGCACAGCGCCGTGGTATTGGAAGCCCCACCGCCAAACCCGTCCTGGGTCACCTACCAGACCTCGGATGGCGGCGTGCTGCTGGGCGACGCCAACGGCGTCACTCTCTACATGTTCGATCAGGCACGCCGCGCCGGCCGTGGCATGCAACGTCCGCAAGATTGGAAGCCTGTGGTGGCGAAAGCCGACGACAAGCCCGTGGGCAACTGGGGAATCGTGGAGCGCGACGGGGTGCGGCAGTGGACTCATCGCGGGTTCCTGGTCTTCACGAGCGTTCACGACAAGTACCCCGGGGACCTGCATGGCGTTCGCAACACGGATGCGATGTGGCGCACGATCATGCGTTCCGGTGAAGTGATGGACGGTACGGGCTTCTGACGGGGAATTCTGACATGCGTTCGTTTCGACGTGCCGCCGCAGTGCTTGCGGCGCTCATGCTACCCATGTCCTCGTATGCAGCGGAGCCTTGTGGTTATTTCTCCACTGACGCTCAGGACGACAAGGGGCCGCCGATCCTCTTCAAAGCGGAGCTCTCGGCCGACGAAGAAAGTGCCATCACCGAAAGCCCGGGTGTGGGCCATGTCGACTTCACCCTCGACCGCAAGACGCTCAAGCTGAGTTGGAAGCTCACGTTCAAGGATCTCACGTCTCCGCCGGTGAGTGCGTCCATCCATGGGCCGCAGACGCCGGGCAGCGAAGCGGGTGTTCTGCACGATCTCGCGCCAAAGGGCGTCGTTTCCGGCGTGGAAGGCTCAGCGGTGATCAACGAGGGCGAGCTCGCCTACCTGGTGCAGGATCGTCTCTATGTGAACTTGCACACAAAGAAATACCCCGCAGGCGAACTGCGGGGTCATCTCCAACGTATCGCACCGAGTTGCTAGGGCGCTTGTCGCGCTTTTAGTGGTTTGCGAACAGCGGCCCGAAGTCGGACCGGCGGTCGCGGATGCCTAACTGGCGCACGGCGTGCCAATAGGTCGCGACATTGCACGAGACAACGGGGCGGTTCAGCCAGACGCAGGCCTGGGCGGCGATGCGGCCGGTGGCCAGGTTGCTGCCCGGCTCGATGATGGCGTCGACGGGATCTTTGGCGAGTTCCGACAGGCCTGCGATCACATCCGACGTCGGCGTCTCGGCGATCTCCACAGCGCCCGGACGGCGGAAGCCGATGACTCGCACCACCTCGTATCCCGCCTGCGTAAAGAAGCTGCGCACCTGTTCGTCCGCCGGGGGCCAATAGGGGGTTATGAACGATAGCTTCTTGCCTTCGTGCGGCCGCAGGCCGAGGGCTTGCAGGGCGGCGAGGAACGCCAAAGACGGCAGAATGACTTCGATGCCGCCGCCGTGATCTTCCAGATCCTTCTTCATGCCAGCGACGCCCGCGGGTCCATCGCGAAACGTGTTGATGGAATGGCCAAGCACAATCAGATCTGGCCGGCAGTGCAGGACGCTGTCCATCGCGTCCTTGATGAAATCGTTGCTGACACGCAAGGAGCGCGCGTACGCCTCCATGTCGCCCGTCTCTGCGCCGCGAGGCGTCGGCGCCATGCGCGCGACGTGATTGGTCACACCGACCGGGCGCATATCGTCGCACTCCGGCTGACAGATTGTATTCGTGGCCGGAACAAGCAGCCCGATTTTGGCCCGGTACCCGAGCCCATCGGAGGAGCGCTTGGTCTCTACGGCGGTGTCGATCGTCACAGGGCAATTCCTATCGCTGTGATAGCGGGCGGACATTCGCGCAAACCTTGCCCAAAGTAAAATGCGGCGCTGGGTTAGCCCTATGCCGGGGCGGTATAACCCGCGGGTTGCAACGCCGGGCCTTCTGGCGGTTTCGGGGGCGCAAGAGTCGACGTTGCCGGGCTTTATGCCAAACCCGAATAGCCGCGGCCCCCTATTGCATTTGCAAGTTGCAGCCGTCCCATCGACTGTGGCTTGGCAAGAGGTCAAACGACGGGCCGGGAGCGCACACACGCAGCGGTTCGTCGGCCCGTATCATGGGCCTGGCTTGGCGTTCGCGCCTGAGGCCACGTCCTTGTGGTATTTTTGTCCCACGGCACACTCGATTTAGCGGCTGTGGTAGAATCTGCAGGTAGCTTCCTGCAAAGCGAGAGAGTGGTTGGTCGGGATGCGTCGCCTGTACGTGGTATTTCTTCTGCTCGCGTGCGTCACGCAAGCGGGATCGGCGAACGCAGCGGCGAAGGTGAGATACTTTTACGCCGACCTCGTTTCGGACGAAGAGACGTTCCCCGTCGAGAGCAAGGGCAAGGGTCACGCAGAATTCACGCTCGATCTGGAAACGTTACGGCTCAGCTGGAAAGTGACTTTCAGCGGGCTGACCTCCAAGGCAACGACGGTGAAGATTCATGCCCCCGCGCAGATGTTCACCAACGGCGTGCCGGTTGTCGATCTCGCAGCCAAGGGCGTGAGCAACCCGCTCGAAGGGTCGGCGGTCGTGGAAGAGGCGCTGGTGCAGTACATCATCTCCACCTGGGCCTACATCAACATTTCGACCGAGAAATACAAAGACGGCGAGATCCGCGGACAAATCGATGGGAAAGGCCTGGAGTAAACCATGCACATCCTTCGCGCCGTAACCACTGCAGGCGCTGCCATTTGCGCGCTCGCGGCTTTCTTGCCGGGCATCGCGAACGCAGGCCCGGCGCCGAAGCGAACCGTCGGTCTTGTGGTGACCTCCTGGTTCACCGCCCAATACAACACGCCGCACTGGGAGGAATGCCCGGAGGGTGCCGCGATCGGCAACGATGAGCTTTGGCTGCGCAGTCTGCCGCAGGACGCCCGCATCAAGAAGACCGACGGCGGTAAAGTCCAACCGGTCGATGGCGCCCGCAAGCAGCAGGCAGTGGTGCGCGGTCCCAATGGCGAAGATGTCTGTATGAACCCCACCGTGGTGAACGATCCGCCGCTGCGCATCATCAAGGGCAAGTTCGGCTACGGTTTCAATCTCGACGGCACCAACGATGGCGCGCCGACTTCGAAGAGTTGCAAGCACGACAAGTTCGAGGATCCAGATACCGGCCTGAAGGTGGACAACCAGACCTACCGCACGCTCGGCTGCATCCTTGGCTGGCGCAACGGCAACTACATGGAAGGCCATCCGAACGGCGAGCGCCAAGACAGCGGCCGCGGCACCATCCTGATCGAGGTCACCGACGTCGATGATCTCGAAAACGATCCGGATGTCACCGTCGCGTTCTATGGCGCGCTCGATCCGATGCCGAAGGATTCAACCGGCAAGATCCTGCCGTTCGCGAGCTATCACGTCAGCGGCACGCCGCAGTACGGCGCGAAGGCCAAGGGCAGGATCGAGAACGGTCAACTCACCACCACGCCGGTCGATGCCCGCTTGCCGCTCTACGGCAACAACTACACCGGCGACATGTTCCTGAAGGACATGCGCCTGCGCGTGGCGATGCCGAAGGAAGGCGAGGGCGCGCCCGTGAAGGCGCTGCTTGGCGGCTACTACGATTTCAACAAGTGGTGGGATTACATCCAGAAGATCGAATTCCTGCTGGTGGCCGGCCAATGGAACTGCCCGCAAATCTATCAAGCAGCCAAGCAGCTCGCGGACGGCTACCCCGATCCGAAGACCGGAGAATGCACCGCGCTGTCTACAGCGCTGACCATGGAAGCCCTGCCGGCCTTCATCGTGCATCCGAAGAACGAGCGTACGGTGGCGGAAGCGCCCGAACCCGAGAAGAAGACCCAGCTGGCGCAAGGTCAGTAATGCGTATCGTTGCCATATGTGCCGCCGCTTCGATCGCGGCTCTGGTTGCCGGTTGCGGCAAGCAAGAACCGCAGACGACGGGTACACCGCCGCTCGTGCGGCAAATGACGGAAGTGCAGTACCGCGCCGTCATCGCCGACCTGTTTGGCCCCGACGTGAAGATTGCCGGCAATTTCTATCCGACCCCGCGCGAGGACGGATTGATGGCCGTCGGCGCGTCCCACGCGACCATCACGCCGTCGGCGTTTGAGCGTTACGACAAGCTGGCGCGCCTGATCGCCGCTCAGGTCGTCGATGCCTCCAATCGCGACATGCTGGTGCCGTGTAAGCCCGCAGCGGTGAAATCTGCAGACGACGCTTGCGCGACCGTCTTCTTCAGCAAGGTCGGGCGTCTCCTCTACCGCCGCCCCCTGAACCAGGACGAAGTGGCCCGGCAGGTGAAACTCGCCACCGAGGTCACCAAGACGACGGGATCGTTCTACGACGGTTTGGCGGCAGGCCTTTCGGGCATGCTGGTGGCGCCCGACTTCCTGCTGATCGGCGACCTGGTCGAGACCGATCCCAACGATGCCGCCCGCAAACGCTTGACGGGGTACTCGATCGCATCGCGATTGAGCTTCTTCCTGTGGAATGCGAGCCCGGACGACGCGCTGCTGACCGCGGCGGAAAAGGGCGAGCTCTATTCCGAGCGCGGTCTGGCGAAGCAGGTCGATCGCATGTTGAGGTCGTCGCGCGTCGAAGCCGGCGTGCGCGCCTTGTTCGCCGACATGTTTGGCTTCGACGGCCTTGCGCGTCTGCAGAAAGATCCGTTGATCTATCCGGCGTTCGGCCTTTCCGCGGCGGACGATTCCGGTGAGCAGACCCTGCGCACCATCGTCGATCAACTGGTGGTGAATGAAGGCGACTATCGCGACCTGTTCACTACGCGCAAAACGTTCCTGTCGCAGCCCCTCGGCCTGGTCTATCGGGTGCCGGTGGAGACCACGAGCGGCTGGGAACCCTATGAATTCCCCGTGGGTGATCAGCATGTCGGCATCCAATCCCACCTGAGCCTGCTTGCGCTCTACTCGCACCCGGGCCGCAGCTCCGCGACCTTGCGCGGCAAGGCCGTGCGCGAATTGCTGCTGTGCCAGAAGGTGCCAGATCCGCCAGCGAATGTGGATTTCACCCTGGTCTCCGACAGCTCGAATCCTGTCCACAAGACCGCGCGCGCGCGTCTCAGCGCCCACAGCACAGACCCGAGCTGCAGCGGGTGCCACAAGCTGATGGACCCGATCGGCCTGTCGCTGGAGAATTTCGATGGCGCGGGCCAGTACCGCGCCACGGAGAACGGCGAGAAGCTCGACACCAGCGGCGAACTGGACGGGGTTCCGTTCAAGAACCCCCAAGAACTCGGCACCGCGATCCACCAGAACGCTGCGCTGAATTCCTGTCTGGTGAACCGGGTCTATGCCTTCGCCGGCGGTCACACGCCGCAACCGGGCGATCGCCCGCTGTTGGACTACATCGAGAAGAAGTTCGTCGCGGACGGTTATCGCCTCAAGCCGCTCCTGCGCACCATCGCCACCAGTGAGGGCTTTTATGCCGTTGGCGGCACGGCCACCGGTACGGCCGAAGCGAGTGTGAAGCCATGACCTTCCTCATCAAGAAGCCCATGACCCGCCGCGCCGCGCTGCGCGGGGTGTTTCACGGCGCCTCCGTCGCAGTCGCCCTGCCGTTCCTCGATTGCGTGCTGAACGATAGCGGTACGGCACTGGCTGCAGGCGGCGCTTTGCCGGTGCGGTTCGGCACATGGTTCTGGGGCTTGGGTCACAACCCCGGGCGTGGCATCGGTCCGAAGACCGGGGCGGACTATGTGTTCCTCGATGAATGCAAGCCGATCGTCCCGTACCAGAAGCACATCAACTACTTCAGCAACTTCAACACGCCGCTGGATGGCCGCCGTCTGGCCGTGCACTTCACCGGCTGGGTCGCGTGCCGCACAGGCACCGTGCCGGTGCAGGGCGAGATTCCGGCGCCGACGCTGGACGTGCTCGTGGCGGACGTCATCGGTGGCAAGTCGCGCTTCCGCTCGATCGATGTCTCCAGTACGGGCGATCCGAAGGATTCCTACACCTATCGCAACAGCGGCAGTCACAACGCCGGCGAAGTCGCACCGCTCAGTCTCTATGCCCGCCTGTTCGGCCCCGGCTTTGCCGATCCGAATGCGGCGACCTTCGTGCCAGATCCGGCCGCTCTCGCGCGCAAGAGCGTGCTCTCGTCCGTGAACGAGCAGATGAAGGATTACGTCAAGAACGTCGGCACCGCCGACAGGGCGCGCCTGGACGAATACTTCACGTCGATCCGCCAGGTCGAAAAGCAACTCGACCTCCAACTCCAGAAGCCCGATCCGCTGGCCGCCTGCCGCGTGGTCAGTTCGCCGGCAGAAGGCAAGGTGGGCGACGAGCTTGAGTTGGTGCTCGATAACCATAAGATCATGTCGAACATGATGGCGATAGCCGTGGCCTGCGACCAAACGCGCGTGTTCAACATGCTCTATTCGCAGTCCCTGTCGCGCCTGCATCGGCGCGGTGAAACCTTCATTCACCACGCGCTCACCCATGAAGAGCCGACCGATCCGAAGCTCGGCTATCAGGCCGCGGTCGCCTGGTACAACATCAAGAGCATGGAGGCGATGGCCGACTTCATCCAAGCCTTCGCCAATATCAAGGAAGGTGCGGGCACGCTGCTCGACAATGTGCTGATCTTTGCAAACTCCGACACCAACTTCGCCCGCCTGCATGCGGTCGACGGCGTACCGGTGATAACGGTGGGTCGGGCCGGCGGCAAGATGAAGTCTGGCCTTCACGTCGCCGGTAACGGCGATCCGATCACCCGCATCGGTCTCACCGTGATGCAGGTGATGGATGTGGCGGTGGAGAACTGGGGCACCGGCTCTCTGCGCACCGCCAAGCCGATCACCGAGATTCTGGCCTAATCGCATGCGTGTGTTCGCTCTCCTCTCAGCTGCCGCCGCACTTTGGGCGTCATCTGCCGCGGCCCTTCCATCGGAAGTGACCAGCGCCGATACGGGTCTGGGTGCGCGCTATTTCACGGCTAAGGGTGCGAGCCTTTACTTCTATGCGCGCGATCCGGTAGGTGAGTCCGCCTGCATCGGCCGCTGCATCACCGCCTGGCCTGCGCTGGCGGCGCCGGCGGAAGCCCAGGCCGAAGGCGATTGGGCGCCGATTGCCCGTCCCGACGGCAGCAAACAATGGGCCTTCAAAGGCAAGCCGGTTTACACCTTCGCGCGCGATCCCGGACCCGGCACCACGATGGGCGATGGCGTGCAGGATGTGTGGCACCTCGCGATCGATCTTATTCCACGACCGAGCGCGATCCTGTTCAAAGGCACCAGGCAAGGCTGGGTCGCCGCGAATTTGAAGGGCGAGACTTTCTACGTCCACGACGGCGAGACTACGGCCGGGAAGAAGCGCTGCGCCGATGAGTGTCTGCATACGTGGCGACCAGCCGTCGCCCCGGCCGCCGGCGCCACCGTCGGCAATTGGACCGTCGTGGCGCGCGAAGACGGTATCTCGCAGTGGGCATACAAGCGCGCGCCGTTGTACGTCTTTTACGGCACCGGCGCGGAACCCGATCCGAAGTTCGCCAAGGAATGGCGTCAGCTTGTGCTTGAGCCGGCGCCGCCAGTGCCGCCGTTCGTCAAGACATCGCCGTCCGATGTGGGCGAAGTGCTGACAGACGAGCACCGCATGACGCTTTACACGTCGGCGCGCGCGAAGCAGGAACTCAAGACGCTCTGCATGGAAGCCTGCTTCAAGGAGAACTGGCGCGCCATGCTGGCAGCCGAAGATGCCAAACCCGTCGGTAATTGGACAATCGGCACGGGTGTGTACGGTGAGCGCCAGTGGGCCTACCGCGGCAATCTTGTCTACACCCACACCCGCGACAAGAAGCCCGGCGAGATCGAAGGCCATCGCTTTGCGGCAGGCGTTGGACAATCCGGCTGGGTCGCGATCCAGGCGGAAACGCTCACGCTCGAGAACTACTAGCCGGCATCAGCCCTCACGCCGATGTGATAAGCGGCTGAGATCCGGCGACATTTCATCGTGTCGCGATCGCTGCGCGCTGGTATCCGCGCAATGGCGCGCCTGTACCATTCTCGCACCATTGCGGCCGAATTCAGCCGCCATCTCATCTATCGGGCCTGACATGCGTGCTCCGAATGGTGAGCCTTGGTACCTGTGTCCCGGAAGTCACTATTACAAACATGCATATCGCTAAAAGCCATCCGAACTTGTTTGCCCCAGGCCTTAGGGCACTTTGAGGCCGGGGCTGAGGGCGGCGCAGCCGAGCTGTGTTTGCAGCCAATTTGAATTCACTCACGAGGGGATACCCGCATGACCAAATTTCGTTTGCTGATGGCGAGCTCCGTGCTGGCTATCGCAGCCACCGGTGCTGCGAGCGCACAACAACTCGAAGAAATCACCGTTACCGCCCGTAAGGTCGAAGAAAACCTGATGACGGTGCCGATCGCGATCACTGCGTTCTCGTCCAAGGAAATTGAATCCATGGGCGTGAAGCAGATGACCGACATCGCGCTGATGACGCCGTCCTTCAACTTCGTGAACCAGCAGGGCGGTTCGGGGCGTAACGACCGGTCCTCGAACTCGCTAACCTTCCGCGGCCTCTATGTGAACAACAATGCCGGCACCTCAGCGGGCGGCCTGCTATTCGTCGACGGCACGCCGGTCATCGGCGCGCAGCCACCAAGCGTCAGCGATATCGAACGTGTTGAAATCCTGAAGGGTCCGCAGAGCGCCTATTTCGGCCGCTCCACCTTCATGGGCGCGATCAACTTCGTGATGCGTGAGCCGGGCGAAACCTATAAGGGCAAGATCACAGCGGAGTATGCGAGCTTCGGTTCGAACGAAGAGACCATCAGCTTCGAGGGTCCGATCGTCGAGGACAAACTCGCCGCGCGTATCAGTGGTCGCAATTGGGTCCGTGGCGGTCAATACACCAACGCCCTCAATTCCTCCGAGAAACTCGGCGCGCAGAGCACAAAGTCCGTGTCCGCGACGTTCGTGGCGAAGCCCACGGATCGCTTGAAGCTGAAACTGGTGGCCAACTATTTCGCCGACAGCGACGGCACGCCGGCGCAGACCACCTTGGCTACCAGCCCGCCGGGCAACGCTTCGCTGTTCAACTGTGCTTACGCGGGAAATACTCGTTCAGCCGGTGGTTACTATTGCGGCGAGTTGCCGACTATCGACAAGCTGCCGACACGTCTGATCTCGCAAGACAGCAACTTCACGCCGTCGCTCCAGAATGCAATCTATGATGCGTCGCCGGCGATCTGGAAGATCTTCGATCCGCGCTTCCTGAATCATTTCGGCCTCGAGCGTCGCGCGTTCCAAGCTGATTTCCGCGTCGACTATGAGCTGGAGAGCGGCTGGTCGTTCAGCTCGATCACGGCTTATCACCGTGACAAGAATTCGACCATGATCGACTCGACCTACATCGGCGATGGCGATCAGCCGAACTTCCTCTACAGCGCGACCCCCGGCACGGTCGCCAACACCTATCAGCCGAACTTCACCTATATGCGCCTTCTGCAGGGCCTCACGCGCGACTGGAGCGAAGAAGTCCGCGTCACCTCTCCGCAGAAAGAGCGCCTGCGCGGTACCCTGGGCTTCAGCTATCTGAATGCTGCATCGCCCGGCGGCACGGTGTATGGCGTTGACGTTCGCGTCCCGGCCTTAGCTGCCTCCATCACCAGGAGCCGTCTGCTCACCCCGGCGGTCTTTGGCGGCGTTTACTTCGACGTGCTGGAGAACCTGACGCTCTCGGGCGAAGCCCGCTATCAGTGGGACCGTGTAAAGCAGATCCCGTACGTCGGTGCAGCCGGCACTTTGTTGACTGGCGTGGCTGCAAACCAACTCGCCAACACCTTCAAGAGCTTCTCGCCGCGTGTATCTATCGACTATAAGTTCGCACCGAACTCGACGCTCTATGCCTTGTGGTCTCGCGGCTATCGTCCGGGCGGATTCAACGCGGCGCTGTTTACCTCTCCTCAGGACGTCATCGACGCGCTGCGCGCGGCTGAGCCGAATGCGGGGCGGTCGTACCTGCAGGAACAGCTCGACAACTTCGAAGCGGGCATCAAGGCGAGCTTCCTGGACGGTCGCGCTCGCGCGACCCTGTCGGTCTACTACGACAAGTACAAGAACGGTCAAGCTGGTGCCTCGATTCCGGTGCGTACCGCCACCGTCACCAACATCTTCAACATCACCATCAACTCGGCTTCTGCCACGTTGAAGGGCTATGAGTTGGAAGGTGAGTTCCAGGTGACGGAGAAGTTCAAGCTGTCCGGCTCCATGGCGCTGAATGACTCCAAGATCAGCACAGCGAACGTCGCGCTGTACAACTGCACGGATTGCAACAACATCCTCGGCAACGCCAAGCTTGGGCTCGGCAATCGCCTGCCGACGACACCGAAGTGGATGTGGACCGTGTCCGGCCAGTATCAGGATCACCTTGCCGGCGACTACGACTGGTTCGGCCGCTTTGACTATTCCCACCGCGGCATGAACTTCACCGACTTCTCGGCGGCGACATGGGTCGGTGCGTCGGACAACGTCAACGTCCGCATCGGCGTGCGGAACGAAACTCTCAGCATCGAGGGCTTCGTGACCAACCTGACCCAAAATCGCGTGGCTGCGGCGGCCCTCACGGGCGTCGATGTCTACAGCTTTGCATATACCGCGGCGCCGGCGCCGTTCACGACCGTGCAGAAGAATGCGATCCGCATGTCGCTGCCGGTTCCGCGCATGTTCGGCATTCGCGCGTCGTACAATTTCTAACAGACGTCAGGCCGCGTCATGGAGCAGCCGGCCTTCGGGCCGGCTGCTCTTTTATTGACTTCTCCCCGCAGTGGGGCTCGTATAGTGTCCGCAATGCGTACACAGTGAAGACGCTATGGCCCGACTCGTTCAATCCATCCAACGCTGCCTCGCGATTCTCGAGTACCTCAACATCAGCGACGGCGCGACCTTGCACGACGTCTGCCAGGAAACTGGTTTGACGCGCGGCACGGTCTATCGGGTGCTGGAAACCCTGCGGCAGGAGAAATTCCTGCGCAAGGATAAGGGCTCGCCGCGCTACTGGCTCGCCGGCCGCGTGCGCGTGTTGAGCGATGGCTACAAAGAGGAATGGTGGATCGACGATTTCGCCGCCGAGATCATCCAGAAGCTCGGTAAGGAAACGCGCTGGCCGGTGAAATTCCTGACGCCCTCGGGGCACGAACTGATCACCCGCGTCACGACCGACTTCGAGAGTCCGTTCACTGACGGCAAGTTTCCGAGCGGGTTCCGCGTCAGCCTCGCATTCACCGCTGCGGGGCGCGTATATCTTGCATTCGCTGACGAAGCGACGCGGTCGATCTTGCTGAAAGCGGCCGCGAGCGCTCCGCCGCCGCGGCGCAATGCGCGGTGGCAAAGCCGGCATAAGAACTTCGCTGGACTAGACAAGGTTCTCGCGCGCGTGCGGGAGCAAGGCTTTCACATTGTCGATCAGGAAGAGACCAATTTCTTCAGCATGGCTGTGCCGGTCCTGGTGCACGACCGACCGATTGGGTCGATCGCAGTCTTCTTCTTTCGCGCGGCCGTCAAGCACAACGAGGCGGTGAAAACCTTCCTGCCGCTGCTCCAGCGGGCGGCGCAGGAGATCGGCGCGAACTATGCGCGGATCAAGGCTTAGCATTGCGCGTCGGCGAAAGTTGCGCATTTCGATCGGAAAAAGGCGCAGAACCTCTATTTCACGCGCTTTCCGCAATGCTCACATTGCGTGTCATTGCGAAGTTCGGCGTTGACGCCCCACGCCCCTGAAAAGTTACCTTGGCCTTAAAGGTCATTGTTAGGAACGATCACCGATGGCGATCACGTATATCGATGCGGACACCCACATCGTCGAGGATACCGACATTTGGGCATCGATCCCGAAGGCCGACCAGGACGTGGCGCCGAAGGTCGTGATGGCCGCGCCGGAAATCGGCAAGCCGGGCGTGTTTGCGACCGGCCAGTATTGGATGGTCGATGGTGAGCTCTACGGCAAGGGCGGACAGGCGCTGGTCCACTATGAAGAAGGCACGCGCAATCTGCAGAACACTAAGGCTCGTGTCGCGCAGATGGACGAGTGGGGCATCGGCACGCAAATCATCTACCCCAGTATTTTTCTCGGCCTGACGGCCAAGTCTCCGCGCACCGAACTGGTTATGACGCGCGCTTACAACCGCTGGCTCGCGGATATCTGCAATCAGCACAAGGGCCGCCTCTATTTCGTGGCAGTCCCTTCGGCCCAGAACATCGAAGCCAGCGTGGCCGACATGAAGGAATGGGCCGACAAGGGCGCTTGCGGCATCCTTCTGCGCGGCTATGAGGACGACAAGCTCCTCAACCACAAGCACTTCTGGCCCCTCTATAAGAAGGCCGACGAACTCGGCCTGCCGATCTGCATCCACATCGGCGCCGGAAGCCGCTCCCTGCGGAACGTCGAAGGGCAGGGGGGCAATCCGATCAATCTGACCGTGCCGAACCTGTTGGCCTATTCGTCGATCGTCAATCACGGCATCCCGAGCGACTTCCCGAACCTGAAGTTCGGTATCATCGAGAGCGGCGCTGAGTGGCTACCGTTCGCCATGTCGCGCGCCCGCCGGTATCGCGAGCGTTACAAGGTTGCCGACCACACCGAGAAGCTGCTGGCCGACAAGCGTCTGTTCATCACCTGCGAGTTCCACGAGGACATTCCGCAGATCGTGAAGCACGTGGGCGAGGATGCCCTGCTGCTGGGTACCGACTACGGCCACTCCGATACCAGCACCGAGCTGCGCGCTCATGCGCTGCTGGGTGAGCGGCCGGAGATCGGCAAGGCCCTGGGCGAGAAGATCGCAGCCACGAACGCCCGCCAATTCTACCGCATGTAACACTGCTCGCTATGTGAGCACGAGGGGTCGGTGGCTTTGCGCCGCCGACCGCCTAAAATAGCATTGCGCCGCATGTTGGTAAGCCTAAGGGGTGGATTGGGATGATCAGACCGTGGACCGCCACCTGTATCCAGATGCCGGCAAACTCCCTCGCCACGGCGAAGGACCGGGCCGAAGCGCAAGGGTCGATCCTTAAGCACATCGATGCGGGCGAGAAGTTGGTGCAACTCGCCGTCGAGCGCGATGCACGCGACTTGGTGCTGTTTCCCGAATTTGTCTTCAGCGGCGGGAGCGGGCCGAACTTGGTCGGCGTGGTCGAATGGCTGGGCCCGGAAATGGAACGGCTGCAGGCCATCGCCGCGCGCTACAAGATATTTCTCGCGGCGAACCTGTACACGCTGAGTAAAGACTTCCCGAACCGCTATCTGAACACCAACTTCTTGTTGGATCGTTCCGGCAATGTGGTGCTGAAGGCCTATCGCCTGCACACCTATCACTCCAGTTCGCCCCACGATTACTGGGACGACTTCTTGGAGAAAGTGGGTGGCCTCGATGGTGCTTTCCCCGTTGCAAAGACCGAGCTCGGCAATCTCTCCATGGCCGCGAGCATGGAGCTCATGTTCCCGGAATTCGTGCGCGCACATACCCTGCGTGGCGCGGAAGTCATCCTGCACACCACCGCCGAGATGATCGTCGACGAGAGCACCAAGCGCACCCGCGCGGCGGAGAACCTGTGCTTCCTGATGTCGTGCAATGCTGCCGGTCCCCGAGGGTCTGATCGATTCATGCAAGTCGGCTCGCGCATCATCAATCCGCGCGGCCAGGTGATCGCCGAGGTGGACCAGGGCGTGGCGGGCCAATGCACCGCTACTATCGACATTGAGGGACTGCGCCGGCGGCGCGCCAACCTCGATCTCGGCTATCCGCCGTACGGGGCCAACTACCTCACGCGGTTCCGCGCCGAGATGTTCCGCGACGTCTACGGCAAGGCGAGCTTCTATCCGCCCAACACCTATGCCGACAGCGGATCGATGGAGCGCATCACACCTGAGACCCAGGAAGTGCGCCTAAAGAAGGGGCGGGCGCAGATGGTGGCAGCGGGCGTCCTGCCGCCGGAATACGGGACCTGATCGTTCGGGGAACGCATGATGACCGTACAGTCTCTCCCCTGGCGTGATCGCATCATCTACGGATTGGGAAAGACTCCGGACCTCATCAAGCAGAGCTCCTTCGACGGCTTTATCCTGTTCTACTACTCCCAGGTCCTCGGCTTGCCCGGCACCCTGGCTGGGCTGACAATCTTCCTGGTGATCTGTGCCGACGCGGTTTGGGATCCCATCGCGGGCACCTATTCCGATGGACTCAGGAAGGCGCGATTCGGCCGCAGGCTGACGCCGATGCTCTACGCCACACCGCTGGCGGTGCTTGGGTTCTATCTGCTGTTCGCGCCACCCAGCGGCCTGCCGACGATGCTGCTGTTCGCGTGGATGCTGGGTTCTGCGCTGCTGCTGCGTTGCACGATGACGTTCTACCAAATCCCCTATCTCACGCTGCAGGCGGAACTCTCCGACAAGACCTCGGTGCGTGGGTCCTTGCTGATCCTCGCCAGCCTGTTCCGCATGGTGACGGAATTCACGCTGTTCTACGTCGCGTTCAATGTCTTCTTCCGCGCGACGGCCGTCTTCCCGAACGGTCAGCAGGATCCCGCTGCCTACCCGCGCTATGGCCTGGTCATGGGCTTGGTGATGGGCGTGTTGATGGTGGCCTGCGTCGCGACGCTGTATCCCATGGTGCGGCGCATGCGCACCTATGCAGCAAGTGCGCCGCGCCGCGTCAGCGGGTTGTTCAGCACCGGGCTGTGGCGGGCACTTTTGATCGAAAACGCCATCTTCCGTGCCCTGGTCTTCGGCATCTTCACGTTCGCCATAGCCACGGGTCTCAATAATTCCTTCCACCTCTATCTAGGCACCTACCTGTTTCAGCTGAACCCGAAAGAACTGGGACAGTGGCGACAGGCCATCAACGTCGGCGGGTTCGTGGCGTTGGTCGTCCTCGTCCAGTGGCTGGTGCGCCGTTTCGAGGTCAAGGCGACCTTCGTCACTTCCATGGCGCTCTACGGCGTGATCGAAGTCGCTTGCGTTACCATCTTCATGCTGGGCCTGTGGCCGGGAGCATGGCCGGTGATCATACTGCTGGTCACGGGCAACTTTCTCGCCGGCGCTGTGAACGCCAGCAACATGGTGACACCGGCGCTAATGTGTTCGATTGCGGCGGACCATCACGAGCATCGCACCGGTGAGCCGCAACAGGGTCTGATGTTCGGTTTGGTCCACTTCGCACAGAAGGCCGGTACCGGCGTCGGCTCGCTGATCACTGGCGTGCTCCTCGATGTCATCAAGTTTCCAAAGGGCGCGCCGATGAATGCGGTGCCGCAGAACACCGTCGCTGCGATGTCGTGGTTCTACGTCTTCAGCATCCTCGCGGCGAGCGCGCTAGCCGTGTACGTGTTCCGCGGCTATCGCCTGCACAAGGACGAACACGACAAGGTCATCTCCGAACTGAATCGGCGCCGCGAGATTCAGCTGCAAGGTAGCGCGGCGGAATGACCCTCGCACGCCGCGCCGCTCTAGGTGCAGGGATCGCCGCGGTGCTGGTGCGCTCCGCGTCTGCGTCCGAGCGGGAGCGACCCACGCCCAAGTTCCGCGTTGTCGCTGCTGGCCTGAAGTTTCCCGAAGGCCCATTCGTGATGGCGGATGGCAGCATAGGGGTTTGCGAGATCGCAGCCGGGCGGCTCACCCGGGTTGCTCCGGACGGATCGATAGGGCTGCTCGCCGACGTCGGCGGCGGCCCCAACGGCGCGGCCTTAGGCCCGAACGGCACCTGTTATGTCTGCAATAACGGCGGGCTGTCTTTCAACGGTCCGGTCTCCGACGATCCCCTGGGCTCGATCCAGAAGGTCGACCTCGCCACCGGTAAGGTCTCAACGCTATACCGCTTTGTCGATGGGCGGCCGCTGATCCGTCCCAATGACTTGGTGTTCGACACTATGGGCGGGTTCTGGTTCACGGACCAGGGCCGGGCGCATGCACGCACCCAGGACTACGGCGGCATTTATTGGGCGCGTAACGACGGCAGCGAGATCCGCGAGGTGATCTTCCCCGCCACCACTTGCAACGGTATCGCGATCTCGCCGGATGGGAAGACGCTCTACGTCGTCGGCATGCCCGGCCTCCGGCAGATCGCCGCATACACCATCGTCGGTCCCGGCCAGCTGGAGGAGGAGACAGCCTGGGTCGAATTCGGCCGTCAGCGCACAGGGCGGCGGGTGAAGCCGCGCTTGGTCGCAAGCCTCGGCGGCGACCGCAGCTTCGATTCCCTGCGCGTGGATTCAGCCGGCAATCTCGTGGTCGGCACGACCATCCTGGGCGGACTTACGGTGATCTCCCCGGACGGCGAGACCATCGAACACATTCAAATGCCAGATCCCATGACCACGAACCTCGCGTTCGGTGGGCCGGATATGCGCACGGTCTACGTGTGCTTCTCCACGCGCGGCGAATTGGTTGCGATGCAGTGGCCACGGCCCGGCAAGCGGCTGCAGTTTCAGTAGGACCTAGCCGCCGTACGTGCGCAGGACGTGCCGGGCAATTGCCATCTTCAGCACCTCAGTTGGCCCTTCGGTGATGATCATGCTGCGTTGGTCGCGCCACATCTTCTGCATGGGCAGGTCCGTGGTCAGTCCCATGCCACCGTGGATCTGCATGCAGTTGTCCGCCGCCACGTATGAGCGTGTGTCGCCGAACACCTTCGCCATGTAACCCTCGACACGGATATCCTCGCCGCGATCGTGTTTGCTGGCGGCGTGATAGACCATGAGGGTCAGCTGGTGCAGATCTACGAAGGCATCCGCCAGCATCCATTGGACCGCCTGGCGCTCCGCCAAGGGCTGGCCGAAGGTCACGCGCTGCTTCGCGTAGCTTGAGCCGAGTTCCAAACAACGCGAGATCACACCCATGCTGCGTGCCGCATGGCGCAGGCGGCCCACCGACAGCCAGCGCTGCGCGGAGCCGAAGCCCTTGCCTTCTTCGCCGATGCGGTTCTCCACGGGGACCTTCACGTCATCGAAAGCGATTTCCCAGGGACGATCGTCGATGACCAATTCCTGCTGCCGCAGAAGCTTGACCCCTGGCGCCTTCATGTCGACGATGAATACCGAGATGCCCCCCTTAGAGCCTTTCTCCCGATCCGTCGCTGCGACCACGAAGGCGTAGTTCGCCAATTCCGCATGCGTGATGAACCGCTTCGTACCGTTGATGACGTAGTGTTCGCCCTGACGTACGGCGGTGGTACGCATGGAACCTGGATCGCCGCCGGCATCCGGCTCGGTCTGGGCGAAGCACCAGCGGATTTCGCGACGCA
>CANJPQ010000037.1 GCA_947476275.1 Fidelibacterota bacterium
ATCCGTTTGGCCTGGTCGATCTCAAGCCCGCCGTATTCCTTACGCCAGCGATAGTAACTCTGCTGCGATACCCCAGCGTCCTTGCACGCCAATGCCGCAGTTTTGCCCTGCGCCATCAGCACCTCGATCTGCCTTAACTTGGAAACAATCTGCTCCGCGCCTAATCCACGTTTGCCCATATTCAACTCCTCCTGTTTGGGTAAATTCTCTCAAATCGACCGGCACAGAAAAAGCCGTCAGGTCAGCGTCTATTGACAGCCAGATTGGAGAAGGCGGCCGATCATGCCGGCACGCTTCTTATCGTCGAGGACGACCCGTCGGTTCGTGAAGGCCTTGAACTGCTGTTCAACGGCGAAGGCTACAAAGTCATTGTCGCAAGCGGCGGCAGCGACGTCATGGCGCTGGCCCAAAGCGGCACGTTTGCGCCCGACGTTATCATCGCGGACTATAATCTGCCGGGCGAACGCACGGGGCTTGAGGTGATCACGCATCTGCGCGAGATGCAGAAACGCGAAATCCCAGCGATCGTGTTAACCGGGGATATCGCCACCGAGGTTTTGCGACAAGTGCTGGCTGCGAAATGCGTCTGTCTCCGCAAGCCGGTCAACGTCGGCGAACTCACCCGGAGCATTGAGAGCCTTCTTGCGCCAGCCAAGCTGCGCCCCAAATCGGAATCGGGTCGCCATCCGACGCCGCGCGCGCCCGATGCCGCACGTCAGACCGTGTTCCTGGTCGATGACGACGCCGTCTTGCTCGAGGGCATGCGCGAGCTGCTGGAGCAGCACGGCCATATCGTCGAAAGCCATGCGAGTGCGGAAGCTTTCCTGGCGTCTTATCAAACCGGCCGCAGAGGCTGCTTGGTGGTCGATGGACTGATGCCGGGAATGGACGGCTTGGAATTGCTCAAGAAGCTGAAAGCTGAGGGCCGTGCGCTGCCGTCCATTATCGTCACCGGTCACGGTGATATCGCGATGGCGATCAAGGCGATGAAGGCCGGTGCAATCGACTTCCTGGAGAAGCCGGCGCGGCCGGAGGAGCTTGTCGCCAGCATTGGCCGCGCGTTGGCACAGGTGAGCGACACGCCGGAACGTTCGATTGCCCGTCAGGCGGCCGCGGCGAGCCTGGCCGCGCTGACGGCGCGCGAACGCGAAGTGATGAACCTGGTGGTTGAAGGCCAGCCGAACAAGGAAATCGCCTTCAATCTCAACATCAGTCAGCGAACGGTCGAGACCCATCGCGCGGCCGTCATGAAACGAACCGGCTCCGCCTCGCTGCCGGATCTCATCCGCCTTGTTATGCAGGCCGGCTGACGGCAAGCGCCTGAGCGCGCTGCGCGAGCGTCTCAAGTTACTGATATTGTTTTTACGTACAGGCACTCGGTATCGATGGCGCTGAGGCGGCCGACTGAGTAACTTTTATCCCTGAGTGATCGGGAGGATGACGATGAGCGTAGGTATTCGGGAACTCACTCGGCGCGCACTTCTGCCGGCCTTCACAGGTCTTACCGCCGCTGCAGGAACGATATTTACGGGCTTCGGCAGATCCGCTCCCGAAGGCGGCTTGATATCCGAAGCGCGGGCGGAAGGAAGCGGCGGCGTCCGGGCGAACCAGGGCAACCTTGCGCATATCAAGGGCGCGTCCGTCACGGCGCTGCGGATGGCTGAGTGGGCGGACGCCGGACCGGGTCGGGGGCCGAACAGCGTTGCGGCCAGCAGCGGCAGCGTCAGCCGAGCGCCGGCGAATGCTTCACGTTACGAGGCAAAGCTGTTTAGTTTCCCGTGCGGGGCCTTGCGCGTGCTCACGTTTGGCAAGGGCGGCCCAGTCCATCACCAAATCACTTTCGAAACCGAGATTTTTGTCTTGCAAGGCTCCGCCACGCTCATTCCATTGCGCGGCCTGTCCGGCAAGCCCACGAAGGTCAGCGCCGGAGATGCACTCTTTCTGCCAAGCGGCATTCTGATCGACCCGCAGGCGCGCGAAGATTTCGTGATTCTGCAGGCAATCGTCGGAAATCCTTTCCCCGGCGCCAAACAATCGACTGTCACCGCTAAACAGGCGCAGCACAGCGAGCAGGTACAGTGGCGACAAGACGGCAAGGCGTATTCGGCAACGACGCCGGAAGAGATCAAGGCGGCACCCGCGAATGCATCGCGCTACGGAATTAAGCGATATGTCTTTGACGGCAACTCGTTCCGCGTCGCGACCCTTAAAAAGGGCACCCGCACCAACATGGTGGCGCCATCGCGATCCGATGTCCTGATGTACGTCGCCAAGGGGCGTGCACGGCGCACGGAAGACAACGAGACATTCGATCTGGTCGCCGGCGACGCGTTTCGCGAGCGCATGGGAAAACCAGGTTCATGGGAGGCGTTAGATGACTTGATACTGGTCGCGACGGACGCTCCCGTGACCGTCGGTGCGCCCGGAAGCGGATGGACCGCGGCTGTCGCTGCGGCATCGCGCGAGGGCACGACGCTTTACGAGATGGGCATCGATCATAACAACCGCAGCACCGTGGGTGTGATCACGATGCCGATGCAGAAAATCAGCGACCTGGAATCGATCAGTGCCAAACAAGATGCGGTGGAATTTCGCATCGGCTACCGCACCTTCTTCCCGCGCACGCGTACACACCCGGATTATCAATCAGATAGCGGGCCATTTTCCTTGGGCGTCGGCGGATCCCCGCACTTCGTCGCACGCATGGTCGGGGGCACCGAGAATACGATGCAGGACGGCAGCGTGTTCCGACAGACAGCGGGAGAGTTCGTCTACGTCCGTCCTGGGTCACTTCACCACAGCAATCAATTGGGGGTTGTCCCGGGCGTTGTCATGAATGTCGTTCTCCCCGGAACCGAGGACGACACGCACCCACTCGTTGTGAAGTAGGAGGCCGACAATGGCAGAGCCGATCACCGGCACAGGCTTCGGAACGCTTCGTCCGATTAGACTCGCGAGCGTCAATGTGGATGAACAAGGTGAGTCTTATTTCGGCGAAGTCGAGGCCGCAGAGCCTCCCGGCGCCGATGGCAGGACTCCCGTTGAACGCCTCTTTCCACTGACATCCTGGCAGGTTTGGGAAACGAAGCCGGGATACTTCTCGGACTTCAAACCGGCCGACGCTCCCAAGGCTTTGGCGATCATGTCAGGACGACTTGAAGTCACGGTCAGCACTGGGGAGAAGCGTTATTTTTCGCGTGGCGATCTCTTTCTCTTGCAGGACATCGCCGGCAAAGGTCACGCCATCCGCACCATCGGAAAGGAGACGGCGAGCGTCATGCTGATGACCTTGAGAAACGTCATGAGCGAGACGCGCTGATTGCACTTAGCGAATGGGCTGCCGCCTTGCTCCCGCTGCATCCCTAACTTGGCGGCCATTTCGGAAACGGCTTCGTGTGGACCTCGGTCACCCGGGTATAGTCGGTATACCCCAGCCGGGCCATTGGCGCGATTTTGGTGTAGTCCACAATTCCGTCGACGAGCACATCGTCGGAGATATGAATACCGATCACCCTGCCAATCACCACGTAGTTGGTGACCTCCGGGTCGGTGTGCGCAAGCTCCAAGATCTGCGCGACGCGGCATTCGAGATGACACGGCGACTCCTTCACCCGCGGCGGCTTCACCAATCGCGAGGGAATGGGGGTTAGGCCGGTGATATCGAACTCGCTCACGCCGGGCGGGGCTGGAATGGACGACAACCATACTTTGTCGCGCAACTCCCATGTCGCCATATTGATCACGAATTCGCCCGTCTCCCTGACGTTCGTCAGACTGTCCTTCGGCTGGCCCTTGGGCCTGCCTGGCGATGTGCCGGTCGGCGCAAACATCACATGGGGCGGAGCGTACGTGACAAGATTGAACAGCGCGAAGGGTGCCAGGTTGCTGACCCCAGACGCATCGATGCTCGATACCCAGCCAATCGGGCGTGGGATAACCAGTGCGTTTATCGGATCATGGGGGAGGCCGTGGCCATTCTCGGGCTGGTAAAACAAGGTTCGTACTCCAGTGAAAGGCTTGCACGCGCTCAGCGCAGGCGAGCATGGCGCGCACCTGAGCCATCTTATGTCGCCGGGCAGATGCTGCGCCAACGTCCCGACGTTCGGTCTTGGCAATTAATTTGAGGAAAATGCCGCCTGAATTTGTCGAGAATGGCGGAGACGGCTATTGTGTGGCCAAGCTTGGTGCGGACACGACCGCCAAGACGCCTGCCAAAAAGACTTCCATCACTTAGGGGGCCCTCGACATGAAATTTCGCAGTAGGCATGACGCGTGGGGCAACTTGGTAAAGCTCTTGCACTGGCTGACGGCAATTTTCATCCTGGCTGCGGTCGCGATCATTCTGAACGCTCAAAGCATCGACCTGTCCATCGACACCGAGAACCGCAGACTTATTTTCCGTACCGGCATTTACCGGCACGAAGCGTTCGGAATTCTAGCCCTCGCGGCTGTCGCCGTGCGGATGGTTTGGCGACTCTTCGACAAGAGACCCGATTTGCCCGCGACGATGGGTCGATGGGAGATTGCGGCCAGTTCGTTGACCCACGGCGCGCTTTACGTCCTCGCGGTCGCCGCCTGCATGCTTGGCTGGTATCAAGTTTCGTCCAATGGCGGGCTCGTGCATGTCTTCGGCTGGACCGGGCTACCCACGCTGACAAGCAAGGACGAGCATATACATGAGGTGGTTGCCTTTTGGCACGAATGGGTCTCATGGATCTTCGTCGGCTTGATCGCCTTTCACGCTCTGGCAGCGCTCAAGCACCATTTGATCGATCGCGATCGTGTCTTGCGTAGTATGCTTCCGTTCAGTCGTTGAAACCGGCGCCGCACATATCTGAAAATATGGAACCGCTCCCGCCCGTACTCGACAATGGCGATGTCCCATTTGAACCGCCGCAGAGATTCGCCCGCACGCGGAAAATCATTCGGCATGTCAGCCGCAAGCGAAAGAAGCCACCCTCAGATCTGGCGATCAGCGCCTTGGCGATAGCCTATTTTGGCGGCGCTCTTGCCGTGGGTTTCTTTAATCAGGGCTTCCTTCTAAGCGCTTGGCTCACGACCGGTCCGCTGTTCGTGACGATTTACATGACCTTCGAGGGCAAAGGATCTTTGCTCAATCCCTACACCATGTTCTTCGCCACCATACTCGTGGTGTGCGTTGCCGCTTATTTCTTTACGGGCTAATCGCACCGCACGCGCACTGCTTTACTTATTGTCTTTTGCGCGGCGCGCGGCGATGGCAGCCTTTACCCCGTCCCAGGAACTCACGGAAGGCCGCGCGTCGTCGAGGGGCGGCGCCGTCGCGAAAACCGGGTACTTGCTGAGCACCTCGCTGCGAAGGGGCTCCGGTACTTGGCTCATGTCTGGCGTCGAGAACCAGGTGCTTGTGAGGACGGTCATGCCTTCGCGACCGCCCATCTTCATCCAGGGCAACCACGCGCCGATCCGCGACCAAACCGCCATGGCCGGCGACGGCGTCGGCTTATCGGTATCGAGCCACTCCTTGATGGGTATCAGTTGGGTGCGAAGCTCGAGAACCGAATACTTGCCGCCGACGTAATCTTGATATTCGCCGCCCATGGGATTGTCGCGGAAGAAGTTGTTGGCACGCTGAATGTGCGCGTAGGCCCCGACGATCTGGCCATCCCACTTCGCCGGGGTACCGTCTTCGGCGTAAGCAAACTTGGGCTTCGGCATATTGACCGGGTCGTTGAACATATGGACGACCTTGACGGTCTCGCCGCTCAGCGGGTTCTTCCATTCGTCGAGAATTTTTCCGGTGACCGGATCGAGATAAAACATGATCTCGCGCGTCACGGTGCGATAACCCGGCCCGCGCTTGGGGTCGTCAAACGTTTGACACGCACTCGCATTCAGACCCTGAACGTTGAGGATGCGTTGATCGGGCTCGCCCTGACGACGCGAGACAATTTGCCCGCTCATCCATCGAAGCCGCGGCTTTGCCGGATCGGGCGAGCAATCCAACCGCATTTCAGCGCGAATCATGTCCGCGGGCTTGCTCAGGTCAAGCTGTCGCGCGTCCGCTCCCGCAATCATGCCGACCGCGATCGCTATCAACTGTAAGTGCGTAAACATCGATGCCCTCCGTGTCCCCGTCATTGAAATATGGACCGGGTTGCAGCGAGAACGAAAGGGTCATCAACTGGCCGGCGCGTCAATTCAGTCCTCAACGCGCGATTGCGCAGCGTGCTGCCCCTGCGTGCGACGCGGCTTGCGAATGCCCTGCGGCGGCGCCGCGGTCATCCCTGTTTGGCGCAAGTGGTTTTACTTGATTCAAGAAGGGCTAATTTACGCGATAATTCGCGGGCTTTTTTTCATGGGTTGCAATACTACCTAAGGCCTGGATTCAATCGGGAATGTCAGCCAATGCTGATTCGGCGGCGCTCACTCCTCGGCATGGCTATGACTGGTACAGTTCTGCCCCAGCTTTCTCCGGCCCGTGCCGATACCGGCCTCTGGGATTTGATTGTCGTCGGCGCGGGTACCGCAGGCCTGCCGGCGGCGATCCATGCTTCCCGACGCGGTGCGCGCGTGCTCATCATCGAGGCCTCAGCGACCATCGGTGGCACGCTGAATGTAGCCGTTGGGCAGGTGGCCGCTGGCGGCACGACGCTTCAGGCCTCTAAAGGCATTGTCGACAGCCCCGACCTTCACTTCGACGACGTCATGCGCATCTCTCGCGGTCGCGCCGACGCCGCGCTCGTGCGGCGTATCGTCGATGAAGCGCCGGCAACGATGGACTGGCTGCTCGCGGGTGGCCTGACTCCGCTGCCGAACCATCCCGTTGTCAGTGACAGCCCAACCCTGGCCGCATACTCAATCCCGCGATACTTCTGGGCCCGCGAAAATGGCCGCGCCATCCTTGCAGTCTTGAAGCGCAATCTCGAGCCGGAGCTAGCCAGCGGCCGTGTCGTGCTGCAGCCGGAGACGCGGGTCACCAGCTTGATCACTTCTGGAGATGCCGTCACAGGGGTACGCGCAGAAAACGGCGAGGGTACGAAGGAATATTTTGGACGCCACGTCCTGCTCAGCACCGGCGGCTACGCAATGAATCCCGAGCTGTTCGGCCGGTTGATCGGCGGCTCGCCCTACGTCGCGTCCTCGTACCCGTTCTCGCGCGGGGACGGCCTGGAGCTTGCGGCAGCGGTTGGCTCGACGATTCGCGGCACCAATCTCCATCGATCGGGGACTGGTTCCATTCTGACCCGCGCCAGTTGGCCGGCCCAGGTCTACGCGCGCTTTCAAACCGATCCTCGCACCCGCGCGCCATGGGAAATCTGGGTCAACAACGCGGGCCAGCGCTTCATGCGCGAGGACGAACCGGAACACTACGCGCGTGAGCATGCCATCGCGAAGTTGGATGGATATCGTTACGCCATCGTCTTCGACGAACGGATAGCCGCCGAAGCGCCGCTGGGCATTCCGGGCTGGACGCCGGCGAAATTCCGGGAGCACTTCGGGACCCACCCCATGTTTCTGCGCGCCGATTCCCTCGAGGGCCTGGCTGCTGCAGCGCAGCTCAACGCGGACGCGTTGCGGCAGACTGTCACGGACTACAACAGCGGCATCGATCGCGGCTCGGACCCTCTGGGGCGTTTGCATCGCCCGCGCAAAATTGCGCAGGCGCCTTTCTATGCGATCATTCACCTTGGTCATTCGGCAACATCGGCGGCCGGCGTGACTGTGGACCGTGATCTATCCGTTCTCAAAGCAAGTGGCGAACCGATCCGCGGGCTGTACGCGGCCGGCGAGTTGCTTGGAAGCGGCGCCTATATGGGAAGTACCGGCGTCCCGGGAATGATGCTCACACCGTCGCTGTCGCTCGGACGAAGACTGGGCATGACGCTCGAGATCGCCTGAACGGCGCCGGACTGCAGACCGACGATCTGATTCCTACGACGGTCCGAAATCATCCATCGACCGGTCAGGCCGGCGTTGGAACTGACCGCGGATCTCGCCCTCAGGATACTTTTGAGTCTTGATGTTGAGATAAATCTCGCCGTTCAGCATGTACTGCAGCTGACCCTCCGTCAGGATCATGGAGCCCTGCAGCGGTGTAGCCATCCCGCGAGGCGCCAAATCGAGGATTGCCGGCGCGAGATCTCCCTTCCAGCAGGGCCCGTGCAGATGAATCCCCGTGACCCGAGATGTTAGATTCTGGAACACCACCCGGTAGTTCATCTTGAGGGTCTCGGTGTCGACATTGACGTCCAAACGGCCGCTGCCGGGGCTGACCGTTACCTTTGGCTGCTCATCGGACGTCAGATCGACATGAAACGAACGCGTCTTGTTTTGTGCGCGCGCACTGCGGGCGCTGAGCGCAAGACTTAAGACTGCGAGTGCGCGCATCGCCGACATAACGGCGGACCGGCGGTGGACGCGGTATCTCATCGGCGCACCAGACCGAGTTGGACAACGGCACGGAAGCCGGACACCTGCGACGTCCCGCTGCCGTAGTGTTCGCCGCGCACGACGTCGCCCGCGGGCGCATCCTTGAACACGTAAACGGGATTGCCCTCCAGCGTCCACTGCCTGCTTCCGTCTTCCCGCGTGATCGCGGCCCAGTTTCCGATCTCAGCGCTTTCGGATGGGGCCAGGAGCACGGGCTGCCAATGCTGCTCCACGCAATCTCGCTTGCACGTCGTTTTCAGCATCTTTTCAAAGTTCCATCCGCCGTCGCGCGGGGCGGTGTAGAGCGTACGCCCATCGGCATCGGCGAGAACCGGACCTAAATCTGAGTCGTGGACCGTCACCCAATTTGGCCGCGCCGGGCCTTTGTCGAGAACCGCCGCGCGCCAGCCAGGCCCTGCTCCATCGCCGCGGACTTCTCCGGGACGCGGTTCGCCGAGAAAGGTGTATAGCGGTTGACCTCGAAACGCCCACTGTCGCTTGCCGTCGTCTCGTTGAACTAGCGTCCAGTCTCCGAAGCCATGGGCGAGCGCCGGCGCGTACAGCGGGCGCCAGATTGAGAGACAATCTGCCTTGCAGGCCGATGCGCCGGTTTTGGCCTCGTCCGTGAAGACATAGAGGGTCATGGATTTCGAGTCGGCCAAGACCGTGCCCAGGGAAGTCGCATTGATGCGTACCTCCGGGGGCGTAGGGATCGGCTGGAACGCAATATGCCAGGGCGCCACCGATCCCGAGCCGACGTTGTTGAATCGGAAATCACCCGGCACCAAGACCGTCTCTCCCACACTCGCCTGGGGATGAGGATCGAGCCCATAGCGATAGAGTGGATGGCCCTTGTAGGCCCATTGCCGCGCGCCATCTGCACGCGTCACCAGGGACCAATCGGCGAGCGGTACAGCGTCCTTCGCCGCGAGCACTGGCGGCCAAGACTCCGCGCATTGTCCTTCACATGCCGAGACGCCTGCCGAAACGTCGCGCTCGTAGGTGTAGAGGCTCATCCCGCGGTCATCCACGAAGCGCCATCCGGCACCGGTCGCGACAGTCCGAACCTCTTGGGGCACGGGTGGGGCGAGTGCTAGGCCGCTCTCGCCGTACGCCTGAGTCGAAGCGGCGACAAGCATTGCCGCCAAGAGCCACAGAGCCGTCCGTTGCTTCTGTTGGGTGAACGCCATCTTGTGTGTCTACGGCCTCACGCGAGGATGTCGGTGACGAGTTTCGACGTACGCATGGCGCCGACGCCCCATGCATCGGCGGACACGCCCATCACCTGTTGGAGCGTCAGTCCAACGCGAGAAATGACGTCGCCGTTGCCGTCGATGTGGAGGCCGGTCTTGATGCGTCCGCCCGCGCCGCCGGCCGTCATCATCGGCACGCCGTCAATCGAGTGGAGCTTCGCATTGTTGGTGTCGCTGTTCGCGAAGATCAGAGCGTGATCGAGGAGCGTTCCATCACCCTCGGGAATGCTTGCGAAAGTGCGGATGAATTCCGCAAACGCTTCCATCTGGCGACAGTTGAACCAAGCCACCTGTACTTGATACCCGAGCTTTGGGTCGACCGGCTCTTCGTGCGTTAGGTTGTGGTGAGGCTGGGACTCGCCCAGCCTCCGGACGTTCGAACCGGCATTCGAGTAGACCATGTTGAATATCTTGGTCTGGTTACACGCAACCGCCAGCGCCATGAGGCCGGTCATGAGCTTGTGATTCTGGAGGACCATATTGATCTCGAGACCCAGCGGGCCTTCTGCCGGACGCGGCGGCACCACGCAGGCCTTGTTGGGGGCCGGCTTCTGCGTCTGCAGCGCCAGCTGGTTCTCGAGCTGACGAATGGATGTGAAGTACTGATCGATCCGGTTCTTGTCCGATGCACCCAAGGACGCGATGAAGGCTTTGCTCTCATCGCTTACCAGCGACAGCACGCTCTGTCGGACCAGCACGTCCGGATCCGGGGCGAATGTCGCCTGATTTGGGTCCGCGAACTCGGCTCCAAAAATGCGTGCGTAGAACGCCAGGGGAGAGACTTCCGGCGTGTTGAAGCTTCCGGTGTTGCGGAATGAATATGTGTCCTTCGCGTTCCCCGTGCTGGTTGCGTCCAGCGAGCGGAAGCGCGTGCCCGCACCGATGGCATCTCCGATCACGACATCCAAGGTGGGGGACTTTACCGAGCCCTCCTTGGTAGGGGTTTCGCCTGTGCGCGCCGCCGCCCAGCCTGTGAAGTGCACCTGCGGCGACGCCCCATCTAAGAGCGTATTGAAGTTGCTGAAATAGTTGATGTGATCCCGGTACGGCTCGAGCGGCTTGCACTCATCCAGAAACTCAAGCCGCGCTCCGGTCTTTGCGGCCACCGCCCGGCCGGGCGTTTGGCCGAGCCCCCAGAACCAGGTGCCAAAGCGAAGTGGAAGCGGCGCACCGGTGGCAGCCAAAGCCGTGCCGTTGGTGTCCAAGAAGCAATCGAGGAACGGCAGCGCCACGCCCACCGCGGTCCCGTGCAGCATTCCCCGCAGCATCGCGCGCCGGCCCACCGGTCGCGGCAAAAGAACGCCCATTACCTTGTCTCCCGTGCGCGCGGTTCGACGGCGTAGAATGCCCTGCTGAGGGCGATCGCGCGAAGCAACTCAGGGAAGCGGTAGCCATCGCGCGAAAAGCGCCCTTCCTGATACGCCAGCCAATCCCGTTCGCCCGTGGTCGACGGCCGCGCGACCGCATACGAGAAAAGGCGATTGACCAGGCACGACGGTGTGGCCGGATGATCATGGAGAGCCTGGCCCAACTCGACCGGACCGTTGAATGCGACCTGATCCAAGGTGCCGCTGACGTCGATGGGCGCCCCGTTTTCGGTGCTTCGATATTGGCCCAAGCCATCGAAGTTCTCCAGCGTGAGGCCAATGGGGTCCATGATCATGTGGCACCCGGCGCAGGTTGGATTGGTCCTGTGGGCGGTCAGACGCTCGCGCACGGTTTGTTGCGCGAGATTTGGATCATTGAAAAGATTGAAGTCCACATCCCCCGGCGGAGGTGGAATCTTCTGGCACAGAAGCAGCTCCCTGATGGCCTTGCCCCGCAATGTCGGCGAACTCTTGCCGGGGTGAGAGTGAAGTCCGAGGAAGCCGACTTGTGAGTGAATTCCGGCGCGCGGGTTACCCGCGGGAAATTCGTAGGCCGTCCAATTCAGATCCGTAGCGACGGGAACCCGATAGAGGACCGCCAATTGCCGATTCAGGAAGGTCTTCCGGGTTGTAAAGATATCGCGGTAGCTTTCCCGGCGGATCAAAAGCGTATCGACAAGCGTCCGCAGAACCTGTTCGCGGATATCGGAGACGAGGCTCGCGTTGAACGCGGGATAGATTACGGAGTCCTTGGCCAGCGCGTCGAATGCGTCGAAGCCCAGCATATCTGCAAAGAAGGCGCGCACGCCTTCCTCGACGGCAGGCGAAGCAAGCATACGATCGACGTGTCGCTTTAAGCCTGATTCGGTGTGCAGTTCCCCATTTTCTGCTGCGATCAACAACGCGTCGTCAGGCGCCGTGTTCCACAGCAAAAAGCTTAGGCGTGCCGCTTTCGCAAGGCCGCTGAGTCGAACCTTCTCAGGGTGCGCGGGATCAGACTCTGTCGTATCGGCCACAAAGAGGAAAGGCGCGGAATCCAAAATGCCCGAAAGTGCAAACGCGAGACCTGCGTAAAAATCTCCCTTCGAATCCGCCGCGCGATGAGCGACTGAAACATGCTTCTCGACTTCGCTTCGCAGAAGTGTGCGGCGGTAGAGCAACCGGGCTGCAGGCGCTAGGAAGTCCCGGGCGCAATCGTCGTCTGGCCGCGTGATATCTTTTGGAATGCATGGGACCAATGTCCCGCGCCGAGTCTTGTCGACCACTTGCGCCGCAATATCTCGGGCCAGGGCATCGTATCGCTCCAAAGCCGATGGCGTAATGTCTGCAACGGTGGCGCCGATTGCAAGAAGGCCTCCCTCTCGCTTCGGTGTGTCGAACCGCCCAGCTACTTTGATTGAAGCCCCGAATATGTCCGCGATGATGTTGCGATACTGCGCCTCGGTAAGCTGCCTCACTTGCGGTGGACCGCCGCGAGTTACGGGTTCGGTCTGACCACATCCTGCAAGAATAGCAAATAGGCCGACGGTCGCGATCCGCCAGGAGTTGGCAATCCTTGTATGACGCGGCGGGGACGACATTTGCTAACGCGCCTTTTTATCCGGCCCGGCCGCAGGCGGGTGAACAATGAAGGCCGGGAGAAACTCGACGTGATAGGCCGTCGAGATCGCGGAACACTCGCCCGTTTTCGGATCGGGATAGCCGTCGGCCAGCTGGCGGGACGCAACGTAGAGCGCGGGACAGCTGTGATTTGAAGTCGACGTGAGTTGGATCTTGCGGATGAAATCCCACCAGGTCGCCCGGTTGTAGTACCCGCCCATGAGGCCCGTCGCGCCACTGCCGTCCGCGGCGAGTTCCAGTCGCAGCCGCATGTCGCGGATGTCGAGCTCGGAGGTTACGACGTCGCCGTGAAACGGAAGATGGACGTCGATCGGCTCGGTTGTCAAAACGCCTTCGACTATCTTGCCCCTTGTGGTCTCAACATACCCAGGCGCGATTGCGTAGCTCGCGTACGGCAACACATTGCCCGCGCTGTCCTTCAGCAATTGATCCTTTGGACGATAGTAGGAAACGGTCACGTAGGGGTCGTTACGCAGATCGTCCACATCGCCGATTTCCACCAAGGTGATTCCGCGCGAGGTGTTGATGCGCTCCGTCTGCGCAGTTGTCTCAACATATCCATCGTGTCGAAAGCCCTTGATGCAGCCAACAAGGCGATACATTTGATTGTCTATGCCTGGCGTACCGTCGGGGCCTGTAAATTTCTCATGGGCGCAGGATTTTGATGTGGCGCCGCCGTCAGTGGTGCCGTCGAGATTGAATCCGTAAGCCGTGGTTCCCTTGACCGTTCGTAGCGGTGGATCCTTGATCAACTCTGGATACCAGCAGGTATCTTCGCCCTGCGGGCCGCGCACTTCCGCGAGATATTTTCGATCAATATGGTTCCGCGTCCCGGCGAGCGTCGCGCGCTCACGTTCCAACGGCGTCAACCCTTGTAGCCAGAGTTCGTCATTTCCAACCGCTAGCCCTTCGGGGCATTCGTCCATGAATTTGGACTCGAAGACTGCCGTGAACAGAGACGTGAGTACGAAGCCAACGACCCCCTTGGGAGACGACGCATGATCCGCGGCCGAAGCGGCGGAGAATTTAGCGAGGAGAAAAAGGACGGAAAGCAGCAACGGCTTCAAATCGCTTCGCCCCCGAAAATCAAAGAAGTGCCCAGCATGTCTCGATCCACCGCCAAAAGGTTACGACTGCGCAGGCTGGAGAAAAAGCACCCATACCAATATCGGCGGTAAAATCAGCGGATGAGTTCACGGTGCGTATCGCTCATCGCCGAGGTGGGCATTTTCGGTTCTCGATGATGCGGGGCCTGGCTAGGACGCCTCCCTTGATTCCGTCTCTTGGGACGTCGGGCGTGGATTTGGCCGCTTATACCGATCAGGCCATCGGTCGATATTCGACCGCAGGGTGAGCGATCGCTCGCTCCCGATTGATCGACCTTAATCTTAGGCGATGGCCCGAAGGGCAGACCTCAACTATCCTCCTCTCTGAGAGTGCGATTCAACGATCGGGGAACCCGCCATGGGTACGGAGCACGATCATCATCATGACCACCACAGTCATGATGATCACGATCACTCAGAACCGCCAGCCGATGTGGCGCTGCGGGTCAAAGCGCTCGAGACTTTGCTCACCCGTCGTGGATACGTTGCAGCGGAAGCACTGGACGCCGTGGTCGACATGTTCGAGACCAAGGTCGGCCCCCGCAACGGCGCGCGGGTCGTGGCGCGGGCCTGGACCGATCCTGCCTATCGCCAGCGGCTTCTTGAAACGCCGACGGCGGCTATTGCCGAGTTCGGGTTCATCAACCGACAGGGCGAGCACATGAGGGTCGTGGAGAACACGCCGCAGGTCCACAATGTCGTCGTATGTACGTTGTGCTCCTGCTATCCGTGGCCTGTGCTGGGCCTACCGCCGGTCTGGTACAAGTCGTCGGCATACCGTTCACGCGTGGTGATCGAGCCGCGCGCGGTTCTCGCGGAGTTCGGCCTTTTGCTCCCGAACGATGTTGAAGTGCGCGTGTGGGATTCGACCGCGGAGCTCCGCTATATGGTGCTGCCCGAGCGACCCATCGGCACCGAAGGCATGCCTGAGGACGCGCTCACATCTCTGGTGACCCGCGATTCGATGATCGGCACCGGCGTGGCCCACGCCCCCGGTCAGGCAAGCACCCGATGAACGGCTTGCATGACGTGGGCGGAATGCACGGGTTCGGACCGATCGAGATCGAGCGCGACGAGCCTGTGTTCCACGAGCGATGGGAAGGCCGGGTATTTGCCATGGCGCTCGCCATGGGGAAGCATTTTGGCATCACCCTCGATCGCAGCCGGTTCCTGATGGAATCGGTCCCGCCTTACGATCGCGTCGCGCTCAGCTACTACGAACGCTGGGCCAACCGGCTGTTTCAGGTCGCGGAGATGCGCTCGATAGTTTCCGCTTCCGAGGCCGCTGGTTGCCGCGCAGGCGTGACCCCCGAGGCTGGCGGCGTCTCGGCGACAGCCTTGACCAAAGACGACGTGGGCGGGCTCTTCAATACTATCCGCAGCTCCTGCCGGCCCATATCGGCACCCGCAGTCTTCGCCATCGGTGAGACAGTCCGCGCCAAAGTCATGAACCCGAAAGGTCACACTCGCCTTCCCCGCTATGCGCGCGGAAAGCTCGGCGTGGTCATCGCGGACCATGGCGGTCACGTGTTTCCTGACACCAATGCGCTTGACCCGCCGCGTGAAGATCCGCGCCGGCTCTACACCGTCAAGTTCGCCGCCACGGAACTGTGGGGCGCGGAGAGCAACCCGCGCGATTCCGTCTGCCTCGATCTGTGGGAGCCCTACCTTGAGCGCCCCTGAGCCCGCCGAAATTTCGGACCTGATTCCGGCGAGCCTCAAGGACGGCGCCGCGCCCGTGTTCGCCGAACCGTGGCAGGCTCAGGCCTTTGCCCTAACGGTGACGCTGCACCAGGCAGGATGCTTCACGTGGTCGGAATGGGCCAATGCCCTGGGCGCGGAGATCGCACGCGCTGGGGATGCGGACCTCGGCGGCGCCCGCTACTACGAGTTCTGGCTCGGCGCCCTAGAGAAGTTGGTGGTGGCGAAGGGACTTGCCTCTCCAACCGACATTGACGTGACCGCCGCGGCATGGCGCGATGCCTATCTGCGGACACCGCATGGACAACCGGTCGAGCTTAACGCTGCCGGGACGCCCGCGGCATAGTAGCATTCTTCTGATCCTCATCGCCGGCCGGCCGAATCGATTTCAAGGAGACAATCCTCATGAGCCATCCGCTAAACATCACCTCTTCTCGCCTGCAGCGGCGCACAGTGCTGCGCGGCGCGCTGGCCGTCGCGGCTTGCTCGGCGTCGCCAATGCGAACCGCCCAGGCGGCGCCAGCGATCAGCAATGCCGGCGCCAAGATCGAGCTGACCGAAGCGCAGATCGCAGATCTACAGAAGAGCATTAAGGGCACGGTTGTCTTGCCGTCGAGCCCGAGCTACGCCGAAGAGCGGCGGGTTTGGAGCCCGGCGTTTGACCGCAAGCCGGCACTCATCGTCAAGGCCACCTCAACCAAAGACGTGCAGGCCGCAGTCCAGTTTGCGCGGGCTCACGACATTCTGACCGCTGTTCGGTGCGGCGGCCACAGCTATGCCGGCTTCTCCGTGGTGGACGACGGGATGGTGATCGACCTGAAACTCATGAACGGCGTGACCGTCGATCCGAGGAAGAAGACCGCCCACATCGCAGGTGGCGCGCTGCTCGGCAACCTCGACCGCGCCACGGCGGCGCACAAGCTCGCGACCACCGCGGGCGTTGTTTCGCATACCGGCGTAGGCGGTCTCGCCACCGGCGGCGGTCAAGGCCGCTTGGGCCGGAAATTCGGCCTTACCTGCGACAATAACCTGGGTGTGGAAATGGTGCTGGCGGACGGCAGCATCGTTCGTGCCAACGCCAAAGAAAATCCGGACCTTTATTGGGCGGTGCGTGGTGGCGGCGGCAATTTCGGCATCGTCACGGACTTCGAATTCCAGCTGCACGAATACGACGGCATCATCACGTCCCTGTCCTATGCCTTCCCGAGCGCGAAGGCGAAAGACCTGATGAAGGTGTATGCGGATTTGTCCGCGCAAGCGCCGCTTGAACTGAGCATGAGCGGCGGCGTGCGCACGTCGGATCGCGGCGAGACCACCTGTTCCATCTCCGGCACCTTCCTCGGACCGAAGGCCGCCGCGGAGGCGGCATGTAAGGCGGTTGCGTCCCTGGGTGCACCGATCAATACGCGCATCGAGGAAATGGACTATGTGAAGCTGCAGGCAACCGCCGACGGTAGCATGTACTCCAGCTATTTCGGCTATAGCCGGTACTCCTACCTCCGGCAGCTCGATCCAAAGCTCGTCGATCTGGTGTTGGATTATGTCCTGCGCGCCAACACGCCGCGCACATCCGTCAGCTTTGGCGCACAGGGCGGCGCAATTGCGAAAGTGAAGGAGACCGCCACCGCCTTCGCCGAGCGCGACGGCATCTATCAATGTGCTGTTGCGACCAACTGGAAGCCGGGAGAGGACCCGGCCGCGGGCCAGAGTCATGTGCGGGAGCTGTGGGCAATGATCGACCCGCTGAGCACCGGCGGCTTCTATATCAACGAGCTATACGACGACCCCGAGGAGCGCATCCGCAAATCCTTCCGCGGCAACTACGCGCGTCTCGTGGACATCAAGACGAAGGTCGACCCGACCAACTTCTTCCACTTGAACCCGAACATTAAGCCGAAAACGTGAACTCGTCAGGAATAGCGCGCGCCTCGGTCGTCGGATGGAAGCGTCATTTCAATTGACTCTGAACGTAGCCCGGACTTCCTCCCCCGGAACTGAGGGCGACCGGCACCTGCACCGCCGGGGCATCGAGAACCGGCTGCGCGACGCCGCTCAGCGAGGCGAACGTGGGCGCGAGCGATTGGGCAAGTTTTGTTAGCATCTCGCGGGTGACGGCATTTTCGCCCATCTTCGCGGTCGCTTGCTTGACCTCAAGTGCGATGCGCTGCCACGCACTCACACAGCCCTCGCTCGTCGCCCATGCCGCGAGCACCTCGTGCCCCGCGATCGCCAGGAGAGCGCTCACAACCATGTCCGTCGCCGCGTCGCCCGGCAGCGATCTCAGGGCTTCGGCGGTCTTTCGCGGGACTTTCGTGGAAAGAGCGCCGATTGCCCGCGCCAAGCTCGTGGGGCATAGCGCGACGTTGGCCGCGGCTTCAGGATTCGCGAACACGCTCCACAAGTCGTAGCCCATTGGAACGAGCAACTTGTCGATAATGTCCATGGCCTGCTCGCGGAGCGCGATCGCGCCTTTGGCGAGATGAAGGCCATCAATCGTCAAACGGGTCAGCCCGGCTCCGGCAATCTCACCGGCGCTGCCTTGCGGGAGGTCCGCCTTGTCCGCCGCCTGATTGGGCTCATTTGAGTGCGCGGATTCGTCAGAAGCCAAAGACCTCGTGGCGATGTGGCGTGCAAGCTGGACCACGAACTTCAGCTTCCGCGTCTCGAGTGCCGCGAGGTTGCGGATGGATGCGCCGTCGCTCAGACCCATGATGGTGTCGCCAAGAATGCGGGCGTGACCTGCCGGCAATGCCGCGAGATCCCCGATCAGGGCGAATTGCTCGCGCTTTCTGAGCCACGGCTTTAGCACCGGATAGAGGCCATGGTGCGGATACTGCCGCAGGATGTCTTCTTCCCGCAGTTTAAGGATACGGAGCATGACGCCGCCAACCAGCGGCCAGGTGGTGATCTTAGGCGGCTGTTTTCGCTTCTTCTCCGCGGCGAGCCACCCGCTCTCTTGCTGTTGGCAGAAGACGCGCATCGCGCCTTGAAGATTTGCGAGGAGGATCTCGTCGAAGGACTTCCCGAAAGGTTGAAGTTTGTCGCTCGTGTTTTCGGCCTGCTGTCCGGAGACGGTCTTGAACAACTCCGTGAAGCCTTCGGCGTGCCGAAGCTGCCACGCCATGGTCAGCAGTCCTGGCAGAAGCGCAGGGCAATCCGCGAGCACGTTCTCGATCTTCGGCCAGCTGTTGAGCCGATCGAGGATGTCGCTTTGACCGGAAGTCGCGCTCATGTGCGCGCGCAGGGCGTCGAACCACGCATTCGCCTGCTGCCGGTGTGCGAGGTTGCTTCTGCGTTCGGCCATCGGGTTCGGGCCCCCCGACTGGCCCGTATTTTCAAATCCCGTCTTGATACTCGATTGTGCGGTCCTTTGAGTATCTTTTAACCGGTATTTCGTCGGTACCCGATCGGATACAGCCGATTGGACGGCGCGTGCAGCACTTCCGGTTGGATGTGAATATCCGGCTAGGGCGCCGCTTACGCCACCTTGATCACGATCTTTCCCATGCGATCGACATCGCGCATGTCGATATAGGCCTTCACGGCTTCGTCGAAGGGAATGACCTGAGCGATCACCGGCTTCAAGCCGTTGTGGCTGATGGCGGTGATCATGTTCTCCAGCATCGTTCGACTGCCAGCGCTGATCGCCTTCATCGACAAGTTCTTCAGATACATGCCGTTGATGTTGGGCGGGTTCGGCGGCGGGCGATCCGTGCCGATCAGGACAATCCGCGCATTGTTGCCGCAAGCCGCCATGGACTGGTCGAGTGTCCGGGGGCCGACGTTTTCCAGCACCACGCTGACAGTGCCGCCGGTCTTGTCGTAGACCTCTTTTCCCCACTCGGGGTTCGTCTTGTAATTGACCGTGACATCGGCCCCGAGCTTGCGCATTGCCGCCAGCTTCTCATCGGATGACGACGTCACGACGACGCGCGCGCCCGCTGCCTTGGCGAACAGAACCCCGAAGGTGGACACCCCGCCGGTTCCGAGCGACAGCACCGTATCGTCGGACCGCACCCGGGCGACTTCATGGAGGGCATGCCATGCCGTCACCCCGGAGCCCGAGAATGTCGCGGCGTCCTGCGACGAAATATTGTCGGGCAGCGCCACCAACCCGGAGGTCGGAAGCAGGATCATTTCGCCGAGCCAACCGTCGATGGTGTTCCCGACATCGGCTTCGTAGTTCTTGGGTGACCATGGCCCACTGACCCAATGGGCCCAGTGGGGGGACGTAACACGGTCGCCGACCTTGATGCGGGTCTCGCCCGGCCCCACCGCCAGGACATCGCCGGCGCCCTCGCTGAGCGGAATCAGGCCTGCGGGACGCGGCCCCGGTGGCACCGGAAACCGCCCGGTGGCGATACCAAGATCGCGCGCGGCGATCCCGGCATAGTGCACTTTGATCAGTGCCATGCCCGGACCCGGGTGGGGAATGGGGCGCTCGACCAAAGCCAGGGTGTCCAAGGACTTTTGTGCGCCGACCTGATAAACGCGCATCGTGCCCTTGGCTTTCTTGACGCGCGCTTGAGCCAAAGCCTGCGTTGACGCCGCGCCCAACAGAAGCCCACCGCCCGCCCCGATCGCACCGCGGCGGGTGAAAAACATTTTACCTGAAGACATCAATGACCTTTTTGACCCGATGCGTAGGGTGGCGCGCCTAATGTGGACCTCCGGCAAGGATGGCAGCTTTGCCGGAGAGCGCAGTATCGGCGGTCGACTACCTGTTCCAGCGCCAATGCTCCTTGATTGAAGCCGGTGTCCCGAAAAGTATCCGATATTCACGTATAGAAAAGGGCGTGAAGAACCGCTCAGCGTCCCAAGTCAGGGCGTGGGTATTGCCAGCTTTGCTCCGGTAACGCTGAGTTCAGTAAGCTTCTGATACAGCTGTGTTTTTAGAGTGGCGGTGTGTGCAGTCGCGATGTCACGAAGCTGCGGCTTTCCGCCCCAAATTCCCTGATATCAGCGAATTTTCAGGGAAAAACCGCGAGTTCCCATCCCAGCCTAGCTGACGCATCCGCAGATTGTCGCGACAGTGGGCGGACTTACGACGACTCACGTATTGAAGGCGTCTAGTCGGAACAGGGAATTAGCAGGGATTAGGGCAAGCCTGAGCAGGCTGAAGCCTTCGCAGTGAGTTCCGTAATCATCAGTCACCAATTTTCCAGCCCAGCGACGATAAGGGCTCCCTACTAATCTGCGCGCGCCGCCCAAGCATTCTCGCTTATCTCCCTGCGATAGTTGCGGAACACCCCCGGGTTTAGAACGGCTTTATTTTCTCCCAAGGGGAGAAGCCATGTGTGAAGTGACCCCACCTCGCCAACTCAATAAGTGTCTCCGGAAGGCTAAACTGCTCGCCCGAATGCACTAGACTGAGATCGATCATCTCCGTCAGGGCGCCTGAAGTCGAAAGCTCGCCCTTGTCCGTGAAAATCTGAAGAACCCGTGCCGAGCGATCTCCCGGGAACCACCCCAGAGTAACCCGTGCTTCTTCTGCCATACCGAGCCTTACCACCAACTTCGCCAGCCGGCGCGCGTGGATTCCACCGGCTCGGTCCGCCTTGAAAAAATCCTTTCCCGACCACGCCCCGCCGCCGATGGGTACGCGCGGTCCATAGGCATCGACGACGAGCTTCTTGCCGGAAAGCCCATTGTCCCCCTCCGGCCCGCCGACGTCGAAGGCACCGGCGCCATTCACCGTCAATGATTCAGGTAACGCGGGCGATAACCCCGGAAGAAGTGCCGAGAGGAGATTCAGTTCCTCTTCCACCGCCCGGCGCACGACGCGATGCAGCGCAACATCATCCGCTCGTTCAAGGCGTCGGCTCGACGCGCACGTCGCGAAAGCGCTCTACGATGCCATCGTGAACGGTCGAAAGATTCGGGTTCGATATACGTCCATGACATCGGGGGAAACGGCTCCCCATGCGTCCTGCCTAGAGGACAGTGCCAGAGACTTCAGAGCTGGTCGCAAAGTCTCTGGAACGGCCGGGTCGGGCACCGCGAGCTTTTCCGGTCTGTTCCCTGGCGTAAGCGTCCCACCTGGGCCTTCGGCGGCGCACCACGCACGTGGCCAAGTAGGATTCGGCCTTTACCTCCCAAAAAACTCACGTAAACTGAATTGAATTCAATTCAATTCTCTGAGATCCGGTGACGCAGGCGATTACACGGGCAGAACGGACGAGGTTGAAGCTCCTGGACGCAGCGTCGGCGGCCTTGGTAGCCGGCGACGGGGCATGTGAATTGCAGGACGTGGCTTTGCGGGCGGGCCTATCAGTTGGCCTTGTCTCACATCACTTTGGCTCAAAAGCGGGACTGATTTCCGCCGTCGTCCATGTGTTTTATGACCAGGCCGAAGGTGCACTCGATCTGAGCGATTTTCCTCGCAAAGGATGGGGTGCACGTGAGCAGGAGCGTCTGTCGCGTCTAATAGACTTTCTGTATCGCGAAAAACTCGCTGTCATCATTCTGTCAAAGTTGGCCCACTACCCCGAAGTCGCAGCGGTCGAGGCGCAACGCTGGCGCGGGCTGATCGTCGCCGCCGCTCGCAATATCATCAAGGGCCAAGCGCGCGGTCAGATCGCAGACTCACATCGCCCGACGATCCTCGCCGCCATGATTGTCGGCGCGGCGCGCCACGCCATTGCACAGGCACTCGCGTCCACGCCGCGCCCGACCAAAGCGGATCTCGTCGCGATCATCTGGGCCTTCATCATATCCGGCCTTCGTCTCAGTCCAGCCAGCACGTCGGTGTTGCCCCTTCCACCGAAAAGCAAAGGCATTTCAAGTAAACACGGAGATCGCTCATGAGCGCTTCAAAACGCGTCGTCATCATCGGCGCCGGAGTCGGCGGCATGTGCGCCGGCGCCTTGCTGGCCAAGCAGGGGTGCAGCGTAACGGTTTGCGAAGCCATCGGTGTCGTCGGTGGACGCACGCGAACCCAAGTCATCGACGGATATCAATTGCCGCGTGGCGCCGTGTCCTTTCAGCTTAGAGGCGTTCTCCCAACCCTTTGCGAAGAGGTGGGCGCAAAACTTGATCTGCGCCCCGTCAGCGAGATGTGGTTCTGGATCAAGGGCGGTGATGGATTTGTGCCACTGCCCGCCAAGAGCGGAATTGGCAAGATGCTGGAAATGCTGATGCAGGTGCAGGGCAAGGACAGCACGAAAGCTATGGCCCAAGTCGGGCTACAGTTGTCGATGGCCAAGATTTCGCAAGCTTTCAAAAGTCCGGACATCATCCGGGAAGACGATGACGGCCCTACGTTCCGAGCATGGCTGATGCAATACACGGACAACGAAGACCTGTTGGCGCTGTTCCACGCGATCACGTCCGCGGTATCGGCGCTCAACGACTTCGAGTATCCGGCGCGGCATTGGTTTGCGCACTTCTCCGGTGCGGCCATGGATGCACGCATGGACAAATACGCCCTTGTCGGCGACGGCTTTCAGGGTGTCAGCAGGGCGCTGGGCGACATCATCACCGCCAACGGCGGGGAAATCCTGCTGAACACGAAGACGCTCGCCATCAACAGTGCCGATGGTCACGCGACCGGCGTGACGGTGGAGCGTGCCGGCAAACAGTTCGATATCCCGGCCGACGTCGTCATAAGCAACACCGGCCCGATGACGACATTGTCGCTGGCCGGCGAAGCGGCGCTCGGTAAGGATTATACGCAGCGTATTCGCAAGCGCGTGCGGCCAACGCCAATTGTGGCAACCTACGTCGTATCCGACGAGCCTCTGTTCACGCCGCGCGCGGCCTTTCTCGCCGCCGGCCTGGAGCGCATCGTCACTGGCGTGCCGTTGACGAACATCTGCCCGGAATGGGCGCCGGATGGGAAACATCTGACGTCGTTCTACGGCACGCCGAAAAGCTGCCTGACGCCGATGGACAAGGACGACGAGCGCCGCGCCAACGTCGCCGACGTGCATGCGCTGTTTCCGGACTTCGCGGCCAAGGGCGGACGTATCCTCGACGTGCAGCTACGCGACATTGACGATCCGGATGTGGTGGCGCGTTCATGGCCTGGGCACAACGTGCCAGTCGAAACGCCCCTGCCGAACTTATTCAACGTCGGCGACGCCTGTGGCCCGGACGGTTTTATCGCGACGCCTGCGGCGGCGGCTAGCGCACGCAACACCGTCAACAAGATTCTCGCAAAACTCTCCTGAGGAAGGAACGACCGATGGGCAAGGCATACGACGCGGTTCAACGTTATATCGATGCCATGAAGGCGAAAGACCTTGAGGCATCACTCAACTGCTTCACAGACGATTGCATTTACTACCTTCATGTCGGCACGCGCCCCTTTGAAGGAAAGGAGTACATGAAGAAGCGGCTCAACATGTTGTGGCCGCATCAGGTCGCCAGCCGTTGGCGTATCGTCAACTACGTTGAGAAGGACGACATGATCCTGTTCGAAGGCATCGACGAGTACGATCAGCCGGACGGCGTTACAGTACGCATGCCATACATGGGGTCCTATCAAATCAAGGACGGTAAGATTTGGCGGGCGCGCGACTACTTCGACATGCCCGGGTATCTAGGCATGACCAAAGGCGAGTCCAACCCGTATTTGCTCGCGGTTGCCGACACGATGCACGAGAAGCCCTAACGCAGAGCGCCGCATGATTCTGCACGATGCTGCAACGATCGCACGCTACGAAGCCGCTGGCTGGTGGAAGCAAAACACCGTCGACAGCTTGTTTCGTGCGAACGTTGCGGCGTCGCCATCGCGAGTCGCACTGGTTGACGCGCCGAATCGCACAACCTTTGCAGGCGGCACCCCGAAGGAACTGACTTACGCGCAGACCGACGTGGCGGTCGATCGGCTTGCGGCGATGCTACTGGCCGCCGGCGTCGGCAAAGACTCTATCGTTCTGGTGCAACTGCCAAACTGCGTCGAGATTGCCATTGCCTATCTGGCTTGCGCTCGAATCGGCGCAATCGCCTCGCCCATCCTACTCGCCTACGGCGAGCGGGAAATTAGGCGTATTTTACGTCATTTGCGCCCAACCGCGCATTTGACGCTCAGCACGTTCAAAGAACTTCATCCGGCCGCGACATGCTTACGCATCATCCGTGAAGAAGAGCTTTGCACTATCGTCTTTGCGCTCGGCGACACCGCGCCCGAAGAAAGCCGTCCGCTTGGTGATATCACACAAGGCGCTTACGATTGCCCGCGCCTTAGTCGTTACCTGGCGGATTTACGGATCGACGCAAATGAGATTGTCACATTGCACTGGTCATCCGGCACCACAGGGGATCCAAAATGTGTGCCGCAGACGCACAATTCTTGGCAGGCCAACGGCGGCTGTTGCGTGGATGCCGGGCAAATTCGTCGCGGCGCGCGCCTGTTGGCGCCGATGCATCTAGTTCACACGGCCGGGCACGCCGGCTTCTTCATGCCGTGGCTGGAAGTTCGAGGGACACTGGTCCTTCATCACCCGTTTGACATGGACCTGTATATTTCCCAGCTCGAAGGCTATCGCATCACATACACGGTCGCCGCACCCGCGATGTTGAACGCACTTTTGCGGAGTGGCGTTCTGGACGGTCACGATCTCTCTGCATTGGAAGGCATCCTCTGCGGTGCTGCCCCGCTCGATCCCTGGATGATCGACGGATATCGCGAACGTTACGGCATCGAAGTTGTGAACGCCTTCGGATCAACGGAGGGAATCACCCTTTTGTCCGGGCCCACTATCACAAACGATCCCTATCGAAGGGCGCGATATTTTCCGCGCTTCCGCGGCTCGCCGAACCGCGCTGCCACGTCTCAACCTTGGAATATTCGTATCGCGGCCGTGGCCGAGACAAAGTTACGTGACGAAGCTGCCGCTGAGATCAGCGCCCCCAACGTGCCTGGTGAGTTCATCTTCCGGAGCCCGGCCCTATTCCCGGGGTACCTAACGGCGAACGGTGAACTCGATCGTAGCGATTTCGATACGGAGGGGTATTTCCGCACCGGCGAGATATTCGAGATTGCCGGGCCCGCCGATCAAATGGACTACTTCCACTACATCGATCGCCTGAAAGACGTCATCAACCGTGGCGGGCAAAAGATTCCCGCCGGCGAACTTGAAGCGGCGATCCAAAGTCACCCGAAAATCACTGAGGCCGCGGCAGTTGCGACACGTGATGAACGTCTCGGCGAACGTGTCTGCGCCGTCGTAGTAACGCACCCGAACGAGATGCTTACCCTGGGAGAACTTGTCGCTTATTTGCGCGGTGCGGGCGTGGCAACTTTTATGCTGCCGGAGAGTATGTTTATCGTGCAGACGCTGCCGCGCAATGCCACCGGCAAAGTGCTCAAACGGGCGCTTGCCGAGCAGATCGCCGACCAAAGCCCCACTGTATCCGATGCGTGAAGAAGCATCATACTGCCGCATCTGTCTCGGCTATTGCGGCGTAACAGTCACCATCGACGATGCAGATCGTGTCGTAAGCGTGCGCGGTGACCACGGCAATCCGCTTACGCAAGGCTATGCCTGTATCAAAGGCCTGGAATCGCCGGACTTCCAAAATCACCCGGGGCGTCTGCTGCATCCTTTGAAGCGCGTTGGCGACAAGCACGTGCGCATCGATTTGGAGCAAGCGTTGGACGAGATCGCGGCCCAACTGAGTGGGATCAGCACGGAGAGCGGACCTGAGGCACTGTCGGTCTATCGCGGCACGGGTGCGATGGCGGCCGCGGAAATTGGCCCATTGATGATGGGATTTTCTAAGGCGCTCGGCGCACAGTTCTTCTCGTCTATGACCATCGATCAATCCGCAAAATGGGTAACAGCGGAACGGCTCGGCATGTGGGCCGCCGGCAAAGACCCGTTCGAGAATGCGGATGTATGGATTTTCGCGGGCAGCAATCCATTGGTGTCACTCTGGAGCTGGTCAACCCCAGTACAGAACCCCGTACGGCGAATCAAGGAAGCTAAGGCGCGGGGCATGAGGATCATCGTGATCGACCCGCGTGCCTGCGAAATTGCCAAGTTCGCCGATATTCATCTGCAGATAAATCCCGGTGAGGATGCCGCCGTTGCAGCAGGCCTGCTGCATGTCATTCTCGCCAATGGATGGGGAGACGAATCCTTTTGTCGCGACAATGTTATCGGACTGGAGGCCTTACGCGCGGCGGTGGCACCGTTTACGCCATCCTGGGTCGCGGCACGTGCCGGCATCTCCACCGGCGATCTCATCGCAGCCGCGGAGATGTTCGCACGTAATGCCAGCAGCGGCAGTATCAACACGGGCACCGGGCCAAACATGGCGTCGTTCCCTAATCTGGCCGAGCATCTGTATGAATGCATCGGCGTAGTTTGTGGGCGGTTCCCGCGCGAGGGTGACCCGGTCACCAATCCAGGCGTAATCCGCGCACGACGACCACGCCGCGCCGAGGTGATAGGTCCGTCGCGCGCTTTTGAGAAAAAGCCAAGATCTCGCGTGCGCGGCGCCGTGCGGCTTATGGGCGAGGCAGCGACGCCGACCTTGCCGGAGGAAATTCTCACACCCGGGCCAGGCCGCGTGCGTGCCCTGATCGTCTGCGGCGGCAATCCTGTAGCGGCCCTGCCGGATCCAGCGACAGCTGTAAAAAGCTTCCGAGCCCTTGATCTACTAGTGGCGCTGGAGCCGATGATGACAGCGACAGCGAAGTTGGCGCACTACATCCTGCCGCCGCCGGTCATGTTCGAGCGCCCCGATATCACGTGGACACTCGAGTGGGTCAACCTGTCGCAACCCTACGCTCAATACACGCCAGCGCTCGTGCCGCCACCGCCGGGCGCGGAACTCTGTAGCGAAGGCTATGCGTTCTGGTCTTTGGTTAAGCGCATGAACAAAACGTTGCGGTTCAACGGGCGCCCGCTGGATATGACCGTACCGCCGCTGGAGGAGGATTTGATCGCGGCGCTGACCGACGGCGACGTGCCCTTGACCGAGATCAAGGCGGCGCGGCACGGCAAGATTTTCGAGGTTGCGCCACAGATCGTCGAAGGGCCCGGTCCTAGCGCGGGTCGATTTGATGTGATGCCCGAGGATGTTGCCGCGGAACTGAGCGAATATGCCGGCGCGTCGAGCATGTCGGGCGAATTCGATCTTCAGCTCATCGCGCGGCGCATGCGCGAGGTTTCCAACAGCACCTTGCACGATCTACCGGCCGTCCGCGCACGCGTGCCTTTCAACCCACTCCATGTCCATCCAGAAGATCTGAGCTCACGCGGGCTAAAGGATGGCGACTGGATCAGCGTCGTTTCCCATCACGGCAAAATTACCGCCGTTGTTGCCGCGGACGCGAGCCTCAAACGCGGCGTCGTGAGCATGGCACACAACTGGGGGAGTATGCCTGACGAGCCCGACGACTACGGACGCCATGGCGCTTCCACGGCTGCACTTTTGAGTCTGACGGAGGACACCGAACCGCTTCAGGCGATGCCGCGCATGTCGGGCGTCCCGGTACGCATCGAGCATTAGCGGACCAGACTGTGCATCTGGGCTGAGCGCTCTAGCAGGCAAATCCTAGATAAAAATCTCCGTTCCCGGAGACCGCCCGATCCGCCTGCCTAGAGCGCAGTCCTGGAGACTTGGGAAGTAACCGAAAAGTCTCTCAAACGGGCGGGTCAAAATTGACCCCGTTTGGGTGCTCCGGATCCCCACGTGGAGACCGAAAATCGCTTGTTCCGGCCGACATGTCGGCGTATTCTAATGCGCTGATATTAAACAATAAAATAAGTGGCGGAGAGGGTGGGATTCGAACCCACGGTGCCCTTGCGGGCACACCGGTTTTCGAGACCGGCACGATCGACCACTCTGTCACCTCTCCGCGGTCGGCCTATGAAAGGCGGCGGAACCTACCCAAAGGGCGGCCCCTGCGCAACCAACCTTCGCCGTGGGGGCTTTAGGCCGCCGCCGCGGAGGCCTTGGGTGACGTACGCTCAGCCTCAACAGGGCGGACCTGGGCGGAAGACTGGGAAGAAGGCTGGCCCGGAAGCGGGCATTTTCCATGGCGCGAGGCACAGATGCGGGCGACGCCGGCCGAGCACACGCTCATCCCCCGGTCGAGGACCGCCCCCGCCAGCCGCACGAGGCTGCTTATATATTGTGGATGGGTGCGCACCGCCGGCACGCGCACGAATCCGGGCACGCCCACCTCGGCGGCAAGATCGCGCACGTCCCGGTCGAGTTCTACCAGGGTTTCGACGTGTTCCGAGACGAAGGAGATCGGCGCGACGATCACCGGGACATTGTCGACGCCGGCGCGGCGAATCTCGGAGACGAGACTTGGCCCGATCCACTTCACCGGCCCGAGGCGGCTTTGGTAGCTCAGCGTCCAATCGAGCCCGGCGATGCCGGTGCGTTGTGCGATGAGCGCAGCGGTCTCTTGCATCTGAGACTGATAGGGGTCGCCGGCCGCGATCGTCTTCTCGGGCAAGCTGTGGGCGCAGAAGATCACGCGGGGCCGCGGACCGATGGTGTTGCGGTGAGCGCTGGCCACCATTTCCGCCACGGCGCCAATAAAGCCTTCGTCGTGCGGATAGCAGCACAGATGGTGGATCGGTGCGGTGAGGCCTTGACGCGCAGCTTCGCCGCGAAAGGCCGCCACGGAGGTGCCGGTGGTGGTCGTGGAGAATTGCGGATAGAGCGGCAGCAACACCACACGATCGGGTGCGAAGTCTTTCACTTGCGCAACGGCTTCGCCCGGAAACGGATGCCAATAGCGCATGAACACGAACACGCGCACGTCGTCCGCGAGATCTGTGGCGGCCGCCTGGAGGGCCGCAGCTTGCGCGTTGGTTTCTTCCAGTAGGACGGATTTACCGCCGATGGAATCGTAAATCCGGCGGGTTTTGGGCGCGCGAAAAGTTGACAGGAGCCGCGCCGCGACCCAGCGCAGGGGCGCCGGCATCAACAGGATGTTCGGATCGCTGAAGAGATTGAACAGGAACGGCCGCACCGCCGCCGGACCGTCCGGTCCGCCGAGGTTGAAGATGACGATAGCCAATCGTTTCGGACGCGCTTTCATGTTGGCCGGAACATAAGCCACACCCCCTTCGCTTGCCCGTGCAAAATTTATCGCGGTGTGACATAGCCATGACACAAGCCGCGCGGCGCGGATGTTAGGTCCGAAGCCAACTCTGCCCGGCGGAACGGTGCGTAGGCCCCCAGCGCTCGAAGGTGCAGATGTTGCGCCCTTTCGCGGACACTGGCCGCATGGGAAGACTGGGGCGCCGCGATCTTAAACCGGTGCGTGCGCCTTCGCCCGCCCCGGCCCTGCACAGGACGACTGCGCCATGACCGCCGCCTTCCCTGCCGATTCCAGCCGTGTCATCCGCGTGACCCTGATCGGCCTTCTGGCTTTCTCCGTCCTCCAGGTTTGCTGGTGGCTGGTGGACCAGACGCATTTTGCCGAAGGCACCACCCACCAGGTGCGCGCGCTCTATACCGCAGACCTTACCGCCGCGCGGCGCATGGAAGCCCTGGGCGTCGCGCCGGATCAGATCGCCGCGACATTTCCGCATATCGCCCGCGAGGCCAACGGCGGGCTGGTGATCACGCCGAGCGCTTCGGAAGACCTGGAAGCCAGCCGCCGCAGCCATATCAAGCGCTATACCTGGGAAAGCGGCTTCTTCCTGGTTGTGCTGGCCGCCTGCATCGGCGTCTTGTGGCGCGGCCTGCGCGAGGAGCGCGAAGTCCGTCGTCAACAGGATAACTTCCTGGCGCTTGTGTCCCACCAATTCAAAACACCGCTGGCGAGCTTACGCCTGTCGGCGGAAACGTTCGTGAAACGCCAACCGCCGCCGGACTACGCCCGCGAACTGTCGCAACGCATGATTGACGACGTGGTGCGCCTCGAGAGCATGGTCACCAAGATCCTCGACAGCGCGCGGCTGGAGCGGGGCCGCGTCGAATTCCGCAAGCAGCGCGTGGACCTGGCAAGTGCCGCAGGCCAAATCGTCACGCGCCTAGCGGAACACTCGCATCAACACGGCGTCGTCATCGAAAGCACCATTCCACCGGGGATGACCATCGCCGCGGACCCAATCGCGGTAGACACCGTATTGCGGAATCTACTGGAGAACGCGTTGGCCGCCACGAGCGGAGAAGGTGGACGCATCACCGTCTCGGCGCGCAACGACGATGACGAGATCGAAGTGATCGTCGACGACACCGGCGTCGGCTTCGATCCGCACGATGCCCGCCGCCTGTTCGACAAGTTCCACCGGCTCGACACAGGCGACCGGCAGAGCAACGGCGGCACGGGGCTGGGTCTCTTCATCGTCGACCGCATCATGCATTTCGAGAACGGCCGTGCGACCGCGTTCAGCGCCGGCCCCGGCAAAGGTGCAACCTTTTCGGTGATCTGGCCGGCGGCGCAGACAACGCCATGACGCCACGGACCCATCGCATCCTTGTGGTTGAAGACGACTTGTCGCTGGCCCGCGGTATGGCGGAGAACCTGCGGGCGGAAGGCTATAGCGCAGAGACGGTCCACGACGGCGAGAACGGATTGGCACGCGCGCGCGCGGCGGAACACGATCTTCTGGTGCTGGATGTGATGCTGCCGCGCTTGAGCGGGCTGGAGCTGTGTACCAGCTTGCGCCAGCACGGCATCAACACGCCGGTGCTGTTCCTCACCGCCCGCGGCGATCCCCATGACCGGGTGCGCGGGCTGGAGGCCGGCGGCGACGACTATCTCACCAAGCCGTTCAATCTCGACGAGTTCCTGCTGCGCGTCCGCGCGATCCTGCGGCGGTGGGAGTGGTACCGCGGCGCGGTGGCCAGCACCGGCAGCCTGCGCTTCGGCGGCAACGAGGTGGACTTCCGCAGTTTTCGTGCGAAGTCCTGGGACGGCCGCAGCCACGAGCTGACCGAGAAGGAAGCGACGATCCTGAAGGTCCTCGCCGAGCGCCCGGGCGAAGTCATCGGACGGGACGACCTGCTGGAGCGCGTGTGGGGAGAGGAGGTCTATCCCTCCACCCGTACCGTCGACAATTTCATCCTTCGTCTGCGAAAATTATTCGAGCGGGAGCCCCAGACGCCGCGACACTTCACGACCGTGCGCGGCGTAGGTTATCGCTTCGATCCGGAAAGCAACGCATCATGAGTACACTTCGTCTTGGCACACGCGGGTCGGCGTTGGCGCTATGGCAAGCGCACCATGTGGCGGCACTGCTGGCCGAATTGCCCGCCGCACCGAAGGTGGAAATCATCGAGATCAAGACCGCCGGCGATGTCGCGCTGGACACACCGTTGTGGAAAACAGCCGGCAAAGGCTTCTTCACCGCCGAGTTGGATCGCGCTTTGAGCGAAGGCGAGATAGACCTCGCGGTGCATAGCTTGAAAGATTTACCCACGAAGATGGTCGCAGGCTTGCAGCTTGCCGCGGTGCCGGAGCGCGAGGATAGCCACGATGCGCTTGTCTGCGGTGCCGGCATCGACGCCGACAAACTGCCGCCCGGCGCGACCATAGGCACAAGCAGCCTGCGGCGACGCGCGTTCATCGCACGTTGGCGGAAGGACATTGCCCATCGCGAACTGCGCGGCAATGTGCCGACGCGGGTCGGCAAGGTGGATGCCGGTAGCTATGACGCGATCGTTCTTGCGGTCGCGGGATTGAAACGCCTGGGGTTGGCCGCGCGCATCTCGAAGGTGTTGCCGTTCGACACCTTTCCGCCGGCGGTCGCGCAAGGCGCGCTCGGCTTGATGACGCGCGCCGACGATGCCACAACGTCGTCCATCGTCCGCAAGCTCGACGACGCGCCGTCGCGCATCGCCGTCACTGCGGAGCGTGTTCTGTTGCAGCATCTCGAAGGCGGGTGTCAGATCCCTTTGGGGGCAATCGCATATCTTGACGGCGATGCGCTGATGCTCGCCGCTCAAGTCTGCGCCCTCGACGGCAGCAACAGCATTTCCGTCGAGAAGCGCGGCGCGGCGGCGAACCCCGAGGGCCTTGGGATCGCACTCGCCGAGGAGCTGATTTCGCGCGGCGCCCATGAAATTCTCAAGGCTGGAGCCGTGCAGGCATCATGACCGTCCTCACCCCACCTCTCCTCGCCGCGATGCGCGGGCAGCCCACGCCCCACACGCCGGTCTGGATCATGCGTCAGGCCGGACGGTACCTGCCCGAGTATCGTGCCATACGCGCGAAGACAGATTTTCTGACGCTGACCCGCACGCCGGAACTCGCTGCAGAAGTGACGCTACAGCCAATCCGGCGGTTCGCACTGGATGGCGCGATTCTGTTCAGCGACATCATGACGCCGGTCGAGGGCATGGGTGTGGGCGTCGACTTCGCGCCCGGCCCCGTGATCGCGCAGCCGATCCGCACCGCCGCGGATCTGGCGCGCTTGCATACGCTCGATCCCCAGCGCGACGTGCCGTATGTGCTGGAGTCCATTCGTATCGTGCGGCGCGAATTGCCCGCGCATGTTGGATTGATCGGCTTTGCCGGCGCTCCCTTCACGCTGTTCTGCTATCTCGTCTCCGGCAAGCCGTCGAAGGAGTTCGGCACCGCGCGCGCGTTCTTGCAGCGCGAGCCCGAACTCAGTGCGCAAATCCTCGATCGCCTGGCGGAGTCCATGACGCTGTATCTGCGCGCGCAGATCGACGCCGGCGCACAGGCCGTGATGTTGTTCGACAGTTGGGGTGGATTGCTCGGCCGCGACGACTACGCCCGCGTCGCCCTGCCGCCGGTGCGGCGCATCCTGAGCGCTCTCAAAGATACCGGCGTTCCGCTGATCTATTTCTGCAACAATAGCTGGACACTGCTCGACTTCATCGCCGACCTGCCGGCCGATGTCGTCGGACTCGATTGGCGCGGCACTCTTTCCACCGCCCGCAAACACCTGCGGCCCGACCAGGCGGTCCAAGGCAACCTCGATCCGGCCGTGCTGTTCGCCGCACCGGATGTGCTGGCCGCCCGGGTCAATGCCCTCCTGGACGATGCGGGCCCCGGCCGGCACGTGTTCAATCTCGGTCATGGCATCTGGCCGGAAACCGACCCAGACGCCGTAGCCCGGCTGGTCGATCTGGTCCACGCCCACCGCCCAGCCCGCTGACCGGCAGCGACTCCCCCGCCCCAAGCGTATGTGCGGCGGGGAGTCGTGGCTCAAATCCTTAATTTTGCCGCGTCCGCGGGCGCCACTCGGGCGACTTCAACCCTCCGTGACGTCACCTATACTATTGATTTAAAGGTATTTTTTACACCTTCGCATACGTTGTCAGCCGATTTGGACTGGTTTACAACTTTTAAGAGGTTTGGTGGGCACTGTGGTCGTCCACTCCGTCTCCAGAATGGGGAACGCGGCATGACCGGCTATGCCTGCTTCGGCGGGCCACCTGTCAGCGGCAACAGCTTTGAAAGGCTGTCGCCGTGCCGCTGACGCAAACCCAATTCCAAGGCCTGACGACCACCACGATTGCCGGCTTCAGCATCGCGCAGCTGCAAGCGTTCACGGTGGAGATCGGCTATTTCCTGCCGGCGCAGTTCGCCGCCTTGTTCGACACCCAACTCGCGGCCCTCAGCAACACACAGCTTGCGAGCTTCGACCCGGCCGCCATCGCGGCAATGACCACCGTGCAGCTTTCGGGCTTGAGCGCGGCGCAGATTGGCGTGCTGACCGTCGATGAAGTCAACGCGCTCGGGACGGAAGTCATTGTCAGCCTGTCCACCGCTCAGGTGACGGGCCTGACCGAACTTCAGATCATCGGCCTCGACGCAACCCACCTTGGGGCGTTCTCCACCGGGCAGACGGACGGATTTGCCCCAACACAGAATCAAGCGCTGGCGATCAACACCAGTGACTTTACGTCGCTGACCACCACCGACATCGCCGCATTCACTACGTCCCAGATCGCCGGCTTGACGACGACGATGCTGAACGACTTGGCTCCGGCCAACATCAGCGCCTTGTCGCTGCCGCAAGTGCGTTCGTTGACCAGCGCGCAGCTGAACGGCTTAAGCACGACGGAAGTCGGCGGCTTGCTGGATACGCAGATCGGTGTTTTGAACGCAACGCAACTGAATGCATTTGTCACGGACAACATCGCCGCACTGACCAGCGCGCAGCTGAACGGCTTGACCGCGGCGCAGCTTGCCGGCTTGAACACCACCAACGTCGAAGCGCTGCAATCCACGCAAATTCAGGCGTTGAGCACCACGCAGGTTACAGGCTTTACCTCGACCGGCATCAGCCAGTTCAGCGTCGATGACATCGGCGTGCTCACCTCCGAACAGCTCAATGCGCTGTCCAGCGTTCAATTTCGCGGTCTGGTCGCAACCCAGATCGAGGTGCTGTCGACGCTTCAACTGCACGGAATCACCAGCGCCCAACTCGGTGCGCTCTCCACGACGGCGCTTCAAAGCCTAAGCGAAACGGCCGTCGCAGATCTCTCGAGCGTTCAGCTTGCCGGATTCTCCACCGCACAGGTGCGCGGCCTCACCACCACGCAGACCGCGGTTTTGACCGAGACACAGCTCGGCGGTTTGACGGCGGCGCAATTCTCCTCTTTCGACACCGTTCAACTCGGCGGGTTCAGCTCCACCCAGACGTCGCTGCTGACGTCGACCGAACTTAATGCCCTCACGGCCGCGCAGTTCGACTCTTTCACAAGCGACGTCATCGCGGGCCTGTCGACCACCCAGATTGCGGGGTTGACGACATCGGACATCGCCACACTCGATGCCACCGACTTTGCGGCGCTTTCTTCGACCCAACTCAGCGGCTTCGCGGGAACCCAGTTCGGCGCCCTGACGTCGACCAACATCGGCGCGCTCACGACCGAGCAATTCAACGGCCTGACATCGACGCACCTCGCGGGGATGACCGCGACCCAGGCGAAGGCGCTGAGCTCGGACAATATTGCAGCACTCACCACCGCGCAGTTCGCGGGCATCACGGGCGCGCAGTTGGGCGCCATGTCGACCACCCAGTTCGACGCGCTCTCTTCCACAGTCATCGCCGATCTGCGCACCTCGCAGCTTAGCGGCATCACAGCCGCGCAATTCGCCGTGCTGACCACAACCGATTTCGCGGCGCTGCCATCGGTCGTCTTCGGTAGCCTTGCGGCGACGCAGCTGAAGGCGCTGAACACGACCAATATCAGCAGCCTTCAGACGGTGCAGCTGGCAGGTCTGTCGGGCACGCAGCTTGGGGCTCTTTTCTCCACGCAGCTCAACGCGCTCACCCAGGGCGCGTTTGAGAGCCTCGGGACCGCGCAGATCAAAGGCCTGACCGCCAGCGTCATCAGCGGCATCACCACCACGCACATCAACGAGCTGTCGTCGACGACCGTCGATGCGATGACGACCACCCAGGTGCGTGCACTGACGGCAACACAGCTGGGCAACCTGACCACCACGACGCTGGCGGCGCTGAATACGACCCAGCTTGGCGCGATGACGACGACCCAGCTGAAGTCGATCAACACCATCAATATTGCCGCGCTCAGCACCAACCAGCTTGGCGGGCTTTCCGCCGCAAGCGTCGGCTCGCTCAGCACCACCCAGCTCAATGCACTATCGACGGATGCGATCGCGAGCCTGGAACTCACTCAGATCGCGGGACTGACCGCAGCCCAGCTCACGGGCCTGAGCACGACGAACTTCTCTGCGCTGCAAGCCACACAGTTTGCCGCACTGAACGCCACGCAGATGTCGGGGCTCACATCAACGGCGCTTGGCTTGCTGTCCGCCGGTCAGTTCGCCACCCTTTCCACCGTCCAGCTGCGCGGCTTGACCGCCGCCCAATTCTCCAACCTGTCCGCCGCGCAGATCGACGGGCTGAGTTCGGACCAGATCAACGCGCTTGCTCCAACGCAGTTGAACGCGGTGAGTCCGGCCAATTTCGGCACGCTTTCGACCCTGCAACTCCGCGGCGTGACGCAGACGACGTTCGCCGCCCTAACCACGGCCGAGCTCAACGCCCTGACGGCGGCGGCTGTCACCGGGCTGACGACGACGCAGCTCGACCTCATGACGCCGGTCCAGCTGGGCGGCGTGAACGCCACGTTCTTTGGCGCCCTCACCTCCGCGCAGCTTGGCGGCTACACCACCACACAGCTGCGCGCCATTACCACAGACAACATTGCCCTCATGACAACGGGCCAGGTGAGCGCACTGACCGCTGCCCAGGTGGGAAACCTGACGAACGCACAACTCAATGCCGTGCTTAGCGGCGTGCTGGGTTCGTTCACGACCGCGCAGATCCGCGGGCTTACGACGGCGCAAATTACGGCACTGAACACAACCAACTTCGGCGCATTGACATCCGATCATCTCGGCGCATTCGGCACCACGCAGATCCGTGCCATTGCCGCAGCGGACTTGCTGCTGCTGTCGACCGTGCAGCTGAAGGGCTTCACGGCCGCCAGCATCGGAACCTTGCTGCCCACCCAGAGCGCTTCCCTCTCCGCTACGGTTCTCGGCGATCTCACAACCGCTCAGTTGGGGGGCCTGACGGCGGCACAGGTCGGCGGCTTTGTCACCACCCAGAGCAACGGCCTTTCCACGACCAGCGTTTCGATGCTTTCGGTCGCGCAGCTTGCCGCCCTCAAACCGGCGAATGTCGCTGCCTTGAGCACTGGCGCGATCAGCGCCCTGTCAAAGACGCAGGTATCCGGATTGACGACGGCGCAAGTCGTGGCCATGACCGAGACGCAGTTGGCCGCACTATCGACGCTGCAGGTGTCGGGCTTTACGGCTGCACAACTCGGCAAGATGACCACGACGCAACTCAATGCGCTCGACCCTGAGGATTTCAGCAGCTTCGCAGGCACGCAGCTGGCGGCCCTGGGAGTGGCACAATTCGTCGGTCTCGATGCCACATCGTTCGCGGCACTGACCGCAACCCAGCTCAACGCGCTGACGGCAACGCAGCTGCGCGCAATCGCGACCACGGTCATGCCTTCAATCTCGGCCACCGCACTCAGCGGCCTGACCTCCGCAACCATTGGGCGCCTTACGACGCAGCAATTCAATGCGCTGACGCCAAGCGAACTTGGCTCACTCTCGACGCTGCAGTTCCGCGGCGTGGCTGCGACGCAGATACGCTACCTGGCGATCGATCGTATCGATGCGATCGACCTCTCGCAGCTCAGCCAGGCGCAGATCGCCGGCCTACAGCCGACTCAGCTGGTGCAGATGGCCTATACGTCGTTCCAGGAATTCACCTCGACGCAGTTGGGACAGATGACGGTCGCGCAGATCAACGGCATCGGGGTCACCCGCAGCCTGAGCGGCATCAGCACAAAACAATTTGCCGGCATCACGCCGGCGCACATCGCCTCCATGACGGTAACGCGCATCAACACGTTGCCGACTGCTGTGTTCAGCGCGTTCTCGACGGCGCAGCTCGGCGGCCTGACCGCCGCGCAGATCACTGGCTTGGACGTCACGCATATCAACGCCCTGACCACCGCCGAAGTCGGCATGCTCTCTGCGGCGCAGCTGAAGGCGCTGACGCCTGCTCAACTCGGCAACTTCGCTGTGAGCCAGGTGCAGGGGTTGAGCGGGTCAGATCTCGGCGTGTTGAGCTACGGCCAGTTGAATGCCCTGGGGTCGGCCGCTTTCGCGTCCTTCACCACCGCGCAGCTGGGTGGCCTGACGGCGACCCAGTTCACGAACATGCACTACGCCAATCTCAATGGCCTGAACGCAGGCTTGGTCCCGGCGCTGGCGAATACGCAACTCGCGGCTCTGGCGGGCACGCATTTGTCGCGCCTGGATTCGGCCCACTACGCCGCCCTCACTTCGACCCAGATCGGACGTTTGGCCGTCACGCAGATCCGCGGCCTCGATACGACACATATTGCTGACTTGAGCGCCGGGCAGATCGCGGGTCTCACCAAGACGGAGCTGGGGGCGTTGCTCGCCACGCAGGTTCAAAGCCTGGAAGTGGGCGACGTGGCACTGCTGACGTCGGTCCAGGTGTCAGGCTTCAGTGGCGCCCAGATCGGTCAGTTGACCTCGGCCCAGATCGCCGCCCTGACCACGTTTGCGATCCAATCCCTGTCAGCGGCGCAAATGCAAGGCTTTACGGCAGGCGGTCTCAAGGCGATTACCAATCCGCAGATAGCCGTGTTGACGGTCGCCGAGCTTGGCGCCCTCAGTACAAGCCAGCGGAACGCATTCGCGGCAGGTCAGCTGGCGGCAATGGCGACAACGCAGCTCCACGCCATCGGAAAATAGGGCTTTAAAGGCCTTTAAGTTGACGGGACGGGCGGCTTCGCCCACATAGAGCCGGCGATGGACACACCAAAGCCGATCTTCTCCTACAAAAAATTCTGGGCGCAGCGCTTCGGCACCGCGCCTTTCCTCCCCATGTCCCGTGCGGAGATGGACCAACTCGGCTGGGACTCGTGCGATGTGATCCTGGTCACCGGCGACGCCTACGTCGATCATCCGAGTTTCGGCATGGCGATCATCGGGCGCCTGTTGGAAGCGCAAGGCTTCCGCGTCGGCATCCTGTCTCAGCCGGATTGGCAATCCGCAGAGCCATTCAAAGCGCTCGGCAAGCCAAACCTCTACTTCGGCATCACCGGCGGCAATATGGATTCGATGGTGAATCGCTACACCTCGGACCGCCGCCTGCGTCACAACGACAGCTACACGCCCGGCGGCGAAGGCGGCAAGCGCCCGGACCGCGCAGTGATTGTCTATGCCCAGCGTTGCCGCGAGGCGTTCAAGGATTGCACCGTCGTCCTCGGCGGCATCGAAAGCTCGCTGCGCCGGATCGCCCACTATGACTACTGGTCCGACAAGGTGCGCCGTTCGATCCTGGTGGATGCCAAGGCGGACATTCTGCTTTACGGCAACGCGGAGCGGGCCGTGGTCGAAGTCACCCATCGTCTCGCCAGAGGCGCCAAGCCGAGCGAACTGGAAGACGTGCGCGGTATCGCGCTGACCAAGCCGGCCGTACCTGAAGGCTGGACCGAAGCCCACGCCGACGATATCGAATCCTCCGACGAGGGCGCGGCACAGCGGCCCGGCGAGAAGATCGTCGTGCGCATGCCGTCCTATGAGCAGGTCTCCACCGATCCGGAAACCTACGCGCGCGCCTCACGCGTCCTGCATCGCGAGAGCAACCCCGGCAACGCGCGCCACCTGGTGCAGAAGCATGGCGACCGCGAACTGTGGGTGACGCCGCCGCCGATCCCATTGACGACGCCGGAGATGGACGGCGTGTACGATCTGCCCTACGCGCGGGGACCGCATCCGTCCTACGCCGATGCGAAGATTCCGGCCTGGGACATGATCAAGTTCTCTGTGACGATCATGCGTGGGTGCTTCGGCGGATGTTCGTTCTGCTCTATAACAGAGCATGAAGGCCGCATCATCCAGAATCGCTCGGAAGAATCGGTGCTGCAGGAGATCGAGCGCATCCGGGACAAGACCGAGGGTTTTACCGGCATCATCTCCGACATCGGCGGGCCGACCGCGAATATGTATCGCATCGCCTGCAAGGACAAAGAGACCGAGTCCCTTTGTCGCAAGCCGTCTTGCGTGTACCCGGGGATATGCCCGAACCTGAACACCAATCATGACTCCTTGATTCAGCTGTATCGCAAGGCGCGCGCGCTGCCGGGCGTGAAGAAGGTGATGGTGGCGTCGGGCGTGCGCTACGACCTGGCCGTGAAGAGCCCCGCGTACATCAAAGAACTCGTCACTCACCACGTCGGCGGCTATCTCAAGATCGCGCCGGAGCACACGGAATCCGGCCCGCTGTCGAAGATGATGAAGCCGGGCATCGGCGCCTACGATCGCTTCAAGCAGTTGTTCGATCAGGCGGCGAAGGAAGCCGGCAAGGAATACTTCCTGATTCCGTATTTCATCGCAGCCCACCCGGGCACGACGGACGAGGACATGATGAACCTCGCGCTGTGGCTCAAGAAAAATAAGTATCGTGCCGACCAGGTGCAGACGTTCCTGCCCTCACCCATGGCGATCTCAACGGCGATGTATCACTCCGGCGCCAATCCGCTGCGCCCCGTGCGCCGCGGCGCATCGGAGAAGGTCGAGGCGATCAAGGGCTTGCGCCAGCGCCGTTTGCACAAGGCATTCTTGCGCTACCACGATGCGGAGAACTGGCCGCTGTTGCGCGATGCGCTCAAAGCCATGGGCCGCGCCGACCTGATCGGCCCGGGCAAGCACCAACTGATCCCGAAGTGGCAACCCGCCGGGACCGGCAACTCCGGCGGCGAAGGTGCACGCACCGGCCGCAAGCACCGCAGCCAGACGTTCCTGACCAAGGGCATCAAAGAAAAACTGAGCCCGAAGGTAGACTAGGGTCCAGACTCATAAAATCCACCAAACGATTGCTGCGACGAGGTGGATGGATGCAAGGAAGTTTCGCGCCAGCTTATCGTAGCGGGTGGCAATGCGCCGGAAGTCTTTGAGCCTGCAAAAAGCATTCTCGATGCGGTGCCGC